>NZ_MUIO01000006.1 GCF_002087235.1 Pseudomonas floridensis | reverse complement strand
TAACGCTGGCTATGTACTGACCCCCAGGGGCGGTTTTTCCCGGCCCAAACCCCCCTACCGTTCGTCGCAAAGAATAGAGGAGCAGGTATGGACGATCAGCCCACTTTCATTGACTCTGGCCCCGCTGAGCCAATCCCTATTTTCGTTACCAAACAGCGTAGCGACAGAGCAGAACGCCTGCGGGCCGTGAACTACGCGCGAGCCTCGGTCGGGCTGGCGGGGTTCAAGCTCTCGGCGCTTGATGAAGAAAACGCCAGAGCCTACGTAGAAGGTGAAGTCACCTTGGACGAGTTTCTGGGACGATCCATTCCCTCAGCGTGAAATCCCCTGATCAGGTGAGTTTTTACCCCGTTCTAGGCGAATAGCTTGGGTCTGCTCCCTAGCTTTCTTGTTCTCTAACTGAAACGTCATGGCCACCTTCAAAACCTCTGTCACCTGAGCCTTCGTAAGCCCCTTGAAAGGGCCTTGAATCGAATCTAGCCGCTTTTTCAGATCACTTGCCGTGTCCTGCATTTCCTTTGCTCTGCGGCGCTCCTGAAGCGCTGTAGAGGCTACAGCGACCGTATCCGCAAACCCCTTGTTGATTGATTCGGCCAGCCGCTCGGCAACCTGCTCTGGCGTTTCGACGACTTTGGTGAATAACCCCTTGCTCAAAACCCGCGGCTCTAGCGCTTTGGTGCTGATAGAGGCGTGGGTTTTTACCCCCTGCTGAATGGCGGCGTAGTGCTGCTGAATCGTCTGGTGAGTGGCCTTGCTGCCCTCGATGCCACGCTCCAGCCCCAAATCCGCGACACGGCTGGCGTAACTGGTCTGATCCGCCCGCATCTTGTCCCTGCTGCCGATGAATTCCTTGGCGCTCAGGCGTTTGTCCTGCGTCAGTGGCACCACAAAAGCGGACAAGTGCGGGGTTGCCTCGTCCCGGTGAATACTGGCCGTGATGATCCGATCAACGCCGTATTTGTCGGCCAACCATTGCAGGGATCGTTGGAAGAACGTCTTTTCCTGTTCTGGTGTCGCTTTATCGAACCATTCAGGGCTGGCTGTCATCACGTATTCAACGGCCAGAACAGCATCCTTGCGCCGTTTCTCCGGCAGCAAAGCGCGCAATTTCCCCATGGCCTCGTCCGTGCTTTTAGCGCCCAGGTGCTGATTATCGGGTGTGCGCTCCTGGTCAGCATTGTGCGTCTCGCGCTCGCGGTAGCAATGCTGCATCGAGGCCGCGACTGACCCCATGTTGGCGAGCTTCTTCGCCCGCATGATTGCGTATGCCATGCGTCCCTCTGTTCATTTCACGACAATTTCAGCGCTGCGAAATCCGCCTAGCTCCGCTGGGCCACTTCCTTGAAGTGTACTCACTAGACTTTGCTTCGCAAAGACGTTCGAAAAAGCGCTCCAAAACTTTGTCATGACAAAGTTTCCGATTCGGAAACTCCCCCGGGCTGATCACCCGCAAACGAAGTGCGCAGGCCGGAGGCGCGGCGTGAAGGAGCGAAGCAGCCGCACGCTGATCCATGCCCTTGCGCGGTAGTCGACGGCGCACAGCGACTGGAAGGCCGCTAGATCTCAAACAAAGATCGCGGTGCCTGACCCATAGTCCTAACGCGCTTCGCTTGTTGGGCGTCCGCCAGCACAGCGCCCTTCGGTCACTGCACTGGCGGCCACCTTGAGCTAGTGAACAGCCTGATTCTTTGAATCCAAGGAACAAGATCACAGGCAAAGCAAAAGCCAGATCAAGAACTCGATCTAGATCATAAGAAGTGATTTTTTAAAAACCCTTTAAAATCAATTAGTTACTGAGTGGGGGTAGCTCACCCAGGATGAGCTACCCCCAGCTCACCCAGGATGAGCTACCCCCAGCTCAATCTGGATGAGATATCGTCCCTGTGTGTATGATACCGTACACGAGCAAGGCGTATATCGTACAAATATCAGGGGTGGTTTTGTGCCAGAAATGGATGTGAGGGGAACCTGGGTTCAAACAGAGCGAGCCGCTCATGAAGCATGGTCAGCTTTGATTGGGCGTAAGCCAAAAGCAGCTCAACTTATGCACCTGCTGGTTGCCAATATGGGTAAAGACGCCGCAGTCGTCACAAGCCAGGCCACGCTCGCCTCACTTATGGGTGTGAGCGTGAACACGATTAAGCGAGCACTCACGGTGCTATCCGATGAACATTGGATCGATGTGGTCCGGGTTGGCAGCGAACGTGGCGGAGTAAATGCTTACGTCGTGAACCGTCGTGTCGCTTGGGCTGACAAGCGCGACAACCAGCGCTATGCGGCCTTCGATGCACGAATTCTGGTAGCAGAGACGGAACAGGATGCACCCATTGCAGATAAGCGTCCTCCGTTGCGCCAATTGCCAGCTTTATCTCCGGGAGACATGCAGCTTCCGCATGGAGATGGGCTCCCGCCCCCGAGTCAAAAACCACTTGTCGATGCCGACCTGCCAAGTTTACCTCGTGAGGAGCAATTGGACTGGGTCGAGAGGCCCGAACTGTCCTGATTCCATTGCCGAGAAACAGGCAAAAAAAAGCCGCTCAATGAGCGGCTTTTTAGCGAACAGGTGTTGACAAACGGGCACGGCTGTGAGACACTTATTTTAAGTGTGCAAACAATCCGGATAGCTTGACATATTTGATTAAGAGACGAGTTAAATATAGGGCTGGATGACACGGGTGTCAACTCCAAATCACCAGCATTCATCGCTGATCATCGGAGAACGACGAGCGGTACCCGTGGAGTGTTGGAGCGCATGAGGTACCTGCCGCAGCTGCGGACAGGATTGCGTCGGACAACACGAGGATATCGCGATGGAAATTATTTTCGCTCTCCAAATGCTCTACTGGGCCGGGAAAGTGGCTTTAGTAGGCATTCTGCTTCTGAAAGCGATGGGCTGGTTCTAAGACATCCGCCCCTTGTCACAGCAAGGGGTATATTCAGGCCTCAGCCTACTGGCTGGGGCCGCCTGCTTCCGTGGATTCAGCTCGAGATACCAAGAGAACAGTGACTGCCCGCAAAGCCGCACGTGCTGCCTCGCCTATCGAAGTCAGTGTCGGTGTCTTTTACACACCGCGAGATCGACTAAACGCGACTCTCAGCAGCGTGATAGACCTCTTTATCGCGTCTAGCACCTACAGCGACAATGAGGATCTCCACTGCTCGCTGATCTACTCTGTAAACGATTCGGGTATCTCCAACCCTTATCTTCCTGTAGCCAGCGAGCGCTCCCCTCAGGGGCAAACCTAGCTTGTCAGGTTCACCATTCTCGATTTTGTCTTTGATGGCTTTCAGTATTTTAAAAGCCGCTGAATCGCCTAAATCATCAAGGTCATCTGCGACCTCGGGGTGAAACTCAACCTTCCACGCCATGCTCACTCCTTAGCGGCATATCTCTCCATCATGGCGCTAAGGGAGATAGCTTTGCTCTTATCAAAATTGTTCATTCGGTCGCGAGCAATCGCGTCGATACGGAGATCATCGAGCTCATCAAGCAGCTCCTGGTATGCATCAACGTTCACGATTACTGCAGCTGGCTCGTTGTCTTTAAAAATTACCAATTTGTCTGTGGCGCGGCTGGAAACTTCCTTCAGTCGTGCGCTGAAACCTCTCACCATCGCGGTAACTGATACGGCCTGATCTGCCCGATCTAGTAACGCTGCCATGATTGAATCTCCCGTCTATGATACATCAGTACGCTAAATCTATGTTTTTTAGTACGTATTACTTTACATACGATGATGCGTAGTTTAAGGTAAATCCAGTACATAGCCAGCGTTA
>NZ_MUIO01000059.1 GCF_002087235.1 Pseudomonas floridensis | reverse complement strand
TTGTCCGCGAAGACGGTGTGTCGAATGCGGGATCTGGGCTGGATGTACCCACCCTTTCGCGAGCAAGCTCGCACGGACGGGGCAGTGATTGCGAGTGGCGCGCTGATCAGTGGACGCGGCCGGGCGGCGTTCCGCTTGCTCGCGAAGGCGCCAGGCAGTCTTACTCCAGCGTCAAGGCATCTGCCGCGACCGGCACGACCAGAATCCCGGCCCGCAGGCCGTTTTTCACTTTTGGGTTCGGGAAGATGATACGGGCGCCCTCCTCCTGCACCACCCAGCGGGAATCGCTGACGTCTTCGGCGAGCACAAAGCCTTTCTTCAGGGGAGAGAAGTTTTCGACATCATCGGCCAGATGAAACTTGAAAGCGTCACTGCGTTTGATGACTTCACGCGCGACGCTGAACAGTTGCAGGCCGTCGAGCTGGTCATTCGGTTCGGACTCGGTGCCTTCGATCAATTGCTCCAGGCTCGCTCGCAAAGGCGCGAGGTTGACCTGTTGGTTCTGACCGAAAGGACGGGCCTTGCCCAGTTCCAGGGTGAAGGCTTCGACGCCCAGTTGATCGTAGGTGTAGGCGCTGAAGACGATCGAGGGCTTGTTCTGCAACAGCACCGCGCTCATGCCTGCTGCACGCAGTCGGGCCAGTTCGCGGCGCGAGTGTTTACGGCCTTCTTTCCAGGGATACAGGGCGAATTGTTCGATCTTCGAGCCGCGTATCGCGGTGTGCAGGTCGTAATGCAGGCGATAGCGCTCAGGCAGCTTGAAGAAGCTCGCCGCCAGCCGCTCCAGTTCGCAGGCGCGCAAGGCCTCGGAGCCGCCGCTCTGTTCGTGGCGGCCGTTGAACAGTCGGTTGACGTCCTGCTCGACAAACCGCGTGCCGCGACGCATGGCTTCGGGGTTGCCGAACAGGAACAGAATACGGGCGCGCGGCTTGAGGTCGCCGCGCGCGATACTGCGAATCAGTTGGTCCAGCAGTTCGATGGGCGCGGTTTCGTTGCCGTGAATTCCGGCCGACAGCAGCAGATCGGTGCCGTTGTCCCGAGCCTCGGGCGGCCGGACTTCAAGGGCACCCTCGCCCAGCCAGCGCAGGCGCACGCCACCGACGGTCAGTTGAGTCTTTTCCGCCGGCTCACGTCCGGCCAGGGTCAGGTCAAGCAGTTTGCCGAGGGCGAGCATAAAGCGCTTCCTTGAAATGCCATTGAAACGTCGCGGGTGACCGGTCGGCAACCGCGCGACCAGACCTTAGTGGTTGCAGTCGGGACCGTGTACGTGGCCGCCTTCTTCGGCACCCATGTCAGCCGGTTCCATTTCCAGTTGCAGGCTGACCAGGTTGGTCGCCAGTGGGCGGAGCAACAGGTTGGCGTATTCAGCATCGTCTTCTTCGACGTCAACACCGATCAACAACTGACCACGGCCGTCCTGCTGAATCCACAACTCCTTGCCCTGCCAGATAACGGCAACGCGGGTGCAGGAGGTTTCCAGTTGGGTGCCATCGGTGTCTTCGAGGATTAACTGCAGGGCGTCGCTCATGGTTGGAATGCTCTTCGAGAAGGAAAATCATGCGCCGGGCCTTGGCTCGGCGCGCAGGTTTCAAATGAGTTGAAACGGATAAACGGCGCCCAGTTTAAGGATTTGCGTCAGCTCATCCAATGCCGTTCGGCATTCTGTCAGTAAGCGGGGATCGGCCAGGTCGTTTTCGCTCATGCGATCCCGGTAGTGCCGATCGACCCACTGGGTGAGTGTGTCGTACAAAGGCGCGGTCATGATCACACCCGTATTGACCGCCGCCAGTTCGGTTTCATTGAGCGCCACGCGCAAGCGCAGGCAGGCCGGACCACCGCCGTTCTGCATGCTCTGCTTGAGGTCGAACACCCTGACTTCGGCCACCGGGCTGTCGTCGGCGATCAGGCGCTGCAAATAGCCCCAAACCTGCGGATTGGCCTGACACTCCTGCGGCACGATCAGCACCATGGTGCCGTCGCCACGCGACAGCAACTGACTGTTGAACAGGTAAGAACGCACGGCATCGGCTACCGATACTTCGGCACGCGGCACGCAGATCGCGCGCAACCGGCCGCCGACCCGTGCCAGCTTGTCTTGCAGCTCACTCAGCATCGACTCGGTATGGAGAAAGGCGTCTTCGTGATAGAACAACACTTCGCCATTGCCGACTGCGATCACGTCGTTGTGAAACACGCCCTGATCGATCACCAACGGATTCTGCTGACCGTAAACCACGCCGTCATCGCTCAGCCCGTGCAGGCGAGCAACAGCCTTCGATGCCTCGAGCGTCTGCCTGGCCGGGTATTTTTTTGGCCCGGGATAGCGAGTGTCGAAAGCGCTGCGCCCGAACACGAAGAACTCCACGCCAGCCTCGCCATAATCACGACAGAAACGCGTGTGGTTGGCCGCGCCTTCATCGCCGAACTGGGCAACAGCTGGCAAGGCTGCGTGATGAGCGAAATGGTTGGAATCGGCGAACATCGCGCCCAATACGCGGCTGGTGGTCGGGTGCTCAATGCTGCGGTGGTATTTGCAGTTGAGATTGGCCGCGGTGAAATGCACGCGACCGTCGGCGGTGTCGGCACTCGGGCTGACGGTCGCTGCGTTGGCGACCCACATGCTCGATGCCGAGCAACTGGCGACCAGCAGCGGCATGTCCTGTCTTGCAGCCTTTTCGATGACCTGCGCATCGCTGCCGGTAAAGCCAAGCTGGCGCAGACCGGCCACGTCGGGACGCTCTTGTGGCGCCAGCACGCCCTGAGTAAAGCCCAGGTCCATCAGCGCCTTCATCTTGGCCAGTCCCTGCAAGGCCGCTTCACGCGGATTCGAGCATTGCTGGCTATTGCTCTGGGACGCGACGTTCCCGTAGGACAACCCGCCGTAATTGTGGGTTGGCCCGACCAGACCGTCAAAATTCACTTCACAGGATTTCATCGGCAAGGCTCCGTGGATCTGTTTTTATAAGCAATTGTTGCGCGCACTGTCAGCTCAGCCTGATGCCTGGAGTCAGCGTGGCCGGCAGTGTCAGGCTGCCGGTCTCAAGGGACGCCACGGGATAGGCGCAGTAGTCGGCGGCGTAATACGCACTGGCCCGGTGATTGCCCGATGCACCCACGCCACCAAACGGCGCGCTGCTGGCGGCACCGGTCAGTTGCTTGTTCCAGTTGACGATCCCGGCGCGGCTTTCCAGCCAGAACTGTTGATAGCGCTCTTCAGAATCCGACAACAGCCCGGCGGCGAGGCCGTATTGCGTGGCGTTGGCCTCGGCGATGGCAGCGTCGAAACCGACGTAGCGGATCACTTGCAGCAGCGGGCCGAACAACTCTTCGTCGGGACGCTCGCTGAACGCGCTGACGTCCACGATGCCCGGCGTCAACAGCGCGGACTGCGCCAACGGCTGGCGCATTTCCAGCAGCGACACGCCGCCGTTCGCCAGCAGATTGCGTTGCGCGTCCAGCAGGGCAAGCGCGGCGTCCAGCGAAATCACCGACCCCATGAACGGCGCAGGCTGCTGGTCGAAAGACCCGACTTCGATCGTTGCGCTCACCGCCACCAGTCGCGCCAGGAAGGCATCGCCCCAATCACCTTCGGGCACCAGCAATCGACGCGCACAAGTGCAGCGCTGCCCGGCCGAAATGAACGCCGACTGGATGACGGTGTACACCGCAGCGTCGAGGTCCTGAACCTGATCGACCACCAGCGGGTTGTTACCGCCCATCTCCAGAGCGAGGATCTTGTCCGGACGCCCGGCGAACTGCTGATGCAGCGCGTTGCCGGTGCGACTGGAGCCGGTGAAGAACAACCCGTCGATGCCGGGGTTGGCGGCCAGCGCGATGCCGGTTTCACGGTCTCCCTGCAACAGGTTCAGCACGCCGACCGGCAGACCGGCTTCGACCCAGCACTTGACGGTCAGCTCGGCCACTTTCGGTGTCAGTTCGCTGGGCTTGAACAACACGGTGTTGCCGGCCAGCAGCGCGGGCACGATGTGCCCATTGGGCAAGTGGCCGGGAAAATTGTACGGGCCGAATACGGCAACCACACCGTGGGGCTTGTGGCGCAGCACGGCCGTGGCGTCACCCAGCGGCCCGCTCTTTTCGCCCGTCCGCTCACGGTAGCTCTGCACTGAAATGGCAACCTTGTTGACCATGCTGGTCACCTCGGTCGCCGATTCCCACAGCGGTTTGCCGGTCTCTTCACCGATGCAGTGCGCCAACTCGTCAGCGTGATGCTTGAGGCGTGCCGCGAACGCTTCCAAGGCCTCGATGCGCGCTTGCAACGGGCGTCGTGCCCACGCGGGGAATGCCTGACGGGCAGCCTGCACGGCCAGTTCGACCTGCGCGGCGGTTGCGCCACGACCGGACCACAGCACTTGTTGAGTCACCGGATCGAGCGACGTGATGGTCTCACCCTGCCCTTCCTGCCAGTTGCCTGCAATGTATAGCGTACTCATCAGACACCCTCCCGCGCGGCGGACAGCGGCACCGCCCGCACGTTATCGCCCGCGCTCATCCGCAGACGTCGGGCGGTCAGCGGATCGACCACCAGCGTGCCTGCAGCGAAACGTGCGGGGCCGACCGTGATGCGGCAGTCTTCGCGCTTGCGGTTGTAGATCAGAAATTGCGGCGCATCGTCGCCCGGCGTGCCGATAGCCAGCACCAGTGCCTGGCTGTCGTGCACCGCACGGATCTTGCCAGTCTCGCACTCGATGGCCGGGCCTGCGTCGAAGATGTCGACATAGCCCTGGTAACTGAAGCCTTCGGCCTTGAGCATGGTCAGGGCCGGCTCGGTGTCGGCATGTACCCGACCGATCACGCTGCGTGCGTCTTCGGAAAGAAAGCAGGTGTACAGCGGAAACTTGGGCATCAGTTCGGCGATGAACGCTTTGTTGCCGACGCCGGTCAGGTAATCGGCCTGGCTGAACTCCATCTTGAAGAAGTGCCGACCCAGGCTTTCCCAGAAGGGCGAGCGGCCGCTTTCATCGGACATGCCGCGCATCTCGGCGATGATCTTGTTGCCGAACAGCTTGGGAAACTCGGCAATGAACAGCATGCGCGCCTTGGACAGCAGGCGACCGTTGAGGCCGCTGCGTGCGTCACTGCGCAAGAACAGCGAGCACAGTTCCGAGTTGCCGGTCAGGTCGTTGGCCAGGAACAGCGTGGGGATCTCGCGGTAGATGTTCAGTTCCTGAGAGGCGCTGACGGTCAACCCGACTCGGTAGTTGTACCAGGGCTCACGCAGACCGACAGCGCCTGCGATCGCCGAAATCCCGACCACGCGACCTTCATCGTCTTCGAGCACGAACAGGTAATCCGCATCACCTCGCTCGGCCTCGCCGCGAAAGGTTTTTTCCGCCCAGCCGACCCGATGCGCCAGGCGCTCTTCGTTGGCGGGCAGGGTCGTCAGGCCGGCGCCGGTGCTGCGCGCCAACTCGATCAGTGCGGGCAGGTCGCTGCTGCGTACGGGACGAACGATCATGTTATCTCCTCAGCGGCTCTCAAGAGCCTCGAAACTCGCTTATCAGCATTCGCGGGTCTATCAGACCGCCACGATCCGCACACTGGCACCTTCACCGACGCCCAGGGCCTCGGCGGCCTGCAGGCTCAGCACCACCGGGCGACCCGGCGCCCAGTCCAGTTCAAGCAGTACGGCGCGGTAATCCTGCAGCAAGCCGTTGGCAACCAGATACGAGCGCCCGCCGCGACCGACATCGCTGGCATTGCCCTCTTCGATCTTGACCGGCACCAGACGGCTCTGGGCAATCGAGCGAATTCCGGAAACCCGCGCGTGCAGCGTCGGGCCGCCGTCGAAAATATCGATGTAATGATCGGTTTCGAAGCCTTCGCGCATCAGGATGTCGAAGGTGATCTGCGCACGCGGATGAACCTGCCCCATGGCTTCTTGCGCAGCGTCAGGCAGCAGTGGCACGTAGATCGGGTAATGCGGCATCAGTTCGGCGAGGAACGTCCGGCTTTTCAAGCCACACAGGCGCTCGGCAGCGGCGTAGTTCAGGTCGAAGAAATTGCGGCCGATGGCGTCCCAGAACGGTGAATCGCCGTTCTCGTCGCTGTAGCCGACGATCTCGGTCACCACCGAATCGGCGAAACGCTCCGGGTGGCTGGCAACGAACAACAGACGCCCGCGTGAGTTGAGTTCCGACCAGGCAGTGCCGACCAGTTCAGGCACCACATAAAAACTGGTCAGCAAGCTGTTGCCGGTCAGGTCATGACACTGCGACAGCACGTGAATTTTGTTGTGAATCTTCAGCTCGCGGGACGCATGCACGAAGGTCTCGTTGCGAAAGCTGTAAAAGGGTTCGGAATAGCCAGCCGAAGCAACGATGCCCGAACAGCCCACCAACTGGCCGCTGTCGCTGTCTTCGAGCACGAAGAAGTAAGTTTCTTCGCCGTTGAAACTGACTTCAGCCGCGAACGAGGCTTCAGACGAGCCGATCTTGTCGCTCAGGCGGCCAGCATCGTCGGGCAAGGACGTGACACCAATCGGGCTGTCGGCAGCGAGGCGTTGAACCTCGGCCAGATCAGCCATTTGCGCGGGGCGCATCACCAGCATGGTGCCACTCCTTGTAGATCCACAGGCCGGAACGACCGGCACTAAAAAAAGCACCGCACGGCGTCATGCCCGCAGGGTGCCAGAAAGTGTCCGGCGCACGCCTGGAAGGCGGACACCGGCAGGTAACAACCTTGAATCAGGACGTCAGCGTGGCGACGGCGCGCTCGAAGCGGTTCAGGCCTTCGTCGATGTCGGCGTCTTCTATCACCAGGCTCGGCGCGAAACGGATCACGTCAGGACCGGCCTGCAAAATCATCAGGTCCTGCGCCTCGGCAGCGTTGAAGAAATCCTTGGCCTTGCCTTTCCAGGCGTCGGCCAGCACACAGCCGATCAGCAGACCGAGGCCGCGCACCTGGGTGAACACGCCGTATTGCTGGCCGATTTTTTCCAGCCGGGTCTTGAAACGCTCGTGTTTGGCTTTGACGCCGGCCAGCACTTCAGGGGTGTTAACGACATCGATCACCGCCTCGCCCACTGCGCAGGCCAGCGGGTTGCCACCGTAGGTGGTGCCATGTACGCCGACCGCCAGATGCTTGGCCAGTTTGTCGGTGGTCAGCATGGCCGCCAACGGGAAGCCGCCGCCGATGCTCTTGGCGCTGGACAGAATGTCCGGGGTCACGCCGTAATGCATGTAAGCGAACAAGTGCCCGCTGCGGCCCATGCCGCTCTGCACTTCATCGAATACCAGCAGCGCATTATGCTGATCACACAGCGCACGCGCGCCTTGCAGGTACTCGAGTTCGCCAGGCAGCACGCCGCCCTCGCCCTGGATCGGCTCCAGCACGACGGCGCAGGTCTTGTCGGAAACAGCGGCTTTCAGCGCGTCGAGGTCGTTGTAGGGCACATGACTGATGCCGGTGATCTTCGGGCCGAAACCATCGGAATACTTCGGCTGACCGCCAACGCTCACGGTGAACAGGGTGCGGCCGTGAAAGCTGTTCACGGCAGCGATGATTTCGTATTTATCCGGGCCGTACAGGTCATGCGCCACGCGACGGGCCAACTTGAAGGCCGCTTCGTTGGCTTCGGCGCCGGAGTTACAGAAGAACACGCGATCGGCGAAGGTCGCTTCCACCAGCTTCTTGGCCAGACGCAGGGTCGGCTCGTTGGTAAAAACGTTGGACACGTGCCAGAGGTTATTGGCCTGCTCGGTCAAGGCACCGACCAGCGCCGGGTGGCAGTGGCCCAATACATTGACGGCGATCCCGCCCGAAAAATCCACCAGTTCGCGGCCCGCCTGGTCCCAGACTCGGGAGCCCGCGCCACGTACGGGGATGAACCCGGCCGGCGCGTAGTTGGGGACCATTACCTGGTCGAAATCGGCGCGTTGCACCGCAGCATGCTCAACGGACATCGGAGTCTCCTGATGAGGAACGCCCGCCTGAAACTGGCGAGCGATAGAAAGATTGTAAGGACAGATTCGGCTTCGACCTTGCCGCCAGGCGACAACTTGTTACAGCGCAAAACCGTGTTTTTTCAAGGTTTTCGGCAATGCGACATATTGCGTCACAAAGGCGCAGTTTAAACCGATTGAAGGCCAGTGTCTGGCCCGGCGCTGTCGGCGCACGCAGATTGCCGCGCCGCTGTGACAGCGGTGGTTCAGCCGCGCTCGGCCGGTACCGGCGAAAGCTCGAACGGGCTGCTGCTGCGTCGCTGGTTACGGTCTTCACGCGGGGTGGCGCCAAAGAAATTGCGATAGGCGCTGGAGAAGTGCGGCCCCGAGGAAAAACCGCAGGACAGGCCGATCTGGATGATCGATTTGCTGGTCTGCATCAGCATCTGGCGCGCCTTGTTCAGGCGCAGTTCCAGGTAGTACTGGCTGGGCACACGATTGAGGTACTGCTTGAAGATGCGCTCCAGTTGACGACGCGACACGCAGACATGCTGGGCGATCTCGTCGGTGGTCAGTGGCTCTTCGATATTGGCCTCCATCAGCAGCACGGCCTGGGTCAGCTTCGGATGGCTCGAACCCAGACGGTTCTGCAACGGAATGCGCTGACGTTCGCCGCCCTCGCGAATGCGCTCGACCACCAGTTCTTCAGACACCGCACCCGCCAGTTCCGCGCCGTGATCACGGGACAGCACCGCCAGCAACAGATCGAGCACCGACATGCCGCCGCAAGCGGTCAGGCGATCACGATCCCAGTCGAACAGGTGGCTGGTAGCGATGACTTTCGGGAAACGTTCGCTGAAATCATCCTGCCAGCGCCAGTGCACCGCCGCGCGGTAGCCGTCGAGCAGGCCCAGTTGCGCCAGCGGATAGACGCCTGCCGACAGACCGCCAATCGAACAGCCCGCCCGCACCAGTTGCTTGAGCGCGCTACCCAGCACCGATGCGACCGGTGCCGGTGGCTCGTCGGCCAGTAGAAACAGTTTGTGCAGACCGTCCAGACGCCCTGCCCACGGCTCGCCCGGCAATTGCCAGCTACCATCGGTGGCAGGTCCGGCGGGCTCGGCTTGCAGAAACGACAGCTCGTAGACCACTTCCGGGTGCACGCGCTGGGCAACGCGCAAGGCTTCCTCGGCAAGCGCCAGGGTCAGGGCTTTGGTGCCAGGCCAGACAAGGAAACCTATTCGATGGGCAGTCATTGGGACATCCGATACGTATCGCCGCAAAAGCCAAGCCCATGAACAGGCTCGATCTGGAATCTCCAGGTCATGTCGCGTGTCGCGCAGCATGCCCTGTTCTGTTGCAAAAAGGCATCGCCTGGGCGATGCCGCTCATCACTTGAGGCTGCCGGACAGAAACTGCTGCAGGCGCTCGGTCTGCGGATTGGCCAGCACTTCACGCGGATCACCGCGCTCCAGCACCACGCCCTGATGCAGAAAAATCAGCTGATTGGAGACTTCGCGGGCAAAGCCCATTTCGTGCGTGACCACGACCATCGTCCGCCCTTCCTGAGCCAGACCCTGCATGACCTTGAGCACATCGCCAACCAGTTCCGGATCGAGTGCCGAGGTCGGTTCGTCGAACAACATCACCTCGGGCTCCACCGCCAGCGCACGGGCAATCGCCACGCGCTGCTGTTCGCCGCCGGACATGTGCCCCGGATAGGCATCCTTGCGGTGCGCGACACCGACCTTGGCCAGGTAGTACTCGGCCTTCTCCAGCGCTTCCTTTTTCGGCACGCCCAGCACGTGCACGGGCGCTTCGATGATGTTCTGCAGCGCAGTCATGTGCGACCACAGATTGAAATGCTGGAACACCATCGACAGGCGCGAGCGCATGCGTTGCAACTGCTTGCCGTCCGCCGCCTTCAGGCCGCCGTCCTTGTTCGGAACCAGTTTGAGTTCTTCGCCGTTGAGCAGGATCTTGCCGGCATGGGGTTGCTCGAGCAGATTGATGCAGCGCAGAAAGGTGCTCTTGCCCGAACCGCTGGAGCCGATGATGCTGATGACATCGCCGGCACTGGCCGTCAGGGACACACCCTTGATCACTTCATGGCTGCCGTAACGCTTGTGCAGATCCTGGACTTCCAGTTTGTTCATGCTTTGGTTTCTCACAGAACGGTCAATCACTGAGCAGACGCCCATGACGCAGCGCGGTGCGCCCCGCCACTTTGGCCAGCCAGAAACCGGGTTGAGCGTAGCGAAGCCGCTCGATGGCAAACAGCACACCGGCAGTATTCGCGCAAATGGTGCTGACCTGATCGGACAGCGGGTCGATGACCTCGAACAGCGGCTCGCCGGGCTCGACCCATACGCCAGGGGTGCGCAGGAATGTCACCACGCCGGGATGCGGCGCATACAGCAATTCCGTACCTTCGAACGGCATGCCTTCGCAGGCGTCGTGGGCAGGCTGCGGCCAGTCGCCACTGATGAACCCCTGCCCGGCCAGAAACGCCAGAATGCCTTCGGCATGCGCTTCGGCCTCGGGCTTGCCGGTGTCGGCCTGACCGCCCAGCTCGATCGTGGTCGCCAGACAGGCCAACGGGATCTGCGCCTGCGGGAAAATCCGCGACAGTCGCAGCCACGGCAACGAACAGGCTTCATCGAACGAACTGCCGCCCGAATCCTCGGCCAGCAACCCGACCTTGACGTTGAGGTGCGCCGACAGCGAACGCCATTGCGGCCAGTGCTGCGGCAGGGCGTACATGTGCAGCGCGGCATCGGCGTCACAGTGCAGGTCGAGCACCACATCGGCGATGCAGCCATGCTTGAGGAGTATCCGCTGCATGCCCTGCAGCTCGCATTGCGGCGCAGGCAGACGCTCCAGCGCAGTACTCATGGCCTGACGGATCAGCCGGGTGTTGGCGCGAGGATCATCGCCCAACTGCCCTTCCAGTAACCCGGCAACCGGCTCGCTCAGTTCGGTGAAATCGCGATTGAAATTCTTGCCGCTGCCGAATTCGAAACGGCCCTGGTGTGCGCCTTGAAGCAACTGTCCGAGACCCAGCGGATTGGCGACCGGCACCAGCTCGATGACACCTTTCAATAGACCCTGCTTTTCCAGCTCGGCGAGACGCTTTTTCAGCTCCCACGCGGTGCGCATGCCGGGCAGCTCATCGGCGTGCAGGCTGGCCTGAATATAGGCCTTGCGCTCGCCGGAGCCGAAACTGAACACACTGAGCTTGCGCTCGGTGCCGAGGGTGCTCCAGGGCAGTACATGATCGATTCTTTGCATTTCAGACCTTCCGTGGGGCCAGATAGCCCAGCCAGCGACGCTCAGCGAGCTTGAACAGTCGCACCAGAATGAATGTCAGGCACAGATAGAAAACGCCTGCGGTGACGTAAGCCTCGAAAGGCAGGTAGAACTGGGCGTTGACCGTACGGGCCGCGCCGGTGATGTCGATCAGCGTCACGATGGACGCCAGACTGGTGGTCTGCAACATCATGATCACTTCATTGCTGTACTGCGGCAGCGCCCGGCGCAGAGCCGAAGGCAACAGGATGCGGCGGTACATCTTGCTACGCGACATGCCCATCGCCCGTGCCGCTTCGATTTCTCCGGCCGGCGTGGCTTTGAGACTGCCCGCGATGATTTCAGCGGTGTACGCGCTGGTGTTCACCGCAAAGGCCAGGCAGGCGCAGAACGTCGCGCTGGACAACCACGGCCAAAGGAAACTTTCGCGCACGGCCTCGAACTGGGCCAGGCCGTAATAGATCAGAAACAGCTGCACCAGCATCGGTGTGCCACGAATCACGTAGGTATAGAGCCAGGCGGGCAGGTTGACCCACGGGTTCTTCGAAACCCGCATCAGACCCAGCGGCAACGCCGCGAGCAGACCGACGCCCAGTGAAATCGCCAGCAGTTTCAGGGTCACCAGCAAACCGCCGAAATAAAGCGGCAGGCTGTCCCAGATGACGTTGTAGTCGAAGATCATAGGTCAGCCGCCCTCACGCCCACGGAGTAGCGCTTTTCCAGATAACGCAGGGCCAGCAGCGAGACACTGGTGATCACCAGGTACATGGCTGCGACCGCGAGAAAGAAGGTGAAGGGTTCGCGGGTAGCATCGGCCGCCTGCTTGGCCTTGAACATCATGTCCTGCAGACCGACCACGGAAATCAGCGCGGTAGCCTTGGTCAGCACCAGCCAGTTATTGGTGAAACCGGGGATCGCCAGACGGATCATCTGTGGGACCAGGATGCGGAAGAACACCTTGCCGCTGCTCATGCCGTACGCCATGCCCGCCTCGGCCTGCCCCTTGGGGATCGCCATGAACGCGCCGCGAAAGGTTTCGGACAGATAAGCGCCAAAGATGAAGCCCAGCGTGCAAATCCCGGCCGCGAACGGATCCAGGTCGATGTACTCGTCAAAACCCAGCAGCGGTGCAACACGATTGAGCAGGTCCTGGCCGCCATAGAAAATCAGCAGGATCAGCACCAGATCGGGAATGCCGCGAATCACGGTACTGTACAAGTCGCCCAGCCAGGCCAGCCAGCGCACCGGCGACAGACGAAGTGCCACGCCGATCAGACCGAGAACGATCGCCAGCGCCATCGACGACAGGGCCAGCTGCAACGTCAGCCAGGCACCCTCGAGGATCACAGCCCCGTAGCCTTTCAACATCATGTGCGGTCCTCAAGCGTGGAATAAAAATGGCGCAAGCCAGGCAATTCTGTTTGCGCCATCTCGGTCAGTACCTTTCGACGACTTATTTGCCGTAGATATCGAAGTCGAAGTACTTGTCCTGGATTGCTTTGTATTTACCATTGGCACGGATCGCGGCGATGGCAGCGTTGAGGCGGTCGAGGTTGGCCTTGTCGCCTTTGCGCACGGCGATGCCGATGCCGTCACCGAAATACTTGGGATCGGTGAACGAAGGGCCAACGAACGCGTAACCCTTGCCCGCGTCGGTCTTCAGGAAACCGTCCTGCAACAGGGTCGCGTCAGCCACTGTACCGTCCAGGCGACCGGCACCGATGTCCAGGTAGATTTCGTTCTGCGATCCGTATGGCGTCACTTCGACACCCAGCGGGGCCAGCGTTTCGCGAGCGAAGCGCTCGTGGATCGAACCGCGCTGTACGCCGATTTTCTTGCCTTTGAGCTCAGCGAGGTTGTCGCTGACGCTGGTGCCTTCCTTCATCACCAGACGGGCCGGGGAATTGTAGTACTTGCCAGTGAAGTCCACGGACTTCTTGCGGTCTTCGGTGATGGACATCGAAGACAGGATCGCGTCGATCTTGCGCACTTTCAGTGCAGGGATCAGGCCGTCGAACTCTTGCTCGACCCAGGTGCACTTGGCCTTCATTTCTTCACACAGCGCATTGCCGATGTCGTAGTCGAAACCGACGATGCTGCCGTCCGGCGCCTTGGAGGCGAACGGAGGGTAAGCGGCTTCAATACCGATTTTCAGCGGCTTTTCATCAGCGAACGTCGGCTGGGCAAGCACGGACAACGCCAGCGCGCCAATAAGCATGAGCTTTTTCATTAACAGAACTCCATCGGTAAAGCACGACAAGTGGCAGAGTGGGCAGCGCCCATCATGCGAAAGGACAATCCAGAGAGAGCGACGCCAGGCCGCCGATACCGTGTTCCGGTTCATCGGCCTCTGACGAGTGAGGGGCATTTTAACGACAGGTTCGAAGTCGATATTTCTTCAATGCGACAACTAGTTACAGAAGCACCTGAAACAGGCTTTCGCCCTGTTGACGAAGCCCAAATCCCTTGATCTAGCAAAACAGAATTAACCGATTGATACAGCAAAAAGCGCGCCCATTATTGGCAAACCCTTCTAATCCGGCAAGCCCAGCGTGTCGTCGCGTTCGATAATTCCCCGTAAGCGAAGAATGTTCCTACAGATTTTGAGACGAATGTCCCACAAGGAAGCAGATCAGGCAAACGGCGGGTAGACCCGTAACAGGTCGATATATCCCGGTTGGGGCGACCGACGCCGATCGCTCATCACTGATCGCAGCGCTGCACACGGACGCGGAGCGTCCTGAACGGCGTCCCCACGCGGGAGCGTGGGGACGAATAATCAGCGGTAAGGCTGAAAGATGAGTGTCAGGCGGCGCTCATGGTCTTGTGGGTGTCTATCAGGTGCTGCACCACGCCCGGATCGGCCAGCGTGGAGATGTCACCGAGCGCGTCGTACTCACCGGTGGCGATCTTGCGCAGAATGCGACGCATGATCTTGCCCGAGCGGGTTTTCGGCAAGCCGGGCGCCCACTGGATGAAGTCCGGCGAGGCAATCGGACCGATCTCCTTGCGCACCCAGTTACGCAGCTCGATCCGCAGCGCTTCGTCGGCCGTCTCGCCGGCATTGAGCGTGACGTAGACGTAGATACCCTGCCCCTTCAGATCGTGCGGCACACCAACCACCGCTGCTTCGGCGACTTTCGGGTGCGCGACCATCGCGCTTTCGATCTCGGCGGTGCCCATCCGGTGACCGGAAACGTTGAGCACGTCGTCCACACGACCGGTGATCCAGTAGTAGCCATCCTCGTCACGACGCGCGCCGTCACCGGTGAAGTACATGCCACGGAAGGTCTTGAAGTAGGTGTCGACGAAGCGGTCATGATCGCCGTACAGCGAGCGCGACTGCCCCGGCCAGGAATCGAGAATCACCAGATTGCCTTCGGCTGCGCCTTCGATCAGGTTGCCCAGGTTGTCCACCAGTGCCGGAATCACGCCGAAGAACGGACGTGTCGCCGAACCCGGCTTGAGGGCAGTCGCCCCCGGCAGCGGGCTGATGAGGATGCCACCGGTTTCGGTCTGCCACCAGGTGTCGACGATCGGGCAGTTTTTCTTGCCCACCGTGTCGTAGTACCAGCCCCAGGCTTCAGGGTTGATCGGTTCGCCCACCGAACCCAGCAAACGCAGACTGGAACCGTCAGCCCCTTCGACCGAGCGCGTGCCCTCGGCCATCATGGCGCGGATGGCGGTGGGCGCGGTGTAGAGAATGTTGACCTTGTGCTTGTCGATGATTTTCGACACACGGGTGATATCCGGGTAGTTAGGCACGCCTTCGAACAGCAGCGTGGTCGCGCCGTTGGCCAGCGGGCCGTAGACGATATAGCTGTGGCCGGTGACCCAGCCCACGTCAGCGGTGCACCAGTAGATTTCGCCCGGTTTGTAATCGAACACGCGTTCATGGGTCAGCGCCGCGTACAACAGGTAACCGGCCGTGGTGTGCAGCACACCCTTGGGCTTGCCGGTGGAGCCGGAGGTATAAAGAATGAACAGCGACTCTTCAGCGCCCATTTCCTTCGGCGCGCATGTGCTCGACGCCACTTCCAGCAACGCGTGGTACCAGATGTCGCGGTGACGGTTCCACTCGATATCGCCGCCGGTACGCTTGCAGACGATGACCTTCTGCACGCTGCTGGTTTCGGGGTTGGTCAGGGCACGGTCGACGTTGGCCTTGAGCGGGGTCTTTTTGCCACCGCGCAAGCCTTCGTCGGCAGTGATCACCACCTTGGAGCTGCAATCAATGATCCGGCCGGCCAGCGCTTCGGGTGAGAAGCCGCCAAACACAACAGAATGAATCGCCCCGATCCGGGCGCACGCCAGCATGGCGACCACGGCCTCGGGAATCATCGGCATGTAGATAGTCACCACGTCGCCACGGTGTACATCCTGACCGCGCAGGGCGTTGGCAAACTTGCAGACTTCGGCATGCAGTTCGCGGTAGGTGATTTCACGGTGTTCGGAAGGATCGTCGCCTTCCCAGATGATCGCGATGCTGTCGCCGCGCTCTTCGAGGTGGCGATCCAGGCAGTTATAGGCAACGTTGAGAGTGCCGTCGGCGAACCACTTGATGTCGACGCGATGATCGTCGAAGGAAGTCTGTTTGACGTGGGTAAAGGGTTTGATCCAGTCGAGGCGCTTGGCCTGCTCACGCCAGAAACCGTCGGGGTTGACCACCGACTGCTGGTACATGGCCTTGTAGGTTGCCTCATCCGTCAGCGTGTTCGCGGCGACTTCTGGGCGGACGGGGTACAGGGAAGCTGCACTCATCTTGGTTACCTCGGTGGATAGTTGTTGTTTTATGAGTCCGTTGTATCCCGACCTACCTGACAGGGCCATTCGACGTTGGTCTTACCGGCCCTGTTCACCGGATCGATTGTGATCGGCAGGGTTCGAACCTGACGATAAAAACGATTGTTACCGTTTCGATAAAAAGGCTTATCAAAAGCCTTTATATATGCCGGGCCTCGAGAAGCCTAGAATCACTTCCGCCAACAGGCAAACAGCACGGTCCCCCACACAGACTGTTTTTTATTCAAACGCTGTTATCGCCCCTGAACCGAATTATTCGTCAGGCGCATTCGTTCGCTCTCGAGAAGGTAAATAGTAATGAAAGTTTCAATCGCGATTCTGGCACTTTGTAGCCTCAGCACTCTGGCCATGGCCGAGGAGTCGCAAACCAGGGTCGCCGCTCAACAGGCACGCGTCGAGCAGTACACCTACGGTACTCATCTGGACATCGCCAGGGTCATTTCCATCAGCCAGATCCCCAATGTCTGCCAGGTCGTACCGGCCCGCATGATCTATGAAGACTCGCAGGGCAAGCAGCACATCATGAGCTACCAAGTGATGGGTAACGGCTGCAGCAACGGTTGATAACGCTTTATCTGGCGCGACGCCTCGCGGAACGATAGCGAGGCGCCTGCTGTTCCTTTCAAACCACACACGAACAAAATGCATACTCTTAGACGTTCACGTCTGTCGCAGAGGGCCAGGGACTGCAATGCCTTCAGGTAAATGCATGCATGAAGAACTTTCGCAACGCAAAAAACAAGACTGAAATATCCAGCATTAGAAGATAAAAACTATCGCTCGTGATTAATACTTTGAAGCGCATGGACCTCGCTTTAGCAACCCTCACTCTCCGAAGGAAGGCCACGCCATTGATGGCTTGCTCCTCGGTAAGCGCATGTGGTTTCAAGCATCCCTGACCCAGTTACCAAACCACGCACGCGGTCTTGACGGAACCTGTTTTAAGGCATCATAAACGTGAGTTGTCCGAAGCCGCCCCATCCGCAACAAGGCCCAGCGCGCACGTGGGTGTGCCGTACCATACGCCGTTGGTCGGCGTATCAGGCGCTCCTTGCCAAATGCTGGTGCTTACACATTCTCCGTCCGGGCCCTAACCAGACAGGCAGCGTGGCTCCACGACAAGTACCTTGTGCCAGTCACCCCTCCAAAAATAATTTGCTGCTCGCCTTGCGCAACCTTCCGACGCCATCTATACCCTCAGCACTTGCGCCAATGATGGCGATTTGACTCCACCCTTGAACAGCTTCAGGGGCACTTCAACCAGGAGGTAGAAGTGAATCGTATCGATATTCTGATTGCGGTGGATGTACTGGGCGCCCTCAGCGCCAGAACGCTTCAGGGGAATGTTTACCTGGTAGACACCAACAACTATCTCGGCTCATGGCAAGAGGGGCAAAGCCTCCTCAATACCGTCTGTCAGGACGGCCAGGCATTGACCTGGTCGGTCACTCCAGTCGATCCAGCCACTCAGATCGCTATCAGCGGGTTCTCAGGTCCCATGATCGACGGCAATGTATGCCGGCCCACCGAAGACGCTTTTGCCGGAAATTCCGTATGGAACGGCACGATCGAAGCCCAAGGCGCATTTGCCAGCTACGCCTATTCGGTGAGCGTGGTGATGAACGCTACAACCATGACCTTCGTGAGCAACATGAAGGTGGTTTGAAGGATCGAAGGTTCACCCACGCGCAAGGAGCTGTAGGAAATGGCAAATCAAATCAATGTGTTAATTGTGGTCGATGTCGAAGGTGCTCTGGCCAGCGGCGACCTGAGTTCCAACGCCTATCTGGTGGATACCAACAAGTTCTTCGGCTCATACAGCGAAGGCCAGGAAGAGTTAGTGACCAGCTGTACGGATGGCCAGATCATTATCTGGTCGATCACCCCCGTCAATCCGGGCGACAACGCTGAAATCACCGGATTCACAGGGCAGATCATCGACCAGAAAATCTGCCAGCCGCAGCAAATCACACCGGTTCCCGGCGTGGTGGCCTGGTCAGGCCGCGTCGAATCCCAAGGCGCCACAGGCCGCTATCAGTACAGCTGTACGTTGTCCTTCGATGGCCGGTCCATGAGCTTCGATCCGTTTCTACAAGTCAACGCCTGATCGAGGAGCGCACTCCATGCTTTCTCCAGATGTAAACGATACCCTCGACAAACTGACCGATGCTTATGCAGGCATCGTCGGGATTGACAGCTTTGCCTTGAGTTGTGAAAGCATACAGATCGTGAAAATTGCCGACGAGCCCGACTGGCTGCCCGCCGTCGCCGCCGAATTCAAACAACTCGACAGCGCGGCAGATGCCTGGCAGCAGGACCGTGGTCAAGTGTGGTCGCCAGTCATCCTGGCGTTCGAAAACTACTTTGCGATGTTCTCGGGCGTTGCCAATACCCTAAGCGCCACTACCAACAATAGCGCTGAGTTCTGGATCAACGCGCTGAGCACCACGCTATTGCCCGAGGCCAAAAAAAGCCTTGCCGCAACTCAGGCCGCACAAGCAGATCTGAAGTTGCGCATGACGGCGTTCAGCGCCGTGCTCCCGGAGCTGGACACATCGATCGCGGCTGGCTGGAACGCGCTGGCCAGTGAAGAGCAGCAGATGCTGAAACTCACAGAGCAGCTCGGCGAACTCGTCAACTACGTCCAGGCTCTGGGTAGCAAACTGACCAGCGATGCCATTTCCTCGGGCAAGGGCGTGGCCCAGTCAGCGGTGTCAATGCTTTACACGGCAGGTGCAGCGGGAGCGGAAGCTGCGGTCCCGGTGCTGGGCCTTGCCGTCGCAGTTATTACCATAGGCAAGAGCTTTTATGACTTGATCGAGGACGACAATCAACTGATTGCGACCTTGAACCAGATCAGCACCACCAAGGCGCAACTCTCCGACGAGGCACTGGGCCTTGCCCTGACCAAGTCGACCCTGCAAACGCTTTACAGCGTCGAAGAGCAATATCTGGCACTGCATGATGCCTTGCCAGGACTGATCGATCTCTGGGAAGCACAGACTTCGAAGATCGAAGATGCGATCAGCGCCCTGAATGCGGGCGCCCAACCCAACCAGTATCTCGACCTGAGAACACTGCCAATGGCACTGGTGGCCTGGCAGTCGATAAATACCTTCGTCACACACATTACGAAGACCGATATCGGTGTCGGCGAACCAGTGACGATCGATATTTCCAAGGCCGAAATCCGGCCGACGTTCCCGACACTTGTCGGGGCCTGAAAGGACTTCACCCTCCTGCCATTTGCATACCTGAGAGGAAATTCATGATGAATGTTGCCCTGACCGATACCCCGAACGATTTGACCCCGGCACCGGATAACCTGTTTGGCAATACCGGCGTTTCCTATAACGCCGCGCAGTTAATCACTATCGCCTGTCATGCAGTTGCCAACACCGTCTTCATCGCACCGACACCCAAGCCCGCCTGGTTCGACGATCTGAACGCCGAACTGTTGGTGGCGCAGACCCTGGCCGCGACCTGGATCAACTCACTGGGCACGCAAGTGACCAAGACGATTCCGCTGCAGGTGATCAACTTCGGCTCCAGCTTTACCGCGGCAAATAATGCGATCCAGGGCATCGTTGCCGCCAATCCTACCGCCCAAGGGGCTGACAACCCTGCGGTGATCGAGATCAAGACCATCATCCAGCAAGCGTTGCTGGCGCCTATCGGCACAGTGATCAACGAGATGGGCCTGGTCTCCACCCAACTGACCTCTTGGGGCCAGTCGATGCAGACCGCGCACAACAATCTGGTCAATGGATCGACCAGCATCCAGGCAGCCGAAACCTCGCTGACAACGGACATCAGCAAAATGAACGACGCCATCTCTTCACTCAACGAAGAGATAGCTGGCGAGAACAAGGCTATTGCAGCATCGGCTGCGGCCATCGCCGTAGGAGTCTTCGCTCTGGTCGTAGGCGTCGCCCTGGCCCCGGAAACCGGTGGTACAAGCCTGCTTATTGGCGGCGCCATCGGCGCAGCCGGCATCATCGGAGGCGCAGTGACCTGGGGCATCATGCAAAGCCGGATCAATGCCCAGTTCGATCAGATCGGCCATGACCAGCAGGAGCTGGACGACGATCAGCGTCAACTGGTCGCCCTGCAGGGCCTGCAACTGGCTTCGAACAACGCGGTGTCAAGCATTGAACTGGCGACTCAGAGTCTGTCAAAGCTGCAAACCCAGTGGGGCACCTTCCAGGGTGAGCTGCAGGGCGTACTCAACCAGCTGGAGTCTGCACAAACCCAACTCTCGACCATCATGGAAGGCGTGTTCACCTCGGCGGCGCAAACCGAGTGGGCCACCGCGATTACCACGGCCAACAACCTGGTGAATTCGCCAGTGCAGGTCCAGTCGCAGACGCTGCCGATCCCAAGCTGATCCTCTTACCTTTCATCGAAAGGGTATTTCGTCCATGGCTTTCGATGCTTTCCAGAACAACCTGATTAGCAACTCAAGCGGCACAATGCTGCTGCTCAGCTCGCTATGTCAGGTGGTGATGGAAGCATTGATCGCCCCCTTTTTTGTCCCCTTGGTAACCGATACTCGCCCGAGGATTCAGTACCAGACCCTGCCGATCTGACGCCCTTTCCCATCCAACGACAGGAGTTTCGTCCATGGCTTTCGATGCTTTCCAGACCAACCAGCAGATCAGTAATTCAATCGGCACCATGTTGCTGCTCAACGCGTCATGCCAAGCCGTGATGGAAGCATCGATCGCCCCATCTTCCTCCTCTTGGTACCCGGTACTTGACCAAGAGCTGGGCCAGGCAGAAAACCTCGTCCTTGGCTGGCGGCAAAACGGCTATCTGTATTTCCAGCAGCAGATCCTAAGCCAGATCCACGTCTGTGCGCAGGCATTCCTGGCGGCACAACAGACACTGGACAGTCTGTTCGAGCAGTTGCAAAAACAGTTCGACAGCTCATTACAGACCGAAATTGTTGCTTCACTGAACGCGCTGGAGGCTCCCGTTCAGGTCATGATCAACGCGACCGATGCCTACACCAGCAAGCTCAGCACGTTCAACACGCAACTGGCGGTGCCCTACGCCAGAATGAACGAAAGCGTGGCACAGATTCAAGCGCAGGAGGCCGATATTCAAGAGCAGATAAGCATCATCAACGCGCAGATCGCGCAACTTCAACAACAGGTACAGACTGATCGGCAAGCCATCGCCAGCGCCGAAGCACGCAAGACCAGCGGCTTGATCGAAACCATTTTTGGCGTCTTGCTGACGCCGTTTACCGGCGGCATTTCGCTGATACTCGCAGGCATTGGCGTGGCCTCCATCGCCCAGGCTCAGGAGCAGATATCGTCTTTGCAAACAACCATAACGCACTATCAGGGCACTATTTCAAGCGACCAGCAGAACCTGTCCAGCGATCAGCAGCAGATTGCGACACTCGGCGGGCTCGCCATGAGCCTGTCCCTGGTGCTGAATGACGTGGCAAATATGAGCACCGCCCTCGGCGCACTGAACAACAGCTGGGGAGTACTGTCAGGTGAGCTGGGCGGTGCTGCCTGCGACGTCAACCAGGCCCGGAACGCTCAACAGGCCATTGTCGCTCAAGTCTGGTTCGATGCGGCATGTACCACTTGGCGGGCGATCGCCGAATTTGTCGAAACCATGCAGGCCAACAACGCCCCGCAGCCGAACCTGGTTTCTATTGGACGTTAAGACACTGCGTGATGGCGGGACGTGAGCTGTGGCGCCAACATGAGAACGTAAAGCCATCCTTACTCCACTTGTTTGCCTATTTCATAGTCGCGCAACTTGTTGGCAATTGTAGTGTGCGAAACGCCCAGTCTTTTGCCCAATAACCGACTGCTGGGATATTGCGTATAAAGTTGCTCCAGCACCGACTTTTCAAACCGCCCGACAATCGCTTCAAGCCCACCCTCCAGAGACACATCGGTCAACATCTGGCGCACGCCATAATCGGGCAGCCGGACATGTTCGGCCTGCACTTGGGCGCCGTCGCATAGCGACACGGCCTGAAACAGTACGTTTTCCAGTTGCCGTACATTGCCCGGCCAATGATATTGACCGAGTTTTTTCAGTGCGGCAGGTGCGATGCCCGGCAGCGTGCAGCCGATCTGGCGACTGGCCTGATCGAGAAAGTGCTCGACCAGCGGAGCCAGCCCGTCCAGGCATTCGCGCAGCGGCGGAATGTGCAGCGACAGCACATTGAGACGATGGTAAAGATCCTGGCGAAAGACGCCTTGCGCACACAGCTCGGACAGATCGACCTGGGTCGAGCACATCACCCGCACATCAAGATACATGTCCTCATCACTGCCCACGCGGCGGAAGCAGCCGTCCTGAATGAAGCGCAACAGCTTGGCCTGCATCCGTGCGCTCAACTCGCCCACCCCGTCGAGAAACAGCGTGCCGCCCGCGGTCAGCTCTAGCAGGCCCAGCCGCCCTTCAACGCGTGCCCCTTCAAACGCGCCGGGGTCGTAGCCGAACAGTTCGGTCTCGGCCATTGATTCCGAGAGCCCGGCACAGTTGAGCGCCATCAGCGGTGACTGCCCACGCGGGCTGGCCAGGTGGCAGGCACGGGCCAGCAACTCCTTGCCGGTTCCGGTCTCGCCTTCGATCAGCAGCGGCGCGTCCAGCGGCGCCATGCGACGCGCTTCACGCACCACCGCCGCCATGACCTTCGAACTCTGGAAGATACTGTCGAAACCACGCAACTCCTGCTTGCGCACATGATAAATGCGCTCGCCGACCCGATCGGCGCGGTGCAGCGTCAACACCGCGCCCGCCATCGCCTCGCTGTCGTCGTGCTCGGACTGCAACGGCGCGATATCAGCCAGAAACACGTCGCCACGTACCTTGATGCGCAACCCGTTGATTCGCGATTTGTTGGCGCGTACCAGCGCAGGCAGGTCGAAGTCTTCGGCATACCGGGACAGCGGAATGCCCGGCACCTCATCGACCCGTACGCCGAGCAGTTGGGCGGCAGCGCGGTTGGCGGCGACGATGGCACCGGCCATGTCGATGGACAACACCGGGAACTCGAGCGCGCCGAGCAAGGCGTTCAGTTCCATATGCCGCCGCTCGCTGGGCATCAGCCCGACACGCTTGACGCCAAACACACCGGTGATCGCTTCGAAACGGGGCCGCAATGCCTGAAACTGCATATTGATCAGGTTCGGACAGTGAAGATAGATGGCATCGCCGTGCTCACCACCCACCTCGCCTCTTGCCACGTTGACTCCGTAGGCCACCAGTAGCTCGAGAATGTCGCGAAGAATGCCAATGCGATTCTGGCAGTGGACCTTGATGCGCATGCCTGCTCTTCCTTCCGGACGTCGATGTTTTTGTTGTCACGCGAAGTCTAGCGTCAACAATACGTGACAGCACAGCGCAACACAGAGCGCAAATAGCCTTGCGATCGCGGGCACCCTAAAAAACCGTAAACTTTTCGTTACGGTTTCCAACAGTGCGCTATCTGATGGCCGACCGCTAAACCCTGACGCCAGGCGAGATATGCGCTATTTCTGGGTCATGGCTCAATGCAATACGCCGTTCGCACCCCAAAAGCCGCCGCATGACAGTCGTATAACAATAAATAGCGCTCTTCAGGAGACCCGCATGGCCCAGACGCACTACGTGGCGCGTGAGCCCGACGCTCACGGCTTCATCGACTACCCCGCCGCCGAGCACGCGGTGTGGAATACCCTGATCACGCGCCAGCTGAAAGTGATCGAAGGCCGCGCCTGCCAGGAATACCTCGATGGTATCGAGCAACTGCGCCTGCCCCACGACCGGATTCCGCAGCTAGGCGAAATCAACAAGGTGCTGGGCACGACCACCGGCTGGCAGGTCGAACGTGTACCGGCGCTGATTCCGTTCCAGACCTTCTTCGAACTGCTGGCCAGTAAGCGCTTCCCGGTGGCGACGTTCATCCGCACCGAAGAAGAGCTGGATTACTTGCAGGAGCCAGACATTTTTCACGAGATATTCGGCCACTGCCCGCTGCTGACCAATCCCTGGTTCGCTGAGTTCACGCACACTTACGGCAAACTCGGCCTGAGCGCGACCAAGGAGCAGCGCGTTTATCTGGCGCGCCTGTACTGGATGACCATTGAATTCGGGCTGGTGGACACCCAGCAAGGGCGCAGAATCTATGGCGGCGGCATTCTCTCATCGCCCAGGGAGGCGGTGTACAGCCTGTCGCCTGAGCCCGAGCATCAACCGTTCGACCCGCTTGAAGCGATGCGCACGCCTTATCGCATCGATATCCTGCAACCGGTGTACTTTGTCCTGCCCGACCTCAAGCGTTTGTTCGATCTGGCCCGGGAAGACATCATGGCACTGGTCGAGCGCGGTATGCAGATGGGTCTGCATGCGCCAAAGTTTCCGCCTAAAACCAAAAATCACGCGGCCTGACCCACAGCCACGCGTCCACAAGGAATCCGTCCATGACTACACTGAACCAAGCCCACTGCGAAGCCTGCCGCGCCGACGCCCCACAGGTCAGCGATGCGGAACTGCCCGAACTGCTCAAGCAGATCCCGGACTGGAACATCGAAGTGCGTGACAGCGTCATGCAGCTGGAGAAAGTCTATCTGTTCAAGAATTTCAGGTTTGCACTGGCCTTCACCAATGCGGTCGGCGAAATTGCCGAAGCCGAAGGCCACCATCCCGGTCTGCTGACCGAATGGGGCAAAGTGACCGTAACGTGGTGGAGCCACTCGATCAAAGGGCTGCACCGTAACGACTTCATCATGGCAGCCCGCACCGACGAGGTGGCCAAGGGCGCCGAGGGACTCAAATAATGCACTTCAAGGACATCCAGCGCGTACCGGGCGATCCGATTCTGGGCCTGATCGAGGCTTACGCCGACGACGTCAATCCTGACAAATTCGACCTGGGCGTGGGTGTCTACAAGGATTCGCAGGGCCAGACCCCGGTCCCGCGTGCGGTAAAGATCGCCGAGCAGCGTCTGGTCGACGGGCAGATGACCAAGACCTACATCGGCAGCCACGGCGAGCCGCGTTTCGGGACACTGATCAGCGAACTGGTGCTGGGCGGCGACTCACCGTTGCTCGAGGACAAGCGCGCCGGTGCCACCCAGACACCGGGCGGCACTGGCGCACTCAGGCTGGCAGCGGATTTCATCGCCCAATGCCTGCCCGGCAAAGGGATCTGGCTCAGCGATCCAACGTGGCCGCTGCATGAAACCATTTTCCACAAGGCCGGCCTCAAGGTCAGTCATTATCCCTACGTGGGTGCGGATAACCGGCTGAACATCGATGGCATGCTGGACACCCTGCGCCAGGTCCCGCACGGCGACGTAGTACTGCTGCACGCCTGCTGCCATAACCCCACCGGGTTCGATCTGTCCCACGACGAGTGGCGTGAGGTGCTGCAAATCGTGCAGGACCGCGACCTGCTGCCGCTTATCGACTTCGCTTATCAGGGCTTTGGGGACGGCCTGGAAGAAGACGCATGGGCGGTACGCCTGTTCGCTGAAAAAGTGCCGGAAGTGCTGGTTACCAGCTCATGTTCGAAGAACTTTGGCCTGTACCGTGAGCGCACCGGCGCATTGATCGTCTGCGCTGATGAGGCACAGAAGCTGCTGGACATACGCAGCCAGCTGGCGAGTATCGCACGCAATCTTTGGTCGAATCCGCCGGATCACGGTGCAGCCGTGGTCGCCGAGATTCTTGGCGATCCGCAACTGAAAAGCCTCTGGGCCGACGAGGTCGAAGACATGCGCCAGCGCGTGACGCAACTGCGCAGCGGGCTGGTCGAAGCGCTGACGCCATTGGGTCTGGGCGAGCGCTTCGCCCATATTGCCCGACAGCGCGGCATGTTCTCCTATACCGGCATCCCCGCCGAACAGGTCGCCCGCCTGCGCAACGAGCAAAGCGTGTACATGGTCAGCGATGGCCGTGCCAACATCGCCGGTATCGACGCCAGTCGGCTGGATCAGTTGGCCCAGGCGATTGCGGCGGTGTGCAAAAACTGAAATGGCGGTGTGATCATTTTTTTGTCTGAGAGCCAGTGACGTGTCTCGAACAGGCGCAAAGACCACCGGCCGTGGCTTTGCGACCTGCCGGCCTATCCGGGCAGGACAGTAGAAACCTGTTTTTGTTTCGCCGCTCGGTCAATCAGTTGAAAAAAATATCCGGATTGTCATTTTCAGTGAGGTATCCTGCGCAGGCTTTTTTAAAGCACGGTTCTATCTGCAACCCCTTGCGAGGAGCGATGACGATGCATGAAATCCCTAACTTCCCACCAGGCCAACAGGAACCAAAGCAGTCGACCCTGGCTCAACAGGAGCTTGGTCAACCTGCCGCAATGAAAGCAGCACCCTCGGCTCAAGACAGCCAGAAAGCCCGAAGCAAAGACTGAAGGCGATTGTTTTCAGGCGTATCGAAAAACGGTTTTGCCGATTTTCAATACGCCTGGAAAACCAGCGAGAGACAGGCGAGAAAATCATGAGCGACTTTACCGAAACCCAGGCCAGCGCATTGATCGGCACCGCCGAAAAGATGATCGAAATCTGGTCGCGCCTGAGCCCGGAAAAACAACAGGCTTTGCTCGCACGTTTCGGCACTCAGGAAAACGCACTGGCCGCACTGGTCACCACGCAACTTGTCGCCCCTGATCACGCCTGACCTTCAACACCCTTCTCCGCAGATTTATTTCAATCTGTTACCTGCATCCGTCGATGCACCGCTATGATGAACGTATCGAAAGCTTGCTAAGGATTTTTCCTGCAGGCCTGTGCGATACGAATCCCTGACCGTTACATGTCACTCCGATACCAGGCTGAAACCCTTCTCCATGTCCGAGACAAGCACTGCTGCACCGCAAACGCCAATGGCCATTACCCTGACCGTGGTTTCCATCGTCATGTTCACCTTCATCGGCTACCTGAACATCGGCATTCCCCTGGCCGTGCTGCCCGGCTATGTGCACAGCGACCTGGGTTTCGGGGCGGTAATGGCGGGCCTGGTGGTCAGCGTGCAGTACCTGGCCACACTGGTCAGCCGCCCTTGGGCAAGTCGCATCATCGACAACATGGGTAGCAAGAAAGCTGTCCAGTTAGGCCTGGCGGGGTGCGGGCTGAGTGGTGTGTTCATGCTGGTGCCGATCTGGCTGCAAGCATGGCCGATGGCAAGTCTGGTGGTGTTGCTGATCGGTCGGGTGATTCTGGGCAGCGCGGAAAGTCTGGTGGGTTCGGGCTCGATTGGCTGGGGCATCGGCCGGGTCGGCGCACAAAACACAGCCAAGGTGATCTCCTGGAACGGCATTGCCAGCTACGGCGCGCTGGCCATCGGTGCGCCACTGGGCGTGTGGATGGTCAATGCGCTCGGCCTGTGGACGGTCGGCGTCAGCATTATGCTGCTCTGTGCGATCGGTCTGCTGCTGACCTGGAAGAAGCCGGGAGCACCCATCGTCCACGGCGAGCGCCTGCCGTTCATGCATGTATTGGGGCGGGTCTTTCCCCATGGCATGGGCCTGGCATTGGGCGGCATCGGTTTCGGCACCATCGCCACTTTCATCACGTTGTACTACGCCAGCAAACACTGGCCCAACGCAGCGCTGTGCCTGACCCTGTTCGGTGGCAGCTTCATCGCCGCACGCCTGCTGTTCGGCAACCTGATCAACCGTCTGGGGGGCTTTCGCGTGGCGATTGTCTGCCTGTCGGTGGAAAGCCTGGGCCTGCTGTTGCTGTGGATGGCACCCACGCCGGGCCTAGCGCTCGCCGGGGCGGCGTTGACCGGGTTCGGTTTTTCGCTGGTGTTTCCGGCGCTGGGTGTCGAGGCCGTCAATCTGGTTCCGGCGTCCAGTCGTGGCGCAGCGGTGGGTGCCTACTCGCTGTTCATCGACCTGTCGCTGGGGATCACCGGGCCGCTGGCCGGGGCAATCGCCGCGGGTTTTGGCTTCGTCTCGATCTTCCTGTTCGCCGCACTGGCGTCCCTGAGCGGGCTGGGTTTGAGCGTCTATCTCTACCGTCAGGCTCAAGCCCTGAGAGAACAGCGGGACAACTGAGTTTATTTCAGTCTGCCTTGGGCTTCTTCTTGCCCAGCAGGTGCGAGAACACCGCCTGCAGATCGTCAGAGATCACGTCTTCATCGAGGTTGAGTTTGCTGTCGATGTGATCCATGTGATGCATCATCAACTCGACCGCCAGCGCCGTATCACGGGCCTCGATGGCGTCGATCAACTGGTTGTGTTCGTCGTAGGAGCAATGCGTGCGGTTCCCGGTTTCGTACTGCGCGATGATCAGCGACGTCTGCGACACCAGGCTGCGCTGGAAACTGATCAGCGGCGCGTTGCGTGCCGCCACCGCCAGTTGCAGGTGGAACTCGCCGGACAACCGAATGCCCGCCCCCCGATCCCCACGGGAAAAACTGTCGCGCTCATCGCTGACCATCTGCCGTAACCGGGCAAGTTGTTCCGCCGTTGCATGTTCGACCGCCAGCTCGGTGATGGCTTTCTCGACCAGACGCCGCGCAAGGAACACCTGACGCGCTTCCTCGACGCTGGGGCTGGCAACCACCGCACCGCGATTGGGCCGCAGCAGCACGACACCTTCATGACCCAGACGCGACAGAGCGCGGCGGATGATGGTGCGACTGACACCGAATATGTCGCCCAGTGCTTCTTCGCTCAATCGCGTGCCAGGCGCCAGTCGTTGCTCAAGGATGGCGTCGAAGATATGGGCATACACGACGTCGTCCTGCGTCAGGCCGTTGCTGGCCTTCGCAGGTCGTGGCGTTTTCTTGAGAGGCAGGGACTGGTCGTTCATGGGCACTCGTGCGCGGGTGGATAGCGGCGTCGGAACGGGCGCATTGTACACAGGGCAAAACCACGACGCCTCAGGCGCACCCGGCAGGCCGAACAGCGCCCAGAAAAAAGCCCGCAGTGTGCGCGGGCAAAAACGAGTATCAGCTGCCCCGGTACGTCGAGTAGCTGTAGGGCGAGATTAACAGCGGCACATGAAAGTGGGCCTGATCTGCATCAATGCCAAAGCGCAACACCACGACATCCAGAAAGGCCGGCTCGTTGAGCGTCACGCCGCGGGCCCGGTAATAATCCCCCGCGTGAAAATGCAACTGGTAGACGCCGCTGCGGTACGCATCGCCCTGCAGCAAGGGTGCGTCGCAGCGGCCATCGCCATTGGTGACAGCGCTTGCCACCGGTAGCAGTTGCTCGCCGTCGACCCGATACAACTGGATATGGATGGCAGCGCCAGGGCAGCCATGCGCTGCGTCCAGTACATGCGTGGTGAGTTTTCCCACTGCGTTCTCCCTTGCTCTGGTAATGCCGCCGCGGTGCACCAACGAGGTGCCCGTCATGACGCCGTTGCAACCGATTAATACACTTTTCGAAAAACTTGTACACGTTCACCGCGGACCGCCTCTGATCGCTATGCAGACTGAACGCTCTGAGACACCGGAATCAGTGAAGCAAAGGAAATCAATCAGGTTTTTCCGCTTAAGCTGACCAGTCAGGCAGGTTTCTTGCTTGGCTGTTGCAGTAGCTGAATCTGGACTGACGATGACTGAGCCCGAGGTTACAATTTAGAAATTAAATTGTATACAATCCTTGCAGTGCGGAATCCTCATGACCCTCCGCCTGGAACCTGACATCACGCATAAGGAAGCCTGCAGTGAGCGCCGAATACCCACGTGACCTGATCGGATACGGCAACAACCCGCCTCACCCTCGCTGGCCGGGGAACGCGCGTATCGCCTTGTCGTTCGTGCTCAATTACGAGGAAGGTGGCGAGCGCAATATCCTGCACGGTGACAAGGAGTCTGAAGCGTTTCTGTCCGAGATGGTCGCTGCGCAACCGTTGCAGGGCCAGCGCAACATGAGCATGGAGTCGCTCTACGAATACGGCAGCCGCGCAGGCGTGTGGCGCATCCTCAAGCTGTTCAGACAGTTCGACATTCCCCTGACCGTCTTTGCCGTGGCCATGGCGGCGCAGCGTCACCCGGATGTGATCCGCGCCATGGTCGCCGATGGACACGAAATCTGCAGCCACGGCTATCGCTGGATCGACTACCAGAACATGGACGAAGCCCAGGAGCGCGAACACATGCTCCAGGCGATCCGCATCCTCACCGAAATAAGTGGCGAACGCCCGCTGGGCTGGTACACCGGTCGAACCGGCCCGAACACGCGCCGGCTGGTGATGGAGGAAGGCGGCTTTCTCTATGACTGCGACACCTATGACGACGACCTGCCCTACTGGGAACCGGACAATCCGACCGGCAAGCCGCATCTGGTGATCCCCTACACGCTGGACACCAATGACATGCGCTTCACGCAAGTGCAGGGCTTCAACAACGGCGAGCAATTCTTCCAGTACCTCAAGGATGCGTTCGACGTGCTGTACGCTGAAGGCGAGGACGCGCCGAAGATGCTGTCGATCGGTCTGCACTGCCGCCTGATCGGCCGCCCTGCGCGGCTCGCGGCGCTCAAGCGATTCATCGAATACGCGAAAAGTCATGAGCAGGTGTGGTTCACCCGCCGCGTCGACATTGCACGCCACTGGCATGCCGAACATCCTTTCAGCGCCGGGGGCGCACGATGACTGCATTTGCAGGATTTACCCCGTCGACGCTGAGCCGCGACGCGTTCATTGCGACCTTCGCCGACATCTACGAACATTCGCCCTGGGTGGCGCAACAGGCCTATGACCTTGGCGCGCATGAAGCGCTCGACCAGATCGAGCGTCTGCATGCACGCATGAGCGATGTCCTGCTCAACGCCAGCCATGCGCAACAACTGGCATTGATCAATGCTCACCCGGACCTGGCCGGCAAAGCCGCCATTCAGGGTGAATTGACCCAGGCCAGCAGCAACGAACAGGCAGGTGCCGGCATCCACCTCTGCACGCCTGAAGAATTCCAGCGCTTCACCGAGCTGAATGAGGCTTACAAGGCCCACTTCGGCTTTCCGTTCATCATGGCGGTCAAGGGCAGCGACAGGCACAAGATCCTGGCGGCGTTCGAACGACGTATTCACCACTCGCCCGAAGCCGAGTTCGCTTGCGCCCTGGACGAGATCAACAAAATCGCACTGTTCCGTTTGCAGGCGCTCCAGGCGCCGCGCTCATCCACCGTCTAGAAGGCAGACAAGAAGAATGAAAGTTTACGCCGCACCGTTCGAGAAGTTCGTGAACCTGGCCGATGCGCGTCTGGGCACGAAGGTTCTGTCCGTGACCGATGACTGGTTCGCCGATGCCAACCGCCTGTTCCAGCCGACGCCTGCGGTCTGGAAGGAGGGCGTGTTCGACGACAACGGCAAGTGGATGGACGGTTGGGAGTCGCGTCGCAAACGCTTCGAAGGTTACGACAGCGCGGTGATCCGCCTGGGCGTGGCGGGCACCATCAAAGGCGTGGACATCGACACATCGTTTTTCACCGGCAACTTTCCGCCGTCCGCCTCGCTGGAAGCCTGCTTTCTGGCTTCGGGCGAGCCGGACGAAAACACTGCATGGACCGAGGTGCTGCCGTCGGTCGAGCTGAAGGGTAACAGCCACCACTACCACGAAATCACTTACGACCAGCCGTTCAGCCACCTGCGTTTCAATATCTACCCGGACGGCGGCGTCGCGCGCCTGCGGGTTCATGGCGTGCCGCATCGCGACTGGACGACGGTCGGCGACAGCGAGCAGATCGATCTGGTGGCTGCGCTCAATGGCGGTCGTTCGATCGCCTGTTCCGACGAGCATTACGGCAGCATGAGCAACATTCTCAATCCGGGCCGTGGCGTGAACATGGGCGACGGCTGGGAAACCGCCCGCCGCCGCACGCCGGGCAACGACTGGGTCATCGTCGCGCTGGGGCATCCGGGCGAGGTCGAGAACGTCATCGTCGATACCCTGCACTTCAAGGGCAACTACCCGGACAGTTGCTCGATTCAGGGTGCCTTCGTCAAAGGCGGCACCGACAGCCAGATCGAGACGCAGAGTCTGTTCTGGCGCGAACTGCTGCCCAGCCAGAAACTGACCATGCACGCTGAACACACCTTCGCCGAGCAGATCAAGGCCATCGGACCGATTACCCACATCCGTCTGAACGTGTTCCCGGATGGTGGCGTGAGCCGGTTGCGGGTGCTGGGCAAGGTGACGCGTTAAGCTTCAATATTGCGCTTGCCCATGCTCCGCGTGGACGTCTCCACGCAGAGCATGGCAACGATCATCATCCTGAGAACAGAAGAACCCGCATGCGCACACTGATAATCGAGCCGTTGACCAAGGAAGCCTTTGCGCCGTTCGGTGACGTCATTGAAACCGATGGCAGCGATCACTTCATGATCAACAACGGCTCGACCATGCGCTTTCATCGTCTGGCCGAGGTGCAAACCGCGCAGCCCGATGACAAGGCGATCATCAGCATCTTCCGCGCCGAAGCGCTGCCGATGCCGCTGACCATTACCATGCTCGAACGTCATCCGCAGGGCAGTCAGGCGTTCATACCGCTGCTCGGCAACTCTTTTCTGATCGTGGTCGCGCCCGTTGGCGATGCTCCTGAATCAGAGCTGACCCGCGCCTTCATCTCCAACGGCAGGCAGGGTGTCAATTACCATCGCGGCGTCTGGCACCACCCGGTGCTGACGATCGAAAAGCGGGATGATTTCCTGGTGGTCGATCGCAGTGGAAGCGGCAATAACTGCGATGAGCATTACTTCGCAGAGCACCAGTTGATGGTGCTCGATCCCGACTCCCAGGAAGGACCTGAGCACCCGTGAAGTGGTGACAGGTATTTAGGTAAAACCGTGCTGGCACATCTGATGGAATGGCTGAATCTGGGCGTACGCTGGATTCACATGATTGTGGGCGTCGCCTGGATCGGCGCATCGTTCTACTTCGTCTGGCTGGAAAACAACCTCAACCGCAAGAACCCGCGGGACGGGCTTTCGGGTGATCTGTGGGCGATCCATGGCGGTGGCATCTACCATCTGGAAAAATACAAACTCGCCCCGCCCACCATGCCGGAGAACCTGCACTGGTTCAAATGGGAAGCCTATTCGACCTGGCTATCGGGCGTGGCACTGCTGTGCGTGGTGTTCTATGCCAACCCGACGCTTTATCTGCTGGCTCCGGGCAGCAGCCTGTCGGGGGCGGAAGGCGTGCACATCGGTCTGGGTTCGTTGTTCGTCGGCTGGTTCATCTATAGCTTTCTGTGCGACTCGGCGCTGGGCAAACGCCCTGCCCTGCTCGGCCTGATTCTGTTCGCCCTGCTGGTCGCTGCGGCCTACGGGTTCAGCAAGGTGTTCAGCGGTCGCGGCGCGTACCTGCATGTCGGGGCGATCATGGGCACCATCATGGTCGGCAACGTGTTCCGCATCATCATGCCGGCGCAGCGTGCACTGGTCGCCGCCATCGCCGAAAACCGCACCCCGGACCCGAGCCTGCCAGCCAAGGGCCTGCTGCGTTCACGGCACAATAACTACTTCACTCTGCCGGTGCTGTTCATCATGATCAGCAACCACTTTCCCAGCACCTACGGCAGCCAATACAACTGGCTGATTCTGGCCGGCATTGCGCTGCTGGCGGTGTTGGTCCGGCATTACTTCAATACGCGGCATGACAGCCATCGCTTTGCCTGGACGTTGCCGGTCGCGGCGCTAGGCATGCTGTGCCTGGCCTATGTCACAGGTCCCGCGCAACCGCCGCAAACGACGAAGATCGTCTATCAGCCGTTGCCCGGCACCGCGGTGGGCGGACATCGCGCCGATGAAAAACCGGCCGAACCGGCTGCGCCTGCCGTCCAGCCAGAGCCTGCCAAAGCAGCCGGGGCGGATTTCAGCAAGGTGAACGACGTGATTCATCAGCGCTGTACAGTCTGTCATTCGGCCAGACCTACCAGTCAGTTGTTCAGCGTCGCGCCTGCCGGGGTGATGTTCGATACGCCAGAGCAGATTCAACAGCAGGCGCAGCGTATCAAGGCGCAAGCCGTCACTTCGCCGATCATGCCGCTGGGCAACATCACCCAGATGACCCAGCAGGAACGCGAACTGGTCGGAGCCTGGATCGATCAGGGCGCGAAAACCAACTGAGCCTTACCGGCGTCGGTCCGCAACGTAGACCGACGATTGCCGCCCCGTTTTCGCTCCAGCCGCTCTGTGCTGGAGCACTTGAGCCGGACAGCGCGAGTCAGTATCCTCCGCCGCCGCTGCAAAAACAGACCGATAATCCGCTTATTGCTCGAATTCGACTGCGCGCCCCGGCTTACGGCCCGAGCATTTGAGTATCCGTCTTTAAAAAACCGACTGAAACCGACATCTATGTGGCGGTTTTCGTATGACTGCGGTTTTTTTTCACGGGTTGGCGCAGCTCTTGCTAACTAGTCGAAGTTGACCAAACAGACAAAATATTACACCCCGGACAAGGCGTCACTCATAGAACGCCAGTCTGCACAATCATGATCGACTCAAGGGACACACCAAATGAACCGCACACTTTCCAGCGTGTTACTGGCCAGCAGTCTGCTGG
>NZ_MUIO01000058.1 GCF_002087235.1 Pseudomonas floridensis | reverse complement strand
ACCTCACTGAACGCGGTCAGAAGCATCACTGACGGAGTGACCGCGAACTGTTTGGCGACCGCTTTGAGCCGCGACCATTGGGCGGCCGACAGCTCCCGGTCGCGGCGGGTAAAGTGCGGCCGTTCGATGCTTTCCGGCTGACAGACCAACGGCAGATCCGGTGCAGGCGCCAGTGTGGTCACCCGCTCGCGCCAGTAAGCAAGGGCCTGTTCGTAGCGGTGCTCACTGCGCAGCGCCTGCTCGGCGAGCACGTAATCGCGGAACGTGAGGCCCGGTTCCGGCAGTGCATGCTGTGGATTGTCATAGAACGCCATCAGCTCGCGCGCCAGAATCTGCGTGCTGGCGGCGTCCACGATCAGGGCATCGAGGCTGATGTGCAAATGGCTGATGCCGTCATCGAGCAGCGACAGACTGAACTCGAACAGCGGCCAGCGACTGGCATCCAGTACCTGATGCGACTGACGCTCGCGGATTGTCTGCAAGGCCTCGCGCCCAGCGTCGGCAGGCAGGCCGCGCAGATCGCTGCATGGCATCCGGTAGGTTGGCACGTGCTCCAGCACCTGCTGGGTGCCGTCGCTGAGAAACACCACGCGCAGCATGTCGTGACGCTGGATCATGCGATTCAACGCCTGCTCGAAGCGCGGCACGTCGAGTTGCGGTATGCGCAGCTCTTCATAGCCATGAGCACTGACGCCGCCAAGGCTGACGGTGGACTCGCGCCCGAACCAGTAAGCCTGCTGGATATCGGTCAGCGGAAAAGGCGCGTGACGCGCTGCACGGTCCGCTTCGATGCGAAGCATAGCCGTTTGCGGCAAGTCGCCCTGCTGACGGGCGATCTGCACCTGTTGTGCCAGATCCTCGAGGACCGGGCTCTTGAACAGACTGCTCAAGGACAACTGCGCGCCCATGCGCTGGTTGATCGCGTAGATCATTCGCGTAGCCAGCAACGAGTGACCGCCCAAATCAAAAAAGTTGTCGCGAATGCCGACCCGTTCGCACTTGAGCACTTCAGCCCAAATGCGGGCCATCTGCCGTTCGGTGTCGTTGCGCGGGGCCTGGTAATCGGCTGCGGACTGACGCTCGGGCGCTGGCAGCGCCGCTCGGTCCAGCTTGCCGTTGCGGGTCAGCGGCAGTTGCGCCATCGCCACCCAGGCCGTGGGAATCATGTGCTCCGGCAAGTGCCGTTGCAGCCCGCTGCGCAGCGCTTCTTCCGTGGCGCTGCCGACCACGTAGGCCACCAGACGCTTGTCGCCCGGCATATCTTCGCGCAGCAGCACGACCGCTTCCTGCACGCCGGGTTGCCGATGCAGCAGGTTGTCGATCTCGCCCAACTCAATGCGGAAGCCGCGCAGCTTGACCTGTCGGTCGATCCGCCCCAAGTATTCCACATTACCGTCAGCCTGGAACCGCGCCAGGTCGCCACTGCGGTACATGCGTGCGCCGGGTCGGTCGCTGAGCGGATCGGGCAGGAAGCGCTCGGCCGTCAGGTCGGGACGGTTCAGGTAGCCGCGAGCCAGACAGACGCCTGCGATGTACAACTCGCCCGCCACACCGACCGGCACCGGATTCATGTCGCCGTCCAGCACGTAAAGCCGGGCGTTGGCGATGGGACGTCCGATGGGGGGCGCATCCGGCCACTGCGCGGCTTCGCTGCAGTCCAGGCTGAACTGGCTGACCACATGCGTTTCAGTCGGCCCGTATTGGTTGTGCAAAGCCGAACCGCCAAGGCCCCGCACGAATGCGCGCAACTCATCGTTGATCTGCAACGCCTCGCCCGCAGTGACGATTTCACAGCCACCGGCCGGCATCGGCGCGTCAGCCTCGCTGAGCGCCGCCAGTTGTTGCAGCACTGCGAAGGGCAGAAAGGCCCGCTGCACGCCCTCGGCGACCAGCGTCGAACGCAACGAGGCCAGGTCCTTGCGGCTGGCCTCGCTCATCAGCAACAGGCTGCCGCCCTGACACAGCGTGCTGCAGACTTCCTGAAACGACACGTCGAAATTCAGCGACGCGAATTGCAGCACCCGGCGCGGCACCCGCGCAGCCTCGAGCTGCCAGGCGATCAGGTTATCCAGCGCCCGACGGCTGTGCGCCACGCCTTTGGGGCGTCCGGTGGAACCTGAGGTGTAGAGCACGTAAGCCAGATTGTCCGGGCTGACATCGACCTGCGGATCACGCTCCGAATGGTGCTCCCAATATGAGGCGTCGCGGTCCACACAGCAGACCGACAATGGCTTGTCGAGGTGCGGATGGCCAGCCAGCGGCAGGCCCTCGCGCAACGAGGATTGAGTCAACAACAGACTGGGACTGGCGTCATCGAACATGAACGCCAGACGCTCACGCGGGTAGGCCGGATCGAATGGCACGTAAGCCGCGCCGGCCTTGAGGATTGCCAGCAGACCGATGACCATCTCGGGCGAACGCTCCAGGCACAGGCCCACTCGCTGCTCGGGACGCACGCCCTGCTCGATCAGGAAATGGGCCAGGCGATTGGCGGCGCGATTCAGCCCGGCATAGTTCAGCGTCTGGCCTGCGGCACGCAGCGCTTCGGCGTCAGGCGTTGTGCGGACCACGGCTTCGAAGCGCTGAACGCAATCGGGCAGCGTCGAGAGGCCGCGTTCGGTGCGGTTCCATTCATCGACGATTTGCCGCCGTTGCGGCGCGCTGAGCAGTTCAATGCTCGCCAGCGACCGCTCGCTGTCGTCAGCCATCTGGGTAAGCACCCGGTGCAGGTAGTCGCCGAACTGCGCGACGGTCCGGGCCTCGAACAACCCCGAGGCGTACTCGAGGCCGCCGACGATCTGCCCGTCCTGCTCGCTGAGCGCCAACTGCAGGTCGAACTTGGCCACTTGATGGCGACTGTGGACCGGGCTGATGTCCAGCCCCGGCAATACCAGGTCAGAATCCTGATCCTGTTCCCAGGCGAACAGCACTTGAAACAACGGACTGTGGGCCAGACTGCGCGGCGGATTGAGCAGTTCCACCACCTGATCGAAGGGCAGGTCCTGATGTTCTTGCGCGCCAAGGGCCACGCGGCGCGCCTGTTGCAGCCAGTTCGCCACAGAGACAGTGCCCGGCTGCATCTCAGGGCGCGTCATGCGCAGGGCCAGGGTGTTGACGAAAAAACCGATCAGCCCTTCCAGCTCCTGCTGAGGCCGGTTCGCCGAAGGCACGCCGATCACCACATCGCTCTGCCCTGACAACCGCAACAGAACAAGCGACCAGGCTGCCAGCAGGGTCATGAACAGTGTGGTGCCCTGTTGCATGCCCAATGCCTTGAGCCGGTCGGTCAGTGCACGGTCGAACGTCAGCGGCACGAAGCCGCCACGGTAATCCTGCACGGCCGGGCGCGCGTGATCGGTTGGCAATTGCAACAGCACCGGCGCACCTGACAGGGTGTCGTGCCAGTAGCGACGCTGCGCCTCCAGCACATCGCCCGACAACCACTGCCGTTGCCAGGCCGCATAATCCACATACTGCACCGGCAGCACCGGCAGCGTTGCATCGCGATCCTGCAAGGCGGCCACGTAGAGTGCTCCCAGCTCGCGAGTCAGCACGCCCATCGACCAGCCGTCCGAGATGATGTGGTGCTGGGTCAGCAGCAACATATGATCGTCATCGGCCAGCCTGACCAGGCTGACGCGCATCAACGGGCCACAACTCAGGTCGAACGGCTTGCCGCCCTCCTCGTCCAGTAACTCGACAAGGCGCGCCTCGGCATCGGCTCGACCTCGCAGATCGATCAACGCAAGCGCCATGCCCGCACCCGGCGCAGCCACTCGCTGGCGGCCTTCACCTGCGACGGTCACGAAGGTCGTGCGCAGGGCTTCATGACGGGCCACCAACTGCTGGAAACTGCGTTCCAGTGCGGCGACCTGCAACGGGCCGCGCAGACGCAGGTTCAACGGCATGTGGTACGCCGCGTTGCCGCCTTCCATCTGGGCCAGAAACCACAAGCGCTGCTGAGCCGATGACAAGATTTGCGCTTCGCCGCGATCGACCACGGTTATCGCCGGACGCGCGGTGGCCTGAGGCCTGTTCAGCCGTTCGGCGAAGCAGTGCAGCACGGGCGCGGCGAACAGGGCAGCGGGTGAGACTTCCAGCCCCAGTCGTTGCCGGACCTGAGCCAGCACGCGCATCACCAGTAACGAGTGACCGCCAAGGGCGAAAAAATGATCCTGACGGCCGACCTGTTCAACCGCCAGCACGTCGCGCCAGATGGCAGCCAAAGCGCTTTCCAGCGGCCCTTGGGCAGCCTCGAAGTCGCGCTGGTCGAACGCCTCGGCGTCCGGTTCGGGCAAGGCCGTGCGATCCAGTTTGCCGTTGGCGGTGAGTGGCAGCGCGGCCAGGCGCACGAATGCCAAGGGCACCATGTAATCGGGCAAATGAGCCTGCATATGTTCGCGCAGCACACCCGGCCCCAGGCCCGCACCATTGCGCTCGCGGTAGTAGGCGATCAAGCGGCGCACGCCCCGACCGTCGTCGCGCAGCACCACCAGGTTTTCCTCCACGCCTGGCACCTGCGCCAGACGTGACTCGATTTCGCCCAGCTCCAGACGCAGTCCGTTCAGCTTGGCCTGAAAGTCGTTGCGTCCGATAAATTCGAGATTGCCATCAGCCCGATAGCGCGCCAGATCGCCGCTGCGGTACAGACGCTCGCCCGCCACGAATGGGCTGTCGATGAATCGCTCGCGGGTCAGCTGCGGCAGGTTCAGGTAACCCCGGGCGACACCCGCGCCGCCAATGTGCATTTCGCCGATCACACCCTGCGGGACTGGCGCGCCGAGCGCGTCGAGCAGGTAGATCCGGGTATTGGCCAAGGGCCGGCCAATGGGCAGCACGCCCTCGACCGGGCTCGCGTGGGCGAACTCGAAGCAGCTGCTGTCGATGCTCGCTTCGGTAACCCCGTAGGCCTGAACGATCTGCACCCGAGCGCCGCAGAGGCTGCGCAATTGACGGGCGCTGTGGGCGGTCCAGATGTCCGATCCACAAACCACGGTGCGCAGGAACGACAGGTCATGGCCGTTGTTTTGCACCCAGGCCAGCAACGGATTGAGCACCGCTGGCACAAAGTCGGCGAAGCCAATACAGGCCTCGCGGAGCAGGCGATACAACGCAGGCGGATCCATCAACGTGTCACGCGGACACAGCACCAGCGTGCCACCGAAACCCAGCGCACGGATCAGGTCAGCGCTGAACACGTCGAAGGAAAAGCCCGCCATTTGCAGGTGGTTGAGTGGCCCTCGCAGGTCATAAAACGAGGCCCATGCGGCGCTGACTGCGCGCAATCCGCGATGCTCGACCATTACGCCTTTGGGCACGCCGGTTGAACCGGAGGTATAAATCACGTAGGCCAGATGCCGGGACGTCAGGCCGACCGCCTGAGGGTCGGGATCGTGCGCAGGCTGCGCGGCCCATTGACCGCTGTCGGTCAGGTCCAGCAGCGTCGGCGACGTTTGCGCCGAATCATCCAGCGCCGCCCGCAAGGCCTCGCTCGCCGCCGCGTGTGTCAGCACGACCCGAGGCGCGCTGTCGGTCAACATGTGCGCCAGACGTGCCCGCGGATAGCCGGGGTCGAGCGGCACGTACGCCCCGCCCGCTTTGAGCACCGCCAGCACGCCGATCAGCATGTCCAACGAACGCTCCAGGCACACACCGACCCGCGCATCGGGCCCCACGCCCATGCTGCGCAGTTGATGAGCCAACCGGTTGGCCTGGGCATTGAGCTGCGCGTAACTCAGTGTCGCCTGAGCGAAGCGGGCGGCGACGGCATCAGGCGTGCGCTGCACCTGGGCTTCGAACAACGCATGCACATAACCGTGCTCGTCGAAGGGTTGGCGCGCACTGTTCCAGTCATGCACCAAACGCTGGCGCTCGGCATCACCCATCAGGTCCATCGCCATGAACCTGTGAGCGGGTTGCGCGACCATCTGCCGGAGGATCCGGCACAAAGCGTCGGCCATACGTTGCGCCGTCGACTCATCGAACAGCGCCGTCGCGTAATGCAGATGGCCGCCGATCCGCCCTTGCGTTTCGCCAAGGCTCAGCATCAGGTCGAAACCGTTGGGCAGCGGCTGACGATGGTCCCAGACACACAGCACCTGAACCAGCGGATGCCAGGCAGTGTCCTGCTGCAACTCAAGATGTTTCAGCACGGTGTCGAACGGTATGTCCCGATGCTCGTACGCGCCGAGCAGACCCTCACGCACATGCTCCAGCAATTGAGCTGATGACCAGACCGGGTCCATCGAGACGCGCAGCACCAGCGTGTTGTCGCCTTCCACAGTGCGTGTGCCGATCATCACCTCAGGTTGTCCTGAAAAGCGCGCCAGCACCACCGCCCAGCCTGCGAGCAGCGTCATGAACACGCTTGTGCGATGAGCGCGACTCAGTTCATCGAGGCCTTGCGCCAGTGCCGTGTCCAACTGGAAGGCCACCGAGGCACAGTCGCCAGTCCGCAGCGCCGGGCGAGGCCGGTCCGAAGGTATTTCCAGCAGCACCGGAGCGTCCGCCAGGCGGTCGAGCCAGTCACGGGCGTGCCCGGTTGTGGTCTGATCGGCAGACATTTTTTCAGAAAAAGCAGTCGGCTGCGCAGAGCCCGCCCCACGCAAGGAAGATTTGTCGAGCATCGAAAACTACCGTCCATGACAACGTTTGATTTTTACTGGCGGGCCGTCAACAGAACGCGCCGCGTGCAGGTCCGGACAGGGAAACTGTCGGCGTTCGGGGATCAGGGTGACGGAGCGGCTCGCGCTCGGGGGCTCACATCGCTGTCGCAAGGGAATGCACAGAGGATCGTCTGAAGAGACTGGCTGGCGAGAAAGCCGATACGGCGCGACTCGCAGAAAACCGAAGAATGGGCAGCAGGATTAGCGATGTCGCTTGCCTTGTGCCTTGAATTGACGATTGCATACCGCGTGATCAATTGAAACCTCATCTTCCGTTTGAGGGTCAACGATGGGGAACGGCCTGCGCAGGGGTGTCAGCGCCAGGGTGGTCCCGATCGGCTGCGACTGCCGGGTCGGTAAACCCTTGGCAATCCTTGACGCCGGGATCATGGCCCTGAGCGCCGCAGATAATAACCATGAATATCGGGGATGAGGCAAACAAAAAGTTACAAACCGGACATGTTCGATTAGTTCAAAAGATCGTTCTGGACAAACGCCAGACATCCCGCAACCGCTAAATGATTGAATTGGATAAATATTGCCGACCTGTACGAATGGGTTTGTAACCCTACTGTTACCGACGAAGCGCTACAGTGGCAATACGCAATCAACGCACTTTTTCACACACTCGAAAAACACTTCGCAACATCGTCAAACAGTGCTCTTTCATAACTATTATTGTCGGACAATTTGACGGATTTCCGGGTATTGCCGACCACAGATAAAGTTTCGACAGGTCCTTGTCAGGCACTGAAACCGCACAGGTTAGATGCAACTATATTGCCACCATCCCTGTACGCTGGATGCTCGAGCAACCACAAAATCGTTCAATTTTTCAACAAGATATAAGTGATACGGATAATGCCTCATACAGTATTTCTATGGTTTAAGAGTTGTATCCAAACTGAAACAAATCTGTTGCCAAGTGTTTAAGCCCGGACTATGTTCTTACGGCGCTCAATAGGGAGCTGATTAGTCAACAGGTGCATGGATGCAAAAGTCAAAGACGGTTAGTGCTGTTCGTTATTCTTTCAAGCCCGCTGCAACCCGCGCTGTTTGTATTCTTTGTACCACCTTTGGCGGAGCGGCCTGCGCGGACTACCTTGAACAAGGCAAGTTGGGCGACGCTGCCAGTTGGCGCTCTGCCGAGTTCCAGAGTGACTGGGGTCTGGGTCGTATACAGGCCGATCAGGCTTATGCTGCAGGTATTACCGGTGCGGGCGTTAAAATCGGTGCACTGGACTCAGGTTTCGACCCCGCTCACCCCGAGGCCAGCCCTGCGCGCTTTCACGCCGTCACGGCCAGTGGCACCTACATCGACGGCTCGGCGTTCAGCGTCACGGGCGCCATCAATCCGAACAACGACACCCACGGCACTCACGTCACTGGCACCATGGGCGCAGCACGCGACGGCGTCGGCATGCACGGCGTGGCGTACAACGCGCAGGTCTATGTCGGCAACACCAACAAGAACGACAGTTTCCTGTTCGGTCCCACTCCGGACCCGCGTTACTTCAAAGCGGTCTACGGCGCGCTGGCCGATGCCGGGGTGCGAGCGATCAACAACAGCTGGGGCAGCCAGCCCGCAGACGTGACCTATGCCACCCTCGACGGGCTGCGCGTGGCCTACGCCCAACACTACAACCAAGGCACCTGGATTGATGAAGCAGCCAATGTCTCGCGCAAGGGCGTGATCAACGTATTCAGCGCTGGCAATACCGGTTATGCCAATGCCAGCGTGCGCGCTTCGCTGCCGTATTTCGAGCCGGATCTGGAAGGTCACTGGCTGGCCGTGTCGGGCCTGGACAGTACCAATGGCCAGCGTTACAACCAGTGCGGAACCGCCAAATACTGGTGCATCACTACGCCGGGCCGCCTGATCGACAGTACGGTGCCGGGCGGCGGTTACGGGATCAAATCCGGGACGTCGATGTCCGCGCCGCATGCCACCGGCGCGCTGGCGCTGGTGATGGAGCGCTTTGCGTACATGAACAACGAGCAGGCGTTGCAGGTTTTGCTGACCACCGCGACCCAGCTCGATGGTTCGGTCACCCAGGCACCGAACAGCAGTGTCGGCTGGGGCGTGGCCAATCTGGAACGGGCCATGCGCGGACCGGGCCAGTTGCTCGGCACCTTCGATGCTACGTTGGGGGCGGGCCAGACCGACGTCTGGAGCAACGACATTTCCGATCAGGCACTGATCCAGCGTCAGGCCGAAGACCGTGCCGAACAGACCATCTGGCAACAGACCCTGGTCAGCAAGGGCTGGCAAAACGGCGTCGCCAGCACCGCCAGCCAGCAGGACCGCAGCGACTATGCCGTCGGCACGGCTCGCGCCGCAGCGGCTGCGCAGCGCCAGTATCAGGGCAGCCTGATCAAGTCCGGTAACGGTCGGCTGATTCTGGAAGGCGCCAACACCTACCGTGGCGATACCGTGGTCAATGGCGGTCTGCTGTCGGTCAACGGTTCGCTGACCTCGGCCGTGCAGGTCAATGCGGGCGGCACGCTGGGCGGCAATGGCCAGATCGGCGGGCTGACGGCTCGCAACGGGGGGAGCGTCGCGCCGGGCAACTCCATTGGCCCCTTGCGGGTCGACGGCGACGTTGTTTTCGAGCCAGGCTCGACCTATGCCGTCGAACTGTCACCCACCGCCAGCGACCGGATCGTCGCGACCGGCGGTGCCACGGTGGCGGGTGCCAACATGGCGCTGACACTGGAAGAGCCAGCGGTAACCCTGAACGCTACGCCAGGTCAGAGCCTGGTGGGTCGCCAATACGACGTGTTGCAAGCGGGCAATGGAATCAATGGCCAGTTTGCCAACGTGTCGTCCAACTATGTCTTTCTCGGCGGCCGACTGGATTACGCCGCCACCGGAATCGCGCTGAACATCGAGCGCACCGCAGCTTTCGACAGTGTTGCGCAAACGCCGAACCAGGCCGCCGTCGCAAGTGCCGCCGAGCAACTGGGCGCGGGCAACGCCGTGTATGAAAACCTGTTGCTGGCCCCGACCGCGGCATCGGCCCGCGACAGCTTTCAGCAGCTCTCCGGCGAAATCTATCCTGCGATCGGCACGGTGCTGATCAACGACGGCCGCCACGTGCGTGACGCGGTCGGCGAACGTCTGGGCGCAAGCGCATTCGGTAACGATGGCAATACCGCAACGCAGGACACTGTCTGGCTCAAAGCATTGGGCGCATGGGGCAAGACTGACTCACGCCAGGACACGGCCGGCTACACCACGTCGATTGGCGGTCTGCTGGCAGGGGTCGATGGCAACGTCGCCGACGATACGCGCCTGGGTCTGGTCGCAGGTTACAGCGACAGCTCGTTGAACATGGGCTCGGGTACTCATTCGCGCGCGTCGGTGGACAGCTACCATGTGGGCGCCTATGTCGGTCACGAAATCGGCGCGCTGCGTCTGACCGTCGGCAGTGCCTACAGCTGGCACCGTATCGACGCCAAGCGCGATGTTCAGGTCGGCAATGCGAGTGGCCGGGAAAAAACCACCCATGACGCACAGACAGCGCAGGTGTTCACCGAGGCGGCGTACCGCATCCGCTTGCAACCGGCGACGCTGGAGCCTTTCGCCAACCTCGCTTACGTGCATCTGGCAACCGACGGCTTTACCGAAAAAGGCGATGCAGCGGCCCTGTCCGCCAGTCGTGACAAGCGCGATGCGGTGCTCAGCACACTCGGTGTACGGGCGCTGAAAACGATTGCACTGACCGATCAACAGAAACTCGATCTGTCGGGCAGCCTCGGCTGGCAGCACAATCTAAGCGACACCGACTCGCAACAACACCTGGCCTTCGCCTCGAGCGGCACACGCGTGGGTATCGAAAGCTCGCCGCTGGTGCGCGATACCGCATTGGTCGCAGCCCATGCCAGCCTGGCCTTGAGCAAAGACGCCAGGATCAGTCTCGACTACAGCGGCCAACTGGCCAGCCGCGAAAAAAGCCACGGCGTCGGACTGAGCCTGAACTGGCAGTTCTGACCCCGTAACCCCTTTCGATTCAAAAAGAACAACGCGCATGCAGACGCATGCGCGCGGAGTTTTGTGTGCGTTAACTAAGGACGGTAGTTTTCATGAAAGACGTTTTTACCCCCCGGCAGCCTTCTGTCACTTCCCTTCGCCAGTCCATCAGGACGATCAACCGCGCCTCTTGCGGAGCACTGGCCGTGTATCTCGCGACAATGAGCGTTGCACAAGCCGCTCCCTATGTCGAAGCAGGACAATCCGGTGATACCGCCAGTTGGCGCAGTGCCGAATTCAATGCCGACTGGGGGCTGGGCGCGATCAAGGCCGACCAGGCGTATGCGGCGGGCTACACCGGCAAGGACATAAAACTGGGCATCTTCGACCAACCAGTGTACGCACCGCATCCGGAATTCTCCGGCACGAACAAAGTGGTCAATCTGGTCACCAGCGGCATCCGTGAATACACCGATCCCTATATCCCGGTGAAAGCCGGCGATGCGTTTCGTTACGACGGCAAGCCAACCCTGGATTCGGGTGGAAAGCTTGGCAACCACGGTACCCATGTGGGCGGAATCGCAGGCGGCAGTCGGGATGGCGGGCCCATGCATGGCGTGGCGTTCAATGCGCAGATCATCAGTGCCGACAACGGTGACCCAGGCCCTGAAGACGGTATCGTGCTCGGCAACGACGGCGCGGTGTATCAGGCCGGCTGGAATGCGTTGGTCAACAGCGGCGCGCGCCTCATCAACAACAGCTGGGGCATTGGCATTACCGACCGTTTCGATCAGGGTGGCAAGGACCCGGCGTTTCCGCATTTCACCGTGCAGGACGCACAAGTGCAGTTCGACCAGATACGCCAGATCCTCGGCACGCGTCCCGGCGGTGCCTATCAAGGTGCCATCGACGCAGCACGCAGCGGCGTGGTGACCATCTTCGCCGCCGGCAACGATTACAACCTCAACAACCCCGACGCGATGGCCGGGCTGGGTTACTTCGTTCCGGAAATCGCGCCGAACTGGCTGACCGTCGCCGCCCTGCAGGTGAACCCGAACGCCGCCGCAGCCGCGACCACGCCCTACACGCTGAGCACTTTCTCGTCACGCTGCGGCTACACCGCCAGTTTTTGCGTGTCGGCACCCGGCACGCGTATCTACAGTTCGGTCATCAACGGCAACAGCCTGGATAACCTGACCAGCGACTGGGCGAACAAAAACGGCACATCGATGGCGGCGCCGCACGTTGCCGGCAGTCTGGCCGTGCTGATGGAACGCTATCCCTACATGACTGGCGCACAGGTCGCCGATGTGTTGAAAACCACTGCCACCGACCTCGGCGCGCCAGGCATCGATGCCCTGTATGGCTGGGGCATGATCAACCTGGGCAAGGCCGTCAATGGCCCGGGCATGCTGGTGACCGAGGCGGACATCCCGGCTGAATTCCGTATCGACGGAGCCTATGGTGACAGCCAGTTCGTCGTCGACCTTCCCGGAGTCGGAGCCGTTGTCGACGCGGGCAAGCCGACGCAGCGCACCTGCAGCGGACCGCAATGCGGACTGGATGTGTGGAGCAATGACATTTCCGGGCACGGCGGTTTGACCAAGCAAGGGATCGGCACGCTGGTCCTGACCGGGGTCAATACCTACAGCGGACCGACACTGGTCAATCAGGGCCGTCTGGCCATCAACGGCTCGCTCGCCTCGGCAGTGACGATCAATGAAAACGGCGTACTGGGTGGCAACGGCAGCGTTGGCGCGCTGTCCGCCAACCGCGGCGGTACAGTCGCGCCGGGCAACTCGATCGGTACCCTGCGCGTGGCGGGCGATCTGCTGCTGGCACCGGGTTCTACCTACGCGGTGGAATTGTCGCCCACCGACAATGACCGGCTGATCGTCGGTGGCCAGGCGACCGTGACCGGAGCAAACATGGCCTTGTCGCTGGAAAACAATCCATCGCTGCTGACCGGCGCGCAGACCGCCAGCGTACTCAACCGATCGTTCGACGTGCTGCAAGCGGCAGGCGGCGTTCAAGGTCAGTTTGGTTCGGTATTGACCGGCTCCACTTTTCTGGACGGCAACCTGACCTACACCAACGCTGGCATTACCCTGGCGGTCGAACGCAACGGCGACAGCTTCGCCAGCGCCGGGCAGACTTTCAATCAGCGCAGCGTGGCCTCGGCCGTCGAGCAACTGGGCGCAGGCAATGCGGCGTACGAAAGCGTGCTGTTGAGCCCGGACACCACCACCGCTCGTCGCGCCTTCACGCAACTGTCGGGGGAAGTGCACCCGGCCATCGCCACGCAACTGATCAACGACAGTCGTCAAGTGCGCGATGCCGTGGGTGATCGTCTGCGGGTCGAAGGTCTGTACGACCAGACTGCGCCAGGCAGCGAAGAGAACAACGTCTGGGTCAAGGCACTGGGTGCGTGGGGCAAGAACGCCGGCAGCAGCGACGGCGCCAGTTCGACGTCATCGCTGGGCGGCCTGCTCGCGGGGGTTGACGGTCTGATCAGTGACCACACGCGTCTGGGCGCAATGGCCGGTTACAGCGACACTTCGCTAAGCCTGGGTGATGACACCCATTCGCGAGCCTCGGCAGACAGCTACCACTTGGGTGCGTACATCGGACACGAGCAAGGTGCGATGCGCTTGACGGCGGGCGCGTCCCACAGCTGGCATCGCATCGACGTGAAGCGTGACCTGCAGTTCGGCGCGTTTTCGGACCGTCAAAAGGTCAAGCGTGATGCGCAGTCCACCCAAGTTTTCACCGAAGCCGCGTACCGCCTGAACCTGCAACCGCTGACGCTGGAGCCGTTCGCCAACCTGGCGTATGTGCATCTGGACAGCGACAGCTTCACCGAGAAAGGCGGTGCCACTGCGCTCAAAGGCGGCGACGATACCCGCGACACCGTGCTGTCGACACTCGGTGCACGGGCCGGCAAGCGTTTCAACCTCAACGATACGCAAAAGCTGGATGTCTCGGCGACCCTGGGCTGGCAGCACACCCTCAGCGACACCTCGTCCGAGCAACACCTGGCGTTCGCCAGCGGGGTGAACACGTTTGCGGTGCAAAGCGTTTCGATGGACCGTGATGCGGCGCTGGTCGGTGCCCGCGCAAGCCTTGCGCTGGGCAGGGATGCGCGGATCAATCTGGACTACAACGGTCTGCTGGGTGCGCGTGACAAGACCCACGGGGTCGGCCTGTCGCTGGACTGGCAATTCTGATCCCTCGACGGCTTGAATGGCCGTCTTCCCTCCTTACCTCAGGCTGAACATGGCCTGCGTTTTGATCGGTGTTCCCGACCCGTGGCCCGGGTCGGGAACACCCGACGTGCGACTCATCCCGCCCCTATTCGCATGGCTCCGCCACCAGGTCGCCTGTTCAGACATGCAGACGGCGGCCGCTGAAAAATGTGAAAAATTTGTTAAGTATCTGTCTGTGCGGGCTTTTTCTGGCAGAAACAATCTGTCACACTAACGCGAATCGTTCTCAACACTATTATCACCAGGCCACGGATGGTCTTCAGGGAGTTCCAGCTTCATGCCCGGCCAACATCTGCAACGCCGATTTCGCTTTACGCCATGCCTGTTGGCCATGGGAATCTGGGCAGCCACCGCGCCAACGACCTTTGCCGCCGACGCGCCACTTCAGGCCTCGTCCGAATCAGCTCAATCGGCACAGACCAGCGGCACGCTGGAACTGGGCGCTACCGAAATCAGCGACGCTCGTTTGGGTATGACCACCGAAGGCTCGGGCTCCTACACCACCGGCGTCATGCAGACCGCTACCAAACTGCCGCTGACCATGCGCGAAACCCCGCAAGCCGTCACCGTCATCACCCGCCAGCGCATGGACGATCAAGCCATGACCAGCGTCAACGACGTGGTCAGGAACACACCCGGTCTGTTCCTCAGTCAGTCCAGCGGCCCCGGTCGGCAGACTTACACCTCGCGCGGCTTCGACATCGACAACATCATGTACGACGGCATTCCCGCCTCCTACTCAGGCTGGACCATGGGCGTGCAGCCCAACCTGGCGATGTTCGACCGTGTGGAAGTCATTCGCGGCGCGACCGGCCTGATCACAGGCGCCGGCAATCCCTCGGCGGCGATCAACATGGTACGCAAGCGCCCGACCTTCGACCCGCAGGTTTCCCTGACCGGCAGTGCAGGCAGTTGGGACAACTACCGTGGCGAATTTGATGCCTCCAGCCGTTTGAACGAGAGCGGCACCCTGCGCGGTCGTGTAGTGGGTTCCTATCAGGACGCGGACAGTTTCCGCGACAAGGAAAAGAGCGATCACGGCGTGTTCTACGGCGTGGTCGAAGCCGACCTGAGCGAAGCCACTACCGCAACGCTGGGCTATTCCCGCCAGGAAGATGAAACCAACTTTTTCTGGGGCGGCTTGCCGCTGGGCACCGATGGACACCATTTGAACCTGCCGCGCTCCACCTACCCCGGCTCCGACTGGGAAAAGAAGAAGCTGCAGATCGACACCGTGTTCGGCGAACTGGAACACCGGTTCGACAACGACTGGAAACTGCACCTCGCCGGCACGGCGTCTTCGCTGGACGGCCTGTTCTCCGGGACTTATCTGTCTCGCTACAACGGCCCGCTGGAAACCACCGCGTACCAGTCGCGACCCGAGGAAAAACAGACTGCCTTCGATGCGTTCGCCAGCGGCCCGTTCCAGGCGCTGGGCCGTACCCATGAACTGGTGGTCGGCGCCAGCCGCCGCGTCTATGACAAAGACAGCAAAGAATACAGCCCCTACGACACCGGCCTGCCGATTGCCGCGCCAAAACCGAACTTCGTGCACGACGGCAACCTCCACAGCATCACCACTCAGGAAGGCATCTACCTGACGACCCGCCTGAGCCTGGCCGACCCTCTGACGATGATTCTGGGTGGTCGTCTGGACTGGTACGACTACGATGACCGCACTGGCGATGGCGACTACAAGGTCACCAAAAACGTAACGCGCTATGGCGGCCTTATCTACAAGCTGGACGACACCTATTCCGTATATGCCAGTTACACCGACATCTTCCAGCCGCAGAGCTATCAGGATCTTTCCGGCGCACAACTCAAGCCCGTCGTCGGTGAAAACTACGAAGTCGGCATCAAGGGCGAGTACTTCAACGGAGCCCTCAATGCCAGCCTGGCAGTGTTCCGCACCGACCAGACCAACCTGGGCACCCAGACCTCCACTCAGGCAGGCTGCCCGGTGCTGACCTGCTACGACGCGTCCGGTCTGGTGCGCAGTCAGGGCATCGACCTGGAACTGCAAGGTGCGCTGACCGAAAACTGGCAAATCGGCGCCGGTTACACCTTCACCCGCGCCCATTACGTGAAGGATGCCGACCCGGCAAACGAGAACCAGCGCTTCGACACTGACACGCCTGAGCACCTGTTCAAGGTCTCGACCGTATACCGGTTTCAGGGCCCGCTGGAAAAACTGCGCGTCGGCGGCAACGTCTACTGGCAGAGCCGCATGTACAACGACATCGCCCTCACCGACGGCAGCTATCGCCTCGAACAAGGCAGCTACGCGGTCGCCGACCTGATGGCCGGGTATCAGGTCAACAAGCACCTGGACCTGCAACTGAACGCCAATAACATTTTCGACCGTGTTTATTACGCGGCAATCGGCACCAGTTCGGTCTGGGGTTCTACCGACACCTACGGCGACCCGCGCAACTACACGCTGACGGCCCGGTACACGTTCTGACCGTCAGCGGTTGAGATGTGGTCTTCGCAAGCAAGCTCAAGCAGGGGTCGCCACAAGCACCAGCCCTGAACGCCGAAGCCTTTCGTTGAAGTGAGCCGGGCGGCGCTCCGCGTGCTTAAGAAGGCGGTGTTATAGACGCTGGATTTTCAGCGGATAAACCAGCGCTGTCGCTGGATTGCCGTCCAGAGCAAACTCGCTCCAGGCAAACCGGTGCTTGCTGCACGACAGCGCAACGTCGAACGTGTGGCGGGAATGCTCACGGCCTGTGCTGCACTTCAAACAGGCACAATCGGCAATTCACGTTTGTGGGCGGTCTTGAGGTATGCCGCTTCGATGATCGCTGCGGCCGAGGCTGGGACGTCTTTGCCCAGCAGGTAGTTGTCGATGTCGTTGTAGGTGCAGCCATAGGCCACCTCGTCCGGTTTGCCTGGATCCAGGTCCTCAAGATCGGCCGTCGGTGCCTTGCTCACCAGGTGCGCCGGAGCGCCAAGCGCACTGGCCAGCAAGCGAACCTGCCCTTTGGTCAAGCCGCTCAACGGAGCCAGGTCGCAGGCGCCGTCGCCGAATTTGGTGAAGAAGCCCATCACCGCCTCGGCCGCGTGGTCCGTGCCGACCACCAGCCCCGCGACGAAATTGGCGATCGCGTATTGCGCCAGCATCCGGGTGCGGGCCTTGACGTTGCCCTTGGCGAAGTCGGTGAGTTCCGGGCTCGGCTCCAGGCCTTCGATGGAGATTTCGCCCATTACGCTGTCTACAGCGCGGGCAATATTTACCGTGGTCGTCACGTCGGGCTGGATGAAGCCCAGCGCTGCCTGAGCGTCTTGCTCGTCCGCTTGAGTTTTATAGGGCAGGCGCACCGCAACGAACTTCACGGCGTGGCCCTGCGCTCGCAACTCGTTGACCGCCAGTTGGCACAGCCGCCCGGTGGTCGAAGAATCGACCCCGCCGCTGATGCCCAGCACCAGCGCTTTCATCCCGGACTTGAGCAGCACATCTTTGATGAACCGGACCCGTCGTGCAATTTCGGCGTTCGCACCGTTCAGATCGGTGATGCTACGGTCGATGCACAGCGCGGACTGGATCTCGGCTTGCAGGTTCGCTTGCGTATTCATGGTGTTGTCCTCATTCCTTTACCTGGAAAACCTGCTTCAGGTACGCCAGAAACTCTGGCGATTCACACTGGCTCTTGCCGGGCGCATCGGAGATCTTGGCAACCGGCTGGCCCTGGCAATTGACCATTTTCATCACGATGCTCAGGGGTTTGACGCCCTCGACGCCGTTGGTGAGGTCGGTGCCGATGCCGAACGAAACGTTGATGCGGCCACGGAAGTGACGCAGGATCCGCAGGGCCTTGTCGCCCAGATTCAAGCCATCGCTGAAGATCAGCGTCTTGGTCTGCGGGTCGATGCGCAGCGATTCATAATGCGCAATCATGCGGTCGCCCCATACCAGCGGGTCACCCGAATCGTGGCGGCAGCCGTCGAACAGCTTGGCGTAATACGAGTCGAAATCGCGCAGGAAAGCGTCCTGATTGATGCAGTCCGCCAGCGTCAGTCCCGGGTCGCCGCGGTACTCCTTGATCCAGCCATCCAGCGCCGCTTTCTGACTGTCGACCAGACGAGGTCCCAATTGCTGGTGCGCCTGGAACCACTCGTGAGCCTGGGTGCCCACGGCACGGATGTCGAATTCACGGGCCAACTGGATGTTGCTGGTGCCGACGAACTCACCGGGGAAATCCCGCATCATGGTGCGTACGACTTCTTCCTGAGCCAAGTAGGAAATTCGACGGCGCGTACCGAAATCGGCGACCTTGAACGCCGCCAGCTCTTCAGTCGTGGCGTTGGCTTTCAGCCAGTCGAACTTCCTGTAGAGACTCTCACGCACCTGTTCCAGCGACAGATCGGGGTAAACATGGCGGTTACGGATCTCGCTGACGATGGCCAGAATCTTGACTTCAAAAGGCGATACGCCAACCCACGGCCCACGAGCGCGGATTTCAAGCTGCCCGTCTTTCTCGCCAATCCTGACGAAGCGCGGCTTGAGGCGGAAGTCTTCCAGGTAGTCGATGTAGTCGGTGCTGATGTAGGGAATGCCACGCAAATGCCGAAGCATGTCCTGGCTGCTTTCCAGCTCCTGAAGCTGATCGACGGCTTCGCGGATCTCGTTGATGTAGGGCGTCAGGTCATCCTGGGAGCGCACCCGCAGGGCCCACTCGGTATCGGCGCTCGGGTAGGCGTGGTAGATGGCCTGGCCCATCGACAGCTTGTACATATCGTCGTCGGTGGGTGAACGAATGATCGGCTTGCTGAAATCGTAGACACTTTCCATGACTCTCTCCCCAGGCCTCAGGCCAATGCGGTCAATTCCTGCTGATTGTGTGCGATGAGAATACCGGCCTGCGTCATCTCGACCAGCGCCGCAGTGCAGCCCTCTTCGCTGATGCCCCGGCAGGCTGGCAAATACAGCACTACGGTGAAACCGGCCCTGACCAACTGCAGAGCGGTGGTCTTGACGCAGAAGTCCAGCGCCAGGCCGCCGACGATGACCCGCTCGATAGCATTGGCCCGCAGGTATTCGATCACGCCGGTGGAAAGCTTTTCGTCCAGATCGTGCCAGACCGCACCGTAGGGATGCAGGTCGGGCTCAACGCCTTTCCACACGAAGTAGTCGTAGTCGAGCGGTTGTGGCAACTCGTCCAGCAGCCTGAAACCTTCGGTACCCGGTACGCAGTGGCTGACCCAGGTCAGGTCGGCGTGCCTGAGCCCGGTTGGCTGGAGCATCTTGTCATGCGCGTCGACGACCCAGGCCGCATTCACGGCGTGTGCGTCCTTGCTGCCCAGGCGCTTGCTGGCAAACGTCGCCATGACATTGAGCGCCTGGCCGATCTCATGACCGCCGCTGACCGGCAACTCATCAGGGCACAGCGGCGTGAAGCTCTTTTGTGCATCGACATCGAATGAAGCGGTCTTGATCTTTGTGGCGCTCATGATCGGTTCCTCCCCTGCATTGAATTAATAGTACACATGATGTACTTTTTAGGTCAACGCTGATTTTGATTTATTTTTTTGAGTCTGAATTTTGAACCCAATGCCTGCATTAAGGACGTTGAATAAAAGTGATCACGAACGACACATTGCTCTCGAAGAGAGAAAGCGATTGATCAATAAGTACATCTAATATACTTTTTAGCCAAAGGAGAGAGAGACCATGTACGAGATCGCGGTTTACGGTGGGGCATTCAATCCACCCCACGCTGGCCATGCCAATGTCATGATTCAGGCCTCCAGACAGGCAAGGTTCACGCTGGTGGTGCCTTCGTTCCAGCACCCCTACGGCAAGGTGATGGTGGATTTCGAACTTCGCCTTGAGTGGCTGCGGCAGGTCACCGACAACGTTCGTCAACAGTGCAGCGGCGCTTTGATCGTCAGTGATATCGAGCGCGAGCTCTGCGCCAACGACCTTGGCCCGGTTTTCAGTTTCAACCTGCTGACGCACATCTGCGCAAGCACAGGCCACGCACCGAACCAGATCGCCCTCGTGGTGGGCCAGGACGTCGCGGACGCCCTCCCCGGCTTTTACCTTGGCCCGGAACTGCTTGAAACGTTCTCGGTTATCACCGTTCCCGAGCAAGCCGGCGTGCGAAGCACTGCGATGCGCGAGCAGATCCTCCAGGGTGCAGCGCTGCCGCCGCACTGGATTGCGCCGGGCATGGATCCGTTAAACTACCGAATTTACGCAGCAGGTGTTGCTTGACATGAGCCAGACAGAACACGGAACCCCGTCGAAAATGGATTATCTGCACACCATCGACCTGGTGGTTCTGCGCTACTGCCGCAAGACTCAAGCGCTTCAGGTTTTGCTGCACAAACGCCCGGGCGAGCCTTATGCAGAGAGCTGGGCGCTTCCAGGCCTGGTGCTCAACGGTGACGTGCGTGATGTGTCGATGGACGACGGCATGAAGCGCCTGATCGCGTCCGAGAAGATCGGCATCGAGCCCGGCTATATCGAGCAGGTCGGGACCGTGGGCAACGCATTTCGTGACCCCAGGTGTTGGTCATCCTCGACCTTTTACATCGCCATCGTGGACCGCGAAGCACACCTGAACGAGCGACAGAAATTCGTGCCGCTTCAGGCTCTGCTGAGCCGTGACAACCTGCTGCCGTTCGACCACAACGAGCTGGTGGAACAGGCTGCTGAACGCCTGTATTCCAAATCGCTCTACTCCAGCCTGCCTTTGCTGTTTCTCGGCAACGAGTTCAGCGCGCCGGAAGCCACGACGATCTATTCTGTGGCACTGGGCCGACCGGTGCTCAAGTCGAGCATGCGCCAACGCCTGATCAAGCTGACGGAAGAAGGCTTCATAAAGGAAACCGGGCGCAAGAAGTCAGGCGAAGGCATCAAGGCGCAGGCCACGGTGGAAAACCTTCGGCCGGGCCGGATCTTCTACTTCGATCGGTCCTTTGCCTGACAGCTGCCCTGCTTCGCCACCCTTTCCCTGCCCTGGATTTTGCCTGAATGAACGCACACCGTCGCTTATGCCTGGTCCTCGGCGACCAGCTGTCTTTCGAGCTGGCTTCGCTGCACGATCTGGATGCCGAGCGCGACACGGTGCTGCTGGCCGAGGTAATGGAAGAAGCCAGCCATGTGCGGCATCATCCACAAAAGATCACGTTGATCTTCAGCGCGATGCGCCATTTCGCCGAAGCATTGCGCCAGCGCGGATTCCGGGTGCAGTACGTCACGCTGGACGATCCTGAAAACAGCGGATCGGTACCGGGCGAACTGCAACGCTGGCAATCCAGATTGCAGCCTGATGAGTTGCACCTGACTGAGTGCGGCGACTGGCGACTGGAACAGTCGCTCAGGGACAGTGGACTGCCAATCCGGTGGCATGCCGATAGCCGGTTTCTGTGCGCTCGCAATGAGTTCTCGTCCTGGGCACAAGGCAAGAAGCAGTTGCGCATGGAGTTCTTTTACCGGGAGATGCGTCGCAAAAGCGGGTTGTTGCTCAACGGCGATGGCACGCCGGTGGGAGGCGCTTGGAATTTCGATGCCGAAAACCGCAAGGCGCTGCCCAAGGGCGTCAACGCGCCTTACCCCATTCGCTTCCCCAGCGACGTGATCACTCAAGCAGTGATCACGTTGGTAAAGGCGCGTTTTTCCCATCACTACGGCACGCTGGACACCTTCGACTACCCGGTGACCCACGCCGATGCGCAGGCGCTCTGGGCATATTTTCTGGATTTTGGCCTGGCCGGCTTTGGCGATTATCAGGACGCGATGGCCAGCAATGAGCCGTTCCTGTTCCACGCCCGCATCAGCGCTGCGCTGAATATCGGTCTGCTGGATGTGCGTCAGCTGTGCAGCGACGTCGAGGCCGCCTACTGGTCAGGTCGCATTGCCCTCAACGCCGCCGAAGGCTTCATTCGCCAGTTGATCGGCTGGCGCGAATACGTACACGGCGTGTACTGGTTAAGAATGCCCGAGTACGCCAGCGGCAACCTGTTCGGCAACACTCGCGCGCTTCCCGAGTTCTACTGGACCGGTGACACAAAGATGAACTGCATGCGTCAGGCCATCGGCCAGAGTCTGGAATACGCGTACGCGCACCATATTCAGCGGCTGATGGTGACTGGCAACTTCGCCCTGCTCGCAGGCATCGCGCCGACCGAAATCTGCGAGTGGTATCTGGCGATCTACATGGACGCCTTCGACTGGGTCGAATTGCCCAACACCCTGGGCATGGTCATGCACGCCGATGGCGGTTATCTGGGCTCAAAACCGTACTGCGCCAGCGGCCAGTACATCAAGCGCATGTCGGATTATTGCCGCGACTGTGCCTATAAAGTCAGTGAAAGCACCACGCAAGACGCCTGCCCGTTCAACGCACTGTACTGGCATTTCCTGATGCGCCATGGCGACCTGCTGCGCGGCAATCAGCGCTTGGGCATGGTCTACAAAAACCTCGACCGTATGAGCGATGCCAAACTCGATGCGCTGTGGGATCGAGGCCAGACCTTGCTCGCCAGACTGGATGCCGGAGAGTCAATTTGAAAAAGAGCGAGCTTCCCGTCAAGACCTGCGCGGTCTGCGGCCTGCCGTTCACCTGGCGCAAAAAGTGGGCGCGCTGCTGGGACGAGGTTCGTTATTGCTCGGAGCGCTGCCGGCGACATAAAGCCGGCTCCTCATCGACAAACTGATGCCGATCAGATTGAACCGCCTGGTACAAAGTGGGTTCTGAACCTGCATGACTGTTCACTCACTCACAGGAGAAACCCATGACCCAGACCGCCCTGGTTGTTGGCGCAAGTGGCATTGTTGGCAGCGCAATCACCCGGTTATTGCTGGAAAATAACTGGCAGGTAGCCGCCCTCTCCCGTAGCCCGTCCTCCGTGCCCGGCGTGATCCCTGTCGCTGCCGATCTTCAGGATCCAGCGTCACTCAACGCGGCGCTGGCCGATCTGAAGCCGACGCACGTGTTCATCACCACCTGGTCGCGCCAGGCCAATGAAGCAGAAAACATCCGTGTCAATGCCGCCATGGTGCGCAACGTGCTCGACGCGGTTCGCCCCGCCAAGAGCGTGCAGCATGTGGCGCTGGTGACCGGCCTTAAACATTACCTCGGCCCGTTCGAAGCCTATGGCAAAGGCACGCTGCCGCAGACGCCATTCCGGGAATCCCAACCGCGCCTGGACATCGAGAACTTCTATTACGCGCAGGAAGATGAAGTGTTCGCCGCATCTGACAAGGACGGCTTCACCTGGAGCGTGCACCGTCCGCACACCGTAACGGGTGTGGCGGTCGGCAATGCAATGAACATGGCCACCACGCTGGCGGTGTACGCCCCGATCTGCAAGGCCACTGGCCGTCCGTTCGTGTTCCCCCGCTCACGTGTGCAGTGGGACAGCCTGACCGACATGACCGATGCCCGGCAGCTCGCCCAACAACAGTTGTGGGCCGCGACTACGCCCGCAGCGGCCAATCAGGCGTTCAATATCACCAACGGCGACGTGTTCCGCTGGAGCTGGATGTGGGGCCAGATCGCCGACTACTTCGGCCTGCAGGCAGCCGACTTCCCCGAGCAGCCCGCTCCGCTGGAAGAGCAGATGGCCAACGACCAGAAAGCCTGGACCGACATCGTCGGCAAGCATCAGCTCAAGGAAAGCGACATCAATCGTCTGATCTCGCCGTGGCACACCGATGCCGATCTGGGTCGCCCTATCGAGGTCGTCACGGACATGTCGAAAAGCCGCAAACTGGGCTTCACTGCGTTCAAGGCCAGTGATGATGCGTTCTTTGAGGTATTCGAAAAACTGCGTCGTGAGCGTCTGATTCCTTAACCCATCGCCCTTGATCAGCATCGGCCGGGAGTGTCTGGCCGGTGCCCCTCAACAGGATGCCCATCCACAAAAGGAAACCGCATGAAATTTCTCATCACCGCTGCCTTCGCCACGCTAAGCCTCGGTGCTGTCGCGGCTGATACTCAACAAAATTTGTCCAGTTGCAACCTGGTCGAGCAGCGTGCGCTGGAAGGCCGGCCCGGTGGCACTCTCACCGACAGGAACGAGGCGCACATCTCCACGCGAGCCAGCATTCTGCAGGCGGAGATCGGAAGCTTGTATCGAGCCGGCCATCTGCCGCAGAAGCAGGCTGACCAGATGTACGAGCGCATCGAAAAAATCCGCTCCGACAGTGCGGGCTTCGTGAAAGCGCAGGGTTTTCTCAGTGCGGGAGAACGTGCCAGTTATGATCGCGAGCTGGATGCCATCGCAGGCTCGATCTGCGCGCGCTGAACATGCCCTCCACCGCTCCGATTCAGTGACCTGCTTGCTGTTTGCGCTTGCGAAACTCAGCCACCTTGTGACGATTGCCGCACAGCGCCATGCTGCACCAGCGCCGTTTGTGCGACTTGGTTCGGTCGTAAAACATGAGCGAACACTCATGGCTCTCGCATTTACGCACCAGACTCAAATCGCCTTCGGCCAGCAATTGCGCGGCGGCAAAGGCGATTTCGCCCAGCAATCGATCCGTCGCGTCCGGCTGACAGAAGCGATCCAGAACCGGTGCCTTGGACGGCTCCCAAACCAGCTGCGCAACCGCCCGCCGCAGAAAGCCATTCAGCTTGCCGGGGTCGGCGACCCGATTTTCCAGACGCGCCTGAATCAGTTGTTCGATGCAGCCACGCAGATCGCGCAACTCGTCGAGCAGCCGGGCGCCGCTTGCACCTTCTCCCAGACCGACCTGCTCCAGCCAGCGGGTTGCCGCCTCAGGGCTGGTGAGTAAATCACGCCGCTGGCCATCGATCATCATCTGCGTATTGAGCAGGTCGAGTGCCGGGTGGTCGGCCAGCAGCATCGGTGCCGGGAGAGAGAGATTCACATCGTGGGCTGTCATGAGGTACTCCAGAAATCCTGGCGCCCATAGTAACCGATAAAAACACCCTTATCAGTTACAAAACCAATCGTATCAGAGCATGAGCGCCCCGACTTGCAACGAACCGCTCTGGGACGCGGCTGACGCTGGTGCAGGCAGCTGTAATCCTTCCACACATTTCGACATGAAAACTCACTGAACTTACGCTTTGGCGGCACGATCCTTTCCTATGCGCAGTCAACGCGACCCCGGCGGCCGGTAAATTCGTGCCGTGCGCTGACCGGGAATCGCCGAACGATAAGGAGCCGCTATGACCGTTACCGCCCATCCCGCTTACCGAAGGACACCAGGCCCGCTTCACGCGATCCTGCTGGCCGGGACCGTGCCGCTGTTTCTCGGCGCATTGCTCAGTGACATCGCCTACTACCAGACCTTTCAGATCCAGTGGGCTAACTTCGCCGCCTGGCTGATCGCCGGGGCGCTGGTGTTCTGCGGTTTTGCGCTGCTGTTCGCACTGGTCAATCTGGTTCGCGCCGACCACAAGGCTGGACGCCCGGTCGCGTATTTCTTGCTCTTGTTGATCACTTGGGTGCTGGGTCTGGTCAACGCGTTCGAACACGCCAAGGATGCCTGGGCCGTCATGCCTTCGGGCCTGGTGCTTTCAGTCATCGTGACCCTGCTGGCAATCGTTGCCGCATGGCTCGGACTGACCAACCTGCGTTCGGGAGACGAGCAATGAGACCTCAAATCGCATTGACAGCCTTGAGCATGGCGCTGCTGCTGAGTGCATGCGGCGGGGAACCGGACAGCACCCAGTCACGCGGTCCGGACCCGAAACTGCCAGAACCGCAACGCGGTCTGCTGCCGAGCATGAAAATCGCCGAGCCGGTCGCCTGGGGCGATCAGAAACCCACAGTGCCTGAAGGATTCAAGATCACCGCCATCGCGACTGAACTGCGCATCCCACGCCAGACGCTGGTGCTCCCCAACGGTGACATCATCGTGGCCGAAGGCCGTGGCGGCAGCGCTGCCAAGCTCAAACCCAAGGATGTGATCGCCAGCGTGATCAAGGCCGAGGGCAACACCAAGGTCAAAGGCGGCAACCGTCTGACGCTGCTGCGCGACGCTGACGGTGATGGCACGTACGAAACCAAGACCGTCTTCGCGGAAAACCTCAATGCGCCTTACGGCCTGGCGTTCGCCGACGGCAAACTGTACGTGGCCAACCAGGACGCGCTGGTGCGCTTCGATTATCAGGACGGCCAGACTCAGGCCAGTGGCGCGCCGACCAAGGTTGCCGATCTGCCCGCTGCCATTAACCACCACTGGACCAAGGCGTTGACGGTCAGTCCTGACGGTCGTTACCTGTACGTGGGGATCGGTTCGAACAGCAACGTGGGCGAACGTGGCATGGAAGTCGAGATCAATCGCGCCGAAGTGTGGCAGATCGACGCTGCGACCGGGGCTCACAAGCCTTACGCCACCGGCATACGCAACCCGACAGCGCTCACTATTCAGCCCGATTCCGGGCAATTGTGGGCGGTGGTCAACGAACGCGACGAACTGGGGCCGGATCTGGTTCCCGATTATCTGAGTTCGGTGAAAGAAGGCGGATTCTACGGCTGGCCTTACAGCTACTGGGGTCAGAACGTCGATACCCGCGCGCAACCGCAGAAGCCGGAAAAAGTCGCTGCCGCGATCAAGCCGGATTACAGCCTCGGCTCGCACGTTGCAGCACTGGGCGTGGACTTCTCCATTCCGGAAATGGGCGAGAAGTTCGCAGAGGGTGTGTTCGTCGGTGAGCACGGCAGCTGGAACCGCGACAATCCGGTCGGCTACAAGGTGATCTTCGTGCCGTTCAGCAACGGCAAGCCTTCAGGCGAACCGCTGGACTTCGCAACGGGCTTCCGTGGCGACGACGGCAAGACCCGTGGCCGCCCGGTCGGCGTGACGGTAGACCCGAAAGGCGCGCTGATCATTGCGGACGACCTGGCCAACACCGTCTGGCGAGTGACGCGTAACCAGTAACCTTCAAATCTTCGGCAAGTCTTCGGGCCGCCTGAATCCAGGCGGCCCGAAGCAACGCTTCGCTCATCGCCCCGTCCCGCCGCCCTTCATTCAGATCAATGTGGCTTGATGCCCGCGAGCATATTCAGCACATCCTCGTGAGTGCCATTCGCTTCGGCAAACCGCAGCCCCTTGGCGCGCTCGACGACAAGCTCGGAAGGCGTCGGCTTGATCTCCAGCAGACCGAATATTTCGTCCAGAAACGCCTCCAGCGGCATCGCGCGCTCGTCATTTTCCTGACCGAGCAACGAGGTACGAACGCCTGGCGGCGCCAGTTCGATGACTTCTACCGACGAATCGGCCAGTTGCACGCGCAGGCTTTGCGTGAACGAATGGACGGCTGCCTTTGTGGCGCTGTAGGTCGGCGTTGCTGGCAGTGGCACGAAGGCCAGCGCCGAGCTGACGTTGATGATGGTCGCCTGGGGTTGTTTAAGTAACCGGGGCGTCAACGCATACACCATGCGGATTGTACCGAGCAGGTTGGTAGTCACGATGTCTTCGGCAGTATCCAGACCGGCAGGGTCGGTGAGGTCCTCCCACTGCATGATGCCTGCGCTGTTGATCAGCACGTTGAGGTCCGGGTGACTGCTCGCCAGCGCATCGCTGGCCTGCTGAATGGACTGAGGATCGCTCACGTCGAGCAGCACCGAATCGATGCCGGGATGCTCCGATGTGATGCTGTCGAGCAGCGCTTTGCGTCGCCCGGCGACAATCACCTTGTTGCCCGCCGCGTGGAGCCGAAGCGCCAGCCCAAGGCCAATACCGGACGTACTGCCGGTGACCAGAATCGTGTTGCCAGAGCCGTTCATAGTAAACTCCGATAGACCTTGAAGCGGACACATGTCCGCTTCAGCAAACTACCGGACAGTTGTCCGCTTTGCAACGCAAAAGGAAGATTCCTGTTCATGAGTGACGATGGAGCGATGCGCGCCGACGCGAAAAAAAACCGGGAACGGATCCTCAAAGTCGCCGTGGCCGAGCTGACCCGCGACCCTGCAGTCGCCCTGAGCGTGATCGCGAAGAAAGCCGCCGTGGGACAAGGCACCTTCTATCGGCATTTCGCGAACCGGGAAGACTTGGTGTTTGAGGTCTATCAGTTCGAAATGCAGCAGGTGGCGTCGCTGGCGGAACAGTATCTCGCTGACCGCCCCCCCGAGCGGGCGCTGCGCGACTGGATGAACAGCCTGGCCGAGTACGCGATGGCCAAGGCGGGGCTTGCTGCCGCCATACGCCAGGCGGCTGCCACCCGGGAATTTCCGGGAAAGTCGGGCTATGCGCCGGTCCGCGATGCAGCGGAGCTTCTCCTGAGGGCCAACGAAAACGCCGGCACGATTCGCGCGGGTGTCACCATCGATGATTTCTTCCTGGCGATTGCCGGAATCTGGCAGATCGACTCGCAATCCGAATGGCGCTCGCGCCTGGCTCGATTGATGGACCTGGTCATGAGCGGCCTGTGCGCGGGCAGTCCTCGTAGTCTTGATAACCACGAAGAATGAGCACTCATGAGCGCAGCTCACAAGTACATCCTGAATAACCGCATTATCAACCGCCGTTCAATCACATAGCCTCATGTCTCTGCATGGGCAGCGTTTCAACCCTGCCAAGAAGGTGGCTGCACCCGAAGATGCGTGATAAGGAGATGTTGATGAACCCTCGAACCCCAGCCGCAGACGGGCTCAGGCTGTCTCGGCGACAAGTTCTGATTGGCACGGCAGGATCGGCCGTCACTGCGGCTCTGGCCTCCACCGAGTTTGCGCAGGCATCCGGCGACGCAACGACAGGCGCTGCTGAAGCGCCTGCCAGCAGCCATGTTTCGTTCACGCTCAATGGCCGACGTTACAGCCTGGACGTCGACAATCGCACCACGCTTCTGGATGTTCTGCGCGAACGCCTGCACCTGACCGGCACCAAGAAAGGCTGCGACCATGGGCAATGCGGAGCGTGCACGGTCATTGTCGAAGGACGACGGATCAATGCCTGCCTGACACTGGCCGTCATGCATGAAGGCGATACCCTCACCACCATCGAAGGCCTGGGCACGCCCGACCGCCTTCATCCGATGCAAGCGGCCTTCGTCAAGCATGACGGCTATCAATGCGGCTACTGCACACCCGGCCAGATCTGTTCGGCGGTGGCCATGCTCGATGAAATAAAGGCAGGCATCCCCAGCCATGTCACCGAGGACCTGAGCACTGCGTCAAGCGCCTCCGCCGAAGAGCTGCGCGAGCGCATGAGCGGCAACATCTGCCGCTGCGGGGCCTACTCCAACATCATCGAGGCGATTCAGGACGTCGCCGGAGAGTCGGTATGAAGTCATTCACCTATGAACGCGTGAGTTCACCCGAACAGGCTGTTGCAGCAGCGGCGAACCATCCCGGCGCGAGGTTCATTGCAGGCGGGACCAACCTGCTCGACCTGATGAAACTGGAAATCGAGACGCCGCAGCACCTGATCGACGTGAATGGCCTGGCCTTCGACAAGATCAGTAGAACCGACGACGGTGGCCTGAGGATTGGCGCACTGGTGCGCAACACCGACCTGGCCGCCGCACCTGAGGTGCGCCGTGACTATGGCGTGCTGTCCCGCGCCTTGCTCGCTGGCGCTTCAGGCCAGTTGCGCAACAAGGCAACGACGGCGGGCAACCTGCTGCAACGCACGCGCTGCGCCTACTTCTACGACACCAACCAGCCATGCAACAAACGTCGTCCCGGTGCCGGCTGTGCGGCGCTGGGTGGCGCCAGTCGCCAGCAGGCGATCATTGGCGTCAGCGCGTCCTGTATCGCCAGCCACCCGAGCGACATGGCGGTCGGCATGCGCGTGCTGGGCGCGGCGGTGGAAACCCTGGGGGCAGATGGCCGGGTTCGCAGCTTTCCTGTCGAAGCACTCTACAAGGCACCGGGCGACACGCCGCATCTGGAAAACACCCTGATGCCGGGGGAGCTGATCACTGCCGTGACCCTGCCTCCTCCCGTCGGCGGCAAACAGCTTTACTACAAGGTTCGCGACCGCGCGTCCTACGCATTTGCCCTGATCTCGGTCGCGGCAATCGTACAGCCGGACAAGACCGGACAAATCGCCTTGGGCGGTGTGGCCTACACGCCGTGGCGCAGCCCGGAAGCCGACGCACTGATGCCTCAGGGCGCGAACGCCGTCGCCGCCCGCCTGCTGGCCAATGCGCAGCCGACGCCGCATAACGCCTTCAAGGTAAAACTGGCGGAACGCACCCTCAAACTGGCACTGGCTCAAGCCTCTGCGTGATCCCTCGCGCAGCCGCCTGTCAGGCGCTGCCGACGTCAGTCCGTTCGATCAGGAAACCACAGCATGAAATTCGACACGCCTGCCAGCACCAACCCCATTGATCAGCTCAAGGTGATCGGTCAGCCCGCAGATCGCATCGACGGCAAGCTGAAAACCACCGGCACGGCGACTTACGCCTACGAACAGAACGCCGCCGTCACCAACCCTGCGTACGGTTATGTGCTCGGCGCTGCGATTGGCAAAGGGCGGATTTCGTCGATCGATGCCAGCGAGGCGAGAAAGGCCTCGGGCGTGATCGCCATCGTCACCCACGAAAACGCTGGCAAGCTCGACCGCGGCGAGTTTTACGTGGACCGCGCCCTGGCCGGACCTCAGGTGGATCATTACCATCAGGCGGTCGCAGTCGTCGTCGCGCAAACCTTTGAACAGGCCCGCGCAGCCTCCGCATTGCTTCGGGTGTATTACGTTCGTGAGCCTGGCTCGTTCGAACTGGCGGCCACTCTTGAATCGGCCAAACCACCGCCGCCAGCCGGTTTCGGACCGCCGCCGCAGACCAGCGTCGGAGATTTCGACGGTGCATTCAAGGCCGCCGCGGTCCGGCTCGATGAACGCTACACCACGCCCGATCACGCCCACGCGATGATGGAGCCCCACGCGACCATCGCCCAGTGGAACGGCAATAAGCTGACGCTCTGGACCTCCATCCAGCAGATCAACTGGGGCGTGCGCGACCTGGCGAAAACCCTGGACATTCGCAAGCAGGACATTCATCTGATATCGCCGTACATCGGCGGTGGGGTTGGCGGCAAAGGCACCATTCTGTGTGACGCCGTGCTGGCGTCGCTGGCCGCACGCGAGGCCGGACGTCCGGTCAAGATCGCTCTGCCCCGCCCGTTGATGTTCAACAACCTGACCCACCGACCGGCGACCCTCCAGCGGATCCGCATCGGCGCGGATAAAAACGGCACCATCACGGCGATAGGCCACGAAAGCTGGTCCGGCAACCTGCCAGGCGGCAGGCCGGAAGCGGCAACCGCCTCGACCCGCGGGCTGTACGCCGGAGCCAACCGGATGACCCGTCTGAACCTGTCCGTTCTGGACCTGGCCGAAGGCAGCGCCATGCGTGCACCGGGCGAAGCACCCGGCATGATGGCGCTGGAAATTGCCATGGACGAACTGGCCGAGAAAATTGGCATCGACCCGGTGAAATTGCGTGTCATGAATGACACTCAGGTCGATCCGGAGCAACCCACGCGGCCGTTTTCAAAACGGCAACTCGTGGAATGCCTGAACACCGGCGCCGAGCGCTTCGGCTGGAGCAAACGCAACCCCGTTCCGGGCAAGGCATTGCAGGATGGCTGGCTGATCGGTATTGGCGTAGCGGCTGCCATTCGGGGCGCGCCGACGACAAAATCCGCCGCCCGCGTTCGCCTTGATCGGCACGGTATCGTCACAGTCGAGACCGATATGACCGACATCGGAACCGGCACCTACACCATCATTGCGCAGACGGCGGCTGAAATGATGGGCGTAAACCTGGAACGCGTCGTCGTGCACTTGGGCGACTCCAGATTCCCTGAGTCCTCGGGCTCGGGCGGTCAGTGGGGCGCAGCGTCTTCAACCGCCGGGGTGTATGCCGCCTGCGTGAAGCTTCGCGAAATCGTAGCCCGCACACTCGGGTTCGATCCGCAGAAAGCCGACTTCGTCGATGGCCAGGTCGTGGACAGTGGCAAACGCCTGCCACTGGCTCAAGCGGCTGCGAATGGCGAGCTTCAGGCCGAGGACTTCATGGAGTACGGCAGTCTGGCCAAGGACTATGCCCAGCAGACCTTCGGGGCTCACTTCGTCGAGGTCGGTGTCAACGCGGCGACCGGTGAAATACGGATTCGCCGTCAGTTGGCCGTGTGCGCAGCAGGCAGAATTCTGAACCCCAAGACTGCCCGCAGCCAGATCATCGGCGGAATGACCATGGGCGCCGGTGCCGCGCTGATGGAGGAAATGGTCGTGGACCATCGTCTGGGATTCTTCGTCAATCACGACCTGGCAGGCTATGAAGTGCCGGTGCATGCCGACATCCCGCATCAGGACGTGATCTTTCTCGATGAAGTGGACGCCTACGCAACGCCATTGAAAGCCAAGGGCGTTGGCGAACTGGGCATTTCCGGTGCAGCGGCGGCGATTGCCAACGCCATTTACAACGCGACGGGCATCAGGGTCCGGGATTATCCGATCACGCTGGACAAACTCATCGATCACTTGCCGGATCCGGTCTGATGCCCGGCCGCTATTCAAGGAATCATTGATGCACCTCAGCCGCGCGAATCTGGCAGACATCATTTATTTTCTCGCCATTGCGCGCCACCAGAGTTTCAGCCGTGCAGGCCTGGACGTCGGGATCAGCGCGTCGGCCCTCAGCCACGCCATGAAAGGGCTGGAGGCGCGCCTCGGGGTGCGGTTGCTGAACCGGACAACGCGCAGCGTGACCCTGACCGTGGCCGGAGAAGAGTTGCAAGCCCTGATCAGCGCACCGGTCCACGACATCGGCCAGGCACTGGAGGCATTGAATCGTCTGCGTGACGAGCCGGCCGGGCGCATTCGCCTGAACGTCTTGAGCGACGGCGCGGAATTGCTGCTGGGGCCTGTCCTGCCGGTTTTCATCGAGCGCTACCCAGACATTGAAGTGGACCTGACCGTGACCAACAAAATGGTCGACGTGATCGGCGATGGTCATGACGCAGGCATCCGGTTCGGCGGAACCGTTCCCGAGGACATGATCGCTCAGCGCCTGTCGCCGGACATCGCTTGGGCAGTGGTTGGCACAGCCGAATACCTGAAACGCTTCGGCACGCCGACCCATCCCGCCGACCTGAAACAGCACCGCTGCCTGCGCATTCGCCTGGGCAATGCGCGTCTCTATGACTGGCAATTCATGAAGGAGGGTCAGGCACTGGAAATCGAAGTGCCCGGCACCGTCACGATTGATGAAACACGCATCGGTGTGGCGCTGGTGACTCGGGGCGCGGGGTTAATGTACGTACCGGCCGCCATCGTCGCGCCCTATCTCGCAGCCGGGACATTGCACCGCGTGCTGGAGGACTGGACGCACACCGATCCGGGGTTTCATGCCTATTACTCAAGCTTCAGGCAGGTGCCCGTCGGGCTGCGTTTGCTCATCGACCTGATTCGCGAACTCGAACCCATGGGCGCCCTGCCCTGACGCTGCGCTCAACCGGCCTGGCGTTTTTCGAACACCTCCTTGAACACCGGCACCGCCGAAAATGCATTGGGCCAGCCCGCGTAGAACGCCAACTGCGTGAGCATTTCGGACGCTTCACTCTGCGTCAAGCCGTTGTCCATGGCGCGATTGAGGTGATAGGTGACCTGCGCAACCTGTCCGCTGGCCACCAGTGAACTGACCGTGATCAGGCTGCGATCACGCGGTGCCAGACCCGGTCGCAGCCACAGATCGCGGAACAGCGCCCTGGTGGTGTATTCCACCAGACCGGGTGCCACGGGACCTACGTTCTTGTCGACATTAGCGACACGTGCCTGCTCGGCGGCCTCGTCAAGCGGCAATGGAACCATGGACACCGGCGCGAGTTGCTCGGCGGAGATGCCGCGTGCGGCGAACACATCACGGGCGATCAGAAGCGTCGCCGTAGCGTTCCCCCAGCCTGCGTAATAGGCCAGATGATTGATCGTCTCGGACAGTTCGAGCGGGGTAACGCCATTGTCCAGCGCCCGATTGAAGTGGTATGCCATCTCTACCGTCTGACCGCGAGCGATCAACACTGCCAGCGTGACCAGACTTCTGTCGCGTGGCGACAGGCCGGGACGCTTCCACACTTCGCCCAGCAGCAGTGAATCAGTGTTGTGCGCCAAGGCCGGCGAAACGGCGCGCGCGTCGTCGGGCGTGGGAACGGGAGGTAACTTCATGGTCGTGGGTCCTTTTTCTGTGATGGCACATGCCGTCAACAGCGCTGCCAAGGTCGACAGCGCCAGCTTGCCGGCCCTCATCGGGCAGCCTCGTATTGCGCGTCCGTGACGGCTTCCAGCCACTCGACGTTCTTGCCGTCCTGCGCTTCCTGAATGGCCATGTGCGTCATGCCGGTAGTGGACGTAGCGCCGTGCCAGTGCTTGACGCCCGGTGGGGTCCAGATCACATCGCCCGGTTTGATCACCTGCTTCTCGCCACCTTCCTGCTGTATCCAGCCCGCGCCGGCTGTCACGACCAGATTCTGCCCCAGTGGGTGGGTGTGCCACATGGATCGTGCGCCGGGCTGAAAGGTCACGTAGGCGGCGGATACACGTGAAGGCGCGTTAGCCGGAAACAGCGGGTCGATGCGCGCCGCACCGACAAATGTCGCTGCCGCGCCGGTAATCGACGGTTGCTCGCCATTGCGGACAATACTCATGTCCGCCCCGCTTGATGCATCGGCGGCATGTGTGCTCAACGGTGACATCAGGATCGAGGCCAGGGTGGACAACGCTGCGAGTGTTCTCATCGGTAAGCTCCTGCTAACGGGGAATCGATACCCACGTTAGTGGACGATCTGGCGATCGACTACCGGCCTGCGGTCTCATGAACCGATGAGCAGCGCTCATTAATGATGTCGACTCAAAGCCGCAGCAGCCTCTCGGCATTGCCGTGGGCAATCAACGCCTTGTCTGCGTCGCTGATCGGCAGCCCGTCGATAAAGGCTCGTGCACCGTGCAGACTTTGGTAGGGGTAATCGATGGAATACAGAATGCGTTCCGTGCCCATCAGTGAATGGATGAACTGAAAATGCGGAAGCGTCAGCATGCCGCTCGGCGAGACGTAGACATGCTCACGGTACGTCTGGACGACGGAGCGCTGAAGCCCCGAAACCTCCTGCGGGATCGAGTCCTCCAGGCGCTGCAGGAAGAACGGCACCATCTCGCCCCAGTGTCCACTGATGACTTGTAGACGCGGATAGCGATCGAACACCCCCGCAAGCAGCATACGCACGACCTGGATGCCTGCCTCGTTGTGCCAGCCCCAGGCGAACATCGAGAGACGCGCACCCAGTTCCCGCTCGAATCCGCCGTAATAGGGTTGCTGCACGGCAGATAACGGCAGACCGGGATGTACGTAAAGCGGCACCTCCAACTCATTCAATGCGGCCAGAATCGGGGCGTAGCAAAGGTTGTCCAGAAAGTTATCGCCAGGACGCCCATTGATCAACGCACCCTTGAAGCCCAGTTCCCTGACCGCCCTTTCCAGCTCACGCGCCGCAGCCTCTGGCGCTTGCCAGGGCAGCGTGGCAAATCCGGAAAAACGTCCGGAATGCGCCTTCGCCGCCTCTGCAAGCCTGTCATTGGCAGCACGGCACAGCTCGATCGCCTCGGCTGCGCGCAGCATTTGAGGAAAGCCGCCATAGGACAGCACTTGCATGTCGATACCCGCGCCATCCATATCAGCCAGCCGCGCGCTACCCATGTCCAATGCCTTGCGCGCGGACTCGCCGGGCGCAATCACGTGCGGTCGGACCGGGTCGACGATGTGGCTGCCATCGACGAATCGGCTTCCCCAGTCAGCCAGATAAGGCGCGCTGCCCAGCGCCAGCGCTTGTGTAGCCTGGCCGATGTCCGGGTCCAGCACATGTTCCTCGACACAAATCAGTTTCATGCGATCTCTCCTTTCGTCTGTGGGAAGCCCGTGCGTCATGCCAGCAGCGCATCTCGTAACGCTTCGCCCAGGCTCGAAGCCGATTGAGGGTTCTGACCAGTGATCAGACGCCCATCCACCACCACGTTGTCAGCCCAGTTGGCGGCAGGCTGATGAAGCGCGCCCAGGGCACTGAGCTTTGTGGCCAACAAAAATGGCATGACATCGGTCGACTGCACGGCCTCTTCTTCATCGTCGGTAAACGCTGCGACACGCCTGCCAGCAATCAACAGCCTGCCATCGGCCCCGCGTGCATTGATCAGCGCAGCCGGACCGTGACACACCGCTGAAACGATGCCTCCTGCCGCATCAATCTCGCGGATGGCTTTTTGCACAGCGGCATTGTCAGGAAAATCCCACATCGTGCCATGGCCGCCAGCGAAGAAAATCGCCGAATACCGCGTCGGGTCCACCTCATCGATGAGTAGGGTGTTCGCCAGCGCGTGACGAAATTCGGTGTCGGCCCAATAACGGGCAATCACCGGGTCGCTCATGTCTTCCAGACCGTCCAGCGGTGCGGCACCGCCCTTGATCGAGGCCAACTCCACACGTATGCCTGCGGCCTGCAGCTTTTCCAGCGGATGAGTGACCTCCGCAAGATTGAATCCTGTAGGCAGACCAGTCTCGCCTTTGACTGCGTTACTGGTAACGACGAAAAGCACGGGCTTCAGTCCGGTCATGATCTGTAAATCCTGGGTCGTGAAAAGGACAGGTGACGCCTTGAAGTAAAGCCGCCCAAGGAACGAGCCTTTCAAGCGTTGCCGGGGGCAAACAGCATTTCCCAGCTCATGAATGGTCCGAGCGGGATGATCTCCCAATCGATGAGCCCCGCCTGAGCCAACGGGAACTCACGCAGCGCCTGTCGAGCGGCCTCAATCGATTCGCACTCGGCAATCAGTGCGACGCCAGGGCGATCCTGTCGGAAATAAAAATCGCGCACGATCCCATTTTTGTAGAGCTGCCAGGCATGACGAGCTTCTTCAAGCATGTACGGCTGGTAGTGTTCAAAGGTCGCGCCAGGTTGCGGAATATCGAGGCAAAGCAGTTTCATGTCGCAGACTCACTGTTCAGAAAACGGATTCAGGCGGCTTTGAAGCGACCCAGGGTTTCGGCCACGCGTTGCCCCAGCCAGGCGGCAGTCAGCAGATCACTCTCGACGGGGGTTTCATCCGGCCCCTGGTCACCATTGGACTGCGCCATTGCGCCCAACCAACTACCGAGACGGTTGAGGTCCTGCTCGCTGCCCTGACTGCTGTCATTGCCCGGTTTCAGGTCTAGACCGATCCATAACATGCCGTGCTGTGCGGCAAACAGCGCCATTGAGATCAGTGAATGCAGCTTGTCGCCGCTCTGCGCGCCGGAATTGGTGAAGCCTGCGGCAAGTTTGTCGCGCCATTTGAAATCGTTCCAGACGCGCTGGGTCGAGTCCTCACAGAACTGCTTGAAGCGAGCGCTGGGTGCGCCGTTATAGGTGGGCGAACCGAAGATGATGGCGTCGCTCGCTTCGAGCACTTCCCAGGGTATCGGTTGCTCTGCAACGGCGATCAGGCGTACCTCGACACCCGCAACACGGCGAACGCCTTCGGCAACGCTCGCGGCCTGCCTGGCGGTATGGCCCCAGCCGCTGTCATAGACGATGGAAACCAGCATGATTTTTCCTTCTGACACGTCATAGAAGGAAGACGCCTGCATCGCACGAGTGCCGGACTGTCTCCAGCCGGGAACCATTACCCGGATATGCAGACTTTATAGTAGAATTTAAGTCGACATTGAGGATATGTTTTCCTCTCTATGTAGAACTTTAAGAGACAATAGGAGCCCGTCGCATGCGAGATCCCCTTGATGGCGTTGCGTTATTCATTGAGGTCGTCAACGCAGGCGGCTTCTCTCGGGCCGCCGAGCAGCTCTCGCTGACGCGTTCGGCAGTCGGCAAAGGCATCGCCAGAGTCGAAGAGCGGCTTGGCGTACGCCTCTTTCATCGAACCACTCGCACCCAGAGCCTCACCGAGGACGGTCAGGTGTATTACGAGCATTGCATGCGAGCCATGGAAGAGATTCGCACTGCACACTCGTTGCTCGATTCAGGACTGCACGAAATTGTCGGCCGAATGAAAGTGACGATGCCGGTCCTGTTCGGTCGCCATTGCGCAGCGCCGATTTTGCTGGATATCGCCAGACAGCACGCTGGACTGGAGCTGGACCTGCACTTCAGCGATCAGCCCACCGACCTCATCGCCGAAGGGTTCGACCTGGCCGTGCGGTTCGGACCGTTGGGCCCGCTGCAAGGCCTGCAGGCCAGGCGCGTCGGCGTCCAGCACAAGCTGCTGTGTGCGTCGCCGAAGTACCTGGCAACGAGCGGCGAGCCCCAGAGCATCGCCGACCTGTCCAGCCATGACGCACTGCTTTACTACCGACGCGACTACGTTCAGCCGTGGGTGATTCCGGATAAGCAGGGTCAATTGCACAGCCTTACGCCAGAGTCACGTATCAGGCTCAACGACCTGGCAACCATCGCTGATGCGGTCGAGGCCGGAATGGGGATCGGCTGGCTGCCGTCTTGGCTGGTACGCGAACGCCTCCAGTCCGGCCATATCGTGCGAGTCCTGAGCGACTGTGCGCCGGCGCAAATGGAATGCCACATAGTGTGGCCCGACACACGGCTGCTGCCCAAACGGTTGACGTATATTCTTGAAGCACTCGTTCAACGGTTGCCGGAGACGCTGAAACTAGAAGGTCTTTCACGCTGAAAGTAGCCTCATGCAAGCCGCGTAAAAAGCCTGCACCGAAACGCAAAAAACCCGCCGAAGCGGGTCGTTTTGCGTACATGACCATCCCGACATCCTGTCAGTAGCCTCCTGGCAATGGTCGATCTTCCCTGATCGCTGCACCGTTCCTTCGCTGCAGCTGTTGAATTGGATCCTACCCCTGTCAGGAAGATGGAGAAAGCGCCAATGACGCCTGCCGATGTAAGCCTTTTGCCATATCGATGTAAGCGGCCGTAAAGAGCAGTCGATCACTGTATTTAACGTCACCCTCACAGGCAGCGCCGAATGACTGCGAGCCGCTCTCCGGAAACCGCGAGCTCATAAAATCACCCGAGATTGAGCCGCCCGCAAGCCCGGTGATACCATGCGCGACCGCCATGCAGGCAAGGGAATATCCGGGTCATGAGCAGCATTCGCGAGCGCAATAAAGAACTCATCCTGCGCGCCGCCAGCGAGGAATTTGCCGACAAGGGCTTCGCTGCCAGCAAGACCAGCGACATCGCCGCCAAGGCCGGAGTCCCCAAGCCCAACGTTTATTACTACTTCAAATCCAAGGAAAATCTGTACCGCGAGGTGCTGGAAAGCATTATCGAGCCGATTTTGCGCGCTTCCACGCCCTTCAATCCTGACGGTGTGCCCGCCGAAGTACTCAGCCGCTACATTCGCGCCAAGATCCAGATTTCCCGAGACCTGCCGTTCGCGTCGAAAGTGTTCGCCAGCGAGATCATGCACGGCGCGCCGCACCTGACGCCGGAGCAGATTGCCCAGCTCAACGGCCAGGCGCGGCACAACATCGAATGCATTCAGGCCTGGATCGCCAGCGGCCAGATCGCCCCGCTCGACCCGCATCATCTGATGTTCACGATCTGGGCCGCGACCCAGACCTATGCGGATTTCGACTGGCAGATTGCGACGGTGACCGGCAAGGCCAGCCTGGAAGACAGCGATTACGAAGCAGCGACGCGGACCATCCTGCGGCTAGTGCTCAAAGGCTGCGAGCCGGACAAATGACCGAACCCCTGACCGGGCCTTGCACCCAGCGCTGAAACAGCGGCTTGAGAAACGCAAAAACCCGCCGAAGCGGGTCGTTCCTGCGAACATCACCATCCCGACATCCTGTCAGTAGCCTCCTGGCAATGGTCGATCATCCCTGATCGCTGCAGCGTTCCTTCGCTGCAGTTGTTGAATTGGATCCTACATTCACTCATGGACGCCCGAAAAGAGCCAATGACGTCCTTGAGCGTAAGCCTTTTGCTACAGCGCTGTCAGTGTGCAGAACCGGTGCGGGATCACACGTTGACTTGCTGCGAAATGCGCCCGAAGCCAATCCCTGAACACCTCACATACTAGACCGGCCTTGGTGTGCTCCGTCCTCCAGACCGAACAGGCTCAATTCAGACTGCATGAAGCGGCATGTCAGACAGCAGGTTGTCAAAAACCGCACCGCAGAAAGCAAAAAACCCGCCGAAGCGGGTCGTTCCTGCAAACATGACCATCCCGACATCCTGTCAGTAGCCTCCTGGCAATGGTCGATCATCCCTGATCGCTGCACCGTTCCTTCGCTGCAGCTGTTGAATTGGATCCTACATTGACACAGGGGCAGCGAAAAGAGCCAATGACGCCTTACGGTGTAAGCCTTTCGCTATGATTTCGAAATAGTTCCGTACAACCTTAAATAAATGTGACTGTGATCTCATGTTTGGTCATGATGCGCCGAGAAGCTGAAGAGGCCCTGACATTCGGGACCCTGATTTTTCGGGATAAGTACCGTCCAGAGCCGCAGCTTCAAGAAGAAAAAGAAAAATAACGTATGGGGTCGAGATCATGAATATGCGCAGTTTGTCCATCAGTCGCCGGTTATGGCTGATTCTTATCGTCTCTGTGCTGATGCTCTTTGTCCTGGCAGCCACGTTGCTCAAGCAGATTCATGACGATCTGTATCAGGCCAAGGCCGAAAAGACCATGCATGTGGTCCAGACCGCCAGCGGCATCCTCACCTTCTACCAAGGCCTGGAAGCGGCAGGCAGTATGCCTCGCGAGGCCGCTCAGCAGCAGGCGTTGAAAGAGATCAAGGGACTGCGCTACAGCCAGAATGATTATTTCTGGATCAACGACATGCAGCCCGTGATGATCATGCACCCGACCAATCCCAAGCTGGAAGGCCAGAACCTGTCAAACATCAAGGACCCGGACGGCTTTGCGGTGTTCAACGAGATGGTTGCGGTCGTCAAAGCCAAGGGTGCGGGTCTGGTCAACTATCGCTGGCCCAAGCCCGGCGCCACTGAGCCTGTCAGAAAGACCTCCTATGTCCAGCTGTTTCAGCCATGGGGCTGGATTATTGGATCGGGCGTGTACGTGGACGATGTCGCCGCGGAATTCAAAACTCAGCTGTTGAACGCCGGGATCTTCATCGGCGGTATCGTGCTGGTCATGATTCTGATGCTGACCCTGATCGTGCGCAGCATTGTGCGTCCGCTGCGGGCAGCCGTCAGCGCCATGGGCAACATTGCCAGCGGCGAGAGCGATCTGACCCGTACGCTGGAAACCCATGGCCGCGACGAAATCACCGAACTGGGCTCTCATTTCAACGCCTTCATTGCCAAGCTGCGCAACGTGGTCGGCCAGTTGCAGAACTCGGCCGTGGCACTGGGTCAGGCCTCCACTGATCTGGGCAGCAATGCCGAGCAGGCCCAGAACCGCAGCCAACAACAGTCGCAACAGATGGATCTGGTCGCCACGGCGGTCAATGAAGTGACCTACGGCGTACAGGATGTGGCCAAGAATGCCGAGCACGCAGCCAGCGAGATGCGCAACGCCGAGTCACAGGCGCAACAGGGTCAGGTCAACATCGACAACAGCCTGCGCCAGATCGAACACCTCTCGGGCACTATCGGTCAGGCCGTGGAAGTGATGCAGACCCTGTCCAGCGAAAGCACCCAGATCGGCGGCGTACTGGAAGTGATCAGTTCGATCGCCGAACAGACCAACCTGCTGGCGCTTAATGCGGCCATTGAGGCGGCGCGCGCCGGTGAACAGGGGCGCGGCTTTGCCGTGGTGGCCGACGAAGTGCGTCTGCTGGCGCAGCGGACCCAGAAGTCCACCGCTGAGATCCAGGCCATGATCGAGCGTCTGCAGCGTCATTCGGATGCGGCGGTGAAGGTCATCGGCGACAGCAGTCGTTCGTCACAACTGACCATCGAACAGGCCAATCAGGCAGGTCAGAGCCTGACCTCGATCAGCCAGGCCTTGCGCAACCTCAATGGCCTTAACGCCTCCATCGCCAGCGCCACCCTGCAACAGTCGCACGTGGTCGATGACATCAACCAGAACGTGACGCAGGCCGCGCAGCTGTCGCAGAGCACCGCACTGGCAGCCGAGCAGTCCACCACCGCCAGCCAGCACCTGAGAAGGCTGAGCGAGCAATTGAATGAGTTGCTGAAGCAATTCCGCGTCTGATTCATCGCTTCAACGGCCTGCCCGGGGAACCTCGTGCAGGCCTTGTTGCCTGAGACCTGTTCACTTAATCGCAGGGGGTCACATGCGCACACTGGAATTGGCAGGCAACACCGTACCAGTGCTGGGTCAAGGCACCTGGCACATGGGTGAGAAAGGGCATCTGCGCTCGGCGGAAATCGCCGGCCTGTGCCGCGGCATCGAACAGGGCCTGACTCTGATCGACACTGCAGAAATGTATGCCGACGGCGCTGCCGAAGAAATCGTCGGGCAAGCGATTGCCGGGCAACGTGACAAAGTCTTCATCGTCAGCAAGGTCTATCCGCACAACGCCAGCCGCACGGGAATTCCCAAGGCCTGCGAGGCCAGCCTGCGGCGTATGAACACCGATTACATCGATCTGTACCTGCTGCACTGGCCAGGCCAGTATCCGCTGACTGAAACCGTCGAAGCCTTCGAACGTTTGCGCGAAGACGGCAAGATCGGTGCCTGGGGCGTGTCCAACTTTGACGTGCCTGACATGATCGAACTGGACAATCCGCGCTGTGCCACCAATCAGGTGTTGTACAACCCGGAACAGCGTGGCATCGAATTCGACCTGATGCTGTGGAGCGCCAACCGTCATCTGCCGTTGATGGCTTACTGCCCGATCGGTCAGGCGGGTGATCTGCTCTACCACCCTGCCCTGCAGGAAATTGGCAACCGGCACAGCGCGACACCCGCGCAGATTTCGCTGGCCTGGGTGCTGCGTCAGGACAACATGATCGCAATCCCCAAAGCGACCGATCCCGAGCACATTCGCCTGAATGTCGCGGCGGAGCAGATCAGGCTGACCGAGCAGGATCTGGCCGACATCGACCGGGCCTGGCCGATGCCAACCCGCAAGGTGCCCTTGGCGATGGTTTGAGACACACGTTGAAACAGACCGTCACAAATCTGAAATAACGGCTTGTCATCATGCGGCCTTCGCCTCCCCCACCGGGCCAGGCCGCACGTGGACTGCCATGAACCACAGCATTGCGCACCATCATCAGGATTCGGATCTCTTTGGCCTGCTCTACGGCTTCCGCTTTCGCCCCGGCGAGAGCGGTCATGAGATCGGCTCGGCCGCAGCGCTCGACTACCTGCAAAACCCGTCGCAGGGTAACGACTTCATCTGGCTGCACCTGAACCTGTCGCACGCCGCATGCGAGCGCTGGATGAAAGCCCAACTGGATCTGCCTGAAGAATTTTTCGAGGCATTGCATGAAGGTTCGCGCTCGACGCGGATCGAGCATGTCGATGTAACACTGCTGGCGGTGGTCAACGACGTGGTGTTCGACTTCAACCGACTCTCGACCGATATCTCCACACTCTGGGTCTGCGCCCGCCAACGCCTGTTGATCACTGCCCGGCTGCAACCCTTGCGTTCGGTGGACAAGCTGCGCTCGGCGGTCAAGCGTGGCGAGCAATTCGACTCGCCGCTGGAACTGCTGGCCCATCTGCTCAGCGATCAGGGCGAAGTGCTGACCCAGTTTCTGCGCAAGACGAGCGTCAATGTCGATCGCATCGAAGACCAATTGCTGTCCCAGCGCCTGAGCAACAATCGCTCCGAGCTAGGTGCCATGCGCCGCGTGCTGGTTCGCCTGCAGCGCCTGCTGGCCCTGGAGCCTGGCTCGCTGATGCGCCTGCTGCATCGCCCGCCGGTGTGGCTGCGCGAACAGGATGTGCAGGCATTGCGTCAGTCCATCGAGGAATCGTCGCTGGTCATCAACGACCTCACGGCGTTGGGCGAACGCATCAAGCTGCTGCAGGAAGAGATCGCCGCCAACCTCAACGAGCAGAGCAGCCGCACCCTCTTCACTCTTACTGTCGTCACTGTGCTCGCGTTGCCGATCAACATTGTCGCCGGCTTCTTCGGCATGAACGTAGGTGGCGTGCCCCTGGCCTCCGACCCTGAAGGCTTCTGGATCCTGGTGGCGCTGGTGGCAACCTTCACGCTGGTGGCTGGCCGCTGGGCCTTTCGCAAACGCGGCGATTACTGATTCAGCACGCTCTGCTCGCCATTGAGGCTGCCGGTTATCAGGAATCCGGCCTGAATACCCGATGAATTGACCTGTGTCGCATCTCTGTCACATTTTGCAATGACCATGGCAGTTATCTTTCAATCCAGGTATTGCACACATGGCGATCAACGCACTTTCACCCGACGCGACTCGTGGGGCGAGCCTGTCGGCAACCCAGTTCGGGCGTAAACCCGGCCGCCTGACCATGACGATCTTCTTCGCCGTGCTCATCGCGGGCCTGGCGTTCACCGGCTACAGCCTCAAGCAGGATGTGGATGACATGGGCACGGTGGTCACCACCTGGACGCCATTCATCCTGCTGGGCGTGGCGCTGTTGATCGCACTGGGATTCGAGTTCGTCAACGGCTTCCATGACACCGCCAATGCGGTTGCCACCGTGATCTATACCCACTCGCTGCCGCCTGGCTTTGCAGTGGTCTGGTCGGGATTCTTCAACTTCCTCGGTGTGATGCTTTCCAGCGGTGCGGTGGCGTTCGGCATCATCGCTCTGCTGCCCGTCGAGCTAATCCTGCAAACCGGTTCCTCGGCCGGCTTTGCCATGATCTTCGCGCTGTTGATCGCGGCGATCATCTGGAACCTGGGCACCTGGTGGCTGGGCTTGCCCGCCTCGTCTTCACACACGCTGATCGGCTCGATCATTGGCGTGGGCATCGCCAACGCGCTGATGCATGGACGCGACGGCACCAGCGGTGTGGACTGGTCGCAAGCGACCAAAATCGGCTATTCGCTGCTGCTTTCGCCGCTGGTGGGCTTCGGCTGTGCCGCATTGCTGTTGCTGGCCATGCGCATGTTCATCAAGAACCGCGCCCTGTATAAGGCACCCGAGGGCAACGCGCCGCCACCGTGGTGGATTCGCAGCATGCTGATCGTAACCTGCACCGGTGTTTCCTTTGCCCATGGCTCCAACGACGGGCAGAAGGGCATGGGCCTGATCATGCTTATTCTGGTCGGCACACTGCCGATGGCCTACGCGCTCAACCGCACCATGCCGGCCGATCAGGCGACGCAGTTCGCGGCGGTGGCGCAAGTCACCCAGCAAGCCTTGATGCGCAGTGTGCCGCAGCCCGCCCCGGCAGACTCGCGCCAGACGCTGTCCGATTACCTGGTCAGCAAACAGGCAACGCCGGAGTTGATTCCGGCGCTGGCGGTGATGGCCGGCAAGATCGGCGATCAGGTGCAGAGCTATGGCTCGCTGTCGAAAGTACCGGCCGAAGCGGTCACCAACGTGCGCAACGACATGTACCTGACCTCCGAAACCATCCGTGTAATGGACAAGAACAAGGTCGGTAATTTCGACGCCGATACGCAGACCAAACTCGATGCCTTTAAGAAACAGATCGATGATGCCACGCGCTTCATTCCGACCTGGGTCAAGATCGTGGTGGCGATTGCCCTCGGGCTGGGCACCATGGTCGGCTGGAAACGGATTGTGGTGACAGTCGGCGAGCGCATCGGCAAGACCCACATGACCTACGCTCAAGGTGCTTCGGCGGAGGTGGTGGCGATGTTCACCATCGGCGCGGCCGACATGTACGGCCTGCCGGTGTCGACCACGCATGTGTTGTCTTCGGGCGTCGCAGGCTCAATGGTCGCCAACGGCTCGGGCCTGCAAATGCGCACACTGCGCAATCTGGCCACCGCCTGGGTGCTGACCCTCCCTGCGGCGATCCTGCTGTCGGGCTCACTGTACTGGGTGTTCAGCCATATATTTTGAGTGACAGGTGAAGCGCTGATCCTGTCCGTGGCTCGACGTCCTGCGCCATCGACCATGCCTGTCTAAGGCAGCGTTGGATCGGGCGGGACGTCGCCGTCCGTGCCGGTGTCGATGCTTACGACCACTGACATCCCTGGCCGCAGGCGCTCGAGCATGGGTTGATCGGCATCCACCACGATACGCACCGGTATGCGTTGAGAGATCTTCACGAAGTTGCCCGTGGCGTTATCGGCGGGCAACAGACTGAATTCCGACCCGGTGGCAGGCGAAATGCGCTGCACGCGGCCCTGCAGCGTCAGGTTATCCAGCGCATCCACCGTAAAGCTCACCGCCTGGCCGAGACGTACGTTCGCCATCTGCGTCTCTTTCATGTTGGCGATGATCCAGCGCCGCTCAGGCACCAAAGCCATCAACTGCGCACCGGAATTGACGTAGGCACCCAGCCGCACCCCGATCTGCCCCAGTTGCCCGTCACGAGGCGCAACGATGCGGGTGTTGTCCAGATCGATGCGCGCCAGTTGAATCGCCGCTTCAGCATTAGCGACCGACGCCTCCAGCGAACCCCGATTGACGATCACCGTCTGCAAGTCTTCACGAGCGATCTGCAGCGTCGCCTTGGCTTCGGCTACCGCAGCGCTCGCCTGCGCATCGGCCGCACGGGCCACGTCCAGCTCGCTTTTAGACACCGATCCGTCGGTCACCAGCGCCTGATTGCGTTTCAGGTCGGCGGTGCTCTTGCGGCTTTGCGCGATGGTGTTCTGCAGTTGTGCCTGACGCTGACCGATGGTCGCCTCGGCACTGCGGCGCTGTTGCAGGTTGTTGGCCAGCGAGGCTTTCTGCACGTCCAGTTGCGCCAGCGCCTGGTCCAGATGTTGCCGGTAGATACGATCATCCAGCCGCACCAACAGGTCACCCGCCTTGACGAACTGAAAGTCCTGCACAGGCACTTCGTACACATAGCCGCTCAGTTGCGGGCTGATCAGCGTGGTCTGACCGCGCACCTGGGCGTTCTCGGTGCTCTGGATCGGGCTGGTGAACGGCGGAAACTGCCAGGCATAAAGCACCACCAGCACACCGGCCAGCGCTACGACGCCGAAGATCACCGAGGAGATCATGCGCTTGCGGCGTGAGCTGGGTCGACTGGTGGCTGGCGATTTCAGCGGCGCCGGCGCAGGCCCGTCGGTGCGGCGGGCCGTGTCAGGATTGGGGGTCGGGTTCGAAGTGCTCGGTTCGGTCATGAAGGGTGTGCGCCGGTCGGTGATACGGAAGGCGAAGCGGCTGGTGCAACAGGGGCCAGCGCTTGAGGTTGAGTGGTCATTTTCAGCCAGATGACCCGGAAGGAAATCCAGACCATGGTCAGCACGGCAATCAACGCGATCAGCATGAAGACGTCGTTATAGGCCAGTACATTGGCCTCGCGGGTCGCCGCAGTGGCCATGGCGCGGATGCCTTGGGTGTTACGTTGCGCGGGATCGGCGATCACTGAGCCGTAACTGGCGCTGTAACTCTGCAAGCGCGACTGCACCAGTGGATTGATCAGGGTCAGGTGTTCGACGATATGACTGGAGTGAAACTTCTCGCGCACGATCTGGAACGTGCCAAGCGCGGCCGATCCGATCAGGCCGCCGATGTTCTGGGTGATCCCGAACAGTACCGAGAAGCTCACCATATTGCGCGGGTTGGCAAGCACGCCACTGATGCCCAGCACCAGCGTCGGCCCGAGAAAAAAAGTGCCGCCGAAGGCCAGCAGAAACTGGCTGAGGTACATGTTCGATTGCCGGGTCAGGTTGGTGGAGTGGCTGTCCATCCAGGCGCCTGCCGCCATCATTGCCAATGAGATCAGCAAAGGCTTGATCAGGTGCGCAGGGTTGATCGTCAGCGCACTGACTGCCAGCCCGGCGACACTGCCCAGCAACATCACCAGATAAAGCGTGTGCAGTTGCTGGCTGCCCATGTTCAGGGCCTGCAAAAAACCGACCGCCCCAACGGATTGCTCGGACAACACGATGCGGAACAGAATCACCGCCAGCCCCAGCCGCAGAATCGCGCCGCTGCCCAGCCAGCGCGTGATCAACAGCGGATTGCCGCGGTTGTGCTCGATGGCAAGTCCTGCGCAGATCAACGCGATGGACGCTGCCGAAGCGATGCCGATCCACGGCGCCTCCAGCCACCATTCGATACGCCCCAGCGACAGTACCGCGCACAACAGTGCAAAACCCGGCGCCAGCAGGCCAAACGTCAGGAAGTCGAGTTTCTCGAAAGCCTTGAAGCGATCGCCCGGTGGCAGCTTGAGCAGCAGGACACAGCCCAGCGACAGCATTGCCATACCCAGCTCGAACAGGTACAGGCCGCGCCACTGGGCAATCTGCAACAGGTCTTCGGACACCAGTCGCGCCAGCGGCGTGGCCAGTTGCGCGGTACCCAATCCCAGCACCAGCGCCTTGAGTCGCCACTTCTGCGGGAAGGCCTGAATCATGTAATACAGACCCAGCGTACTGAGCGCCGCGCCAACCATGCCATGGGCGGCACGCACCGCGATGGCCGAATCGATGTCATTGACGAACAGGTGCGCCAGCGTGACCAGCGCATACAGCACCAGAAACAGCTCGGTAAACGCGCGCAAGCCAAACTGCTGGCGAAATTTCACCAACAGCAGGTTCATCGAAACGTTGGTCATTATGTAGGCGGCCGGCAGCCAGGCAATATCCTGCGAGGTGGCACCCAGCGCGCCCTGCAAATAGGGCAGGTTGGCAATCACCAGCGCGTTGCCCAGCCCGCCCGTGAGGGCGACGATCACGCCGACCAGCGCAAAGGCCCAGCGCCGCGCAGTGGAGTGCAAGGGCGTCGAAGGCGAACCCGGCATGGTCGGACGTTCATGGGGCGCCCATTCGCGTGGGGCGTACTTATCGCTCACCAAAGCTCGCTCATGGCAGGTGGTTCATGGAGATCATTCTTTGAAGGGATCGAGGAATTCATTGTGTGACAGTCACAGCGGACAGAATACTCATCAAGTCCTGAGGATTCCTGCGACCCGCCCTACGGCTCGAGGCTCATCGCGGCGTGATCAGGCATAAATAGTGGCCATTTGAAACTTGAAGCTATGCTTAAACGCAGTTTTGCTTTGCACATTTGCACTGCTAGGATCTGCTGCGACGCCGGGAACAGACAAGAAGAAAGCGTAAACGAACAAGGAGTTCAGAATGAGTTCACAGGCTTCATCCGCCCTGACGGTCCGACGCCCTGCCCACCGGGGCGCGGTTGTGGTGGAGGTACGTAATCATATCGGTCACCTGACCCTCAATCGTCCCGCTGACCTCAATGCCCTGGATCTTGAGATGGTGCGCACGCTCAAGCACCAGCTCGATACCTGGGCCGAAGATGACGGTATCCATGCCGTCGTGCTGCGAGGCGCTGGTGGCAAGGCATTCTGCGCCGGTGGCGATATCCGCTCGTTGTACGATAGCCACCGTAACGGCCTCGATCTGCATCAGGCATTCTTCGCCGAAGAGTACGCACTGGACCTCACTGTTCACAGTTACCGCAAGCCCGTAATGGCGTTGATGGACGGCCTGGTGCTGGGCGGCGGGATGGGTCTGGTGCAGGGAGCAGACCTGCGCGTGGTCACCGAGCGCAGCCGTCTGGCGATGCCGGAAGTTGCGATCGGCTATTTTCCGGATGTCGGTGGCAGCTATTTCCTCTCCCGCTTACCGGGCGAGCTCGGCACCTGGCTCGGCGTGACCGGCAGCCAGATCAACGCTGCCGACGCGCTGTATTGCGGGCTGGCTGACTGGTCAATGAGCAGCGAAATGCTGCCGCGTCTCGATCACATGCTCGATCACCTGAAGTGGAAATCGACCCCGCTCAAGGACCTGCAAGGCGCGATGGCCAAACTCGGCACCCAGCGTCTGCCACACCCGCCTCTTGAACTGCTTCGTCCTGCGATCGACCATTTTTTTGGCCTGCCCGATATCCCGAGCATTCTTGAACAACTGCAAGAGGTGACCATCGGCGACACGCGCCAATGGGCGCTGGATACCGTCAAGAAAATGCAAGGCCACTCGCCACTAGCGATGGCTGTGACCCTGGAAATGCTGCGCCGGGGACAACACCTTTCACTGCACGGGTGCTTCGCGATGGAACTGCACCTGGATCGCCAATGGTTCGAGCGTGGAGATCTGATCGAAGGCATTCGCGCCCTCATCATCGATAAAGACAAGAAGCCGCGTTGGAAACACGACAGTGCACAGGATGTCAGCGCTGCGCATGTCGACAGTTTTTTCAGCGGCCAGGAGACCTGATTCATGCACGATCTGGAACTGACCGAAGAGCAGGTGATGATTCGCGACATGGCGCGTGACTTCGCCCGCAATGAAATCGCCCCGCACGCCCAGGCCTGGGAAAAGGCTGGCTGGATCGACGACGCGCTGGTCGGCAAGCTCGGTGAATTGGGCCTGCTGGGCATGGTGGTGCCCGAACAGTGGGGCGGCACCTACATCGATTACGTGGCCTACGCGCTGGCAGTCGAGGAAATTTCCGCTGCCGATGCCGCCACCGGCACGCTGATGAGCGTCCACAGCTCGGTCGGCTGCGGTCCGATCCTCAACTACGGCACCGACGAACAGAAACACGCCTGGCTGGAAAAGCTCGCCACCGGCAAGGCCATCGGCTGCTTCTGCCTGACCGAACCCCACGCAGGCTCCGAAGCCCACAACCTGCGCACCCGCGCCGAGTTGCAGGGTGATGAGTGGGTCATCAACGGTGCCAAGCAGTTCGTCAGCAACGGCAAGCGGGCGCAGCTGGCAATCGTGTTTGCCGTGACCGATCCCGAGCTGGGCAAGAAAGGCCTCTCGGCCTTTCTGGTACCGACTGAAAACCCCGGTTTTGTCGTGGATCGTAGCGAACACAAGATGGGCATCCGCGCATCGGACACCTGCGCGGTCACGCTCAACAACTGTCGTATCCCGGCGGCCAATCTACTGGGTGAACGCGGCAAGGGGCTGGCCATCGCCTTGTCCAACCTTGAAGGCGGACGCATCGGCATTGCCGCTCAGGCCTTGGGGATCGCCCGCGCCGCCTTCGAAGCGGCGCTGGCCTATGCCCGGGAGCGCGTGCAGTTCGACAAGCCGATCATCGAGCATCAAAGCATCGCCAATCTGCTGGCCGATATGCACACCCGCATCAACGCCGCCAGACTGCTGATCCTGCACGCCGCCCGCCTGCGCAGCGCCGGTCAGCCATGTCTTTCGGAAGCATCCCAGGCCAAACTGTTCGCCTCGGAAATGGCCGAGCGGGTGTGCTCAAAAGCCATTCAGATTCACGGTGGCTACGGGTATCTCGAGGATTACCCGGTCGAACGCTATTATCGGGACGCCCGCATCACCCAGATCTATGAAGGCTCCAGTGAAATCCAGCGCTTGCTGATCGCCCGCGAGCTTCGCCACTATCTGGTTTGAATCACCCGGCGCACGGCATAGGCTTAACGTATCGGGCCTATGCCGCTTTCGCGAGCTGTTTCATTCCGGCCATCAATGAATGCCGCGGGCCATTGGTCAATCGGTGAACCGTTCACGTCCAAGCAACGTAACCAGTAATGCTACCGAATCGGCATTGGCGAGCATGATGTCAGTGCGCTTTTGTACGTCGGAATAGAACACATCGCGCGCTTGCTCCAGACTTTTTTTGCCAGTGAGACGCAAAATGGTGCCTTTGGCGGCGCCGTCCGTACGGCTCAGATCACGCCAGGCCCCTTCGTCCAGGTTCTTGAACAACTGGGAGCGGTCGGTCTGATAGGACAATGCCTTCTGTTGCTTGAGGATCTGTTCGTTCTTGACCCTTAGCCGATAACGCGGCGCGTCTTCCAGCATGTCGATAAAAGGCGCATGGCCGTCGACGTACGCAATGTCTTCGGTATCGAGTACCAGGTGCGAGAGTTCGTGGAGCAGAATCGCGCTGCGGTAGTGATCACCGAATTTGAACTGCCCTGCTCGCAACACTCCCAGTTTCAGACGATAACTGGGCACCCGGAAAAAGTGTTCGGTCAGATACAGACGCTTCAAAGGATCCTTTGGAAGTACGAAGGCACTCACCATCTCCTCACCGTACCGATTGATGCCGACCACATAGCGTGTCGAGTCGACAGGCGAAAGAGACGGGTCCATCAAGCCCTCGTATAGCGTAGTGACGACGTGCTTGACGGCATCGTGCAGCCTGGGATCAGGACTTCTATGGTCGAAAAAATCGCCAAGGATTTTCTTCACCCGCCCATCCATTTCACCATTGGCCGCGTGGCGGGCCAGGTTGTTCATACAGTTTTCCAGATACAACCGTGCCTGAGCGTGCCCTTCCTCGATGGCACATGCCATTTCCTGAAAAGAACTGCGAATCTGCTCCATTCCGCGGGCAGTGACGACCATTACATCGTCGACATCGCCATCGACCATTCTGGTTTTTGCCCGCGAAACTATGCCGCCGCCGCCCTTGAGGCCTCCGGGCAAATCGAGCATCCAGCGCTGGTCTCGATTCAACCGGATCGGAGGCCCCATCAGGTCGCCTGCAACGATGGACCATCCTTCCGGCCCAGAACGTACCTGATAGGCCTTGCCATCGATGGAGGCGTATCTTTTGCCCGTCGCAAGATCATCATAGGTATTGAACATTTCATCCTTGGTCAGCGTGTTCAACGCAACGTCAGTGACCTCGAACGCGCGCAGCCGGACGCGCACCTGGTCTGTCAGCGAACCATTGCTCCAGGAAAAATCCGGAAAGGAAGGGACATCTTCGGTTTCGCCGCTCTCCTCCTCCACACCTTCCTGCGGCTCAAGATAGATATCCTCCCCTTCCCCGAGCCCTGACTGCGGATCCTGTTTCGAAGAAATCAGCACACCCAGCGCCGCCAGGAATTCGGACACCGCCTTGCCCCAACTCTTTTCACTGGCCGAGGTCAATGAAGAATTGAACAGCGCCTGGCTCTGCCATACCCCCACGAGCGCGCCCAGACGCCCCGGCAGCAAGGCCATGACCTGCTCGGTGCCCAGGGTAAACAGGTACTGAGCCTTGTTGCGACTATGTTCGGCATTGGAGACGCTTTGCTCCTTTATCTGAAGCTTCAGAAATTGCAGAGCGCCCCGAAACAAGTATTCAAGCGCGTTGCCTTCGAACGGACGAAATTCCAGCGTCACAGGTTGCGGGCGTTCCAGAGGAAGATCCCAGGACGACTCCACACTGAACGGCAGATGAGGCTCCATGAAACCGCCCTTGTCATAGATATGCCGCATGCCAGGCTCGATGCGCTGCAACATCAGCGTCTGAAGACTGCTGGACGTTCGTATGTCCGCCAGCAGAGCAGCCTGATCCGCGTACTCCTTGAACACGAACTCGTCGTGCATCAGAACGTAGAGAATCCAAGGTCCCGGCTGTTTTTCCATGGGCGCAATCAGATAAGTATTGAGCACTGTCGTGGCTTCCCAACCCTCCGCTGCGGGTAGCAACAACAGAGGGCTGATCCCGATCCGGCATCCGTCCACTGACAAACGGGCTATCCCGTCCGGCATGTTCAGTACGGCGTCGATAAACCGGTAGGCTTTAGCAGACAACTCACCTTTCAATTTGAATGCCAGCGCCCTCAGCAACTCTACGGCAGGTATCTGCTCGGCAAACAGCTTTTGTCGCCTGGCATACGCCGGATCCGTCTTGACCAGCACTTTCTCCAGCATCCTCCGATAGCCCGCAGCCACATCCAGTGAGTCAACCACCCCCCTTACATAAGCGGGTGTCAGGCCCGCGTCGAGCGGCTTGCCGTCCTGCGAGGTCAGCGACAGGGCGCCGTCCTGTCGGGACATCAGACGATTGACGGCGAATGCGCTGAGCGGCTCACTCACGTAGGTAGAAGCGGCGGGGATCGATTGAGGCACCTGCCCAACAGCCCCGGGAATGGGCACATAGTGGGTCAACGTGACGATGATGTTGTCAGGGTCGAGTTCCTTCTCCGGAAAATCGGTTTTTAACCTGACACTGAGCAATTCCCGGGCATAACCATGCAGGCCGGGAATGTCGAACAGAAAGTCCTCCTGAGCGACACAGGTCACGAAAAACCGTCGCAAGGCATCTGCAAGCGCGAACTGATCCTCAAGTGGCGCTTCGCTGATCCAGACCGGCACGATGGTCTGGTAAATGACCAACTGAATCGCTACCCCCAGACTGCTCGCCATTCGACGGCTGCGGTCGTCGCGTTCGACGCGATTGAGCAGATGAGTAAATGAAACCGGCCTCAATCCCCAGGTGCAGGCTTGCAAAAACAAGCTGCTCACCGCGCGGCACTGTCGATCAATGGCATGCTTCTGAAGCGCCTGAATGAAGTGTCCGTCAATTTCCTCCGCCTCAACCCTGATGTCCGGCGCCACGTTGTTATCCAGATGCCGACGGATCAACAGGGCGTCCGGCTCGGCGAACAACTGCAATATCGAGGAGGTATCTCCCCCGGCACCATTCAATTGCGACACGAGGTGATCGGTCAGCGCCTGCGTCGAGTCAAAGACGCGGAAACCCTCAGCCAGCATCCACATGATGGCCTTGCCGCCGCCCTGCGCACGACGGGCGAAGAATGCATCGGGAATCACCATACCCGAGCGCTGCGTGCCGAACCGGATAGACAAGGTGAATGCCTTGAACTGCTGGTCATTCAGAACCCTGCGCACGGCAGGCGTAGGCCTGTCCAGCAATTGCTGAAGACCATCCAGTAGCTCGGCAGGCAGCTTGGCCACGCGTCGCTCGATGAATACTTCCAGACGCAGGGCATATTCACGAACAAGGCATGACAATGCACCGGGGCGCACCCGCGTATTGATATGGCGTAACGGACGCTCGTAGAAATCCGTGATCTGCCGCGCATAGCGTGCGGCAAAACCATCCAGAACATTGCCCAGCATCTGCTCCAGCAGCGATATCGGAAGATAATCTACCGACGGCGTGGATAGCGTGACCCGCAGCCCTTGCAAGATGGCGCTGCCAGACAGCGCAGCGTGCCGCTGCCCGCAGACGCGTTCGAGCGCCAGCGAAAGCAGCGCGACCGGTGGCTGGTCGTCATCACCCGGCAAGACCCAGAGCGCACGGGCATCCAGATGCGGGCCGCCAACAAGCGCCAGATAAAAATTCAGTGCGTTGCGCATGCAGCCATCCACGCCGGAATGCAGCGGCTCCATGCGCTCGATCAGCCGACTGATCTTGTCCAGCTTGCCAGACCAGGTTCGAACAGGAGCCGTGACGCCCGAGAGGTGCGGCAGCCTTGCTGGCGCGGCAGCGCTCCAGAACAGGCCGAAATCCGTCGAACCGGAGCGCCAGCGCCACGAGTCATGCAGGGCCGTCAGACGCCCATCGATCAACGCCCGGATATCCAGCGCATCATCGATCCGTACCGGTGTATTCTCGAACCCCAGCGCCGGCAGCTCCAGCACATAACGCAGGTTGCGCTTCTGCAGGGCAATGACCGAGTCCACGCACTCCGCAAAATAGTCCCTGGCTAGAATCTCCAGGCGCAACTCGATATCGCCCTGCTCCCTGATCAGTGGATGGTCGTTCAAGGAACAGGATCGCAGCAGCTCAGCTCGGCCGTGAGAACCGGAGAAATGTGCAGTCAGCCGCGCCAGATCGTCAAACCGACGTACACCTTGCGACGGGCAGTACAGATAAAGACCCGCAGGATCGCCCTGAGGAAAATCGATCAGCCATTGACCAACGACTTTGACAGGCTCCTGCCCGGCCACCGCTACCGACAGCTTGCGCACCCTCGGTGCCGCATCGCCAGCCAGTGCGGCATGGGAAGGCAATACGCGGCTCAGACCACGCCATTGCTGTTGGTTCAGCACGCCGCGCTCGCGACCGATGAGCAAATGCTGACGAAACGTCTCGGCCAGCGCGTGAGTCATGTAGTCGCGCATGGTTCTGCCATCCGTGCGGATCCTGGTCCAGTAGGACGACAGCAATTGCTCGAAGGCGTCGCCTACCAAAGGTGTTGCGCTGACCAGAGCCTGGGTGATCTGCGCCGACTCGGCTTCGGAGAGCACGCGCCCGCGGGCATCCATGAATTGTCTTTGCAAACCTGCGGGAATCGCCTCGACCACGTAGTGATTGAGCGCCACGTCAACCAGCGGCTGAGTGCCTGCCACATGGAGGATCGTCTGTCCGGCCGATGAAGGTGGCTCGACGATCTGGACCGGGTGACTGAACACATCGACCCCGGCCTGTGTATTCAGATCGCGCAGGCTCCCCTGAACAGCCTGCCCGACCGCCTTGCGCAGGTCCGGCAATTCATGCAGTTGCAGCGCAAGCTGCTCAAGATGCTCGGCCTGCTGGCGCATGATCCAGGCGGAGCGCTTGTCGAACAGCGAACCCTCGACGTGTTCGGCGCTGAGCACCGACGAGGCGTCACGAATCTCGTCGAATCGCTGTTGCAACGCAGCCAGTAGCGCAGTTCGCTGTTCGAACCGTTCAATGCCGAACATCAACGTACTCAGAAACAGTGGTGAATCCGCCTGCTCTGGATCGCTGATCATCAAGGCGCCCGCCAGCTCGGCGCATGCGCATGAACCGTCGTCCATGAACAGTCTGTCGACCCTTGGCAGCGGCCCGGCGTCTGGCGGTTGTTCGATGTTATCGACCAGGCGCTTCAGCCAGGCACCTTCACGGGTACTGAGTACGGCCTTTTCAAGCGCGGTCTGAATATCCTGAGCGAATCGCGTCTTGAGTGACGTGCTGAAAAAATACGGTGGAGATGAAGACATTCTTGCTACTTCCTTTCAATCGGCTCCTCACCCACACCGGCAGGCCGGACATGGGGAGAGGAAAAAGGAAGCAGCTTATGGATGGCAGGATTTTTATCTGCGTTACATAAAGCAATCGATGGACGAATCCTGCCAATCGGCAGTGGCACGGATTACCGGGTCAGTTGCCCGGAGCCTTGGCGTTTTTGTCGACCCAGGCGGCAAAGGCATCGATGAAGGCTTGCAGAAACGGACGAGTCTTGTCGGACAGTTTGCCTGCCTCATCAAAGAACGTTCCGGCGTTGCCGAGATACGCCTCGGGTTGCTGCAGGCAGAGCACGTCCAGAAAGACCAGCGACTGACGCAGATGATGGTTGGCGCCAAATCCGCCCACGGCGCCGGGCGAGGCACTGATGACGGCACCCGGTTTGCCGCTGAAAGCACTTTTGCCATACGGCCGCGAGCCGACATCGATGGCGTTTTTCAATGCGCCCGGCACCGAACGGTTGTATTCGGGCGTGACGAAAAGTACGCCGTCCGCAGCGGCCAGTTGCTCGCGAAATCTGCTGTAGGCCGGTGGCGGCGACTCGGCGTCGATGTCTTCGTTGTACAGCGCAAGGTCGCCGATTTCGAGGATGTTCAGCTTCAGCGTGTCCGGGGCCAGCTCTGCCAGCGCAAGTGCGATTTTTCGATTGATGGAGGCTTTGCGCAAACTGCCGACCAACACGGCGATGGAATGAACCTGGCTCATGAATATATCCGTCATCTGATTCGTGGGAGGGTTAGGTATGGATCACATCCGGGATTTTAGATGCAGGGCGAACCGTTTCATTCAAATCAGGTGCACACCTGCGCCGACTATTTTTTTGCCTGCGGCAAACTCCCCTATAAATCAGTGGTCTACACAAGCCGATGGATTCGTAAACCAGCGGTTATCTTCAGTTTCAGAGGTTTCAAAGCAAATGGCTTCAGTTCTCGTCGGTCAATTTCATGCCAGAGATGCGGAAGGCCGCATCTACCCGGTGCATGAGTTCCAGGAATCACAGCCGGATGAGGCTCAGAGCGATCAGCCCGTCATTACCTATCGACTGGCTATCGGTGATCGCGTCAAGCATCTGGGCGGAGACGATTTCGAACTGGTGCAATCGGGCGTGAAGATGACCCGCATTCCCAAGTAAAGGCTGTACATCCAGACCCTGACCAGGCGCGGATCAGGGCTGGGGAAAGATCAGGTACCAGAAGATCGCTGCTTCCCGGGTTTGCGGATCAATGCCGCGATAGCGCATATGATCGACACCGCCCACCACGTAGCCACATTGCTCGTACAGACGGCAGGCCGCCAGATTGTTGTTCTGAGTCTCCAGCGTAATGCCAGGCAGGTTGCGCTTGCGACTCCAGAACTGCGCCACATCCAGCAGCGAGCGTGCCACACCATGCCGACGCGCCGACTCGTCCACCGCCAACTCGTCGACATAGGCGAACCCACTCCAGTGCTTGCTGAGCACCATGTGCCCGACAGCCCGGTCGTCCAGCCATGCCACCAGCACCGAACTGTCCGATGCGCCGCGATAATCGCAGAACTCCTGAGAATCGATGCCGTAGTTCTTGCGGTAGGGTTCAACCGGCTCCACCTCCCAGGATTCGACGCGCTCGCCGACCTTTGGCGTTGCGTAGCCCGAGACAGTGAACGTGAATTCGCTGTTGAGGATGTAATCCTCGAAGCACTCGTCCGCGACCCGGATACTCAACGCTGGATTTGCCACAGTCATGTCACCACTTTGCAGGTTGCTGTCAGGATGAAGCCTGCGCCTGAGCCTCCAGCAGCTGTACCCACAGCGCGGGCGCGCCGGAAGCCTTGGCGATGGTAGACATACGCACTTCATGCTCGGCCAGTTCACTTTCGCTTGCATGAATGATGCGACACGGCTTGCGATCAGCAGGCAGGCGGCGAATTTCGCTGCCCCGATTGCTCGTCCCGCCATCAGAACCGTTGCCATCGGACGCATTGCCCGCCAGCGACAGACTGGTCTGCCCGCCGGTCATGGCCAGATAGACGTCAGCCAGAATCTCCGAGTCGAGCAAGGCGCCGTGCAACTCACGACCCGAGTTGTCGACACCATAGCGCTTGCACAAGGCGTCGAGACTGTTGCGCTGTCCCGGATGGCGTTCACGGGCCATCATCAGCGTATCGAGCACAGAACAGTGCTGGCTGATATCGGCCCTGTCGTGTGCGCCCATCAACGCGAATTCGTTGTTGATGAAGCCAACGTCGAACGCCGCGTTATGAATGATCAGCTGCGCACCCTTGATGAACTCGAAGAACTCATCGGCGACTTCATTGAAACGTGGTTTGCCAACCAGAAACTCGTTGGTGATGCCGTGTACACCGATCGCGCCTTCATCACTCTCGCGGTCAGGTTGCAGATAAACGTGAAAATGCCGCCCGGTCAGGCGACGCCCGATCAACTCGACGCAACCGATCTCGATGATGCGGTGGCCATCGGTGACTGGCATACCGGTGGTTTCGGTATCGAGTACGATCGACCTGTTGTCTGTGTTTTGCATTGCCATGAACTGTAGCCTCGTTTACAGACCGCGATCTTAACATGCCGCAGTCGCTGGCAGCCGACCGCCCTGCCCGGCCATCGACCGGCAGCGCGTCGTCTAGCCGTGCTTGATGCCGCGAACCTCATCGACGCCACGATTGGCCAGCTGGTCGGCGCGCTCGTTGCCGGGATGGCCGATATGGCCGCGCACCCATTGCCATTTCACAGTATGCCGGTTGACCTGCTCATCCAGCAGCTGCCAAAGGTCGGCGTTCTTGACCGGTTCCTTGGCTGCTGTCTTCCAGCCACGCTTCTTCCAGTTGACCATCCACTCGGTGATGCCTTTCATCACGTACTGCGAGTCGGTGACCAGGGTCACTTCGCAAGGCCGCTTGAGTTCTTCAAGGCCGCGAATGGCCCCGGTCAATTCCATGCGGTTATTGGTGGTGTTGGCTTCGCCGCCCCATAACTCCTTTTCGACGCCCTTGCAGACCAGCAGGGCTCCCCAGCCGCCGGGGCCGGGATTGCCCTTGCAGGCACCGTCAGTGAAGAGTTCAACGCTATCGCTCATTACAACCTTTCCAGAATGATGGGCTTCGTCGCGGGCATGGGCCGGGTTCACGGTTCCTGAGTCGTCCGGCTGACCTTGGCCATGGGCAGCGGAATCAGCTTGCCCATCGGCTCGCGGCGAACCTGCCGCAATGGCCTCAAGCCCACCACCAGTTTGCGTGCCACCAGAAGATAGAAGCCGCCACCAGGGCTTTGTCGCCCTTCGCCGAGGTTTTCCAGCCCTAGAAGACGTGACTGCCATGCCGCCGAAGCAAGGGGCGGACGATAGCACCCGAAGCGGCGTTTCTCCAGCGCGAAGCCCAGCAGGTTAAGCCAGTCGGCGACCCGCGATGGCGAAATGCAGCGAGCCTTGCGCAGTGCATCGCGGGCGAACACATGGCGTACGCCCCAAGCGCTCCAGGGGTTGATGCCGATGATCAGCAAATGGCCACCCGGACGCACGCTGCTGGCGGCTTCACGCAGCAGACCGTGGGGCGAAAGGCAAAAATCCAGCCCGTGTTGCAGCACCACCACATCGGCTGCATGCTCGCTCAAGGGCCAGGCCTGCTCTTCGCAGACAATCTCGACGCCCGGTAGCGGAGCACCGAGTCGAACGTTGCGCTGCACCTGTTGTGCAACGGGCGGTGTTTGCGCAGACGGTCCGTAATGCACCAGATAGCCGCCAAAGTATCGGCCGAGTTCATCTTCCAGAACGCGGCGTTCCTCTTCGAGCAGAAGCTGGCCAAGCGGGCCGGACAGCCATTGGCGAGCGGCGCGGATCAACGCAAGCCATTCAGGATCGGCCTGAGCGAACGCTTCATCGGTCATGAGTTCTCCTCCAGAGGTGCTCGCATACAACAGCAACAGACTCTAAGATGCACCATTGTTCTCCGCGATGCGAACTGCGCCATGATACAGATCCATGCCCTTCCCGCTTTCAATGACAACTACATCTGGTTGTTACAAGACCTTTCGACCAAACGCTGTGCCGTAGTCGATCCGGGAGATGCGACGCCGGTGCTGGCCTGGCTCGAGGAACATTCCGACCACAGGCTCACCGACATTCTGATCACGCATCATCACAACGACCATGTGGGCGGTGTCGCCGAGCTCAAACAGGTCTGCGGCGCAACGGTCCACGGTCCGCAGGCAGAAAACATCCCTGCACGTGACGTCGCGCTGAACGATCATGACCGCATCACCGTGCTGGGCCTCGAATTCTCGGTTCACGCCGTGCCCGGTCATACCCTCGGCCACATAGCTTTCTACCATGACGACGCGACGACACCATTGCTGTTCAGCGGCGACACCCTGTTCGCCGCGGGCTGTGGCAGGTTGTTCGAAGGCACTCCACAACAAATGCATGAATCGCTCAGCCGACTGGCCGCTTTGCCGGACAGCACACTGATCTATTGCGCCCACGAGTACACCCTGAGCAACCTGCGGTTCGCGCAGGCGGTGGAGCCGGATAACCAGGATATTGCCGAGCGACTTGCCGAAGTCGTTCGGTTGCGTGATCAAAATCGCATCACCCTGCCTTCCAATCTAGCTCTGGAAAAGCGCACAAACCCCTTTCTTCGTACCCACGAAACATCCGTTAAAGAAAAAGCGGACGAACGGGCCGGCACGCAAAACACCTCGCAGAGTGCGGTTTTTGCCAGCTTGAGGGCCTGGAAAGATAAGTTCTGAAGCGACCATCAAACGGCAATAAAATTCTGAAAGGTTGACCAGCGGCAGCGTGCTTTCTAGAATCGCCCGACATTTTCGTCTGGATGTACCCCCCGAACAATGTCGTCATCTATAAGCAAGCCTGTAAATTCGGACGCATTGACTCGGTTGGCCCAGGCCGTGGCTGTAGCAGCGAGTGCGCTTCTGGCAGGCTGTCAGAGCACAGCCCACGTCGAACCTTCCAGCTCTTATCGCGCGCCCAATCTGGCCACCGGTATCAAGCAAAAACCCATTTTTCTGACCCACAAGACAGCAACGCCATTGGCCCCTCCCCAGGATGTCTGGGAACGGATGCGCCAGGGATTTCAGTTGCAGCAGGGCAATGACCAGAACCCTCGCATCGATCAGCAGCGCCTGTGGTTCGCCAATAACCCGTCCTTTCTGGAAAGCGCCGGCGAGCGTGGCAGCCTGTACATGCATTACATCGTCGAGCGCCTCGAAGAACGCAACATGCCGCTGGAGCTGGCCCTGCTCCCGGTGATCGAAAGCGCTTACAACCCGATGGCAGTATCTCGCAGTCAGGCCGTTGGCCTCTGGCAATTCATTCCGTCGACGGGACGCTATTTCAATCTGCGTCAGACCAACTTCTACGACGGACGCCGCGACATCCAGGCCTCGACCGTCGCCGCGCTGGACTACCTCACGCGCCTGCATGACATGTTCAACGGCGACTGGCTGCTGGCGCTGGCCGCCTACAACGCGGGCGAAGGCACCGTCAGCCGTGCCATCGAGCGCAACGACAAGCTCAATCTGCCCACTGACTACTGGAACCTGCCGCTGCCGCAGGAAACCCGGGATTACGTACCCAAGCTGCTGGCGCTCTCCCAGGTGGTGCTGTCGCCTGAAGCTTACGGTGTGAACCTGAATCCGATCGCCAACGAACCCTATTTCGAAGTCGTCGAGCTCAACAAGCGGGTGGACCTGTCCAAGGTCGCCAGCGCGGCCGACATCGACGAAGACGAACTCATCCAGCTCAACCCGGCATTCAAGAAGCGCCTCACCATCGATGGTCCTCAGCATTTGCTGGTGCCTACGTCCAAGGCGCAGCTGTTGACCGCCAGCCTGTCGACCATGAAGCAGGAAGAGCTGGTTGCCTGGCAGCCTTACCGCGTTCGTCGTGGTGACACGCTGGAAAGCCTGGCCAGTCGTTATCAGGTGACCGTCAGCTCAATCAAGAGCAACAACAAGCTGGCAGGCAACCGTCTGAAAGCAGGCCAGTCGCTGAGCATTCCGGTCAAGCCGGGGCTCAACACGTCGCAGCCGGTGTTCGAAGCACTGGCGAGCAATGACAAGCCTGCCCGCAGCCGCACCTACAAAGTGAAGAACGGCGACAACCTGACCACCATCGCCCAGGCCAACAAGGTCGATGTGGAAGACCTTCAGCGCTGGAACAAGCTGTCCGGCAAGAAACTCAAGATCGGTCAGACCCTGGTCATGCAGGACAGCGGCAAGGCAGGCAGCAAAACCGTCGCGAGCGCTGGCAGCAAGGATGGCGAAAAGAAATCCATGCAGTACAAGATCCAGAAAGGTGACTCGATGTACCTGGTCGCCAAGCGCTTCAACGTCGAGATGCAGCACCTCAAACGCTGGAATCCGCGTACCGGCCAGGCACTCAAGCCTGGCCAGACCCTGACGGTCTATCTGCCGCACTGATAGCCGCCAACAGCGTGCCAATGCCCCGCATTGGCACGCCCCTCCTGACGTTCTGCGTCACCTTCGGAAACACACCTGCACGCCAGCCATAGGCGCGTCTCTGTCCCGCCCTTCCTCTCCAGTCTTTTTCCTGTCGGGACAAGCTGTTACTGTTAGCGACCCGAAAGCCCAAGTCGCCTGGATCGTGATACGTCCCTTCCTGCTAATCGTCAGTCTGGCCTTGAGCTTCTGCGCCCACGCAGCCATTACCGAAAGTCATGGCTATGCGCAGTTTGGCGTCCTCAAGTACCCGGCCAGTTTCACTCATTTCGACTGGGTCAATCCCGAGGCGCCGAAGGGTGGCACCCTGAGAATGATGGCTTTCGGCACGTTCGACACGCTCAACCCCTACACCTTCAAGGGCACCAGCCCGGTGTCGACCGGCAATTTTCTGCAGTACGGTGTCAACGAACTGAACGAGACGTTGATGGTGGGCACGGGGCAGTACGACCCCTCAGGCGATGAACCCACCTCCAGTTACGGGCTGATTGCCCAGTCAGTGGAGTACAGCGAAGACCGCAGCTGGGTGGTGTTCGATATCCGCCCGCAAGCGCGCTTCCACGACGGCAAACCGATCACCGCCTATGACGTGGCATTTTCTTACCGCACGCTGCTCAAGGACGGCCATCCTCAGTACCGCACCGCTTTGCAGGAAGTGCAGCGCGTCGACATCCTCAACCGCCATCGCATTCGCTTTGTGTTCAAACGCGCAGGCAATCCGCTGCTGATCCTGCGTCTGGGCGAACTGCCCGTGCTGCCGCAGCATTACTGGAAAGACCGAGACTTCAAGGCCACGACCTTCGAGCCGCCGCTGGGCAGTGGCCCGTATCGCATTACCCGCGTGCAGCCCGGACGTCATCTGGTGTTCGAGCGGGTCAAGGATTACTGGGGCAAGGACCTGCCGGTCAACCGCGGCAAATACAATTTCGACCGGGTGGAAGTCGAGTTCTACCGCGACAGCGACGTGGCCTTCGAGGCGTTCAAAGCGGGCGAATTCGACATCTATATCGAACACCAGGCCAAGAACTGGGCCAACGGTTACAGCTTCCCGGCCGTCGCCAACGGCGATGTGATCAAAGCCCAGATACCGCACAAGATTCCGACCCAGACCCAAGGGCTGTTCATGAACACCCGACGCACCGCCTTCTCCGACGTCAGGGTGCGGGAAGCGCTGGGCCTGCTGTTCAATTTTGAATGGACCAACCGCACGCTGTTCAGCGACGCCTATGCGCGCTCGACCAGCTATTACCCGAACAGTGAATTTTCCGCGAGCGGACTGCCGACCGGTGGCGAATGGCTTGCGCTGGCGCCCTACCGGGATCAACTGCCGCCCAGCCTGCTCACCCAGCCCTACATGCCGTCGAAGACCGACGGTGGCGGCATTCCCCGTGAAACTCTGCGCAAGGCGCTGGGCCTGCTGGGCAGCGCAGGCTGGAAGCTGACCGACAGAGGTTTGCTCAACGCCGCCAATCAGCCGCTGCGCTTCGAGATTCTGCTGGTCAACCCCAGCCTGGAACGCATTCTGCTGCCCTATATCGAAGACCTGCGACGCCTGGGCATCAACGCCGGGCTGCGCACCGTGGATCGCGCACAGTACAAACAGCGCCTGGATCGTTTCGACTTCGACATGATTCTGATGACCCTGCCACAGACCCTCAGCCCGGGTCTGGAGCAATGGCAGTACTTTCATTCCAGCCAGGCCACGATCAACGGCAGCAAGAACTACGCCGGTGTGGCCAACCCGGTCGTCGACGCCCTGCTCAACAAGCTGCTGGCGGCGCAGACCCGCGACGAACAGGTCGCTACCGCCCGCGCGCTGGACCGCGTCCTGCTCTCCCAGCACTACAGCATTCCCAACTGGTACCTGAACAATCATCGCCTTGCGTATCGCAATCGATTCGCCATGGTCACCACCCCGCCCTACACCCTGGGGCTGCGTGCGTGGTGGCTCAAGTCTCTGGAGAAGCCCCGATGACCCGTTTGCACTCCCTGCGTCTGCCGATAGCCGCCGTGCTGCTGGCCGGCCTGGCCTGCACCGTCCAGGCTGCGCCTCAGCACGCCGTGACACTCTATGACGAAGCGCCCAAATACCCGGCCGACTTCAAACATTTCGACTACGTGAATGCGGATGCCCCCAAGGGTGGCACGCTGCGGCAGGCCGGTTTCGGCGGCTTTGACAGCCTCAATCCATTCATTAACAAGGGCGTGCCGGCGGATGACATCGGCCTGATCTACGACACCCTCGCCCGCGCCAGCCTGGACGAGCCGTTCAGCGAATACGGACTGGTCGCAGGCAAAATCGAAAAGGCCCCGGACAACAGTTGGGTGCGCTTCTACCTGCGACCCGAGGCGCGCTTCCACGATGGTCATCCCATCCGCGCCGACGACGTGGAGTTCAGCTTCAAGACGCTGATGGAGCATGGTTCTCCCATGTACAAAGGCTACTACGCCGATGTCGACCAGGTGATCGTCGAAGATCCGTTGCGCGTGCTGTTCAAGTTCAAGCACAGCGGCAGCCGCGAGATGCCACTGATTCTTGGCCAACTGCCGGTGCTGCCCAAGCATTTCTGGGCCGACCGCGACTTCAGCAAAGGCAATCTGGACTTTCCACTGGGCAGCGGGCCGTACAAGGTCGTCGACGTAAAGGCCGGACGCTCGGTGCGCTACGAGCGGGTCAAGGATTACTGGGCCAAGGACCTGCCGATCAACAAGGGTTTCTACAACTTCGATGTTCTGACCACCGATTATTACCGCGACAACACCGTTGCGCTGGAAGCGGGCAAGGCCGGGCAGTTCGATTACTGGATAGAAACCAGCGCCAAGAACTGGGCTACGGCGTACAACACCCCTGCAGTCAAGGACGGACGACTGATCAAGGAAGAGCTGCCCAACGGCAACCCGACCGGCATGCAGGGCTTCGTCTTCAACCTGCGCAAGCCGGTGTTCCAGGACGTTCGGGTGCGTGAGGCGCTAAGCCTGTTGCTGGATTTCGAATGGACGAACAAGCAGCTGTTCAACGGTTCCTATAGCCGTACGAAGAGTTACTTCGACAACTCGGAAATGGCCTCAAGTGGCCTGCCATCGCCAGACGAACTGAAAATTCTGGAGCCGTTGCGCGGCAAGATTCCGGACCGGGTCTTTACCGAAGCCTTTACGCTGCCGGTCACCGACGGCAGCGGCATGATCCGCCCGCAACAGCGTCGCGCGTTCCAGCTGTTGCAGGAAGCCGGCTGGAAAATCGTCGACGACAAAATGGTCGACGCCCAAGGCAACCCGGTCAAACTGGAATTTCTGATTGCCCAGACCGAGTTCGAACGCATCCTGTTGCCTTACAAACGCAACCTGAGCGATCTGGGAATCGAACTGGTGATTCGCCGCGCCGACGTCTCGCAGTACATCAATCGCCTGCGCTCGCGTGACTACGACATGATCGTCA
>NZ_MUIO01000057.1 GCF_002087235.1 Pseudomonas floridensis | reverse complement strand
ATCGAACGCGACCTAAAGGCTTGCGGCGACGCTGAACGTAAGATCGGTCGTCACGAACAAAGCCTGCCGATACTGGTTCAGTTGAAAAGTTGGATCGAAAAGACGCAGCCACAGGTCACTGCTCAGAACGCTCTGGGCAAAGCCATCAGTTACCTCGCCAGTAACTGGAGCAAGCTGGAGCGATATGTCGAGGAAGGCTACCTGCCGCTCGACAATAACGCCGCTGAACGCGCGATCCGCCCCTTCGTGATCGGAAGAAAGAACTGGCTGTTTAGCGACACGCCCAAGGGCGCGACGGCCAGTGCTCAACTCTACAGCCTGGTCGAGACCGCTAAAGCCAACGGCCAAGAGCCCTATGCGTGGCTGCGCCACGCACTGGAACGCCTGCCGCACGCCTCGTCTGTAGCAGACTACGAAGCTCTGCTGCCATGGAACTGCTCACCCGCATCGCTTAGCTGACCGCGCCAGCCATATTAAGATCGGTGGGGTTTATGGAGCGCTTACGATGCATCTCAGGATCACGTTTGCCGTCCTTGTTCCTGGTTGAACTCGGCGCGTGAATGATCGTCGCATCGACCACGGTGCCTTGGCGCAGCATCAAACCACGATCACCCAGATAGCCGTTGATGACCTGCAAAATCCCCTCTGCCAACTCGTGTTTTTCCAACACGCGCCGGAAGTTGAGAATGGTGGTTTCATCGGGAATCCGATCCAGACTCAATCCCGCAAACTGGCGCAGGATTGTTGTTTCGTACAACGCTTCCTCCATCGCAGGATCGCTGTAGCCGAACCAGTTTTGCATCAGATGTATGCGCAGCACCGCCATTAACGGATAGGCGGGACGGCCACCTTCGCCCTTGGGGTAATGAGGCTCGATCAGATTGATCAATCCCTTCCAGGGCACGACCTTATCCATCTCGATCAGGAAACGCTCTTTACGGGTTTGCTTGCGTTTGCCAGCGTACTCGGCGTCGGCGAAGGTCATCTGCTTCATCAGGCGTCTCGGCGGTTGAGATCAGGCATTCTGCCAAGTTTGGGGGGCTTCTTCAGAGTTTCCTTAAGGCCTCATGAAGAGAAAGGGAATCGCATCCGACTTTGTAGGCACGTCTCGACGGTTTGATGTCATCACCGAATGACTCCAATTGGCCGACAGCAGCCCCCACCCACTCAAACGCGCCCAACCTTCCAAGTCCCAACAACGCTCCCGGAACCTGAAACCTATAACCTGCCACCCGCCGACGCACCTCCTTCCAGCCCACGCCGTTGCCCAGGCCAAGCATCAGCCATTGAGCAGCGTCGCTCCCCCATCAGCCATTCCTGTAAAGCAACGCCTTTCACCGCCGATACATAAAACGCCTCAACCAATTTCTAAGGAATCTGCATGCGTATCCGCTACCTGGCTCTGCCCATGTTCATGCTACTCCACGCCAGCATTACCCAGGCCCAGGATACGGCCAATGCCTACGACGGCATCCCCGAGGCTGTCATCGAGAGCGTCGGCAAGAAAGACATCAAAGCGATGTTCCGCGCCATGAGCAAGTACGATGAAAAGCTTAACGAGTCCAACCCGATGCTGGACGGCTTTGCCATACAGCTGCAGGAGCAGTTCAAGGACACGGGCGACTTCCTGGATGCGAGCCTTTATCGGGAAGAGCAATTTGGCACGCGCTATAGCGTCTTGAATTACGTACTGAACTACGCCCAAAAGCCGATGGGGTTAAAAGTGCAGATGTATAACGGCAAGAACGGCTGGCGCGCCATCAACGTGAACTTCTCGCCCGACATTGACAAGTTTGTCAGCGAGTTACGTGGCGTACCTCAGAAAAAGTAAATCCTGAGCCAGCAGGTATTGGCAGAAGCCGCTTCGTTATTGGATTCCGGCCAGCCACAGATACCGGGATATTGCGGGGCGGCAGTCGCGAACAATGTTCTGGACGGACATCCGGGGAGTCGATGAAAAATTTAAGCGGGGGAGGCGCTTTCCTGATCAGGGTCTTGGCCGTGATCATCGCGTGTCTCGGTCTGGCGTCGTTCTACAGGGCTGTCTCGATTCTCAATGGCGAAGTGATCGAACGCACGTATCGAGCCCGCGCGCTTCCGGCGTTTCAGGAAACCTTTGGTTCGGTGCCGACGTCGGTGCTATGCGTTTTGGTGGGTGCATGGCTGATGGTCGTTGCCTTCAAGTTCTGGAGAAGCGGTCAGCGGTAAGGCGCGGCTAGAGCCCTCGTCTGTCCATTCAGGTAGAGGCGGACGTTGCTGTCCGCTTCTACCTCGCGATCAGGACGCTGTCAGCTCAACCTGTTTGATATTGGCGATGGGGCCCAGAATCGAACCATCGAAATCAGCCAGAGGCATTCCGCTGGCCAGTCGTTTGGGCAGGTCGGGATTGGCCAGTGCGGCTTTCCCGATTGCGATGACATCGGCGCCGTCGTCCAGGCTGCGGGACAGTTGCTCTGGTGTATGCAGACCGCCATTGGCGATCAGCGTCGTCGCGGGTGCATAGCGACGCGCCAGTTCAACCAGGCTGGCGCCCCCTTCGGAAAACGCAGGCTTACAGGCGTCGTGTTCGGTGACATGAATAAAGTCGACGCCTGCCTCGCGGAGTGAGCCGAAAATCATCTCTGCGGCGCGTTCCTGTTCAGCCCACTTGTGTTCAAAGTCATTGACCTTGCCTTGAGAAATTCGCACGCCTGTCGGCACTTTTCCTGCCGCAGCCTTCACGGCCTTGACCACTTCCAGGATCAGCTCGATCCGCTGCGCCAGGCCGCCGCCCCAGCGATCGTTACGCTGATTGGTGTAGTCAGTCAGAAATTGATCGAGCAGGTAGCCGTTCGCACCGTGAATCTCGAGCCCGTCAAAGCCCGCCGTATTGACCGCCAGCGCTGCTGCTCGAGCAAAGCCTTCGATAGCATCGGCAATGTCGTTTTCGGTCATCGCACGGGGCACTTGATAAGGCCCTTCACCGCGATAGAACGCCATCTGCTCTCCCTTGGGACGTAACGCCGAAGGGGCGGCCGGAGTGTCGACAAAACGGTTGCCCTGGCTAAGCGCTCCGGCGTGCATGATCTGGGCAAAGACCTTGCGCTGATGCTGGTGAATGCTGTCCGTGATGGCTTGCCACGCGTGAGCCTGTGCGTCATCGGTAAGGCCTGGCTGGAACGCGTAACCCTGCGAGTGTTGCTGGTCAGTGTAGATGCCTTCGGTAATGACCAGTCCAAAGCCGCCGAGGGCAAAGCGTTCGTAATAGCGGACCATCTCCGGCGTCGCGTGCCCGTGTTCCGACGCGCTGACACGTGTCATGGGGGCTACGGCGAAACGGTTCTTCAAGGAGCAGGCCGCAATATCGTAAGGCGTTAGAATCGTTGAAGGCAGCACGGTGCGTTTCCTCTCGGTCTGGATTGCCTTTAAAGCAGGTCCAGGTAGATTAGGGCGTTAACAAGCTGCGTAAAACCTGGCTGAACAGATAAGTCGCCTTAACGGAAACGGATACGAACCATGCAAATTTCTGACGTCGAGGCCTTTGCGGTCATTGTCGAAAGCGGCAGCATGTCCAGTGCCGCAAGACGCCTGGGAGTCTCTCCCATGGCCATTTCGCGCAGGCTGGCAGCGCTCGAACAGGAGTTGTCCGTCCGGCTGGTGCACCGAACGACGCGCTCGAGTTCGCTGACGCCCGAGGGCGAGACGTTTCTGCCATTCGCCCACACGCTGCTCGAAGCCAGCGCGGCCGCCAAAGCCACGCTGAAGACAGGGGCAGGGTCGGTCAGCGGCGTATTGAAGGTGACGGCCCCTACCGTGTTCGGACAAAGCGTTCTAATGCCGCTGATTCCGACACTTCTGAGCGAACATCCGGCGCTGCGGATCGACCTGAATCTGTCTGACAGCATTGTCGATATCGTGGGGCTGGGAATCGACGTAGCGATTCGCATAGCCACATTGCGTGATTCGACCCTGGTGGCTCGTCCACTGGCCGACAACCCACGGATCTTGTGCGCAAGCCCGGACTATCTCGCTGAGCACGACTTGCCCCGCCTCCTTCACGATCTTCATCACCATCGTTGCATCGGATTACAGGGAATGCCGCACTGGCCCTTTGTGCGGGATGGCGAAGCGGTGCTGTTCAAAGGGGAGGGGATGTTTTCAGCCAATAGTGTCGAAGCAGTCCGCACCGCCTGCAAACAAGGGATGGGCCTGGCGCTGCTCACGTATTGGGATGTACGTGATGACGTCGCTCAGGGCAGCCTGCGTGCCGTGGAGCTTGAAGACGTATTACCCGAGCAACTGGTGATCACCGCCGTATTACCCACACGCCACCAGATTCCGCGCCGTGTTCAGATCTTTCTGGAATGCCTGGAGGCAGCGCTGAAACACCGTAGGTGACGCGTTGCCAGTCATGGACGAACCAATGCTGGCAGCCGCCCGGTCAGTGCGAATCGCGCCAGAAGTGAATCGGAGCGTTGGTTGTCTTCCAGCTGTTCACGTAATGGGCCGCTTCAAACGCTCACAAAAAACCCGGCTTTCGCCGGGTTCTTCATATCGTGCATTACCGGAAGTAACTTACTGCACTTCCACCGCCAGGCTGTCGCTGATCTTCTTCTGCCAGATCGCGGGGCCAGTGATGTGGACGGACTCGCCGTTGCTGTCGACGGCAACCGTGACCGGCATGTCCTTGACCTCGAACTCGTAGATCGCTTCCATGCCCAGTTCGGCGAAGGCCACGACTTTGGATTTCTTGATCGCCTGGGCGACGAGGTAAGCGGCACCGCCGACGGCCATCAGGTAGACGGCTTTGTGGTCACGAATGGCGTCGATGGCG
>NZ_MUIO01000056.1 GCF_002087235.1 Pseudomonas floridensis | reverse complement strand
GGATCACCATGTCGGCCAGCGTCAGGGCTTTCTGCTGCTGGCGCGAATAGTTGATGAACGCACGGCCGGGATCGCCGTGTGCGGCGCCGGTGTCCAGGTAGCTGGAAAGCTCGACGACCACGATACCGTCATGCTGTTCGCGTACCTTGGCTTGCAGGTAGCTGCTGTTGCGGCCTTGAGCGCGGTTCAGAAACTGTTCCTGATAGGCCTTGATCGACGCTGGCGGCGGCGTGCTGCTGTCGGCGACCGTCAGCTGCAGCAGGGTCTTCTGGACGATGGCGTCCAGCTTCGGCTCGTCAGGAAAGTGCACGGTATCGATGTTCACCAACGGGCAATCGGCGGTGGTGCAGCCCGGCTTGATCAGCTCGGAAGCATCGCGCTGAACCTGCAGCGGTGCGCGCATGTTGGGCGTGAAGAGGCTTTGGCAGGCGCCGAGCAACAGGGCCAGGCAAGCCAGTGAAGTGATCCTCAATAACGACATGTTGATCCTTGGCAGTGTCAGTGAAGGCGGTTGCGTTGTGCGTGTGCAGGCTGGTTGGACTGCAAACGCCCGGTTCGGTTCGCCACTGGGCGGATTAGAATTGTTTTACGTGGCGGGCGTCTACCCTGCTTCTTTAAGGGGGCTGCATCTGGTGGTCGATGCGCGTTAGGATGGTCGCACGTTCAAGACAGCGCCAAGCGAGAAACCTATGACCCAGACCACCCGTTCAGCACCGACGGCTTTCGAGATCACCCGGCGGGAAAACTGCTTTCAGGGTTTCTACAAGCTGGACAAGTTGTACCTGCGCCACGAGTTGTTCGATGGCGGCACCAGCAAGGAAATCAGCCGCGAACTTTTCGTTCGCCACGACGCAGTGTGTGTCCTGCCTTATGACGCAAAACGTGATGAAGTGGTGCTGATCGAACAGTTTCGCGTGGGCGCGGTCGAGAAGGCAGCCAACCCTTGGCTGATCGAACTGGTGGCGGGTCTGATCGACAAGGATGAGCAACCGGAAGAAGTTGCTCATCGTGAGGCAGAAGAGGAAGCTGGGCTTGTGTTCGGCGCGCTGTGGCCAATCACTAAATACTTTCCTTCGCCGGGCGGCAGTGACGAGTTCGTTCACCTGTTCATGGGGCAGTGCGACAGTCAGGGGGCAGGCGGGCTGCACGGGCTCGAATCCGAAGGCGAAGACATCCGCGTGACGGTCTGGTCGTTCGACGATGCGATGCAGGCTGTGGCTGACGGAAGAATCATGAACGCGGCAACGATTATCGCCTTGCAATGGCTGGCGTTGAACCGCGCTGAAATAAGGGGGTTATGGTCGTGAATCTACTGCGCGAGCGCTACCGTGTTGATCTTGCCGGGCTTCAGGCTGCGTGCGAGGCCAACTACGCGCGCTTGATGCGATTGCTGCCGGACATGCGCAACCAACAGCGCTCGCGCCGCGTTGCGGTCACCCAGGGTGATCAAATGCTGGGCGTGCTGGCGGTCGAGGTTTTGCTCGACTGCCCTTACACCACCACCCTGCAAGTGCGCCAGGAACACAGCCTGCCGTGGCTGCCATTGCCCAGTCTTGAAGTGCAGGTCTACCACGACGCCCGCATGGCCGAAGTCATTGGCGCCGAACATGCCCGTCGCTTCCGGGGGATTTATCCGTACCCCAACGCCGACATGCACCAGCCCGATGAAAAGGCCCAACTGAATCTGTTTCTGGGTGAATGGCTGAGCCACTGCCTGGCCTGCGGTCACGAGTTCGAAGCGGTACGCTGATACACCTTCCGATACATTTCAATCCTTCAGTCGGCGAATGCCGCTCTCCTACGGCGGCATCGTGCTGAATGCGTTTCAGCCTGTGGCATCGACATCTTCCGATACTTTTTGACGCTGGACGATCTCGCGTCAGTGCTTAAACTCGCCGGCTGTTTTTCATCTGCTCACCTTCAGCCAAGGTTCATGACCGACTGACCTGCACTGCCCAGCGCATGGATGCGTGACCATTGATACAAGGAGTTCAGCGCAATGGGGGGTTACGACACCAGAGGCAACTATTCGCCGACGCCGGGTGTATGCCGTCCTGCTGGACCTGCCAAATCCCCGCTGAAGCCGCGACCGCCCGCATCCACCTGGGAAAATCAGCCGCCACGCACGCTTTATGCGCAAGAGCCTAAACCCGGCTGTCTGGTAGGCGTTCGATTTCTCTGGAGTAACGGTGAGTCTTTGGCTGGTTGTTCTTGGGATCTCACTCAAGAAAACGGTCAAGTCATCCGGGGCACACTGGATTCCAAGAGTTTTCTCAGTCAGGTGATTGAAGGCCGTGCGCACAGAATCCGGCTCAATCCGCGGTTCGATCCGAAAGCGCAGCTGGGTGCATTCGATCAGAGCTGCAAAAGGTGCTGCATGAAATCCTGGCCGCCGAGCGAGTCGAAGCCGACCGTCTGACAGCGATCCAGACACAGCGCAGTGCGGTTGCCAATGTCTTTTATGCCCAGATCGCACTGGGACGGGGATTTTTGTACGGCGCTTGGGGGCTGGTTGAGTCAAACCTTGAATTTGCTGATCTGGCCAACCCCTTTGATGAGCTTGCACAGGCGGCAGTGGCGGCCTGGAAGGCTGAACCGGAACCCGGAAAAGGCTGGCTGGATTCATTTCTGGAGCAATACACGGGGGCCAATACCGTGATCTGGCCGCAGCACTGGGTTTTGATCCCGCAACCATCAGCCGGGAAAAGATGGCGCAGGCTTACGAGGCTGCGAACTACATCTTTGAAGATGCAGCCAGCAAGCGTGTATTGCGAGACTTTGCCGCAGAATACGTCAGCATCCAGAATCACGAGTCCATCCTCGAATTCACCGCAGGCATGGTCTTCGAGATCGTATTGGCAGCCCTGCTTGTTTTCCTGACCGGCGGCACCGGCCTCGCAGCACGCGCATCAGTTGCTTCCACACGACTGACGCCACTGCTCACACGGTTAGGCGAGACACTGGGCAAGCTGGGCGCTAATCTCAAGAAAGCCAGGGTTTACGAGGCAGGGATTGCTGAAGGCGAGGGGAGCGGATCGCAGACGGTTGTGATTCCGCAGGCGAAGGCGGTTGTGCCGGCATATTTATATCGGCCGGACAGAAAACTAACTAGAGACAAGCACGGTAACCATATTCCTGATTCTGATGTTCCGCATACACAACTGGGTAATAAAAAGGGGCGTCGTGGAGACTACAGGCAAGCACGTGAGTGGCGTGAAGATGAGGCAGGCGCATTGGTGCCCAGTCGGGACATCGACTTTACAGATCATGGCCGCCCTGAAAATCATACAAATCCATATCAGCACGATTGGACCCCCAATGAAACAGGAGGAACCCTTAAGCATGGAGATGCTAAACCTTTGGAGTACCCCTAATGAATACGCTGACTATCCCGGTAACGGGTGAAGGCTTTATTTTTAACTTGAAGGAAATGCTGTCATTTGTTCCTGATAACAAATGGATCTGGGTCGTGCTTGAGTTTTTACGGTGTCGGCATCGCTCCGGCTGGTCTGGCTATGCCTGACTTTGAGGAGCGTTTGCGAGACCTCGAAAAAGGATGGTTATTCAGTTGGGAAGAGCTGCGCCTATTTGCCAATGATATCGAGCAGGTCTTCGACTGCTTTATCGTCGCCGTGGATTCTGTCGACAAGATCAGGAAACCCATCGAGGTGGATGAGCCGCCGCAAAACTGTTTTATCGCACTTGAAGCCTTTGACAGTCATGAGTGGATCATATGGAGTGATGTTCCTGAACGGTTAAGTCCGTTTTCAGCGTTGCGTGAATTGGCTGACTGATATGGGATCCTACGATGTTGCGTCGTTCCGGGCCGATAATGCTCATCACCCTGTCTCGGGCTTCGATTACATTCATGCATGCGATTCATCATACGCAGCGCCTGCCTGCTGATCTTGCGCTCTGGATGGCGAAGCTGTACTGGCCTGATTTTATACGTGTGGATGACTGGGTTTTTGTTAAGGAGAACTTTGATGAGGCTTATTACCACTCGCTGTTGGAATCGGATAACTCTCCAGCCAAGAATCAGTTCTGGATGAACCTGCTTGAGGTGACGGGACTTTTTGAGAATCTCTCAGTGCCTGAAGCGACGGTTGTCGCGAATGCATTGGCGGGAAGCTGGAACGCCAGACTTGCCTCTGAATTCGGCCCGTCTTTTGCCCAAGCCAGAGCGATTGTCGATGATGAGGGCTGTGAGGTATTTGTGACGATTGGCTTTTCGGATTAAGGTTTGAAGGGCTTTGGATGTGCCTAATGGATTTTAGATTGCTCGACGTGGTCAGGCTTGAAGTGGATGTTCCTGATGAAGGTTTGCTCAAAGGGACAACAGGAACGATTGTGCATGAATTCTTTGTTCCGGATATTGCGCACGAAGTCGAGTTCACCGATTCGCAAGGCAGAACGACGGCGCAGTTGACATTGCTTCCTTCGCCGTAATCTCTTTTGGTACGGCTGTGATGAGCTTAAAAATACTTGAACGACTCAAGGGTCTCTTTCGGTCGGAGCCTTCTAGCAGTGATGATGTGCCGATCATATATCCTTATGCGGATTATGTGGTGGGGGATAGAGCCAACACATCAAAGTTTTGCTATCTCTACATGAGCCTGTCGCGTTTGAATTTTCCGGCAGACGTCATCGAAAGCTTCGCTGCGCTCTTCAATCCCACGATTTTTATTTATGAAGGCGGGTATTTCATCGAGGAGAACTTCACATACACCAATTATGAAGACTCGCTGGAACGGCAGGTGCCTATTCGGAAAATACCCTACTGGATAAGTATGGTCGAGATCACCAGCTTGCCGGGCGATATCGGTTACGACGAGGCTGCCGAGCTGGGTGCGGTGATTCGCGATTGCTGGGGCGCTAAGCTCAATCGGCAGTTTCCGGATTCGGGTTTTGAGGCGCTGCTTTTGCTTGATGATGAACTGGATGAGGTCTGGGTGACATTGTGCCGCGTGTAATTGTTGATCTGGCGTATACGCGTATCGCTGACGTGTGAGGTGATAATGGCTGTGATACGAGGTTTACTGGCATCCCTCTCAACCATGACCCTCTGCACCCTGATCACACTATTCATCATGGGGCACTGCTGGCCTGAGATGCCTTACGAGCAAGCGCTGGGTTATCTGTCGGGCGCCGGGATGGCGGGGATGGTGGCGGGAGCGTTGATTTTTTCGACTGCTCGGAAGGCGAGGCTTCGGCGTTTTTGCTGAAGAGGTATCAGGAGGGCTTCGGTGTGCGACGGGCCCCTGATTTTCATCAGGCGCCCGGCACCACGACTGGTTTCACACTTTGAAACGACGGACCAAAGCGCTGAGGTCGTCAGCCAGACGTGACAGTTCCTGACTGGACGAGTGTGTCTGTTCTGCCCCGGCAGAGGTCTGGATCGACAGGTCGCGGATGCGCACCAGGTTGTGGTCGACTTCTCTTGCCACCTGAGCCTGTTCTTCCGCAGCGCTGGCGATCACCATGTTTCGCTCGTCTATGTCACCGACGGCCTGCGCGATCGTGCGCAGCGCTTCGTTGGCGGACGTGGGCTGAGTCTGGGTCTGTCGGGCCTGTTCGGCGCTGGTCAGCAAGGCGTCTACCGTCTGGTTGGTGCCCAGCTGGATGCTGCCGATCATCGTTTCGATTTCGCGTGTAGAGTCCCCGGTACGATGAGCGAGTGAACGGACTTCATCTGCAACGACTGCAAAACCGCGCCCGGCTTCACCGGCCCTGGCTGCTTCGATGGCTGCGTTCAACGCCAGCAGGTTGGTCTGTTCCGCCACGGCACGGATGACTTGAATGAAAATGTGATCCTTATCCGCTGCCGCACCCACATTCCGGGTTTACCCGTATCGCTCGCCGTCACATAATCGCGCTGAATCCTTTCCAGGAGACGGCCTTGCCGAGCGCAGCCCCTTCATCGTCAGTTTTGCTGGTGCAGTTATCCGACAGCCACTTGTTTGCCGAGGCGGACGGGACCTTGCTGGGCATGAATACCCGTGACAGCCTGGAAAAGGTTGTGGATCTGGTGGTGGCCGAGCAATCGGGTATTGATGTGGTGATTGCCAGCGGGGACATTTCCCAAGATGGCAGCGTGGAGTCGTATGAGGCGTTTCGTCGGCTCAGCGGACAGATTGCAGCGCCTGCGCGCTGGTTCGCCGGCAATCATGATGAGCTGCCGCAAATGGAACAGGTGGCGCAGGGCGTCGGGTTGCTGGAGCCGGTGCTGGATGTTGGCCAATGGCGGGGGACGTTGCTGGATTCTGCGGTGCCAGGTTCTGTGCCGGGTTTTCTGGCTGAGTCGCAATTGCGGTTGCTGGCGCAGTCCCTGAGCGAGGCGCCCGACCGGCATCATCTGGTTTGTCTGCATCATCACCCGGTGACCATCGGATGTGAATGGATGGCGCCGATCGGTTTGCGCAATGCCGAGGCGTTTTTTGCCGTTCTGGACCGCTTCCCTCACGTCAAAGCGGTTCTGTGGGGGCATGTGCATCAGGCGTTCGACCAGATGCGCCAAGGCGTGCGCCTGTTGGCCTCGCCTTCGACCTGCATCCAGTTCGCGCCGGGCAGCGAAGATTTCAAGCTGGACACCGCGGCACCCGGTTATCGCTGGCTGCGACTTCATGATGACGGGCAACTGGAAACCGGCGTCTCCAGGGTGGTCGGCATGGTGTTCGAGGCCGATTATGGTGGCACTGGCTACTGAATCGTCGCACGTAACTATTTCCGGTAAGGTGTTGTGACGTCAGTCCCTGTAAACTGCATGGCTTTGCCTTGCACCCGGGAGCAGCAGCGTGACCAGCGAAACCCCCTCATTGCTGTACATTCATGGCCTGAACAGCTCGGCTCAGTCGAAAAAGGCCTGCCAGTTGCTTGCGCTGATGAATTCATTGGGCCTGGCCGAACGGCTGCAAGTCCCTGAACTGCATCATCATCCACGTGAAGCCATGACTCAGCTCGAATCGGCCATTCAGACGCTGGGTCGGCCGCTGCTGGTCGGCAGCTCGCTCGGCGGCTACTATGCGACTCATTTGGCGCAGCGCCATGGCCTGAAAGCGCTACTGATCAACCCGGCCGTCAACCCGCATCAGTTGTTCGACGGGTTTCTCGGCATGCAGCAGAATCTGTACACGGGCGAGCAGTGGCAGTTGACGCAGGACCATATCGACGCGCTGGCTGCGCTGGAAGTGCCAGCCCCAAAGGATCCGCAACAGGTTCAGGTGTGGTTGCAGACCGGCGACGAGACGCTCGATTACCGCCGCGCCGAAGCCTTTTACCGGGCATGCGCGCTGCGTATCCAGCACGGCGGTGATCACAGCTATCAGGGTTTTGCCGAGCAACTGCCCGCCCTGTTGAGTTTTGCCGGTTTCGCCCCGGGCCTGCTGCTGGGGATCGACCTGTCGGCGCTGTAAGTGATCGTTTGCCGGTCACAGGAATACCTGAACATTGAACCCCCGAAATCCAATGAACGATTGATAACGAGAACCCATGGCCAATCCCAGCGCTAGCTCTTATAACGCAGACGCCATCGAAGTCCTCTCGGGCCTCGATCCGGTTCGCAAACGTCCGGGCATGTACACCGACACCTCGCGGCCCAATCACCTGGCGCAGGAAGTCATCGACAACAGTGTCGACGAAGCCCTGGCCGGTCATGCCCGCTCGGTGCAGGTGATCCTGCACGCCGACAACTCCCTTGAAGTGTCCGACGACGGTCGAGGCATGCCGGTGGACATTCACCCCGAAGAGGGCGTGTCGGGTGTCGAGCTGATCCTTACCAAGCTCCACGCCGGCGGCAAGTTTTCCAACAAGAATTACCAGTTCTCCGGCGGCCTGCACGGCGTGGGGATCTCCGTGGTCAACGCGCTCTCCACCCAGGTTCGGGTGCGGGTCAAGCGCGACGGCAACGAATACGAAATGACCTTTGCCGACGGTTTCAAGGCCACCGAACTGGCGGTCATCGGCACGGTTGGCAAGCGCAATACCGGCACCAGCGTGTATTTCGCGCCGGACCCCAAGTATTTCGACACGCCGAAGTTTTCCGTCAGCCGCCTCAAGCACGTACTCAAGGCCAAGGCCGTTCTGTGCCCCGGTCTGCTGGTCAGCTTTGAGGACAAATCCAGCGGCGAGAAGGTCGAGTGGCATTACGAAGACGGGCTGCGCTCGTACCTGCAGGATTCGGTCACCGAGTTCCTGCGCCTTCCGGACGAACCGTTCTGTGGCAGTTTCGCCGGCAACAAGGAAGCCGTGGACTGGGCGCTGCTCTGGCTGCCCGAAGGCGGCGATAGTGTTCAGGAAAGCTACGTCAACCTGATCCCGACCGCGCAGGGCGGCACCCACGTCAACGGTCTTCGCCAGGGGCTGCTGGATGCAATGCGCGAATTCTGCGAGTTCCGCAACCTGCTGCCGCGCGGTGTGAAGCTTGCGCCGGAAGACGTCTGGGAGCGCATCGCGTTCGTGCTATCGATGAAAATGCAGGAGCCGCAGTTCTCAGGCCAGACCAAAGAACGTCTGTCTTCGCGTGAAGCGGCAGCGTTCGTCTCGGGTGTGGTCAAGGATGCGTTCAGCCTGTGGCTCAACACCCACTCCGAGCTGGGCCTGCAGCTGGCCGATCTGGCGATCAACAACGCCGGTCGCCGTCTGAAGGCCAGCAAGAAGGTCGAGCGCAAGCGCATCACACAAGGCCCGGCACTGCCCGGCAAACTGGCCGACTGCGCCGGGCAGGATCCGGCGCGTTCCGAGCTGTTCCTGGTCGAAGGTGACTCTGCGGGCGGTTCGGCCAAGCAGGCACGCGACAAGGAATTCCAGGCGATCCTGCCGTTGCGCGGCAAGATTCTGAACACTTGGGAGGTGGACGGCGGCGAAGTGCTGGCCAGCCAGGAAGTGCACAATATTGCGGTCGCCATCGGCGTCGATCCGGGCGCAGCCGATATCAGTCAGTTGCGCTACGGCAAGATCTGCATCCTGGCCGACGCCGACTCGGATGGTCTGCACATCGCCACCCTGTTGTGCGCATTGTTCGTTCAGCACTTCCGGCCCCTGGTGGACGCAGGTCACGTGTACGTGGCCATGCCGCCGCTGTACCGCATCGACCTGGGCAAGGAAATCTACTACGCGCTGGACGAAAGCGAACGCGACGGGATCCTTGACCGTCTGGTGGCCGAGAAGAAGCGCGGCAAGCCTCAGGTCACCCGATTCAAGGGCCTGGGCGAGATGAATCCGCCGCAACTGCGCGAAACCACCATGGACCCGAACACCCGGCGTCTGGTGCAACTCACACTGGATGACTTCGCCGCCACGTCGGAAATCATGGACATGCTGCTGGCCAAGAAACGCGCCGGTGATCGCAAGACCTGGCTCGAATCGAAGGGCAACCTGGCCGAGGTCATGATTTGACACGAGCCTGGCTCGCTGCCCTGTCCTTTGTGGTCGCCCCGGTTTTCGCGGCACCGCTCGAGGCCCTGACGTTGCAGTCCGAACATCCGGTTGACGGCATGGTGGGCGGCAACCTGTCCGGTCTTGCCTCGTGCAATGGCCGGTTGTGGACGGTGTCCGACCGTGACGACACGCTGCTCTACAGCCTTGATGTCTCGGATCGGGTCTGGAAGGCCGAGGCGCACGTTATTGATGTGCCCAAACCGGACAGCGACCTGCCGCTGAACCTGCGCTCGCTGGCCAACCTGTCGTCCATCGTGCGCGGCGGCAGCATGGATTTCGAAGGCGTCAGTTGCGACGCGGCGGGCAATCGGTATCTGGTCAGCGAAGCCTACGGTACGGTGCTGAAAGTACCGGTCTCAGGCGCTCCCGCGTGGCTGCCACTGCCTCATGAACTGGTACAGCAGGCACGCGAGAAGGGCATGCTGCAGCATTTCAATGCGATTTTCGAAGGTATTGCCGTGAACGCTGCCGGTGACCGGATCTGGCTCGCGGCCGAGCGCGAGAAGCGCGGCCTTTTGGTGGTGCAGCGTGACAAGGATCAGTGGAACTGCGCAAAAAGTTGCGTGCTGCTGGCCGAGGCCGGAACAGACACGCTGCCGCCGGAGCAGAAGCGCAAAAAGGTGTCGACGGACTTTTCCGATATCTCGCTGTACAACGGCAAGCTGTTCACGCTGGAGCGTTCGGTCTACCGCATTTGCCGACGCGAGCTGGAAACCGGACAAATAGAGCGTTGCTGGTCGTTTGCCAAGGAAGCCATGCTGCCGTCACGTCGCTATGATCAGCCTTATGGTCTGACCGAAGCGCTGGTCGTGGACGAGACGGGTGCCTGGATCGGCATCGACAACAATTTTGGTGTTCGCGCCGATGGCGAAAAACGCCCGATTGTATGGCGTTTCGCAGCGCCCCGTGCGGGCTGGAGTGAGGGGCAATGACTCAGGCGGTTCCCGGCAGGCGCGCCGGCAAAATCCTGATGATCCTGGCCTGGGCGGCTGGGATCTTTCTCGCCACACGCTTTTTTGGCGAGTGGGAAGACAAGCAGCGCAACCCCAATGCGGTCGTGGCTTCGCAGCACGGCGACGGGTATATCGAGGTGCAACTGGCGGGCAACCGTCAGGGACACTTCGTCAGTACCGGCCAGATCAACGGCCGGACGGTAGAATTCATGATCGACACCGGCGCGACCGACGTCGCGATACCCGGTGACATGGCCGACCACCTCGGCCTCAAGCGTGGCCTGCCGGTGACGGTCAGTACCGCCAATGGCAACAGTCAGGGTTTCCGGACCTCGCTCGACCGGCTGCAACTGGGCGACATCGTCCTGACCAATGTGCGTGCGCTGGTAGCGCCGGGTCTGGACGGTGATCAAGTGTTGCTGGGCATGAGCGCAATGAAACAACTCGAATTCACACAGCGTGGCGGCAATTTGCTGCTGCGCCAGTCAACACAATGATGAGGCCCGCATGAGCGACTCCCTTGACCTCAGCCTGGACGGCGTAGAACGCCGCTCGCTGGCTGACTTCACCGAACAGGCCTACCTCAATTACTCCATGTACGTGATCATGGACCGTGCCTTGCCGCATATCGGCGACGGCTTGAAGCCTGTGCAGCGTCGTATTGTCTACGCCATGAGCGAACTGGGCCTGGGCGCGGACGCCAAGCACAAGAAGTCGGCGCGTACCGTCGGCGACGTGCTCGGTAAATTCCACCCGCACGGCGATTCGGCTTGCTACGAAGCCATGGTGCTGATGGCCCAGCCGTTCAGCTATCGCTACACGCTGGTGGACGGCCAGGGCAACTGGGGTGCACCGGACGATCCCAAGTCCTTTGCCGCCATGCGTTATACCGAAGCCCGTCTGTCGCGCTATTCCGAAGTTCTGCTCAGCGAACTGGGTCAGGGCACTGCGGACTGGGTGCCGAACTTTGACGGCACACTCGATGAACCTGCCGTCTTGCCGGCGCGTCTGCCGAACATTTTGCTCAATGGCACCACCGGCATCGCCGTGGGCATGGCCACTGACGTACCGCCGCACAACCTGCGCGAAGTCGCCAGCGCCTGCGTTCATCTGCTGGACGACCCCAAGGCGACGATTCAGGACCTCTGCGAGCACATCAAAGGTCCAGATTACCCGACCGAAGCGGAAATCATCACGCCCAGCGCCGATCTGCTGAAAATCTACGAAACCGGGCGCGGCTCCGTGCGCATGCGGGCGGTGTACCGCATCGAAGATGGCGACATCGTGGTCACATCGCTGCCGCATCAGGTCTCCGGCGCCAAGGTGCTGGAGCAGATCGCAGCGCAGATGCAGGCCAAGAAGCTGCCGATGGTGGCAGACCTGCGTGACGAGTCGGACCACGAAAACCCGTGCCGCATCGTCATCATCCCGCGCTCCAACCGGGTTGAACTCGACGAGTTGATGCAGCACCTGTTTGCGACCACCGAGCTGGAATCCAGCTACCGGGTCAACATCAACATCATCGGTCTGGACGGCAAGCCGCAGCTCAAGAACCTTAAGACGCTGCTCGGCGAATGGCTGACTTTCCGTATCGGCACCGTGCGCCGTCGTCTGCAGTTCCGCCTGGACAAGGTCGAGCATCGTCTGCACCTGCTGGACGGTTTGCTGACCGCGTACCTGAATCTGGATGAAGTGATTCACATCATCCGCACTGCCGAGCACCCGAAAGCTGAATTGATTGCGCGCTTCGAGCTGTCGGAAATCCAGGCGGACTACATCCTCGACACCCGTCTGCGTCAGTTGGCGCGTCTGGAAGAAATGAAGTTGCGCAGCGAGCAGGATGCGCTGCGCAAGGAACAGGCCAAGCTGCTGGCGTTGCTGGGCAGTGAATCCAAGCTGCGTAAGCTGGTGCGTTCCGAGTTGATTGCCGACGCCGAGACCTATGGTGATGACCGACGCTCGCCGATCGTGGCGCGTGCCGAAGCCAAGGCGCTGTCCGAAAACGAGTTGATGCCGACCGAGCCGGTCACCGTGGTGCTGTCCGAGAAAGGCTGGGTGCGCTGCGCCAAGGGGCACGATATCGATGCCACCGGGCTCTCCTATAAAGCGGGTGACGGCTTCAAGACGTCGGCCATCGGGCGGTCCAACCAGTTTGCGGTGTTCATCGACTCCACGGGCCGTAGCTATTCGGTCGCCGCGCACACCTTGCCTTCGGCACGCGGCCAGGGCGAGCCGTTGACCGGCAAGCTGCAGCCACCGCCGGGGGCGACCTTCGAATGTGTGCTGTTGCCTGATGACGATGCGCTGTATGTCATTGCGTCGGACGCCGGGTACGGTTTCGTGGTCAAGGGCGAGGACTTGCAGGCCAAGAACAAGGCCGGCAAGGCGCTGCTCAGCCTGCCGAGCGGAGCCAAGGTCATTCTGCCTCGGCCGGTGACCGACCGTGAGCAGAACTGGCTCGCGGCGGTCACCACCGAGGGGCGTCTGTTGGTGTTCAAGATCAGTGACCTGCCGCAGCTGGGCAAGGGCAAAGGCAACAAGATCATTGGTATTCCAGGCGAGCGAGTCGCCAGTCGCGAAGAGTACGTGACCGATCTGGCAGTCATCGCGCAGGGCGCTACGCTGGTACTTCAGGCGGGCAAGCGAACGCTATCGCTAAAGCCCGAAGACCTGGAGCATTACAAGGGCGAGCGCGGCCGTCGCGGCAATAAACTCCCTCGCGGCTTCCAGAGAGTCGATGCGCTATTGGTGGAAAATAGCTGAAAACATTGACCTGACGCTGGTGTTCTTCGTTTTGCCATGAAGTACGATGCATAATCGCTGGAGTCATGGCGAATATTCACGGATGATATGGAGTCTTGGGGCGCAAGCGTGGCGCAGTGCCTGCATGGGTCTGGAAAGTATTTATACTGTGGCTTCCCGTGGGGCAGCCACCTGGATGGGATGATGAATTTTCTACGCCTTCCCCTTGTCCTGTTGATGACTGGCGTCCTGGGTCTGGCCGGGTGCAGCGTGCACCAGCCGACCGCGCTCTATCAACTGGACAGCGGTGAGCCTGGTCAACCGAAGCAAAGTAGTGGGCTGGCAGTCTTGCTGGGCCCTGTTTCGGTGGCCGACTACCTGCAACGCGAAACCCTCTTGCAACGACAGCCTGATGGCACTCTGACTGCCTCGCCCGATGGACGTTGGGCGGGCAATCTGTCTTCGGACATAGATCAGTTGTTGCTGCGCCAATTGGCCTGGAAGCTGGACAGTCAGCGCGTCGTGCTGGCACCTGCGGTTGCCAACTTCTCGCCCGACGTTCAGGTGGTGCTGTCGATTACCCGTCTGGATTCCGGTGCAAAGCAGCCAGCCGTGCTGGACGCACAATGGCGCCTACTGGATCGCAAGGGTCACGTCCGCGACAGCCGACTGGTACACCTTGAGCAGGTCCATGCTGGCAGCTCTGCCGATCAGGTCAAGGCGCAAGGCATGTTGCTGCAGCGTCTGGCCGAACAGGTCAGTACGGCGATCAAGCCGATTTCCTGGCAGCCGATCGAAGAACCAAAAAAAGCCCCGGTGGCTCGTGCCAAAGAGGCAGACAAACCTCGTATTCCGATGGCATCGCCGATTCGTACAGACCTTGAAGTGTTCCGCTTCTAAGGCCTGGAGAACAAAAAGCCCGCAGTGATGCGTAATGCTGTTCACTT
>NZ_MUIO01000055.1 GCF_002087235.1 Pseudomonas floridensis | reverse complement strand
GGTTCGTGGAGCGGATACGCTTAGCTGACTGCGCCAGCCATATTAAGATCGGTGGGGTTTATGGAGCGCTTACAGCGTATCGACGCGGGCGGGGCGATCTTCATCAGGGTCGCGGCCAGCTAATCCGATTGGGCCTGTCTCACCTCCCTCGTTTCGGCCAAACGGTGAAAGCGCGGGTAAGTTAAATCCTCCCAAACCCAAAGGGTAGAGTTCGGGCAAGAGGGGTGGCACTGACCGCCCTGGTGCAGATGGTGACGCCACGATGAGTGGGGCTCATCTGCACAGCCCTCCGTTTCATCAAGGGACGAGCGGGATTACTCGCGGGGCATCCAAAAACTACTGCGCTTGCTTCGCTCAACATCTATCCGCACAGCCCCACGGTTGCCGCATCAGTGAGCCACCTCTGGCGCATCCATTAAATAACTCCATGAAATTCCGCGCTGCCATTGATACGGCTTCAGGCTGCACAAGCTCACCTGCTCCATATCCCCGAGTCCCCCACGAATCATCCAAAAACCACTGAGAATTATCAGCAGGATTTGTGGTGCGTCGTCAGATCGCCAGTGCGCCGCAGGGTACTCTAGGATAGTTGCGTTCAACCAAATAAAGAAACAATCCTCAGTTACACAAGCTTCAAGTTTGGAGACCCCTTCCGTGCTACACCCCCACTAGCTGCGTTTCCTGAGACTACTGATAGTCTCGTAAGCTGGAAGGTTAGAGAGTTAATTTCATCTATGCTTACGCTCAAACTCTCTGCAATTTCACGGCGGCCTTGCTTTCGGCTCTGCAGAGCGTCTAGCACTTTAGTGAGTAATTGCGATGTCTCTCGCTCCATTGGCTCCGGTTCATTGGTTCGATATCCACTTTTGGCGATATCTATGCAAAGGTTGCGGTAATTCCATTCACTAACCAAGCCTAATGAGTTGAAACGGTAGGCCATGGCGGCGAGCGATACACCCCAATAGTGCTTGAGTTTCATTAGATACTTGACGGAGTAAGTGGGTGGCTGATTAGCAGCTACACTCTCCTTGGGCATTAAAAAAGCTGCGGCAAATGCATCGGCTTGGCGCTCAATTTCAGGTCCATGGGCTTGGCCGTGCTGCATAGTGTAAACATCGCGGACTAAATGGCCAAGCTCATGCGCCGCGTCAAAGCGACTCCGCTCTGCCGACTTGATAGTATTTAGGAACACAAATGGCTTGCCCTCATACCATGTACAGAAAGCGTCAACCTCTCGGGTTTCTTCAGCCAGCGAAAATACACGAATACCTTTTGATTCAAGCAAATGAACCATATTCGGTATGGGTGCATTGCCTAGTCCCCATAACCGGCGGAGTGTGGCCGCTGCTTCCTCAGGTGCTAAATCGCTTAGGTCGGGCAACCCTGCTGAGGGAATATTAAACCGCTCTTCTATCCAATGGTTTACTCTAAAAGCGATAGCACCTGTTGCAAATGTGCAAGCTTTCAATGCATCTGTCATTTTTGACAATTTGCGAAAGCTTACCGAATGTTCCTTTAGCTCTGGCATATCTTCGTCAATGAAAAAAAACTGCTGAGGAAAGTTCAGCAGTTTTGCAATTTTTTCCAAGGCCGCTGGCTCGGGAGAAGAAGCACCGCTTTCGTAGTTCTGCAAGCTACGGCTAGTGATGCCTAATTCTTTTGCCAGCTGGGCCTTAGTGATGCGTCTTCTAACCCTGGCAAATGTGATTTGCTTGGGATTTATTTCGGACATAGCAGCTTACTCACAGCATTCCTTTTTTAGGCTCTACATCCACCGAAATCTGAGTGCTTGATTCATCTTTGCGAATGGTGAAGTCATCAGGGTTGTTAGAAACGCTTCCTAACAGTATGCGGATACCCCAGTTAGTGATTTTTTTATTACTGAAACCGGTCGGTAAAGATAATTCGTATCGAACCTCTTTAAGGGCCTTGTCATAGTGATAAAGCAACGCCCAGACTTGAGTTTCTTTAGGGTGCTCCTTGGCAAACTGGAACGAAGCCATATTGAATAATTCTAACTGGCGATTGTTGTTATAGATAAAGCCCTCGGCAACTGCTCCCTTTTCAGCCTGGTTCGTTGGCTCATCATCCCCATTCCTACCGGTTTCACTGTTGCCAGTCATAACCACGATCGAAATGCTTCGATCAGGCGAGCTGATGAAAGGGCAATTCTGTTGCTCATGGATATGCCAATGAGCGGTCGCCAATAAAGTGCGTAGGTCTTCAACGGTCTTCAGCCATTGCTGAACACCGGCAGCCGTCGGCGCAGACGCACGGCTGGTCTCATTACGTCCTCTGAGACCGCCATTAATGGCATCACGGAGCAAAACGGGGCCTAAGTCAGAATGCAGCCCCCGCAAACGCGCCTCTACGTCCGCGGGCTCGTCAAAAATCGTCGCTCGCCGAGTGAAAGCGTTTGAGGCTGTCAGTTCAAATGTGCTCATCGCCGCTCCGTACCTATTTCCGAAAACTGTTCCTCATGTTGAGGTATAAAAAGCGGAAACGCAAGGGCCGTTAGCCATTGAATGGTTGGTAGCCAGTGCAGCGGCGTTTGTGGCAGGCGACCGGCGTCCGCTTTCGCGATTGCTCCTTATCGGCTTCGATCTGGGCGTTCCGTACACGCCCATGGTCCTCACGAATGCTCATTTCCAAACCGTGGAAATGAGCATTTTTCGCCTCAATGCGATGACACACCAAAAATGGTGATTAGCTGCAATCTCGGATGAAAGGAGAGACTGCTATGAGGAAAGCAATGATCGCGGTTTGCTGCGCAGGGTTGGGGTTTTGTCTGGGAGTGTATCGTCTTGTGCCCATTTGGCTGGTTATCGTTCTGGCGATACTGGGCGCTGGGTTATGGGGTGCGGGCGAGTGCATCGAGCGCCGAAAAAGCGCCGGTGGGGACAAATCATGATGTATGCCGACCAGCAGCAGTTGGTCGTTCTGTCTGCGATGTTTCCCTCCTGGATATGGCGGGTGGCGATAGGACGTCGAGTGGTTGTGGCATCAGATGGTGTGGTCATCCGCGCCTACTGGATACCGGCACTTCTGTGGCTCGACGAGTTTCGCGCCCTGCTATTCGTGCAGCAGCTTAACGCATCGGTTGTATCCCGTGGATTTGATGAGTAGGAATTGGGATAGTGGTAAATTGTTATCAGGGAGTCTTCAGCGTGACGAAATGGAAAGTGGCGTTTTTGGTGATGGCATCTGCATCGCTGGCTGGATGCTGGCAGGGGGACTACGCGTTTGAGGGGAAGTATTACTTCTCTGAGGGTGAAGAATGCAATGCCCCATCCAGCGCCAGTGATCGGGAGCAGTACCTCATAGAAATCACTAAAGAGGTGCGTAACGGCACTGCTCTGTATTCAGCTAGGTTTCCCATCGCTGCAAAGCTCGGAGCCCCCATCGCCAGCGTTAAAAGCGTTTCCGCAACCGACGATAATGCGCTCACTTTTGAATTCGCTAAGCCAGAGGTCTCAGGGATGTTTTCGGGGAGCGCATCTCTGGACATCGTTCTAACCGTCAAGCCGAACAAGAGCAAAGAAGGGCATCTCTGGATGACAAAGGCAGCATTTACTTCTGCACGTGATGGGAAGGTTATTGAACGAGATTTCTTAGAAACCTTCAGAAACGCCGGAAAAATTGGAAAGACTGGTGCCTGCCTGGGTAAAGGTAGCGCTACACTTAGCGTCACACACATACACCTCCGACAAGTCCCCCATTCTGATGGGGCATTTCCATGACCTCTACGTCCGTCCGAGTTTTTATGAAACGATGATAAGTGTCCGGTCTTCGTAAAAGCATCACTATGATCCTAAAGGTAATATCGCCAGACGTTCAGATTTCCAGGCGGGAAGCGAGTATCCATCAGATCTATGGCGGCGATTTTAAACGGCCGGGGCATATTACGCCCCGGCCGTCTTGTGTGCTTCTTCGCGAGTAATTGAGCCGAAAGTCTTAGGGGTCCATGCGAACATTTAGACAGCAACGGCCCTGCGGCTTGGCAGACCGGTCGCCCAGCGGAGCATATCGCCGAGGATCGGAAAAATGTCATTGTGCTTCGCCCCGAAGCGCATGAAGTCCCCTTGTTTAGATCCAACGTCCCTGTTTACCCCAGGAGCTTCCTCGGGCAGATAGTCGCTCAGGTCAGAAAGCCCTTTATCCAGCCGCTCTCCCGAGGTCATCGCGTAGAAATTCCACATTGGGTTCGCATGAGAAAAATCTACTGACGGAAGACGGTCTAAAAACTGCTGAAATTGCTCTTCAGAATCTGCGGGGCGACGGTTGCTAAAGTTCAGATCGTAGGCAATTTTTGCTATGGCCTTCAGGACAACCGGTTGTGCGGCAACTGTCTTTTCCCTCGCCTGATGACTCCCGAAATCGGGGATCTCGATAATCCTGCCCCACAGGTCAAGTACTACCTGCTCGCGTGGCTCAATTACTGCAGGGGTGGCGCCGCTGACGTTTCCTTTGTTCAAGAACGCGATGGCGTTAATGGCAACTGAGTCCTTCAGTAGAATAGCGCCCGAGTCCTGAGACCAGTCTTTGGGCTCGCTATCAGTGAGCGCAACCCCAAGCTCCCCAGAAAGCTTGCGCTTGATGAACAATGTGATGGGGTTAGAGCCGTCGAACTGAAACGCGAGGGAAGCATCCACCTTTTTGCCGAGGCGATTGAGATCATGAAAAAGCTGACGCTCCTGCTCGATATCAAGTCCGAGATGGACCTCGACAGTGAGCGTAGCGTACTGCCTTGCAGCTTCGTATGCTTCATTCCAAACAATCATTTCGGCTTCAGAGACGGTTCTGCCTTTTTCAGCAAACAGCACCGCCCCTTTCCCTGGATACTTGCCTGACGAACGAACCTGATCCAAAAAGGAAATCGCCATTGCTGCTGCTGCGCGACGATGCTGCCCATCTACAACCCAGAGAGTATGACGCTCAGACAGGAAGACCTTGAATGCAGCCGTTTCACCTGCGGAAGTCTCGAGACGAAACCCACGGATCCCCCCTGCGCCTGTGCCCCCCGGAGGAACGTTCCGAATGTTGCAAACCAATGGTTGCAAGGAAAAGTAAGGTTGCTCCCCAAGAATTCGTACCAGGTCGTCAAAAGTCTCTGGGACTGGCTTGCTGACCGCAATTCGCCGCATCTTCGCAGCCGAGATGAGCCCTTTAACCATGTAGATGGCTAGTTTTTTCGCATGGCCCTCATCGAGTTGGCGCTGCGCAACAGGACCAGCTTCTCGGTCATTGGCCACGTCTGATATCTCGGCGAATTTACGGAAGGGCACGGACATCGTGAATACACGATGCCCCAAGTTATGGCCGATGAAAACATTGAAAGGGGTTTCGTTCACATCGCCCGCGTCAACGAGGCTGTCGAGCGATTCAAGGCCTTGAGGCGTTCCTGGGCCGATGAGGGGAGTGGGCATTTCGCCAATTTTAGGGTACATAGAAGTCTCCAGATGGTAGTCATTTAGTTTTTATTACTTGCGCTGGCGGGGTAGGTTTCTCAGATCTTTCCCCCTGGCGCACTGGAATAATGTCCCTGGGTGATTTTTAAGTCAATAAAAAAATCATCCAGGGATGTTTTTGTTTTGTTCCTGGAGGTATGTTTCTGATTTTTCATTTGTTTTGAAATGGCTAGCATTCTGGCATTAACGGTTTTCACCTTGGCCACATTGGATTTCTGCTGGGTGATCAGGCAATAGTTTGATGCTGCGCATAGTGGCCGAGATGTTCGGCTGATGGTGTCCCATCGCCTCATTAGGGGCGTCGGTACCGGAAATGGTTAAGTACCTATTTGAGTGCCTTTCTTGTTCTTGTTGAGGCTAGGCTCTTAGGTTTATATGGCCTTGATTAGAGGTGTTCGATTCCTGTTTTCGGCACCACAAACCCATGAAAAAGCCTCGTACCCGTTTGGGGTTCGAGGCTTTTTTCTGGCTCTTCAGCGGGACTCGGAGTCCGCCTGCCTTTTTAGCGTCATCGGTCAGATAGCCCGTTTGAGCCGCTGCTGGAGTTGGCAAGATCACTGTGGATTGAGGCATGTCGCCAAGTTGAGTGCAACCTGCTCTTTCCTTACAAGAAGTTCGGTGTTGAAGATGGCGGCATTGCCAGGTTTTCGTTACCAGTCGAACAGGCCCACGAAGACTTTTTGGTCGGCACCATAGCCGCAGCCTGCAGTGTCCATGCGTACCGATGTTTCAAGTTTGCCGTCGATCAGGCGCACGGCCTGAGTTTGAGTGAGGCAGCCGGTTTCGGGAGGCGATTGGGGTTCGCTGCGCATGACCAGCACCACAGGCGTTTTCCTGACGGTCTCGACGCGGGCACTGCCTTGGCGGTCAGGGGAGAACTGACAGGGCCAGGCCATTTCCAGCTCGCGCGGTCTTTGCCTCGATTCTGAAAGCGCGCAACGGCCCTCATGATCAATCAGTTGCAAGTGCGTCTGACCCAGCACGACATTCAGGGGCGGAGGCGATTGCGGATTTGCCTGCGCATGGCCGGTCGCGCAAAGCAGCAGGCCGAACACGCTGAGGTAAATGCTACGTAGGGTATCCGTCATTGGGTCAAAGTCCTTCTGTTCACCTCTTGGGGAGGCGGTCAGTCGTTCCATGGGGCGCAAGTGATGTACTCGCCAAGAGATTTTGCATTGCCATATGGGTTCGCGACGGGCCGCGTTTGATGGCAAGGATATGAAGAGATCCCGATCCTCACTGATCGGGATTTTTTCAGTGCCTCGTTTACCTCACCACCTGATCCACCCGCGGCTGTGGCGTTCTGCGGAAGCGGCGGCGGATCACCATCACAACCATCAGCACCAGCACGGACAGCACCACGAAGAAGATGGTGTTGAACACCGGGAACGGCTGGTCACGGGTGGTGACGGCTTCGACCTGGGTCACGTTGGGGAACATCGAGAGGATCTGGATGCGCCAGCCGTAATAGCGGATGAGCGCCAGTTGCTGGGAGTCACGCGAATAGCCCTGAGCTTTGGCCTGTATGTCGGCGGAGTCGAACTTGAAATACCACGGGAAGCTCCAGCCGGTGTCTTCGTTGCGGTAAACCACGACCTTCTTGGTGTCCGGGTCTTCGGTGTTGATGAAGTACACGTCGCGGGTCGGGCCGTCAGCCGGATTTTCGGCGTTGATGACACCGTCGGCGTCCATTCTTTTGACTTCCACACCGGTGATCATCACGACATCATGGCGCGGCAGGACGTAATAGAGGCTTAATGCGCCGATCCCTAATGCTACGAATACCACAAGCCAAATCGACCTTTTAAGCCACTTCATACCAGCGTCCTCTGTTTAAAATTGCGTGACTTTGCCTTAATCCGAACATCTCGAAGCAAAACAGTTATTACAAAATTCGACAAGGCCGCTTGAGGCTGACTTGTCTTCCGGAGATTCACATGATTTGGTTCCTTGAAGGGCAGTCCAGCCAGCGTGAAGTGATCATGGGCGCGCGTGATGCCTTGCCCGCCTCGGTGCGGATTGTCGCATCCCATCGGCAGTTGCGGTCGGAGATCACCGGTCAGGCCGATGTGGCCTTGCAGGAGCCGCTCGACAACGAAGAACGCATCGCCTGGGTGCTTGAAACAGCGCGCTCGTTAGGCGTCAAGGTCATTGTCGCCGGGCGGGTCGGAAGCCGTTACGAGGCCGAGCGTCAGCGCTTTGTCGCTAAGGGCTTTGACCTCGTGACCGGCGGAACGTCGCTGCAGACTTTCGAGAATGTCGACGACAAGAGCCTTTTCACCGCCGCAGCCGAATTGGCGGGCCTTGCTTGCATACCGGGTCTTACGGCGAACAACGCTTACGAATTACAGGCGGCTTATGACGCGCTGTCCAGCGCGGGCGAGGTCTGTATCAAGCCCACTGTCGGGATCTATGGTCACGGGTTCTGGCGCTTTAAGGACGGCGTCGACGATTTTCGCTGTTTTGCCAACCCGGATGCCCGCGAAACGACTTTCAGTGCGTACCTGAATGCCTATCGGCAGTCCGACGATCGTCCGCCCATGTTGCTGATGCCGTACATGCCTGGCAGCGAGTGTTCGGTGGACATGGTTTGCGAGCAGGGCAGGGCCGTGGCGTATGTCGGGCGGCGCAAGCTGGGGTTGAATCAGACCTTCGAGCGCGACAGCGAGGCGGTGCGTCTGGCAGTCAGGGCCGCCGAACATTTTGCCTGCGACGGGCTGATCAATGTGCAGACCCGGGACGACGCCAATGGCAAGCCGCACCTGCTGGAAATCAATCCGCGTTACTCGGGCGGCATTGGTTACACGCGCGAAACCGGTGTCAATCTCCCAGGCATTTTCGCCACACGACGATTGGGCCTGAAAGAACCGGAAACACATTGGCTGGAGGATATTCGAGTCAAGGCCATCACCGTGGCTGTACGCGCCACGGTATGATCCGGATAATAGATTTTTGCTATTACTAATCGCTCTTATCAGGGAGGATCGGGCATGAAGGTCTTGGCGCCAGGTGCAAATACAGCTTTAGCGAATGCTCACTGCACCTGGAACCTGGAAAGCGGCCGATCCTCGATTTTTGGTGAGTACGCGGCGGTAGCGCTGCTTGCGGTGGACGAAAAGCGTCAGCCCAAAGGCGATCCTGCCTTGCTTCATCATGAACAGAACTGGATGGAGTGGAGCGGCGGTCCGCAGAACGTGGGCTGTACGCTGAAGCTGGATCAACTGCCTGCCGGCAGTGATCGTGTGCTGTTGATGGTCTACGTGTTCGCTGCGACCGGCCCCGTTCGCGAGATCGGCAGCCTGCATCTGCAGGTGGATAACGATATCGAGCATCGGGTTGACCTGCGGGACAACGGTGAAGCGGCAATCATCATCGGTGAGTTCTACAAGCGGAACGAGCAATGGAAATTCCGTGCGTTGAGCGAAGGCTCGGCGTATGGACTTTCCGCGTTCGGGCGCAAGGTTGGCCTGGATGTCGATGACCGCCATCCGCGACGTCCGGCAGGTGCTCCGCATGGCGGTGGTTCGCCGCATCACTCGGCAACCGGGACGGCATTTGTAGTCGGGCCTGCGTATGTGATGACCTGCGCCCATGTCATCGAAGACATGAATGTGTTTCACATCCATTCGCTGGAAGGGCGCTACAAGGCCGAACCGGTGGTAGTTGACCGCCGCAATGACATCGCGTTGCTGCGTGTGCAGGGTGCTTCGCCGTTGTCTGCGGTTACATTCCGGGAAGGCCAGGGCTGTGAGCCGGGTGATAACGTGGTCGTGCTGGGTTACCCGCTGGCGTCCATTTCCGGTGGGGGCCTGCAGGTTACCCAAGGTGGCATATCCGGGCTGTTCGGTCTGCACAGCGATGCGAGCCTGTTCCAGTTCACCGCACCCATTCAGCCAGGCTCCAGCGGCAGCCCGTTGTTCGACAGCGGCGGGGCGGTGATCGGGATGGTGACGTCCACGGTGCCGGACGGCCAGAACATGAATTTCGCGGTGAAATCCGCACTGCTTCTGTCCTTTCTGCAGGCGTGCCGCATCGATGCGCCACACGCCAGGTCGGAAAGGTCATACACCACAACCGAAATCACGCGGGCTGCCCAGTCCTCGCTATGGCTCGTCGAAGCTTCTCGCGAGTGATACCGAAACGTCCTTTCCAGGGACCGTTCCGACAGGCAGACGCCAAGGGGTTGCGACCCCGCTAATCAGGAAATCATCGATGGACAGCAGCGCAGCTTCTTCAACACCTGTCAGGCTTCGTGCTGATCTGCTCCGGGGATGCCTCAATGTGAGCGTCAACGCGTCCACGATTGCCCCGGATTCATTGTTCGGCTTCGCTGAGCGTCGTAATCCCAAACGTGCATTTTTGTTCGTCTCGCGGGTTCTGGGCCGACACATTCCGGTCCGTCCAGGCGTGATGCTCAGGAGCTTTCAGGATCTGGCGCACAAGATCCCCGTCGACCTGCCCGGCCCGGTGTTGATCATCGGCATGGCCGAAACTGCGGTCGGTCTCGGTGCCGGCGTGCATCGTGCGTACAGCGCTTCGCGCCCGGATGCGATGTATCTGGTCAGCACTCGCCACCCGACCGGCACCGACCTGTTCGCTCGGTTCGAGGAAGAACACAGCCACGCCAGTGCGCATCTGATTCACTTGCCCACCGACCCTGCACTGCGCGACATGATGCTCAACGCCCGCTCGCTGGTGCTGGTCGATGATGAAGCGTCCACTGGCAAGACCTTCATCAATCTTCACCAGGCGCTGGTCGATGCCGGTCTCGATCGGCTCGAGCGTGTCGTGACCTGTGTGCTTACCGACTGGTCGGCAGGCGCGGTCAGCACATCGATGGGCGCGGTGGCCGAGCAAGTGTCTCTGCTGCAGGGCTCCTATTCCTTCGACGAAGATGTCAGTGCGCCCATGCCCGACATGCCGGAAGTCGGCACCGTCGCCATGGGCGACTGGCCGCTGGTGACCGCCAATGACTGGGGGCGCCTCGGCGTGCTGTCGGTGGACGACACACTGGCCCCCGGCATTCAGGTCGAGAAAGGTGAACGGGTTTTGGTCGTTGGCACCAGCGAGTTCGTCTGGCGTCCGTTTCTGTTGGCCGAGCGTCTGGAAAAGGCCGGTGCCGATGTGCATTTCAGCTCGACCAGCCGCTCGCCGATCGCGTTGGGGCATGCCATCGATCACGCCTTGTCGTTCTCCGACAATTACGGGCTGGGCATCCCCAATTTCCTTTACAACGTGCGCCCAGGGCAGTTCGACCGGGTGCTGATCTGTACCGAAACCCCGAGCCAGGCGGTGCCTGCCGAATTGATTGAAGCGCTGAACGCCGAGGTGATCTGCGATGAGTAACGACCGCCCGCTGATCTTCGTCGACCTGGACGACACCTTGTTCCAGACCGCCCGCAAAACCCCGGCCCATATAGAAAAGCACGTCGCCACGCTCGACATCAGCGGTAATGCCAACGGCTACATGACCAACGTGCAGAAGTCCTTCGCTCACTGGCTGCTGGCCCACTCGGACGTGGTTCCGGTGACAGCGCGCAGTGTCGAGGCCTACAGCCGGGTCAAGTTGCCGTTCACGGCCGGAGCCATTTGTTCGCACGGCGGCGTCATGCTCGATCTGATGGGAAAGGTGGACAAGGACTGGAACGAGCAGATGAAGCTGACACTGGCCAGCTACCAGACACGCCTTCATGAGTTGTCAGCTACCACCCTGGCCATCGGTCAGGAGATGGGGGTGTCGCTGCGCGGCTGGGTCGTGGAAGAGGCCAGACTGTTTCATTACGTGGTGACCAAGCACAACGAAAACGACGACAGCGTTCTCACCCGGGTGCTGGCCGAGGTGCAGGCGCGCGGTTTGCTCGATGGCATGCACGTGCATGGCAATGGCAATAATCTGGCGTTCCTGCCCAACGGTCTGGCCAAGCGGTACGCTGTTCAGGAGTGGCTGCGCCGAGACAAAGCGGTAAATGGTGAGCGCCCGGTGCTGGGTTTTGGCGACAGCATCACCGATCTTGGCTTCATGGACGAATGCCACTGGTGGGCGACGCCTGCCCGCAGTCAGTTGGCCAGAATGTTTGTCGGGGCTGCGCATGAGTAAGCCGGTTCACGGCCCGGATACCGTGGGGAGTGGCAGTTATCTGGAAGGCGACGTGCATTTTCTGCTGCGCTGCGTCGAGATGCAGGCCACGGATGTCGAGGAAAAGGAGCGACTGATCCAGACGCGCCAAAAGCACTATTCGGAGATGATCAGCGAAGAAGCGGCCCCAAGCGCGGCGCATCAGGCCTTGTTCGAACGCACGCTGGATCAGAATGGTGGGCGCATGGCAGCTGACGTTCAGTCACTCGCGCAGGCGCTGGATCGGCAATGCACCGGCCCCGAGATCGTATTGGTGTCGTTCGTGCGCGCCGGTCTGCCACTCGGCGTTCTGCTGCGCCGCGCCCTGATTGACCTGGGCCGCGAGGCTCACCACTACGGCATCAGCATCATCCGTGACCGGGGCACCGACGGCGTGGCGCTCGAAGCCATCATAGACGCTCATGGTGCGCAGAACATCGTGTTTGTCGACGGCTGGACCGGCAAGGGCGCGATTTCAGGCGAGATCAAGCGCAGTCTGGCGGGCGACGGGCGATTCCCGGAAGAACCGCGTCTTGTGGTGCTGGCCGATCCCTGCGGCAGTGCCTGGCTGGCAGCGTCCAGTGAAGACTGGGTGATCCCGTCCGGCATTCTGGGTGCGACAGTCTCCGGGCTGGTATCGCGTTCGATCTGGCCGTCCGAAGCTGGACTGCACGGTTGCGTGGTCTACGATCACCTGCAGCCCCATGACGTGACCCGGTCTTTCATCGAACGGATCGAGGGCCAGCGGCGCAGTCTGCGATCTGCTGTCACGGTGGCACCGTGGACTCAAAGGCAGCGTCAGCAATTGCAGTCGTCTGCCGCAGCCGTGGTCCAGCGTCTGGCCGAGCGGTTCGGGATAAACAATCTGAACCGCATCAAGCCTGGCATTGCCGAAGCCACCCGCGCGGTCATGCGCCGTGTGCCGGACCATGTGTTGGTGCGCGATACGGCTGATCGCGACGTGCAATTGCTCATGCACCTGACCGAAAAAGCGGGCATTCCTGTCGAGCAGGTCGGCAATGCCCTGGGGCCCTACAGGGCGGTAACCATCATCCGGAGTCTGAGCTAATGGCCTTATTCTCGCCTTACGCGCTGGGCGCAACCTTGTACATGCCCGCTACCCGCGACGACATTCTGGATGTGGCATTCGGCGAAAAACTGCCCGAGTTGCGCTCGCTGGTGGTCTGTCTGGAAGATGCCGTAGCCCTTATCGACGTGGATACCGCGCTGGTCAACCTGCGTCAGGTGTTGACCGGTATCCAGAACCGTGGCGGTCGTCCTGTAAATGGTCCGCTGCTGTTCGTTCGTCCTCGGGATGCCGGGATGGCCCGCATCCTCAACGACTGGCCGTTGATGGCCCATGTCGACGGCTTCGTGGTGCCCAAGCTGTCGCTTAAAAGTCTGCCAGGCTGGGAGCAGGCGGTAACCAATCCGGCGCTTGCGCTGATGCCCACGCTGGAAACGCCGGAAGTGTTCAACCCGACGGCGATGGTCGAATTGGGCCAGGCCTTGAAAGCCAGCCTGGACGAGCGAATCATTGCCTTGCGCATTGGCGGCAACGACCTGATGGGCTGTCTCGGGCTGCGCCGCAATCCGGCGATGACGCTGTACGGCACGCCGATGGGTTATGTCATTCCGATGCTGGCCGGCGTGATGGGATCGCAAGGCTTTGCGTTGACCGCGCCGGTGTTCGAGCAACTGGCCACGCCGCAGATTCTTGAGCAGGAACTGACGCTGGACATCGCCAATGGTCTGGTGGGCAAGACCGCAATTCACCCATCACAGGTCAATATCATTCAGAATGCACTTCGCGTCAGTCTTGAAGACATGAACTCGGCCCGGATGATTTTGAACTCTGTTGCGCCAGCCGTGTTCAAGTACAACGACGCGATGTGTGAACCGGCGACCCATTACAAATGGGCAACCCACATCATGGAGCGCGCCAAATGGCATGGAGTGCTACCCGCACCCGCTTCGATCATGGATGCCAGCATTCGACTCGCTGAGGCAGTTAGCTAGATGATAGAACCTGACCTTGAAGTCGAAGTGGAGCAACGCCTGCTGGCGGTGTTCGACTTCGACGGAACCATTACCCGACACGACAGCTTCGTGCCCTTTCTCAAATTTGCCTTTGGGCAACGTGCTTTTTCCGTGCGCATGGCCAGACTGGTATTGCCCAGCATCGGCTACCTGACCAAGCGCGTTACCCGAGACGAACTCAAAGGGCGTCTGATCAAGGCTTTTCTGACCGGGGTTGAGGCGCAGTGGCTCCAGCAGAAGGCTGAAGCGTTTTGCGAACTCTACTGGAAACGCCTGATGCGTCCGGCTGCGCTGGAGTCCATTGCGGCCGAGCTTGAGAAGGGCGCCATTGTCACGCTTTGTTCAGCATCGCCTGCTATGGTGCTGCAACCGTTCGCCGACCGGCTAAAAGTTGAGCTGATCGGGACCAATCTCGAAGTGATCGACGGCAAACTGACCGGATTGATCGAAGGCAGCAATTGTCGCTGCGACTCCAAGGTTGCGCGCCTGGAAAGTGTTTACGGGCCGCTTAACAAATTCCGTTTGCGCGCCTGGGGCGACACCCGTGGTGACCACGAATTGCTCGCGGCAGCGCAGGATGCCCACTGGCGCCATTTCCATCCGACGTGGCGTAAAGGGCGTTACAAGGGGCCCATTAACGCCAAGTTACACAATCCCGATGGCAAAGATGAGCCAACACGGTAAGGCTGTAACACTTTTATCCGACTTCCTTCGTCCACATGGAGCGAAAAATGGCACTCACTTTGGCAAAAAACCAGACGATCTCGCTTGAGAAAACCGCTGGTACCGGCCTTAAGAAAGTCAGCATGGGCCTGGGATGGGACCCGGAGAAAGCGAGCGGATTCTTCGGCAAGCTGCTGGGCGGCGGCGGGGGTGACATTGACCTGGATGCGTCCTGCATCATGCTCGATGCCGACAAAAAACCTCTGGATCTGGTGTGGTTCCGTCAATTGCAATCCCGTGATGGCGCCATTCAACACTCTGGCGACAACCGCACTGGCGAAGGCGCGGGTGACGATGAAACCATCAGTGTCGACCTGGAAAAGCTGCCTGCCACCGTGAAATACCTGGTGTTCACGGTCAACTCCTTCACTGGCCAGAACTTCGAAAAAGTCGCCAATGCCTATTGCCGCATCGTCGATCTGGGATCGCGCAACGAACTGGGTCGCTTCGACCTGTCGGAAAAAGGCCAGCACACCGGTGTGGTGATGTCTTACCTGTCGCGTACTGCAAGCGGCTGGGATTTCACCGCCGTGGGTCAGGCAACCAACGGTCGTACAGCGGATGACCTGGTCGATCTGGCCATTGGAGCCGTTCGCGCATGACCCAACTTGTCCCAGGCGCCAACGCGCCGGTAGCTGCCGGTCCCTTGACGGTCGACGTCAGCTACTCCCCGCTGACGGGCGCGGACATTGATGTGTCCGCTTTCCTGCTGACCGGCACCGGCAAGGTCCGTGGTGATCAGGACATGTGCTTCTACGGTCAGAAAAGCGTAAATGGCGGTGCGGTACAGTTGACGGAAACGTCGGCTGGCCGTGCGGTATTCACGCTTGATCCGAGCCGTCTGGATGCGGTCGTCGAGAAAGTTGCCCTGACCGCAACCATTTATGAGAACAAGGCCAGCTTCGGCAGCGTGGCGCGTCTGGCGTTGACCATCACCGGGGGTATCGAAGCCGATATTCCCACCGTTGGCATGCAGGAAACCGCGCTTATTCTGGGCGAGTTCTATCTGCGTCAGGGGGCCTGGAAATTCCGCTGTGTGGCACAGGGCTTTGCGGGCGGGCTTGAACCGCTGGCGAAAAACTTTGGCGTTGAAGTGGCCGCCCCGCAGGATCAGCCTGCACCTGCACCTGCACCTGCACCTGCACCTGCACCTGCACCTGCACCTGCAGCGCCAACGCCAGCACCTGCCGTCAAATCGACGGTCAGCCTGAGCAAGATCACCCTGGACAAGACCCGCGCGTCGGTCAGCCTGGAAAAAACCAGTGCGGGCTTTGGCGAGATTCGCGTCAACCTGAACTGGAACCGTCGCAGCGACACCAAGGGCGGCGGGTTCTTCTCGATGAAGAAGAGCAATGCCATCGACCTTGATGTAGGCTGCCTGTTCGAGTTGCAGGACGGCCACAAAGGCGCTGTCCAGGCGTTGGGCAATTCGTTCGGTTCACTCAACACCGAGCCCTTCATCAAGTTGATGGGCGATGACCGTACCGGTTCCGTCAGCGATGGCGAATGGCTGCACATCAACGGTGGTCACTGGAACAAGATTCGTCGCATTCTGGTCTACGCATTCATCTATGAAGGCGCACCGAACTGGAAAGAGACCGACGGAGTTGTCACTATCCACGCGCCCGGCCAGCCACCCATCGAGGTTCGCCTCAATGAAGAAGGGGGTCGTCAGGGCATGTGTGCAATTGCTCTGCTGGAAAACGACAACGGTGCCGTCAAGGTGACGCGTCGCGTGGACTTCCACAACGGACACAGCAACATGGACAAGGCCTACGGCTGGGGCATGCGCTGGGCTGCCGGATCCAAGTAAACACTCTACCGATATTTCTGAGGCAGGCCTTGCCGCTTCACAGGAGATAGACATGCTGGACTGGTTGAAAACAAACGCAACAGCGGCTCGTGACAAACTGGCTACCGAAGTCTCGAAGTTCAAGAATCGCGAATTCATGGACGCCGTGGTTTCCGGTTGCGCTCTGGTATCCGCCGCCGATGGCGACATCAGTTCCAGTGAAAAGCAGAAGATGGCCGGCTTCATCCAGAACTCTCAGGAATTGAAAGTCTTCGATATGAAAGACGTCATCCAGGGGTTTCAGGATGCGTGCTCCAAATTCGAGTTCGATTTTGAAATTGGCCGTGCCGAAGCGTTGAAAACCATTGGCAAGATCAAGAAAAAAGAAGACGCCTCCCGTTTGTTGGTGCGCGTCTGCTGTGCCATCGGTGGTGCAGATGGCAGCTTCGATGAGAAAGAGCGGGAAGTCTGCCGTACGATCTGTCGAGAGCTTGGCCTGAACCCGTCCGATTTCGACCTGTAATTTTTACCCTAAGGAACGCAGTTAAATGGAAAGCACCTCTCTAGGCTTCCCTCCACTCACGATGGCCGTCTTCGTTGGCCTGGCCATTACGGCCATGGCTATCGACATGTTTTCCCACCGGGGAAACAAGCCGATCACGCTCGCCCAGGCGTCCGCCTGGTCGATCTTCTGGGTTGCCATCTCGCTGGCCTTCGCAGGCTTCCTGTATGTGCAGCACGGCTCCGAAGTCGCCACCCTGTTCGTGACCGGTTATGCGCTGGAAAAAGTGCTGAGTGTCGACAACCTGTTCGTGTTCATGGCCTTGTTCACCTGGTTCAAGATCCCGGATGGCCTGCGCCACCGCGTTCTGTACTGGGGCATCATCGGCGCCATTGTCTTCCGCGGCATCTTCGTCGCCATCGGTACTGGCCTGCTGGCTCTGGGGCCGTGGGTCGAAGTGGTATTCGCGATCATCGTTGCCTGGACCGCCATCATGATGCTGCGTGCCGGTGATGACGACGACGAAGAGATCGATTACTCCCAGCACATGGCCTATCGCTTCGCCAAGAAGCTGTTCCCGGTTTGGCCAAAACTGCATGGCAGCAATTTCTTCGTGCGCCGTTCGGTATTGGAAGAAGAGATCAAGAAGCCTGAAAACGCCGGTATCACGCTGGCTGCCAAAGGTGCTTTGTTCGCAACGCCGCTGTTTCTGTGTCTGGTCGTGGCTGAAATCTCCGACGTACTGTTCGCCTTCGACTCCGTGCCGGCCATCATCGCCGTCAGCCGTGAGCCGCTGATCGTGTTCTCGGCCATGCTGTTCGCGATTCTCGGCCTGCGTACCCTGTACTTCGTGCTGGAAGCCCTCAAGCGCTACCTGGTGCACCTGGAGAAAGCGGTTATCGCATTGCTGTTCTTCATCGCCATCAAGCTGGGCCTGAATGCAACCAACCACCTGTTCCATCACGGTTACGAAATCAGTGCCAACACCAGCCTGCTGGTCGTGGTGGTCGTACTGATCATCGGTATCGTCGCCAGTCTGCTCTTCCCGGGAAAAGAAGAGTCGGCTGAAGAAAAAGCGTAAAAACTGGATAAAGGAGATAAACGAATCATGGCTTTGACTTTGCAAAAAGGTGGCAACCTTTCGCTGTCGAAAACCGACCCGACCCTGACCAATGTACTCATTGGCCTGGGCTGGGACCCGCGTGCCACTGACGGCCAGGATTTTGACCTGGACGCCAGCGCATTCCTGTTAGGCGCCAATGGCAAGGTCCGCAGTGAAGCTGACTTCATTTTCTACAACCAACTGAAAAGCGCTGACGGTTCTGTCGAGCACGCTGGTGATAACCGCACCGGCGCTGGCGATGGCGATGACGAAGTGGTGAAGGTCGATCTGACGCGTGTGCCGGCCGATGTCGAAAAAATCGTCTTTGTCGTGACCATCCATGAAGCCGATAGCCGCAAGCAGAACTTCGGTCAGGTAGGCGGTTCGTTCATCCGTGTCGTGAATGAAAAATCTTCTGCAGAAGTCGTTCGCTATGACTTGGCCGAAGATGCATCGACCGAGACGGCGATGGTCTTCGCCGAGCTGTATCGCAATGCAGGCGAGTGGAAATTCCGCGCAATTGGTCAGGGTTATGCTGGCGGTCTGAAAGCCGTCGCCAATTCGTATGGCATGAACTTCTGATTCGTCCCCACATTCTTCTAGAAAAGGATCAAGAACATGGCGGTAAGTCTGAGTAAAGGCGGCAACGTTTCCCTGTCCAAAGAAGCACCTGGCTTGACGGAAGTGACCGTGGGCCTGGGTTGGGATCCGCGCGTTACCGATGGCACCGAGTTCGATCTGGATGCTTCTGTTTTCATCGTCGGTGAAAACGGCAAGGTGCTGGACGAGAACGGCTTCATTTTCTACAACAACAAGAAGTCGGCCGATGGTTCGGTCGAGCACTTGGGCGACAACCGTTCCGGCGCTGGTGACGGCGATGACGAGTCAGTAAGCGTCAAGCTGGGCGGTCTCGCTGCCGCGGTCAAGAAGCTGGTGTTTGCGGTAACCATTCACTCGGCTGATGAGCGCAAGCAGAACTTCGGTCAGGTTCAGAATGCTTACATCCGCGTTCTGAACAAGGCTGACGGCAAGGAAATTGCTCGCTATGACCTGTCGGAAGATGCATCGACCGAAACCGCGATGATCTTCGGCGAGCTGTATCGCAATGGCGAAGAGTTCAAGTTCAAGGCCATTGGCCAAGGCTTCGCAGGCGGCCTCAAGTCGCTGGCAGAAGCGCACGGTGTTTCGATCGGCTAACCCCGAACATTACGCCCACTAAAAACCCCCGTCAGCAATGGCGGGGGGTTTTTATTGGCGCACGTTTCGGCTTACAGAATTCCTGCGGCCTTGGCCGTCTTCAGCCAGTCTGGAAACTCTTCCATCAACAGGTCATACAGCTTTTCTTCCGGCACCTCATCCAGTCGGTCGAGCGCAAAGAAATTGCAGTTGTCGACGACTCGACCACCCATGTCGTCCAGCTTTTGCAGAATTCCGTAGCCGTGTCCGCCCAAGCCCACGAACTGCCAGAAGATCGGTAGCCTGGCGGCTTCGACCATCAGTTTGCTGATTTGACTGTCCATATACACGCCACCGTCGCTGATGAACAGAATGTAGACCGGCGTCTTGTCCCCCGATTGTTTGTAGTAGTCGATGACTTTGCGCATCGCCTTGGGCTCGTCGTTGACGCGCGCGCCCAGCTCCCAGTTTTTCCATCCGCCATGGTCGCTCAGAATGAAATCCTTGAAGTTGGCCAGCGTGACGCCGGACAGCTGTTGCGGTTTGGCACCGAAGGCCCAGCAATCCAGCGTGGCGTCGTCGTCGAAATGCACGGCGAGAGGAATCAGCCGATCCACCACTTCCTGAACATGACCGCGGCTGTATTGAGCGTTCATGGAGCCCGATGCATCGAGCACCAGGCCTACCCGCGCCTTGGTCTCGGTCAGGTTGGCTTTTTCCAGACTGACTTGCGCCTTCTTGGCCAGACTTACCAATTGCGGGGCGGCTGCGGCGATCTTTTTTTCTAACGATATCTTCGCTGGCGCAGTGGGAGCAGGCGCGGGCGTTTCGGCAATCTCGCCACCAAAATGCAACACCAATGCGTCGAGCCCGGCGTTGTAACCTTGCAAGTTCGAGGCGATACGCCACTCGCCATTCTTGCGGTAAATATCGGCGACCATGATCGCTTTTTCGGCCGCAAAGGTTGCGCCGGAGAATTCGCAACGCGCCACTTCGCGACCGTTGTCCTTGATGCTGAAATGGCTGGCCTGGATATCGCTCATGGCCCCGATGCCATCGATCGATGCGGTGAACACCAGGCGATCGATGGAGGCGGGCAGTGCGCCGAGCGCGAGCTGGAAGTCGCCGCCGTTGACCTGTCTGACGCTGTTGCAGGGGCTGGCCGGCTGGTTGAAGAAGATCATGTAGCGATCATCCGACAGCTTGCCTTGGGCATCGACCCCGAAACAGACATAGTCGATGACGTGAGCCGACTTGATCTCGATGGACAGTGTGAGGTCGGATCCCTGAATCAGCGTGGAAAGCGGGATGCGTTGGCCCTGAGTGATGAACATGTTTCTTCCTTGGCGAAAAGAGCGCTCGTGCGCCCTCAATGACGAATTCGAGGTTATCGTTCGCTTCGGCCCACGCCCGCAGGCCCGGCTGCAAGCATGCGTCCGGCCAGCCGCGAGAAGGGCAGGCTTTGCAGCCATACCGTGCCGGGACCGGTGAGCCTGGCGAAGAACATGCCTTCGCCGCCGAATAGCATCGATTTGATGCCACCGCCGACCATACGGATGTCGTAGTCCACGGTCTGGGTCATGGCCGCCAGGCAGCCGGTATCCACATCAAGTCCTTCACCGGCAGCCAGCTCGATTTTGCGCACCGTGCCGCCCATGTGCACGAACACCCAGCCGTCGCCTTCAAGCTTTTGCAGCACGAAACCTTCGCCACCGAACAGGCCGGTCAGGATCTTCTTCTGAAACTGGATGCCGATGGAGACGCCCTTGGCGCCGGCCAGAAAACTGTCTTTCTGACAGATCAGCCTGCCACCGAAATCACTCAGGTTCAGCGGCAGAATGGTGCCAGGGTAGGGCGCAGCGAACGCGACGCGGCCTTTGCCGGAGCCCTGCTGTGAAAAGACCGTGGTGAACAGGCTTTCACCGGTCAGCATGCGTTTGCCAGCGCCAAATAAGGAGCCCAGCAACCCGGAGGATTGATTGCTGCCGTCGCCGAAGATGGTTTCCATCTGTACATCGCACGTCTTGTACATCAGCGCCCCGGCCTCGGCGACTGCGCTTTCACCGCGATCCAGTTCGAGCTCTACGAACTGGGTTTCCGTACCGTACAGCTTGAAATCCACGCCATCGGTGGCGTTTCCCGAGCCATAGCCGCCCGAAGCGTTGGGGGCGGGCGTGAAGGATGGTCGCTTGAGCGAAGGTGCGGCGGCCGGCATTGCCGATGCAGGCGGCGGCGATGCATGGGCGGGTAATGCCGACGGCTTAGGCTGGATCATGTCTGGCGTCGGGGCGGGAAAGGGCGTTACGCCATCCTTTTTGAGTGCACGTACCTCGTCGACCTGATAGATCGGTTGCCAGTCGGGCATGCCCTGCTTCCAGCACCAGGCGCCGGGGGATTCGCGGGCGATGAGGCGTGCCGCCGCGGCGTCCAGCGGGCCGAGTTGCCGACCCGCGTTCATTACGTACCAGTCCTGCAAGGCGTCTGCTCCCGATCAGAATCGTTTCGAGGTGACCGTTATCAATGCACCAGTTGTCAGGCGCTCAGACGCATCGACAGGTCCACCGCTTTCACATCCTTGGTCATGGCACCAATGGAAATGTAGTCGACACCGGTTTCGGCAATGGTCCGCAAGGTGTCGTCGTTAATGCCTCCACTGGCTTCGAGCCTGGCGCGGCCTGCATTCAGCCGGACCGCCTCGCGCATGTCATCCAGGCTCAATTCGTCGAGCATGACGATGTCTGCGCCAGCATCGAGTGCCTGTTTGAGTTCGGCAAGGCTTTCCACTTCGACTTCCACCGGTTTGCCGGGAGCGATCTTGTGCGCCGTTTCGATGGCCTGGGCGATGCCGCCGCAGGCTGCAATGTGGTTTTCCTTGATCAGGAACGCATCGTACAGACCGATGCGGTGGTTGTGACAGCCACCACACGTGACCGCATATTTCTGCGCGAGACGCAGGCCCGGCAGCGTCTTGCGGGTATCGAGCAGTTTCACCTGAGTACCGGCCACCATGTCGGCGAAGTGCCGGGCGCGCGTTGCTACGCCGGACAGCATCTGCAGAAAGTTGAGCGCGCTGCGCTCGCCGGTCAGCAACGAGCGGGCCGGGCCTTCCAGATGAAACAGCGTCTGGTTGGGGCTGACACGATCACCATCGCTCACTTGCCAGTGCACGGCGACACGCGGATCCAGTTGGCGAAACACCGTGTCCACCCAGGCAGTGCCGGCAATCACGGCCGCATCGCGCGAAATGATGGTGGCCTTGGCCAGCCGTCCTTGCGGGATCAGTTGTGCAGTAATGTCGCCACTGCCCACATCTTCAAGCAATGCGCGACGCACATTGGCTTCGATTTCGGCGGTCAGGGCGGCAAGGCGTAAATTCGGCATAGCGGGCTCCACTCACAAAGTCGAACGAGTATAAGGCACGGCTCTTACGTAACCCACCCGTGACAGACCTGATGTCTGGCGATCGGGACATGCAGTTGGTCGGTTTTGTAAAAAGCTATGCGATGTAACGCAAAAGACGCGGTCTATCCCCGCATAGAGGCTCAGGTGCACCCCCGTTCAAAGGGGCGAAAGACCCACTGGCGCTGGATACAGGTTTGAAACATAATCCGACTTGTATTTGACGTCAGGGGTTTGACGTAGCGCGCAGCCAAGGGGGTCGCCTCACGAACATCAGGTTTGTGGCGGGATTCAGGTAGTTCCTGTCAGGGGGTGTAATGCCGAACGACGAAAAAGTAGTGCCGTTAAGCAAACTGTCTTCTGCGCAGGGGGTGAATGCCCCTTTGGCCCGGTTGCCTGTCGTGCTGCTTCAAGTACGCGACAAAGCTGCACAGCAGCTCAAGGACGCCCTGCAGGCGCTGTTCGACAATGCCGATGACACGCTTTTCGAAATGGCTGATCGTGCCCGCAACAATGCCGAACAGAACATCTTCTTCGAAGCGATGCGGGACTTGCGTCTCAAGCGTAAAAGCATAGAGCGCGGCTTCCTCGACAAGTTCTATGAATCGTTTCTGGCGCTTGGCCAGTATCGGATCGCCGAACCTGTGATTCCCGCTCCGGTGTCGTTTGACAAACTGGCACTGGTGCAGAACGACGAACTGGAAAAAACCGTCGCCGTCGATGCCATGGTCGCCAAGGTCATGAGTCGCGACAGTCTTGCCCTCGGACAGCTCACGGCACGCCTTAACGCATTGCTGCCTCAGCCCGTCACGGATGAAACCAATCCGATGGGGCCGTCGATCCTGTGTCGGTTGTTCCTTGAAGCGGCGCGTAATCTCGGTGTCGAGATCAAGGTCAAGTTGATCATTCTCAAGCTGTTCGAACGTTATGTGTTGAGCAACACCGATCATCTGTATGGCGAATCCAACCAGTTGTTGATTGCCACCGGCATCTTGCCTGACATGAAAGTCTTGCCGACCCGCCGCTCCTCCGACCGTCCAGCTTCGAGACCGCGTGCTTCGGAGTTGTCCGATCCTGCGCTGGCTCAGGCCGCCGACAAGCTCGACAAGGGTGTGCAGGAAGTCTTTTCAGCGTTGCAGGAATTGCTGCTTCAGGTTCGCGGCAACCTGGCCCCGCGTCACGAACCCAACGCTGAAGTGCGGCCCATTTCCAGTAAGGATCTGCTGCGTCTGCTCTCGCACTTGCAGCAATATGTGCCTGCTCAGGAAGCCGCCGATGAGTTCGACCTGCGCAACCAGTTGGAGCAATTGCTGACTCGCGTCAGCGTGCGCAGCGGCAAGTCGCGCAGTGTCGGGTCGGGTGACGAGGACGTGATCAACCTGATCGCCATGCTGTTTGAATTCATCCTCGATGACCGCAACCTGCCTTCCTCGCTGCGTGCCCTGATCGGGCGTCTGCAGATTCCGATGCTCAAGGTAGCGGTGCTGGACAAGAGCTTTTTCAGCCGTGGCAGCCATCCGGCCCGTCGTCTGCTCAACGAGATCGCGACCGCGGCGCTCGGCTGGGGTGGGCGTGACGATTATCAGCGCGACTCGCTGTACCTGCGGGTCGAGCAGATTGTGCAGCGCCTGCTGAATGATTTCGTCGATGACCCGGCAATCTTTTCCGAACTGCTGGCCGATTTTCTGGCGTTCACCAGCGATGAGCGTCGCCGCAGTGAACTGCTTGAACAACGTACCCGTGACGCGGAAGAAGGGCGCGCACGCGCCGAGCTGGCCCGTCAGCGTGTGCAGCAGGAGTTGAATCAGCGCCTGCTCGGCAAAACCTTGCCGGAAGCGGTTGTGCGTTTGCTTCAGGAAGCCTGGAGCAAGGTCTTGCTGCTGACCTGCCTCAAGCACGGCGACGGGTCGGCCGAGTGGCAGGCCGGGCTGACGACCATGGACGAGTTGATCTGGAGCGTCGAGCTGCATGGCGAACCTCAGGCTCGTCAGCAGTTGCTGGACCTGGTGCCTGGATTGCTCAAGGCCCTGCGTGACGGCCTGACCAGCGCGGCGTTCGACCCATTCGCCACCAGCGAATTCTTCAGCCAGCTGGAGTCGCTGCATGTGCAGGCCTTCCAGCACTTGTCGCGTTTGCACGAGATGCAGGGCGCCGAAATGCCAGGTGACTCGCAATTGGCGCTGACTGCCGAAGGGCCAACCATGATGGAAGTCATGGAAGAAATCGTGCTGATCGCGCCTGAGGAAGCGGGTCTTGCCGAGCCTGCCGTGCAGTTGCCCGAGGACGATGCCGGTCTGCGCATGGTCGACGCGCTGCGTGTCGGTTGCTGGGTCGAGATCCAGGAAGACGAAGAGCACAAGCTGCGTTGCAAGCTGACCGCGATCGTCGAACCGAGCGGCCGCTATGTGTTCGTCAACCGTACTGGCATGAAAGTGCTCGAGAAGACTCGCATGGGGCTGGCGGTGGAATTTCGTCGTGGCGCGGTCCGCGTGCTGGATGATGCGTTGCTGTTCGACCGAGCGCTGGAGTCGGTGATCAGCAATCTGCGCAAGTTAAAGGGCGCCTGAGCTGTCCAGTCACGCCTGTGCAGTGCTTGATGGCATTGGCCTCACGCACGCACGGTGTTCACTCGTAAGATTTCGGCCGCACGGCAAACCGCTATTTCGTACGGCACGTGCCGTAGTCTGATCCCCACATCCTTTTCCATCGCGGGCATACTGGGTGCATTCCATTTGTCCGCTCCAGGAGCTTTCATGCAGCTCGATTGCGCAAGCGGTTGGTGCCACGGCCTTCAGCACTGCCCCTCGCCCAACTTCAACTCGCGACCCGAAAGCGAGATCTCGCTGTTGGTCATCCACAACATCAGCCTGCCGCCCGCTCAATTCAAGACTGGCAAGGTGCAGGCCTTCTTTCAGAACCAACTGGACACCTCCGAGCATCCTTACTTCGAAGGCATTGCTCATCTGACGGTTTCAGCGCATTTTCTGATCGAGCGTGATGGCGACGTGATTCAGTTCGTCTCCTGTCTTGATCGCGCATGGCATGCGGGCGTTTCCAGTTTTCAGGGGCGTGAGGGCTGCAACGATTTTTCCATCGGCATCGAGCTCGAGGGGACGGATGACCAGCCTTTTACCGATGCGCAATACACTGCTTTGATCGAGCTGACCCGTCAGCTGCGCAGGGCGTATCCAAAGATTACGGCTGAGCGTATTTGTGGTCACAGCGACATCGCACCGGGGCGCAAGACCGATCCGGGGCCCTGTTTTGACTGGGGCCGATTTTTAGCGGCTCTGCAGGATTGAAGTGAGGGACGAACGATGAGTTTTCTGGTGTTGCTGCTGGCGGTGCTGGTCGAGAAATTCTCCGCGTTGCGGCAGCGGATACAGCGCGACGCGTTCTTTTTGAAAGAGCTGGCCAGACTTGAGGGTAATCCGCGAACCGCGTCCCGCCCTTGGGTCATCCTGACGCTGATGGTGCTTGTGCCGGTGGTGTTGCTGCAGTTGCTTCTGACCATCGTAGGTTCGGTGGCCTATGGCTGGCTGGCCTTGCCGATTCACTTGCTGGTATTGATCTACAGCCTTGGGCGAGGCGATTTGATCGCTGCACTGGGGCCTTTTCGTGATGCCTGCCGTCGCGGCGATGCGCAAGCGGCTGTGCATGTTGCAGAGCGGGACATGGGCGTCGAGGCCGATGACAGTGAGCAGTTACTGCATGGTGTGCAGAGTTATATGCTCTGGCAGGCGCATCAAAGTTTCTTCGCGGTGATTTTCTGGTATTTCCTGCTCGGCCCCGTGGCGGCGTTGGCCTATCGGTTGCTGGCGCTTGCCGCTGAACATGGCGCGACACCCGCGCTGGTCGAGCGCGCCGCGCAGTTGCGTCATGCGTTCGACTGGGTGCCAGTCAGGTTGCTGGCGGCCAGCTTCGCGCTGGTGGGCAACTTTGTCGCGGTCAGTCGCTTGATGCTGCACGAACTGCTCAATTGGAACATCAGCGCGGCGCAACTGATTACCCGCATCGGGTGCGCGGCCAGTGACGTTCCGTCTCCGGTACTGGGTGCAGAGGGTGTACGCAGTCTCGACATGCTCTGGGAGTTGCTGATCCGTGCCGCGATTGTCTGGTATGCCGGATTCGCGCTGTGGACGCTGCTGGTCTGATCAAGTCCTAAAGCGGCCAGCCGAACAGTTCGTGCGCGTTGCGGGTACTGGCTTGCGCCAGTCGCTCCGCGCTGACGTTCATCAACTGCGCCAGCGCAGTGCAGATGTCCGGCAGGTGTTCGGGGCTGTTGCGTTGGTTGGGGTACATCGCCGGGGCCATGTCCGGTGAATCGGTTTCGAGCACCACGCTGTCCAGCGGCAGTTCGGCAATCACTCTGTGCATGCGCAGCGCCTGCGGCCAGGTCGCCGCACCACCCAAGCCGAGTTTGAACCCCAGCTTCAGGTATTCCCGCGCTTCTTCCCGGCTGCCGGCAAACGCATGAATGATCCCGCTGCGCTTGAGCTTGTGGCGCTTCAGTGTTGCGATCACATCGGCATGGCTGCGTCGGACATGCAGCAGCACCGGCAGGTCGAAGTCTGCAGCCAGCTGCAATTGCGCCTCGAAAACCTGCTGCTGAAGCGCCTTGTCCAGGCCTTCCACGTAATAATCCAGGCCGATCTCGCCCACTGCACAGAGTTTTGAATGACCCTTGAGGCGAGTCAGCCAGTCGCCCAGTTCCGTCAGGTGCTCGGGGCGGTGTTCGGCGATGTACAACGGGTGCAGTCCGAACGCCGCGTTCAGCTCGGGATGGGCCAACGTCAGGTCCCACAGTCGTTGCCAGTTACGCTGATAAACGCCTAGCACGACCATGCGCTGCACGCCCACTGCTCGACAATTCTCCAGGACCTCAGCGCGATCTGCGTCGAAGTCCGGGAAGTCGAGGTGCGTGTGGGTGTCGATCAGCGTCACGTTCACCCCCCGTGGATGCGTTGCTTGAACGTGCGCACGATGGCGTGAACGCCGGGCTGGTATTCGTTCTTCTGGATGGCCGCCAGCGCCAGCTCCAGAGCGGTGTCAGCGATTTTCTGATGTTGCTGCGCCATGGCGTTGACCGGCAAAGGCAGGAAATCCAGCAATTGCGTATCGCCGAACGTGCCCAGGTGCAGTTGGGTCGTATTGAATGCCTGGCTTTGCAGCACGTCGAAGACACCTTGCAGCAACACGTATGAGGTGGTGATGAGTGCATCCGGGAAATGGCCCAGACGTTCCAGCATCTCGGTCATCAGGCGCTGGCCGCACTGTCGGCTGAAGGCCTCGCCGTGCTCCACGAACGTCGTACCGGAAAAGCCGTCCAGTGCGTGCTCGAAGCCGGCAGCGCGTGCCCGGCTGATACTCAGTTCAGGGCGTGCGCCGATCAGGGCGATATGCCGTGGTCTGGTTTCGAGCAGGCTATGGGTCAGTTGCAGGCTGGCGTCATGGTCGTCACTGACCACCGAGCAGAAAAACTCCGGGTTCATTTCCCGGTCGATGGCGATGATCGGCAGGCCTTTGAGTTGCAGCTCGCGGTAACTGTCATCGCTTGGTGGCAAGCAACTGGCTACCAAAAGCGCGTCGCAGCGACGGGCGCGAAACACCTGCAACAGTTGCAGTTCACTGGCCGGATCGTCGTCGGAGCTGGCGATTAGTAATTGATAGCCCAAAGCCCTGGCACCTTGTTCCAGAAGCTTGGCAATGCGTGCATAACTGGGGTTTTCCAGGTCCGGCAGGATAAAGCCCAGGGTTTTGCTGTGCCGACTGCGCAGGCCGGCCGCTTGTGGGTTGGGTCGAAAATCATGCTGTTCAACGACTGCTCGCACCCGCTCGACCGTAGCCGGACTGATGCGCTGTTGTTCAGCCTTGCCGTTGATCACGTAACTGGCAGTGGTGACGGACACACCGGCCAGACGCGCAATATCGCTCAGTTTCACCGCAAATTTCCTTTTGTTATTGGCGTGGCTCACGACAGTCGAAAACTTCGTTGTATGACGGTCATCTTTACACGAGACCGTGGCACAACCCCAACTACTCCGAGTATTTTGGGACTTCTCCTACAGGATCAGACCGACTGGGCTTCAATGAATCCACAGAATCGAGTAACGTGCCGGGCAATTCTAGATTAAACGATTCAGCAGCCCGATTGTCTGCTGCAATCGAGATGAAAGCGATGTCCGATGGATAGCACTTCATCACCAAGCTGTCGATCACGTCAGATCGTCATTAAAACAAGAATCAGGTGGCGCCTTGGCGCTGCACAGGAGTCAAGGCAATGCTCGAACTCACTCTGGGGCAAATTTCCATGGCCCAGTCGGCTGTGGATAAAAATGCCGCACTTGAATTGATTGCCGACCACCTGGTCGCGGATGGCCTGGTTGCACAAGGCTATCTCACCGGGTTGATGAACCGCGAACAGCAAGGCTCGACGTTTCTCGGTCAGGGCATCGCCATCCCCCACGGCACCCCCGAAACCCGCGATCTGGTCGCGACCACCGGCGTACGCCTGATGCAGTTCCCCGAAGGGGTGGACTGGGGAGACGGTCAGATGGTCTATCTGGCGATCGGGATTGCGGCCAGGTCCGACGAGCATCTGCGTCTGCTGCAACTGCTGACCCGCGCACTGGGCGAGGAAGACCTCGGTCAGGCCCTGCGTGAGGCGCAAACCCCGGAAGACTTGCTCAAACTGCTGCAAGGCGCACCGCAGGAACTGGCGCTCGATGCGCAAATGATCAGCCTTGGCGTATCGGCCGACGATTTCGAAGAGCTTGTCTGGCGCGGTGCTCGCCTGCTGCGCAAGGCCGATTGTGTCAGCAATGGCTTCGCCGCCGTATTGCAACAGGTCGAAGCGCTGTCGCTGGGCGACGGCCTGTGGTGGCTGCACAGCGAGCAGACGGTCAAGCGTCCGGGCCTGGCCTTCGTCACGCCTGACAAACCGATCCGCTATCTGGGTCAGCCACTGACCGGTCTGTTTTGTCTGGCTAGTCTGGGCGAGGCGCATCAGGCCTTGCTTGAGCGTTTGTGCCTTTTGTTGATCGAAGGTCGCGGCCACGAGCTGGGCCATGCCACCAACAGTCGCGTGGTGCTGCAAGCGTTGGGCGGCGAGCTGCCTGACGAATGGCCGACCGCGCAGATTCAACTGGCCAATGCCCACGGCCTGCACGCCCGCCCGGCCAAGATCCTCGCGCAACTGGCCAAGGAATTCGATGGCGAGATCCGTGTGCGTATCGTGGAGACCGGCGAAACTGCCGTGTCGGCCAAGAGCTTGAGCAAATTGCTCAGCATGGGCGCACGTCGTGGCCAGACGCTGGAGTTCATCGCCGAACCGACCATCGCGACCGACGCCTTGCCTGCCTTGCTCGCGGCGGTGGAACAGGGTTTGGGTGAGGAGGTCGAGCCACTCCCGTTTGTTTCCGAAACCCAGGCTGCTCCTGCGCCCGCCGCTGTGGCCAAACCGGTCAATGCACCGGCAGCCGGCAGCGTATTGCAGGCCGTGCCTGCGTCGCCGGGCATCGCGATAGGGCCTGCTCACGTTCAAGTGCTGCAAGCGTTCGAATACCCGCAGCAAGGCGAGTCGGTGGCGGCCGAGCGTGAGCGCTTGCAGAAAGCGTTGGCCGAAGTGCGCCGCGACATCGAAAACCTGATCCAGCGCAGCAAGTCCAAGGCCATCCGCGAAATCTTCATCACCCACCAGGAGATGCTTGATGACCCGGAACTGACCAGCGAGGTCGAGCTGCGCCTCAATAAAGATGAAAGCGCTGCCGCTGCCTGGGCGAGTGTGATTGAAGCCGCCGCCGTGCAGCAGGAACAGTTGCAGGACGCGCTGCTGGCCGAGCGTGCCGCGGACCTGCGTGATGTAGGGCGTCGGGTACTGGCGCAGATTTGCGGCGTCGAAACCGTGGCCGCGCCGGATGAACCTTACATTCTGGTGATGGACGAAGTCGGTCCGTCCGACGTCGCTCGTCTCGACCCGGCACAAGTGGCCGGCATTCTGACCGCGCGTGGTGGTGCAACCGCGCACAGCGCCATCGTAGCGCGTGCGCTGGGCATTCCGGCGTTGGTGGGGGCGGGCGATGAGGTGCTATTGCTCAAGCCGGGCACGGTGTTGCTGCTGGACAGCCAACGTGGACGGCTGACGGTTGCGCCGGACGACGCAACCTTGCAGCGTGCCGTTCAGGACCGTGATGCACGCGAACAGCGCCTGAAAGAGGCTGCGGCGCAGCGCATGGAGCCTGCGGTCACCCGCGACGGTCACGCCGTTGAAGTATTTGCCAATATCGGTAACAGCACCGGCACACCCGCAGCAGTGGAGCAGGGCGCGGAGGGTGTCGGCCTGCTGCGCACCGAATTGCTGTTCATGGCGCACTCCCAGGCGCCAGACGAAGCGACTCAGGAAGCGGAATATCGCCGCGTGCTCGAGGATCTCGGCGGGCGTCCGCTGGTGGTGCGCACGCTGGACGTCGGCGGCGACAAGCCGCTGCCGTACTGGCCCATCGACAAGGAAGAAAACCCCTTCCTCGGGGTGCGCGGCATTCGCCTGACGCTGCAACGCCCGCAGGTGATGGAAAGCCAGCTGCGTGCCCTGTTGCGCGCCGCCAACAGCGGTCCGCTGCGCATCATGTTCCCGATGGTCGGCACCGTTGAAGAGTGGCGGGCGGCGCGGGACATGACCCAGCGCCTGCGCGAAGAAATTCCGGTCAGCGATCTGCAACTGGGGATCATGATCGAAGTGCCGTCCGCCGCGCTGATCGCGCCGGTGCTGGCCCGTGAAGTCGATTTCTTCAGCATCGGCACCAACGACCTGACGCAATACACCATGGCCATCGACCGTGGTCACCCGACCCTGTCGGCACAGGCCGATGGCTTGCACCCGTCGGTGCTGCAACTGATTGATATGACCGTGCGTGCTGCGCACGCCAACGGCAAATGGGTCGGTGTGTGCGGTGAGCTGGCGGCAGACCCGCTGGCCGTACCGGTATTGGTCGGCCTGGGCGTGGATGAGTTGAGCGTCTCGGCGCGCAGCATCGGTGAGGTCAAGGCTTGCGTTCGTGAACTGACCCTGAGCTCGGCTCAGCAACTGGCGCAAAATGCGCTGACGGTGGGCAGCGCCGCCGAAGTCCGTGCGCTTGTGGAGGCCTTGTAATGGCGAAGATTCTTACCCTGACCATGAACCCGGCACTCGACCTGACCGTGCAGTTGGGTCAGATCGAACTGGGCCAGGTCAATCGCAGCAACGCGATGCTCACTCACGCCGCAGGCAAGGGGCTGAACGTGGCGCAGGTGTTGTCTGACCTGGGGCATGAGCTGACCGTCGCCGGTTTCCTGGGGATCGACAATCAGCAGGCATTCGAGTCGCTGTTCGAACGTCGCGGCTTCATTGATGAGTTCGTGCGAGTGCCGGGCGAAACCCGCAGCAACATCAAGCTGGCCGAAGGCAGTGGGCGTATCACCGACCTCAACGGCCCAGGCCCGCAGGTCAGTGACGAAGCTCAACACGCATTGTTCGCACGTGTGCAGCAGATCGCGCCGGGTTTCGATGCGGTCGTGGTCGCGGGCAGTCTGCCGCGTGGCGTGACGCCCGAGTGGCTGCATTCATTGTTGGTGATGCTCAAGGATCTGGGGCTGAAAGTCGCGCTGGACAGCAGCGGCCTGGCCCTGCGTGCCGGTCTGGCGGCAGGTCCGTGGCTGATCAAACCCAACACCGAAGAATTGGCCGACGCGCTGGACGCACCGATCATTTCCATCGCGGCTCAGGCCGAGGCGGCGACGCGTTTGCACGCGCAAGGCATCGAGCATGTGGTCATCTCCCAAGGCTCGGAAGGCGTGCATTGGTTCAGTCCGAATCTGGCGCTGCATTCGCTGCCGCCCAAGGTCACTGTGGCCAGCACGGTAGGCGCGGGCGACTCGCTGCTGGCTGGCATGGTGCACGGTCTGATAGGTGGCGATGAGCCGCACAAGACGCTGCGCACCGCCACGGCGATTGCCGCGATGGCGGTTACCCAGATCGGTTTCGGTATCACCGATGCCGCGCAACTCAAACGGCTTGAAGGCGGCGTGACTGTGCGCAACCTGACAGAACAATAAGAGAGGATCGTCATGAAGTTAGCCATAGTAACGGCCTGCCCGAACGGCAAGGTCAGCAGCGTACTCAGTGCACGATTGCTCGAAGCGGCAGCAATGCGGCAAGGCTGGGAAACCAGCGTCGAGATCATCGATCCGCACAAGGCGGATCGTCAGTTGTCGGCGCAGGACATCGAAGCTGCGGACCTGGTACTGGTGGTCAACACCGGACCTGTGGACCTGAGCCGCTTCGTTGGCAAGCGTCTGTTCCAGGATTCGCCTTCCCACGCCTTGCAGGACGTCGACGGTTTTCTGCAGCGTGCCAACAAGGACGCGCAGGTTCACGTTGCTCAAGAGGCTGGCGCACCTGAAGCGGCGGGCAGTTCGGGCGGTCAGCCGCGCATCGTCGCCATTACGGCCTGCCCGACTGGCGTGGCGCATACGTTCATGGCTGCCGAGGCGATTCAGCAGGCTGCCAAACGTCTGGACTACGATTTGCAGGTCGAGACCCAAGGCTCGGTCGGTGCGCGCAATCCACTGAGTCCGCAGGCTATCGCCGACGCGGACGTGGTGCTGCTGGCAGCCGATATCGAGGTCAATACCGACCGCTTCGTCGGCAAGAAGATTTATCGCTGCGGCACCGGCATTGCGCTCAAGCAGTCCGACGCCACGCTTAAAAAGGCCTTGGCAGAAGGCCAGGTCGAATCCGATGCGACGGTGGCCAAGTCGCCTGCCAAGCAAGAGAAGACCGGCGTCTACAAGCATTTGCTGACCGGCGTTTCGTTCATGCTGCCGATGGTGGTTGCCGGTGGTCTGCTGATTGCATTGTCGTTCGTGTTCGGGATTACCGCATTCAAGGAAGAAGGCACGTTGGCCGCTGCGTTGATGCAGATCGGTGGCGAAGCGGCGTTCAAACTGATGGTGCCGCTGCTGGCGGGTTACATCGCGTATTCTATCGCTGACCGTCCAGGCCTTGCGCCAGGCATGATCGGTGGTCTGCTGGCGAGCACGCTGGGCGCCGGTTTCATCGGCGGCATCGTGGCCGGCTTCCTGGCCGGTTACAGCGCGGCGGCGATCAATCGCTACGCACGCCTGCCAGCCAGTGTCGAAGCGCTCAAGCCGATCCTGATCATCCCGTTGCTGTCGAGCCTGTTCACCGGTCTGGTGATGATCTACGTGGTCGGCAAGCCGGTTGCGGGCATGCTCGAAGCGCTGACGCACTTCCTCGACAGCATGGGCACCACCAACGCGATTCTGCTGGGTGTACTGCTGGGCGCGATGATGTGTGTCGACCTTGGCGGGCCGATCAACAAGGCGTCCTACGCGTTCTCGGTCGGTCTGTTGGCGTCGCAGAGCTACGCGCCGATGGCGGCCGCGATGGCCGCCGGTATGGTGCCGCCCATCGGCATGGGCATTGCCACCCTTCTGGCTCGTCGCAAGTTCGCCCAGAGCGAGCGTGAGGCAGGCAAGGCGGCGTTTGTACTGGGGCTTTGCTTCATTTCCGAGGGCGCAATCCCGTTTGCCGCGAAAGACCCGCTGCGCGTCATCCCGGCAAGCATCGTCGGTGGTGCGCTGACCGGCGCGTTGTCGATGTACTTCGGCTGCAAACTCATGGCTCCGCATGGCGGCCTGTTCGTCATGCTGATTCCCAACGCCATCAATCACGCGCTGCTGTATCTGGTGGCGATCGTGGCGGGGAGCGTGGTGACCGGCGTCGTGTACGCGCTGCTCAAGCGACCTGAAGTGGTCGAACTGGACGTCGCACCCGCCAGCGCCTGACTGCTGCGAAGGGGCGCGGCTGGAACCGGCCCCATCGCGAGCGATCTCGCTCCCATGGATCGGGGGCGGGGCCGTGACGCTCGTTTCTGCTGTAACACTCCCCAAACATTCCCCTGCTAGGTTGATCTTTTGCCTGTCAGCGAGGGGATTACCGTGAGCCAGTTCGATCTCAAGCGTCGTCGTGTCATTCAGGCCGTCGGGGCCGGGTTGCTGTTGCCGGGGCTTGCGCCGGCGGTTATCGCTGCGGTGCAGGATCGCCCGAAGATGACTGATGGCGTGCAGTCCGGTGACGTGGTGGGCGACCGCGCCATGGTCTGGAGCCGCAGCGACCGGCCTTCGCGCATGATCGTCGAATGGGACACGCGCAGTATGTTCCCCCAGCCTCGACGCGTGGTCTCGGCGCTGGCCGATCAGCGCACCGATTTCACCGCACGCGTCGAGCTGACAGGCCTGCCAGTCGATCAGACGATTTTCTATCGCGTGTCCTTCGAAGATGCCCAGAGCGGCGTCGCCAGTGAGCCCTGGTTTGGCCACCTGCGCAGCATGCCGCAGCAGCGTCGCACTATCCGTTTCGTCTGGAGCGGCGACACGGTGGGCCAAGGTTTCGGGATCAACCCTGATGTGGGCGGAATGCGCATTTACGAAGCCATGCGCCTGCGTCTTCCCGACTTTTTTATCCACAGCGGCGACACCATTTACGCCGACGGACCGATCCCGGCGCAGATCACCACGGAAGATGGGCGCGTCTGGCGCAACCTGACCACCGAAGCGAAAAGCAAAGTGGCCGAAACCCTGGATGAATACCGCGGCAACTATCGTTACAACCTGATGGACGCCAACCTGCGCCGTTTCAATGCCGAAGTGCCACAGATCTGGCAGTGGGATGACCATGAGGTGACCAACAACTGGTCGCCCAGCAAACAGCTGGATGACCGCTACAAGGTCAAGGACATCCAGTTGCTGTCCTCTCGCGCCCGGCAGGCGTATCTGGAATATGCACCGTTGCGTCTGCAGGAAGCCGATAACGGCGGGCGGATTTACCGCAAGATTCCCTATGGGCCGATGCTTGATGTGTTCGTCCTCGACATGCGCAGTTACCGCGATGGCAACGACGCCAATCTGGCCGACAAGCCGGGGCCGACCACGGCATTCATGGGGCGCGAACAGCTTGACTGGCTCAAGCGCGAACTCAAGGGCTCGACCGCACAGTGGAAGGTGATTGCTGCCGATATGCCCATCGGGCTGGGCGTGCCGGACGGTGAAGTCAGCCCCGGCGTGGCTCGCTGGGAGGCGATTGCCAACGGTAACGACGGGCCTGCGCTGGGCCGCGAGCTTGAGGTCGCCGAGCTGCTGGCGTACTTGCGTGCGCAGAAGGTTCGCGACTGTGTCTGGCTGACGGCGGACGTGCATTATTGCGCCGCGCATCACTACCAGCCGGACCGGGCGGTGTTTCAGGATTTCGATCCATTCTGGGAGTTCGTCGCCGGTCCGCTGAACGCTGGCAGCTTCGGGCCCAATCCTCTGGACAAGACCTTTGGTCCGGAGCTGGTGTTCCAGAAGGCGCCGCCTGCGCAGAACACCTCACCGTTCGCCGGTTTCCAGTTCTTCGGCGAAGTGAACATCGATGGCCAGAGTGGCGAGATGACCGTGAACCTGCGTGATCTGGACGGTGTTTCAGTGTTCGAACGCAAATTGCAGCCGGAGGTGGAGGTCAGTCGTATCGTCTGATGCCTTGCGCGGGCAGGGTGCCCAGGGTTTTCCGAAAAACCGTGCAACACGTCCGGCATGGGTGGCTTATCATGAGCGACCTATCGACGGGACCGGGTGCGTTGCATGCTGGCTATCTTTCTTGAAACCCTGAACATCACTGCCCCGGTGTTCGCCATGCTGTTTCTTGGCGTATTCCTCAAGCGCATCGGTGCGATAAACGATGGCTTCATCGTGGCTGCGTCCGCGCTGGTGTTCAATGTCACGATGCCGGCCCTGCTGTTTCTGGGCATCATCCACGCTGACCTGCGCGCCGCCCTGCAACCCAAACTGCTGATCTTCTTCGGCATCGCCACGCTGGTGAGTTTTGCGTTCACCTGGTGCTGGGCGATCTGGCGCTGTCCGCGTGAAGACCGAGGGGTTTACGTTCAGGGGGCATTTCGCGGCAATAACGGTGTAATCGGCCTGGCGCTGGCTGCCAGCATGTATGGCTCCTACGGTATTTCGCTGGGTGCGATTCTCGCCGCGCTGGTCATCGTCTTCTACAACACCCTGTCGACCGTGGTGCTGGCGGTCTATAGCCCGGTGATCAAGTCCGACCCGTGGAGCGTGTTCAAAAGCGTGCTGGCCAACCCGCTGATCGTCAGCGTGATCGTCGCCTCGCCGTTCGCTTACTTCGGCATCGGCTTGCCCAAATGGCTGGAAACGTCGGGCAGCTACCTGGCGCAGATGACCCTGCCACTGGCGCTGATTTGTATCGGCGGGACGCTGTCACTGGCTTCGTTGCGCAAAAGCGGCAAGCTGGCGATCAGCGCGAGCGTCATGAAGATGGTCTGGCTGCCGGTGCTGTGCACCTTTGCGGCCTGGCTGGCGGGCTTTCGCGGGGCGGAACTTGGGATACTGTTTCTGTACTTCGGCAGTCCGACCGCTGCCGCCAGCTACATCATGGCGCGCACCGCCAATGGCAATTACGAACTGGCGGCGGCGATCATCGTCCTCACCACGCTGGCCGCCGCCGTGACGACCAACATCGGGATCTTCATCCTGCAATGGGGCGGCTGGATTTAGGCTTTCTCATCCGCCTGATCCGGTTTCACGTAGCTGTCGATCACTTCCTGCGCCGCCCGGAATGCGTCTATCGCCGCAGGTACACCCGCGTAGACCGCGCAGTGCAGCAATGCCTCGCGAATCTCCTCGACCGTGCAGCCATTATTCAGCGCCCCGCGCACATGGCCCTTGAGTTCCTGCGAGCATTTGAGTGCGGTGAGCGTCGCCAGAGTGATCAGGCTGCGGGTTTTGAGCGGCAGGCCGTCACGGCTCCAGACACTGCCCCAGGCATGTTCGTTGACGAAATCCTGCAGCGGCTGGCTGAAGTCAGTGGCGTTGCCCAATGCGCGGTCTACGTAGGCATCGCCCATCACCTGGCGGCGGATCTGCTCGCCGTTGCTGATCGTTTTGTCTGTCATGGCATTTCTCCTGCGGCGCTAGGGCCAGGCGTTGTGAATCAGTGCTGCCGCCTCCAGGCGCGGACGGTGCCAAAGGCAACGATGATTCCGAGCAGCGGCAGGGCGTACCTGAGCATGATGCCTTCAAGACGCTCGGCCAGCAGCATGCCGGTGCTGATCGACACGATATGCAGGCCGTACGTCAGGTACAGCGATAACAGAAATACCCCTTCGATGCGGTCTATCCGGTAACCGGAATAGAACAGTGGCACGCACAACAGCGCGACGCCGAGCATGATCGGCAGGTCGAAAACCAGGGCGTTGGGCGAGATGGTCAGCGGCACCGGTGCGACCAGGGCGGTCAGGCCCAGCACGCCCAGCAGATTGAACAGGTTACTGCCGATCACGTTGCCCACGGCGATGTCGCGTTCGCCGCGCAGTGCCGCAATCAGCGAGGTCATCAGGGCCGGCAGCGAAGTGCCAATGGCGATGACGGTCAGGCCGATGATTCGCTCAGAGAGCCCCAGGTTGATCGCAATCACCACTGAGGCGTCCACCAGCAGATGCCCGCCCGAGGTGAGTAACAGCAAGCCTGCGGCCAGTGCGGTGATACGCATCAGGGCACGTGGCTTCTCTGTGGTGTTGGCCTGACCGTGCCGGGGCACATGGCCGCCTTGGCGAACGATGACGAACAGGCAGATCAGCAGGCCCGCGAGCAGCAGCACGCCGTCGAATCGACTGAACGCGCCGTTCCACGACAGGGCGATGACCAGCAGGCAGGCGCCGATCATCAACGGAATATCGACGCGCAGCACCTGACGCGCGACGCGCAGCGGAATTACCAGCGCACACAGTCCCAGAATCACCAGCACGTTGAAGATATTGCCGCCGATCACGCTGCCCACGGCAATGTCGGTGTTGTCCGAGAACGCAGCCTGCAGACTGACGGCCATCTGCGGCGCGCTGGTGCCCATCGCCACCACGGTCAGGCCGATGATCAGCGGTCTGACCTTGAACAGGGCGGCAAGGTGTACCGCCGAGCGCACCGACAATTCCGCGCCGATCAACAGCAACAGGAGGCCGAAGACCATCTGGATCAGAGCAGGGGCGGGCAGTGTCGATAGCTGGAGAATCGCGGGCGTCCTTAGTCGAGGGCCTGAATGCGTACGGGGGCGGTGCCGCTGCGCAGCATACCCAGTTGTTCGGCGGCCTTGCGAGAGACATCTATCAATCGGCCACGGGTATGAGGCCCGCGATCGTTGATGCGCACAACCACGGATTGATCGTTGTCGAGGTTGGTCACTTTCACTCGCGTGCCGAATGGCAGCCGTCGGTGCGCGGCAGTCAATGCGTTCTGGTTGAAGGGTTCGCCACTGGCGGTGCGATTGCCATGATGCTGGGAGCCGTAATACGAGGCTCGTCCCGTTTCTTCGTAGCCGTGGGGGTCGATGATGCTGTTGCTGGAGCAGCCAGCCAGTATCGTCAGCCGGCTGCAGGCATAGAGAAGTCGGCGCATGGATGGAGTCCTGAATGCCGGTGAAAAGTCATACGCTGATCGTTGTTCAAAGGTATGTCTGAGCAGACGCAGGTGGTAGCGATCTTCCACATAATCGGCGTCCGGTCAGCGCATACGGTGTTGTCGGGCTTGCGGTGCCATTCATTCAGCGAATGGCACCGGGCCTTGGCACGATCATTTTCCGGGCAGTAAAGCTCAGCCTTCCAGCTTGGTCTTGAGCAACTCGTTGACCTGCTGGGGGTTGGCCTTGCCCTTGGACGCTTTCATCGCCTGGCCGACGAAGAAGCCGAACATCTTGCCGCGCTTGGCTTCATCGGCAGCGCGGTACTGTTCGACCTGCTCGGCATTGGCAGCCAGCACATCATCGAGCATCGATTCAATGGCACCGCTGTCGGTCACCTGCTTCAGACCGCGTGTTTCGATCACTTCATCGGCACTGCCTTCGCCATTGGCCATCGCCTCGAACACCATCTTGGCAATCTTGCCGGAGATCGTGTTGTCAGTGATGCGCTTGAGCATGCCGCCCAGTTGCTCGGCGCTGACCGGCGATTGCTCGATCTCCAGGCCCTGCTTGTTCAGCAGGCTGCCCAGTTCAACCATGACCCAGTTGGCCGCCAGTTTGGCGTCGCCGCTGATGCTGACCACGTGTTCGAAGTAGTCGGCTTGCTCGCGGCTGGAAGCCAGAACGCTGGCATCGTAGGTCGACAGACCGAACTGGCTCTGGAAGCGTTCGCGTTTCTGCGGCGGCAATTCCGGCAGCGTGGCGCGGGTTTCTTCCAGGAACGAGTCCTCGATGATCACCGGCAGCAGGTCGGGATCGGGGAAGTAACGGTAGTCGTTGGCTTCCTCCTTGCTGCGCATGGCGCGGGTTTCGTTGGTGTTCGGATCGTACAGGCGGGTTTGCTGGACGACCTTGCCACCGTCTTCGATCAGGTCGATCTGGCGCTGGATTTCGCTGTTGATCGCTTTCTCGATGAAGCGGAACGAGTTGACGTTCTTGATCTCGCAGCGCGTGCCGAACTCGACCTGGCCCTTGGGCCGGATCGACACGTTGCAGTCGCAGCGCAGCGAGCCTTCGGCCATGTTGCCGTCGCAGATGCCCAGGTAACGGACAATGGCGTGGATAGCCTTGACGTAGGCCACGGCTTCCTTGGCGCTGCGCATGTCCGGTTCGGAAACGATCTCCAGCAGTGGCGTGCCGGCACGGTTCAGGTCGATGCCGGTCATGCCCTGGAAGTCTTCGTGCAGGCTTTTGCCTGCGTCTTCTTCAAGGTGCGCGCGGGTGATGCCAATGCGCTTGACCGTGCCGTCTTCCAGAGTGATGTCCAGGTGGCCCTTGCCGACGATCGGCAATTCCATCTGGCTGATCTGATAGCCCTTGGGCAGGTCGGGGTAGAAGTAGTTCTTGCGAGCGAACACGTTGTGCTGACCGATCTCGGCATCCACCGCCAGGCCGAACTTGACGGCCATGCGCACGGCTTCCTTGTTCAGGACCGGCAGGACACCCGGCATGCCCAGATCGACGAGGCTGGCCTGGGTATTAGGCTCGGAGCCGAAGGTCGTGGCGCTGCCGGAAAAAATCTTCGATTGGGTCGAAAGCTGGGTATGAATCTCCAGCCCGATGACGACTTCCCATTGCATGTGTTTCTCCTCAGAAGCCTTCAGGTGCGCGAGTGTGCCAGTCGGTGACCTGCTGGTACTGGTGCGCGACGTTAAGCAGACGGCCTTCCTGGAAATACGGGGCGAGCAGTTGCACGCCTACCGGCAGGCCCTCGACGAAGCCCGCAGGCATGGACAGGCCCGGCAGGCCCGCCAGGTTGGCGGTGATGGTGTAGAAGTCTTCCAGGTACTCGGCAATCGGGTCGTTGGTCTTGGCGCCGATTTTCCAGGCCGGGTTGGGCGTGGTCGGACCCAGAATCACATCAACCTCGGCGAACGCATTCATGAAGTCGTTCTTGATCAGGCGACGGATTTTCTGGGCCTGCAGGTAATAGGCGTCGTAGTAACCCGCCGACAGGGCGTAGGCACCGACCATGATGCGCCGCTGCACTTCAGGGCCGAAACCTTCCGCGCGCGAGCGCTTGTACAGGTCGGTCAGGTCCTTGGGGTTTTCGCAGCGGTAGCCGAAACGCACGCCATCGAAACGCGACAGGTTGGACGAGGCTTCTGCCGGCGCGATGACGTAATAGGCCGGTATGCCATGTTGCAGGTTCGGCAGGCTGATTTCCTTGACGATCGCGCCGAGCTTTTCCAGCTCCCTGACGCTTTCCTGGACAAGCTGCGCGATGCGCGGATCCAGACCGGCACTGAAATACTCTTTCGGCAAACCGATACGCAACCCCTTGAGCGACGCATTGAGGGTTGCCGAGTAATCCGGAACCGGTTCGTCGATGCTGGTGGAGTCCTGCGGGTCGAAACCGGCCATGCCTTGCAGCAGCAGGGCGCAGTCTTCTGCGGTGCGTGCCATCGGGCCGGCCTGATCGAGGCTGGAGGCATAGGCGATCATGCCCCAGCGCGACACCCGACCATAGGTCGGCTTCAGACCGGTGAGGTTGGTCAGCGCAGCGGGCTGACGAATCGAGCCGCCCGTGTCGGTGCCGGTCGCAGCAGGCAGCAGACGTGCCGCGACAGCCGCCGCCGAACCGCCGGAGGAGCCGCCGGGAACGCAGTCAAGGTTCCACGGGTTCTTCACCGCGCCGTAGTGGCTCGATTCGTTGGCCGAGCCCATGGCGAATTCGTCCATGTTGGTCTTGCCCAGCGTTACCGTGCCGGCCGAAGCCAGGCGGGATACAACGGTGGCATCGTAGGGTGCCTTGAAATTGTCGAGCATCAGCGAGCCGCAACTGGTGCGGATGCCTTGGGTGCAGAACAGGTCCTTGTGAGCCAGCGGAGCGCCGAGCAGGGCGCCATTCTCACCGGCCGCACGGCGTGCATCCGCAGCCTGGGCCTGGGTGATGGCCAGGTCTTCGGTCAGGCTGATGAAACTGTTGAGCTGAGGGTCGAGCTGCGCGATGCGCGACAGCAGAACGCGGGTCAGTTCTTCAGAGGAAAACTTCTTTTCGGCGAGTCCGCGGGCGATCTCGGCCAGAGTCATTTGATGCATGCAGGCTCTTTCCCTTACTCGATGACTTTCGGAACCAGATAAAGCCCGTCCTGGACGGCTGGTGCGATGGCTTGGTAAGTGTCGCGACGATTTCGTTCGGTGACGGCGTCTTCACGCAGGCGCTGAGAGGCTTCCAGCGGGTGGGCGAGGGGTTCGATGCCGGTGGTGTCGACCGCCTGCATCTGATCGACCAGCCCGAGAATGCTGTTAAGGGCTTCGGTGGTACGTGGGATATCGGCGTCATTAAGACCCAGTCGGGCCAGATGAGCGATCTTTTCCACGTCGGAGCGTTCAAGCGCCATGGGGGGATCTCCAGTGGAATACTAGCGGATTTGCTTTGTGATCGAATGCGGAACACTATCGTGTTTCTGCGGTCTGAAGCCGCTAACTTCGAGAGTCGTGTTCATAAAAGCGCCAATTTAACATATTGGCTCCTTGCCCAAAATCCCTGTCGTTGTTAGAGTTTGCCGCACTTTTTTACCCACGCGTTCCCTAGGGTCCCTTTCCCATGTTCAAGAAACTGCGTGGCATGTTTTCCAGTGATCTATCCATCGACCTGGGCACTGCCAACACCCTTATTTACGTGCGTGAGCGCGGTATCGTTCTGAATGAGCCCTCTGTCGTTGCCATTCGTACTCACGGCAACCAGAAGAGTGTCGTGGCCGTCGGTACAGAAGCCAAGCGCATGCTGGGCCGTACGCCGGGCAACATTGCAGCCATCCGCCCCATGAAAGACGGCGTTATCGCCGACTTCAGCGTCTGTGAAAAGATGCTTCAGTACTTCATCAACAAGGTCCACGAAAACAGCTTTCTGCAGCCCAGCCCTCGTGTGCTGATCTGCGTTCCGTGCAAATCCACCCAGGTTGAGCGCCGCGCCATTCGCGAGTCGGCCCTGGGCGCTGGTGCGCGCGAAGTATTCCTGATCGAAGAACCCATGGCCGCTGCCATCGGTGCCGGTCTGCCGGTTGAAGAAGCACGCGGTTCGATGGTTGTCGACATCGGCGGCGGCACCACTGAAATCGCGCTGATCTCCCTGAACGGTGTGGTTTACGCCGAATCCGTACGGGTAGGCGGCGACCGCTTCGACGAAGCGATCATTACCTACGTGCGCCGCAACTACGGCAGCCTGATCGGCGAATCCACCGCCGAGCGCATCAAGCAGGAAATCGGCACCGCCTACCCGGGTGGTGAAGTGCGTGAAGTCGACGTACGTGGCCGTAATCTGGCCGAAGGTGTTCCGCGTGCCTTTACGCTTAACTCCAACGAAGTGCTCGAAGCGCTGCAGGAATCGCTTGCGACCATCGTTCAGGCCGTGAAAAGCGCCCTGGAGCAGTCGCCTCCTGAACTGGCTTCGGACATCGCCGAACGTGGTCTGGTACTGACCGGCGGCGGCGCATTGTTGCGTGATCTGGACAAGTTGCTGGCGCAGGAAACCGGTCTGCCGGTCATCGTGGCCGAAGATCCGCTCACCTGCGTAGCGCGTGGCGGTGGCCGTGCGCTGGAAATGATGGATAAGCACACCATGGATCTGCTCTCCAGCGAGTAATTCGCCGGGGTGCCGTTCATTGGCCTTTTGTATACGGGTAGCACTTGTGCTACCTGTATGCGTCAGGTTGAAACAGGGTGCCTATTTCTTTCATCTGTCCAGGCCGGTTCCATACCGCATGAATAACAGCCAATTGAAGCTTGATCCGTCGATTGCATGCCCGGGAGGAGCGGCCTATTAAACCGCTTTTCGCAAAAGGCCCATCGCTGGGCGTACGTCTGCTGGTGCTGGCTGTGTTGTCTGTGGCGTTGATGGTGGTTGACGCTCGCTTCACGGTCCTCAAGCCCGTGCGCAGCCAGATGTCGCTGGTGTTGATGCAGTCCTACTGGATCGTCGATTTGCCTCAGCGCCTGTTCCAGGGCGTTGCCAGCCAGTTCGGCAGCCGAACCGAGCTGATCGCTGAAAATGAAAAACTCAAGACCGAAGCGCTGCTCCTGCAGGGTCGTCTGCAAAAGCTGGCGGCGTTGACCGAGCAGAACGTGCGTCTGCGCGAGTTGCTCAACTCTTCTGCACTGGTTAACGAGAAAGTCGAAGTCGCCGAGCTGATCGGCATGGACCCGAACCCCTTTACCCATCGCATCATCATCAACAAGGGCGAACGCGACGGCGTGGTGCTTGGCCAGCCGGTGCTCGACGCACGGGGGCTGATGGGGCAGGTGGTCGAACTGATGCCGTACACCTCACGCGTGCTGCTGCTCACCGACACGACCCACAGCATTCCGGTTCAGGTCAACCGCAACGGCCTTCGCGCCATCGCCAGCGGTACGGGCAATCCCGAGCGTCTGGAATTACGTCACGTTGCCGACACCGCCGACATCAAGGAAGGCGATCTGCTGGTGAGTTCCGGTCTGGGGCAGCGCTTTCCCGCCGGTTATCCGGTGGCGACCGTCAAGGAAGTGATTCACGACTCCGGGCAGCCTTTCGCGATCGTACGCGCAGTGCCCACCGCAGCGCTGAACCGCAGTCGTAATCTGCTGCTGGTGTTCTCCGACAGCCGCACGCCTGAAGAGCGCGCAGCCGATGCCGCGCAGGCGCAGGAGTCGTTCGACAAAGGCCTCGAGCCTGCCGCGATACCGACCTTGCCGCCGCCAACGCCGGCCTTCCCGATGTGGCCGCAGCCGATCGCTCCGGTCTTTCCGGTCAACGGCGCCGTCCACAAACCGGCCGCGCAAAGCGCCGCGCCGACACCTGCGGCTACGCCCGCAACGCCTGCCGCACGGCCGGCTTCCAGGCCCGCCACGTCTCAACCCCCGGCTTCTTCACCTTCCAGCACCCGGGAGCGTATCGATGGTTAGTCATGTTTCCGGACGCAACGGCTGGGTCGTCTGGCTGACGTTCGCCATTGGCCTGTTGTTGAGCATTTCACCGCTGCCGCAGTTCATGGAGATCTTTCGTCCTTTGTGGCTGGCATTGCTGCTGACCTTCTGGGTCCTTGCGCTGCCGCACAAGTACGGCATGGCGACGGCGTGGGTGCTGGGCCTGATGGAAGACGTGCTGTACGGCACGTTATTGGGGCAGAACGCGCTGATCCTGAGTCTGATTACCTTTCTGGTCATGTCGCTGCAGCAGCGCTTGCGCATGTTTCCGATGTGGCAACAATGTCTGGTATTGCTGGTGGTGTTCGGTCTGGCGCAGCTTGCTCAACTATGGCTCAGCGCGTTGACCGGTAACCGCCAGCCAACCCTGGCGCTCGTGCTGCCCGCACTGGTCAGTGCGCTGCTCTGGCCCTGGGTCAGTTACGGCCTGCGTGGATTGCGCAAACGTTTGAAAATCAATTAAGCGCAATATGAGCGCGCCGCGCCAGGCGTGTGCGCTCATCGCCACCGACACGGAGACGTCCTTATGCCCTTGCTTCATCTGGCTTCCGGCTCACCGCGCCGTCGCGAGTTACTTACCCAGATCGGTGTGCCATTCACGGTGCTGAGTGCGCAGATCGACGAAACGCCTTCCGACACCGAAACCCCTGCCGCCTACGTTGAGCGTCTTGCGCTGGGCAAGGCCCGTGCGGGGCTTGCGCTGTTGTCGCCCGATCAACCTGTTTGCGTGCTGGGCGCCGATACCGCCGTGGTGCTCGATGGCCGGATTCTCGGCAAGCCGGTAGATGAGGCCGATGCCCTCGGCATGCTGGCGGCGTTGTCGGGCAACGAACATGAGGTGCTGACCGCCATTGCGCTGGTCGATCATCGGCGCAGTGAAAGCCGGATCGTCACCAGTCGCGTACGCTTTCGCCCGATTCAACCACACGAAGCCCGTGCCTACTGGCTCAGCGGCGAACCGCAGGACAAGGCTGGCGGCTATGCCATTCAGGGGCTGGCGGCGATCTTCGTCGCGAATCTGCAAGGCAGCTATTCTGGAGTGGTTGGTCTGCCTCTGTGCGAAACCGCAGAATTACTCGCGGGTTTCGGCATACCCTGTTGGCAATACCTGGAAGGTAACAAGCCATGAGTGAAGAGATTCTGATCAACATCACCCCGATGGAATCACGGGTTGCGGTGGTGGAAAACGGTGTGCTGCAGGAGGTCCACGTCGAACGGACCCAGCGCCGGGGCATCGTGGGAAACATCTACAAAGGCAAGGTCGTGCGCGTATTGCCCGGCATGCAGGCGGCGTTCATCGACATCGGTCTGGACCGTGCCGCGTTCATTCATGCCTCGGAAATTTCCATGCGCGAAGGGCCTGCCGTCGAAAGCATCGCTTCGCTGGTGCACGACGGCCAGAGTCTGGTGGTGCAGGTCACCAAGGACCCGATTGGCAGTAAAGGCGCACGCCTGACCACGCAGTTGTCGATCCCGTCTCGTTATCTGGTGTACATGCCACGTACTGCGCACGTCGGTATTTCCCTGAAGATCGAAGACGAGGCGGAGCGCGAGCGCCTGAAAAAGGTGGTCAGCGATTGCGTCGCGCTGGAAGGCATCAAGGAGGCTGGCGGCTTCATTCTGCGTACCGCCGCCGAAGGCGCTGGAGCCGACGAGATTCTCATGGATATCCGCTACCTGCGCAGGTTGTGGGACCAGATCGGCGAACAGATCAAGACAGTCAGCCCGCCTACCGTGATCTACGAAGACCTGGGTCTGGCCTTGCGCACCTTGCGCGATCTGGTCAGCCCGCGGATCGAGAAGATCCGCATCGACTCGCGGGAAACCTTCCAGAAGACCACGCAGTTCGTAGCCGAACTGATGCCCGAGATCGCCGACCGGCTGGAGCATTACCCGGGCGAGCGACCGATTTTCGATCTTTACGGCGTCGAAGATGAAATCCAGAAAGCGCTGGAGCGCAAGGTGCCGCTCAAGTCGGGCGGCTATCTGGTGGTCGATCCGGCCGAGGCGATGAGCACCATTGACGTCAACACCGGCGCGTTCGTCGGCCATCGCAACCTGGAAGAGACCATTTTCAAGACCAACCTGGAAGCGGCCACGGCCATCGCCAGGCAACTGCGCCTGCGCAATCTGGGCGGCATCATCATTATCGATTTCATCGACATGGAAGATGGCGAACACCAGCGTCAGGTGTTGCGCACCCTGGAAAAACAGCTGGAGCGCGACCACGCCAAGACCAACATCATCGGCATCACCGAGCTGGGTCTGGTGCAGATGACGCGCAAGCGCACACGTGAAAGTCTGGAGCAGGTGCTCTGCGAGCCTTGTCACTGCTGTCAGGGGCGCGGCAAGCTTAAGACGCCCGAAACCGTGTGCTACGAAATTTTCCGTGAGATCCTGCGTGAGGCCCGGGCGTATCAGGCCGTGGGTTATCGGGTGCTGGCCAACCAGCGTGTGGTGGACCGTTTGCTCGATGAGGAATCGGGCAATGTGGCCGAGCTTGAAAGTTTTATCGGCCGCACGATTCGTTTTCAGGTAGAAACCATGTACTCGCAGGAACAATACGACGTCGTACTGCTCTGAGATTGTCACCGTTCAACTGTTTGCAACAAGCGCCCGGCGGGGTTCTGGCAGGTTCAACCCTTATATCGAGAATGATGCGTGGCGAATGAGCAAAACCTGTACCTGACCTCACCTGCCTGTAATGACCGGGTCATCGCCGCACGCCTGTCATTGAGGGCGTGCTGATGCAGCGTCTTCCACGTTTCGTTGCCGTCATGACCCGCTGGGGTTTGAGCCTCTGCGCGTTGCTGCTGGTGCTGGCGGCGCTTTATGTCAGCCTGGGACGTCAACTGGCGCCCATGGTCGCCGAGTACCGCGTCAACGTCGAAACCCGCGCTGGCGCAGCGTTGGGCATTCCATTGAGTATTGGCAGCCTGGAGGGCAGCTGGAGTGGTTTCGCTCCGGTGGTGCTGGCCCACGATGTGATGGTGGGAGAGGGCAGCAACGTCCTGCGTCTGGACAGCGTCAAAGTGGTTCCTGATTTGTGGGAGAGCCTGCTGGCCCGCGACGTGCGGCTTGCGCATCTGGAAGTCGACGGTCTGAAGCTCGTCCTCAAACAGGATCAGGACGGCCGCTGGGCGGTGCAGGGCATGCCGGTCCAGGATGACAGCCCGATCGATCCGGAGAAGATTCTGACGCAATTGCAGCGTGTTTCGCGCCTGTCGCTGCTCAACAGTCAGATCACTCTGCAACCGTTGAACGAATCCCCGCTGACCCTTACGTATGTCAATCTGAGCCTGGCCACTGGCAGCTATCACCAGCGCCTCGATGCGCGCCTGACGCTACCGGACGGGCAGCCGCTGGCGTTGAACCTGCGCACGCGCATCGAAGCCAGCCGCTGGAAAGACGGTGAGGCCGATCTCTACGCCAGCTTGCCGCAAAGCGACTGGGCCAAATGGCTGCCTGCAAGCCTCACCCGGCAATGGTCCGTCTCCAGGTTGCAGGCGGGCGGCGAATTCTGGTTGAGCTGGGCCAATGGCTCGGTGAAAAGCGCAGTGGCGCGTCTTCACGCGCCGCAGATCAAGGCCGTTTACGCCGGACGCAAGCCATCGACCATCGATGATCTGGCACTCAATGCCTGGCTGGAGCGGACTGACAAGGGGCTGGACCTGAAACTCGATTCGCTGGCCATGAGCCTGGGCAGCGATCGCTGGGAAAGCCGCATTCACGCAACACAGACCGCCGCTACGCCTGACAGCGAAGAGCTGTGGCATGTCGAGGCCGACCGGCTGGATCTGACGCCGCTGACCCCATTGATCGACTCGCTGGCACCGTTGCCGGACAAAGCGATGGCCGTGGTCGACGGTCTCAAGGTCAAGGGCGGATTGCGCAATGTGTTGCTCGATTACCGTCCTCAGGCAATTGGCGACAAGCGCCTGAGCTTTGCGGCCAATCTGGACAAAGTGGGCTTCAATGCTTATCACGACGCCCCGGCCGCAGCGAACGTCAGCGGCGCAATCAGCGGTGATCTTGGCCAGGGCGAACTGCGGCTGGATACCAGCGATTTCATGCTGCATCTGGACCCGATTTTTGCCAAGGCCTGGCGCTATCAGAAAGCCAACGCCCGGTTGACCTGGAAGCTGGACGATCAGGCCTTCACCCTGATCGCACCGTACATCAAGGTGCTGGGCGATGAGGGCAAGATCGCAGCCGACTTCCTGATCCGTATCCACCTCAAGCATGATCAGGAAGACTACATGGACCTGCGGGTCGGCATGGTCGACGGCGATGGCCGTTATACCAGCAAATACCTGCCTGCTGTGCTGAGTCCCGAACTGGATCACTGGCTGCGCACCGCAATTGTCAGCGGCGCGGTCAACCAGGGCTTCTTTCAATATCAGGGCTCGTTGAACAAGAGTTCTCCCGACACGGCGCGGGTGATCAGTCTGTTCTTCGATGTGAGCAATGCGACGCTCGCTTTCCAGCCGGGCTGGCCCTCGCTGACCGGCGTGGATGGCAAGGTGTATGTCGAGAACAGCGGTGTGCGCGTCAAGGCCAGCAAAGGGCAACTGCTGAATACCAAAGTCAGCGATGTGCTGGTCAATATTCCCCATGCACCAGCTGGCCAGGACAGTCATCTGCTGGTCGACGGCAACTTTTCCGGCACGCTGGGTGATGGGCTTAAAATCCTTCAGGAAGCGCCGATCGGCACTGGCAGTACGTTCGCCGGCTGGCAGGGCGAGGGGCCTTTGAATGGCAAGCTGAAGCTGGATGTTGCGCTGGCCAAAGGTGTCGAACCCAAGGTCGCCGTGGATTTCAGTACCCGCGATGCGCGTCTGAAACTTGCCGATCCGGTGCTCGATCTGACCCGGCTGCGCGGCGATTTCCGTTTCGACAGCGGCAAGGGGCTTAGCGGCAAAGGTATCCGCGCCCAGGCATTTGACCGGCCGGTGACGGCGGAAATTGCCGCTGAAGGCAAGCCGGGCGCCAACGTGACTCGCATCGTCGCTAACGGGCAGATCACCATCAAGAAGCTCACCGACTGGCTCGACGTTCAGCAAGCTTTGCCTGTTTCGGGCGATATGCCGTTCCAGCTGCAACTGACCCTGGACGGCAAGGACAGCCCGTTACTGATCACTTCGGCGCTCAAAGGCGTTGCCATCGATCTGCCCGCGCCCTTTGGCAAGACCGCAGAGCAGGAGCGCGCCAGCGAATTCCGCATGACGCTGCAGGGCGAGCCACGCCGCTTCGGTGCTGCGTACGGCGATATCGCCAATCTGGCGTTCGCCGCGCCTGCGGGGAAGTTCGCCGACGGGCGTGGTGAATTGTTTCTTGGTCAGGGCGGTGCGATTGTGCCGGATGCCAAAGGCCTGCGAGTCAGCGGCAGTCTGGATACGCTGGATATCGCGCCGTGGCAGGCGATTGTTGATCGCTACTCCGGCGGTGATCCGAGCGGTAATGCCAGGCAGCTGCTCAGCAGCGTCGATCTGCAGATCGGCAAACTGACGGCGATGGGCGCCACGCTGGATGACGTCCGTGTTCAGTTGCAGCGCACGGCGGCCGCTTGGGCGTTGTCGCTGGACAGCGCACTGGTCAAGGGCACGGCAACATTACCGGACGCCAAGTCCGCACCGATCGGCATCAATATGCTCTACGTGAAGCTGCCTGCGGCCGACCCCAAGGCGGTGGTGGTGGAGAATCCGCCGGACCCTCTGGCCGACGTGGATCCGCGCAAGATCCCCGCACTCGATGTGAAAATCTCTCAGTTGTTTCAGGGCGACCAACTACTGGGCGCGTGGGCGTTGAAAAGCCGGCCGACGGCAGCCGGTATACGTCTGTCCGATATGAGCCTGGGCCTCAAGGGCATCCTGCTGGAAGGCGAAGGTGTCTGGGAAGGTGCGCCCGGATCGAGCAGCAGTTGGTTCAAGGGTAGATTGGGTGGCAAGAACCTCGCGGATGTTCTGAAAGCCTGGAGCTTCGCCCCGACGGTGACCAGTGAAAGCTTCGAGATGAATTTCGACGGGCGCTGGCCCGGTTCGCCCGCGTGGGTCGGGCTCAAGCGTTATTCCGGCAGTCTGGATGCGACCTTGCGCAGCGGGCAGTTCGTGGAAGTCGAGGGGGGCGCGCAGGCGCTTCGGGTATTCGGCTTGCTGAACTTCAACTCCATTGGCCGCCGCCTGCGTCTGGATTTCTCCGACCTGCTGGGCAAGGGGCTTAGCTACGACCGGGTCAAAGGCCTGCTGGTGGCCAGCGATGGCGTTTATGTTACGCGCAACCCGATCACACTGACCGGCCCTTCCAGCAACCTCGAACTCAACGGCACCCTGGACATGGTCAAGGATCGCGTAGATGCCAAGCTGCTGGTGACGCTGCCGGTCACTAACAACCTGCCGATTGCCGCGCTGATCGTCGGCGCTCCGGCCATCGGCGGTGCGCTGTTCCTGGTGGACAAGCTGCTGGGTGACAAGGTCGCACGGTTCGCCAGTGTGCAATACAAGGTCGAAGGCCCCTGGAAAGAGCCGAAGATCACCTTCGACAAGCCTTTTGAAAAGCCTCAATAGCGCGGCATGGAGTACAGTGGTGCCCATGCCATTCAAGAAAGGGTCGCCATGTCTTTCGCCGTGATTCAGATGGTCAGCCAGACCGACATCGCAGGTAACCTGGCCCGCGCCCGTGCGTTGCTGGAGCAGGCTGCCGAGGGCGGCGCCCGGCTAGCGGTGCTGCCGGAAAACTTTGCCGCGATGGGGCGTCGCGACGCCGCCGATATCGGGCGCGCCGAAGCCGCGGGGCAGGGATCTATCCTGCCGTGGTTGAAACAGGCGGCTCGTGACCTCAAGTTATGGATTGTTGCCGGAACGATTCCCCTGCCGCCTGATGATCGGCCCGGGGGCAAAGTGACGGCTTGCTCGTTGCTGATTGACGAACACGGTGAGCAGGTGGCGCGTTACGACAAGCTGCACCTGTTCGATGTGGACGTCGCGGACAATCGAGGCCGTTACCGTGAATCGGATGACTATGCTTATGGAAACCACGTCGTGGTGGCCGATACGCCGGTCGGACGACTTGGACTGAGCGTCTGTTACGACCTGCGCTTTCCTGAGCTGTACACCGCGCTGCGTGAGGCCGGTGCCGAGCTGATCACGGCGCCTTCGGCATTCACCGCGGTGACAGGCGCTGCGCACTGGGACATCCTGATCCGGGCGCGCGCCATCGAAACCCAGTGTTACCTGCTGGCAGCCGCACAAGGCGGGGTGCATTCGGGGCCTCGGGAAACCTTCGGGCATGCGGCGATCATTGATCCATGGGGCCGCGTCCTGGCTCAGCAAGCGCAGGGAGAGGCCGTGCTGCTGGCCCGGCGCGACCATGAAGAACAGGCGTCCATACGGGCGCGGATGCCGGTGTCCAGTCACCGGCGCTTTTTTTCGCAGGACGCTTTGCGGCCTGCTTCGGAGTGAATATGAGTGACTTGTCCTCAGTCAGTGAACACCTTCTGGCTCCCGGTGGCCTGAGCCTCGACAGCCTGCAATCGGTGCTGGGCGAGCTGGCGGGTCCTGGGATCGACGCGGCCGACCTGTACTTTCAGGGGATGATCTCCGAGTCCTGGTCGCTGGAAGACGGCATCGTCAAGGAAGGCAGTTTCAACCTTGATCAGGGCGTGGGCGTACGTGCCCAGTCAGGTGAGAAAACCGGTTTTGCCTACAGCAATGCAATCACTGCCGATGCGTTGAGCACCGCGGCACGTGCCGCGCGCTCCATTTCGCGGGCCGGCCAGAACGGCCGCGTACAGGCCTTCACCTCGCAGGATGTGGCTCAGCTCTATGCGCCGGACAACCCGCTGGAAGTGCTGAGCCGCGCCGAGAAGGTCGAGCTGCTCAAGCGCATCGATGTGGCGACCCGTGCACTGGATTCGCGTATCCAGCAGGTCTCGGTCAGCATGGCCGGAGTCTGGGAGCGGATTCTGGTGGCCGCCGCCGATGGCAGCCTGGCTGCCGACGTGCGTCCCTTGGTGCGTTTCAACGTCAGCGTCATCGTCGAGCAGAATGGCCGTCGCGAGCGTGGTGGTCATGGCGGCGGCGGGCGGACCGACTATCGCTACTTCCTCACTGACGATCGCGCCATGGGGTATGCCCGTGAGGCGTTGCGCCAGGCGCTGGTCAATCTTGAAGCGATTCCGGCCCCCGCTGGCACCTTGCCGGTAGTGCTGGGCTCCGGCTGGTCTGGCGTGCTATTGCACGAGGCGGTCGGCCACGGCCTGGAAGGCGACTTCAACCGCAAGGGCAGCTCGGCCTACAGTGGCCGGATGGGCGAGATGGTTGCATCGAAGCTGTGCACCATCGTCGATGACGGCACACTGGCCGGTCGTCGTGGCTCGTTGAGTGTGGATGACGAAGGTACGCCGACCGAGTGCACCACCCTGATCGAGAATGGCGTTCTCAAGGGCTACATGCAGGATAAATTGAATGCCCGGCTGATGGGCGTGGCGCGGACCGGCAACGGTCGTCGTGAGTCCTATGCGCACCTGCCGATGCCGCGCATGACCAATACTTACATGCTGGGCGGTCAGAGCGATCCACAGGAAATCATTGCCTCGGTGAAGCGCGGTATCTACTGCGCCAACCTCGGCGGCGGTCAGGTGGACATCACCAGCGGCAAGTTCGTGTTCTCGACCAGCGAAGCGTACCTGATCGAAGATGGCAAGATCACCGCGCCGGTCAAAGGCGCGACCCTGATCGGCAACGGCCCGGAAGCCATGAGCAAGGTTTCGATGGTGGGTAACGATCTGTCGCTGGACAGTGGCGTGGGTACATGCGGCAAGGACGGTCAATCGGTGCCGGTAGGCGTGGGTCAGCCGACGCTGAAAATCGACGCAATCACGGTCGGCGGTACGGGCAACTGAACGTGAGCCGGGGCTGACCGTTGATGGTCGGCCCCGAGGTCGGATTCAACGCAGACCGCGTTGAATTTCGTCCAGCTCACGAATGTATTTGAAGATTTTGCGGCTGGTGGCCGGCGGTTTGTTACGTGCAACTTCGTGTTGAGCCTGACGGATCAACGAACGCAATTGCTGTCGATCGGCATCCGGGTACTCGACAACGAACTTTTCCAGATCGCTGTCATCGCCCGCGATCAGGCGATCACGCCAGCGTTCAAGGCCGTGAAAGCGTTCGTTGTATTGGCGAGTGGAGGCATCGAGTTGGTCCAGCAGAACCAGAATGGCTTCCTGATCCTGATCGCGCATCAGCTTGCCAATGAACAGGATATGCCGCTTTCGCGCAATGTTGGCCGTGTGCTTGGGCGCTTCGGCCAACGCCTTGCGCAGCGCGTCGGTCAACGGCAGCTTGGCCAGTACATCGGCTTTGAGTGTTGTCAGTCGCTCGCCGAGATCAACCAGAGCATGCAGCTCTCGTTTGACCTGGGTTTTGCTTTTCTCCCCGTCGAGGGAGTCGTCGTAAGAATCAACCATGGGGGCAGTCCGCAAAGAAACGCCGCCATGATAACCAGTCGGGGGCCGCTTGTCCGGCCCGGTCGGTATTCGGCCTGTGCCGAAAGCAGAATTTGATGGAGAAAGTCATGAGTGCATCCCAAAGCGTCGGCCCCCAGGCCTTGCCCGAACTGCAGGAACAGGTCGAGCAGATCATTGCCGAAGCCAGGCGTCAGGGCGCCAGCGCCTGTGAAGTCGCGGTATCGCTGGAGCAGGGACTGTCGACCTCGGTGCGTCAGCGCGAAGTCGAAACGGTCGAGTTCAATCGCGATCAGGGCTTCGGTATCACGCTCTATGTGGGGCAGCGCAAAGGCTCCGCCAGCACCTCGGCCACCGGTGCCGATGCGATCCGTGAAACGGTTGCCGCTGCGCTGGCCATTGCCGAGCATACCTCCGAGGATGAAAGCTCCGGGCTGGCGGATGCCGCTCTGATGGCCAAGGAAAATCTGGATTTTGATCTCTATCACGCGTGGGACATCACGCCCGAACAGGCCATTGAGAAGGCTCTCAGCTGTGAAGCGGCAGCCTTTGCCGAGGATAGCCGGATCAAGAACGCCGACGGCACCACGCTCAATACTCACCAGGGTTGCCGCGTGTACGGCAACAGCAATGGTTTCATCGGCGGTTACGCCTCGACCCGGCACAGCCTCAGTTGCGTCATGATTGCCGAAGGCGAAGGCCAGATGCAGCGCGACTATTGGTACGACGTGAACCGTCAGGGCCAGTTGCTGGCGGATGCGGAGTCCATAGGTCGCAAGGCCGCGCAGCGTGCGGCGAGCCGACTGGGTGCGCGTCCCGTTCCAACCTGTGAAGTGCCTGTATTGTTCTCCGCTGAGCTGGCCGGTGGCCTGTTCGGCAGCTTCCTCGGGGCAATTTCCGGTGGCACGCTGTATCGCAAGTCCTCGTTCCTGCTGGACTCACTCGGCCAGCGGCTGTTTCCCGAATGGATGACCATCGACGAGCGCCCGCACCTGATGCGCGCCATGGGCAGTTCGGCGTTCGACAGCGATGGCCTTGCGACCTATGCCAAGCCATTCGTGGAGAAGGGTGATCTGGTGTCCTACGTGCTGAGCACCTATTCCGGCCGCAAGTTAGGCATGCCGAGTACCGCCAATGCCGGTGGTGTGCACAATCTGTTTGTCAGCCACGGCACCGAAGATCAGGACGCGCTGATCCGGCGCATGGGGCGCGGCTTGCTGGTCACCGAGTTGATGGGCAGTGGTTTGAACATGGTCACCGGCGACTATTCGCGCGGTGCGGCAGGTTTCTGGGTCGAGAATGGCGAGATTCAATTCCCGGTTCAGGAAGTGACCATTGCCGGCAACATGCGCGACATGTTCAAGCAGATCGTCGCCGTTGGCAGCGATCTCGAATTGCGCAGCAACATTCGCACAGGTTCGGTCCTGATCGAGCGCATGACCGTGGCGGGCAGCTGATTGACACCTGTTTTTGTGAAATGGTAGGTGTGCTCCTTTTCGCCAAATTTGTATTTCAAACGGTGAGTCGCGATTGAAGGTTCCGGCCTCTTCGCGAACAAGTTCGCTCCCACGCAATCAGGTACGGCGCTTCGTCGTGAGGCTGTGGGAGCCAACTCGTCCGCGAAGGCCTTATCAAAACGCGGCATTTCCAGCGCCTGCACGGGCCTCTTCCCGAACAAGTTCGCCCCCACTCAGTCGGGTGCGGCGCTCCGTCGTGAGGCTGTGGGAGCGGACTCTTCCGCGAAGGCTTTATCAAAACGCCGCATTTCCAGCGCCTGCACGGGCCTCTTCCCGAACAAGTTGCTGAGAGCTGCATAAGTCTTTTGGGGGGGCGAAGCCTGTGTTCAGGCGCGGGGCTTGATCGGCGGACATACCGGCGCTTTCGCGGAAAGTTCTTCCCGCTCGGTACGCAATCAGTTGAACGTACCCGTCCTCCTTGCCAGTCAAAACGCACGCGCAACCCGCAGTGATACGCATCTGACCCTCTTCACGTGATCCTCTCCTCCGTTCACAAATCCAGCAGTGCTCTTGTTTTGATTCTCGATCTCATTCAATAATGAATCTCATTTCATAATTGAGATGCAGTCATGGGATCCTTTCAGCACGAGCTGCCTTACCTGGAAAACTGGCGTGGATTGAGTCTGCGGATTCGTTGCGCGCTTGAACCTGACGAGCCGCGCCTGATCGAGCATTACCTCGCCGAGGGACGTTATCTGGCGCGATTCACCGCCACGCCTCAGGCCATGATCGCTGAAAGCTCTTTTCGCCTGCTGATGGACACGGCGCGCGACACTGCGTTGCCGTGGCACTGGCGGTGCCTGTGTCTGGATCAGGCCTGGCGCCCGTTGCGCGATGTCGAGGCGCTCGCTTCCACGCCGGCCCGTCGTCAGCGCTGGGAGGTCTGTGTCCGCCAATTGGCCTCATGCGTGCTGCAGCCCTCGATTTCTCCCTCTGAACTGGTGCAAGGACATTGCGATGAGTAATACCCGGATCGAACGCGACAGCATGGGCCCATTGCAGGTGCCGGCCGACGCTCTGTATGGCGCGCAGACTCAGCGAGCGGTGGATAACTTCCCGATCAGCCACCAACGCATGCCCCGGCAATTCATTCGGGCGTTGTTGTTAGCCAAGGCAGCTGCGGCTCAGGCCAACCTGGAGCTGAAGCAAATCAGTGAAGGGCAGAGCAGGGCGATAGTCGGCGCGGTCGATCAGCTACTGGACGGCGACTTCATGGCGCATTTTCCGGTGGACATCTTCCAGACCGGGTCTGGCACCAGCACCAACATGAACGCCAATGAGGTGATTGCCACGCTGGCCAGCCGCATTCTGGGAGAGCCGGTAAACCCCAACGATCACGTCAATTGCGGACAGAGCAGCAACGACATCATTCCGACGACCATTCACGTCAGCGCCGCGTTGGCGCTGCACGAGCAATTGCTGCCTGCGTTGAATCATCTGGTCCAGGTGACCGAGCACAAAGCGGTCCAGGTGCACGCTTTCGTCAAGACCGGTCGCACGCATCTGATGGACGCCATGCCGGTGCGCATGAGTCAGGTGCTCAATGGCTGGACGCAACAGATTCGCGCCAACATTGAGCACTTGCAGGGGTTGCAGCCTAGTCTGCAAGCCTTGGCGCAAGGCGGTACCGCGGTCGGGACCGGCATCAATGCGCATCCCGAGTTTGCCGTGCGTTTCAGCGCGCACTTGAGCTCGTCAACCGGCGTCACGTTCACTCAGGGCAAAGACCTGTTTGCGCTGATCGGCTCGCAAGACACCGCTGTGGCCGTTTCCGGCCAGCTCAAGGCCACCGCCGTTTCATTGATGAAAATCGCCAATGATCTGCGCTGGATGAATTCCGGTCCGCTGGCAGGTCTGGGCGAAATTGAGCTGGAAGCGCTGCAACCGGGCTCTTCGATCATGCCTGGCAAGGTCAATCCGGTGATTCCGGAAGCTACCGCCATGGTTGCCGCGCAGGTGATCGGCAACGACTCGACCATCACCGTGGCGGGCCAGTCCGGTAATTTTGAATTGAACGTGATGTTGCCGATCATTGCCCAGAACCTGCTCAGCAGCATCGAGCTGTTGGCCAATGCCAGTCGCCTGCTGGCCGACAAAGCCATTGCCAGCTTCAAGGTCAACGAAGGCAAGCTCAAGGAAGCCTTGTCGCGCAATCCAATCCTGGTGACGGCGCTCAACCCGATCATCGGCTATCAGAAGGCGGCTGAAATCGCCAAGAAGGCTTACCAGGAAGGGCGTCCGGTGATCGACGTTGCGCTTGAGCATACGGACTTGCAGCGCAGCCAGCTGGACGTGTTGCTCAACCCCGAAAAACTCACCGCTGGCGGCCTCTGATTCCGTCCGTCCAACACTCCTGGAGGTAGGTCATGCAGCATTGGAAACGTACCATTGAACAGGCCAATCGCTGTTTCAATCTCGGCGAATGGGTCGAAGCCCGCGAGCTGTACCTCCAGGCACTGGCGCTGGCGCAAGTGCTGTTCGAGCGCTGGGCGGATGCCGACGAAGCCGTCGCGGCCTGTGTGATTTCTCATCACAACCTGGCAGACCTGCACCTGAGCCTGGGTCAGCCGGAAGAAAGCGCCGAATACCTGTGCGCCATCCATCAACATCTTTTGCGCACCATGCAGGACACGCGTCTGCCGCCAGCCTTGCGTCAGGCGGCCCTGCGGCACAGCAGTAAAACCTATGCCGAGCTGTTGGGCTTCATCAGTGAACACGGTGAATACCCCCGCACTCATCGACTCCTGAACAGCAGCGGCGAACACACCCGTTCTTCGTTGCAGCGCGATTCAGCAGCCACTCCCGGCCTTTTTTACGGAGCACATTGATATGCCTTACACCTTGCCCGCACTGCCTTACGCCTACGATGCCCTGGAACCGCACATCGATGCGCAAACCATGGAGATTCATTACACCAAGCACCATCAGACCTACATCAATAATCTCAATGCCGCTGTGGAAGGCACCGAGTACGCCGAGTGGCCTGTCGAAAAGCTGGTTGCCAGCGTCAAGCAGCTGCCTGAAAACCTGCGTCCGGCGGTCATCAATCAGGGCGGCGGTCATGCCAACCATTCGCTGTTCTGGGAGGTGATGGTGCCGGGCGGTGGCGGACAGCCAACCGGGGCGATCGCTCAGGCCATCGACACCCAATTGGGCGGCTTCGACAGCTTCAAGGAGGCGTTCACCAAGGCCGCACTGACACGTTTCGGCAGCGGCTGGGCGTGGCTGAGCGTTACTGCGGACAAGAAACTGGTGGTGGAAAGCAGCGGCAATCAGGACAGCCCGTTGATGAATGGCAACACGCCGATTCTCGGCCTCGACGTATGGGAGCACGCGTACTACCTACGCTATCAGAACCGCCGTCCGGAATACATCAACGCGTTCTACAACGTGATCAATTGGGACGAAGTGTCCCGGCGCTATCAAGCCGCACTGGCCTGATCTTCCTCAACACGATCTAAGGCCGTTTATGCGTTCTGAAATACTCGCGATCAGCAGTGTCCGGTTGTTTCGTCTGGCAGTGGGGACCGTGCTGCTCCTGGCGGGTATGGCGTTACTGGTGGCTCAAGGCCTTGCGTGGCTGAATCTTGAGCCTCGCCTGCTAAGGGCGCTGGAGGGCGGTGCCATTTGCGCGCTGGGGACTGCTCTGGGCGCAGTGCCGGTGCTGGTGATCCGCAAGATGCCGATCATGGTGTCCGACGGCTTGCTGGGGTTCGGTGCTGGTGTGATGCTGGCGGCGACGGCGTTCTCACTGATCGTGCCGGGTCTGGACGCTGCTGAAGGTCTGGGGCTGACGCCGTGGGGCGCTGGCGGTCTCATCAGTCTGGGAATCGTGATGGGAGCGTTGGGCCTGTTCGCCGTGGATTACAGCGTTTCTCAAGGCGCACAGTCGAACATCGCGCATGATCGTCCAGCCATCGCGCCGCGTATCTGGCTGTTCGTGATTGCCATCGTGGCGCACAACATTCCGGAAGGCATGGCGATTGGCGTCTCGGCGGGCGGTGGCTTGTCGGAAGCCGACAGTCTGGCGATCGGCATTGCCTTGCAGGATGTGCCTGAGGGGCTGGTGATCGCCATGGTGTTGGCAGGTGCCGGCATGTCGCGGGTCAGGGCTTTCCTGATTGGCGCAGCGTCCGGACTGGTCGAGCCGCTGTTCGCGCTGCTGGGCGCCTGGCTGGTAGCCATCGCTGAGCCGATATTGCCGTTTGGTCTGGCGCTGGCTGCAGGTGCGATGCTGTTGGTGGTGACCCATGAAATCATTCCGGAGTCACGGCTCAACGGGCATAACAAAATTGCCAGCCTGGGCTTGATAGCAGGATTCTGCCTGATGATGGTGATGGATACGGCGCTGGTCTGAGTGTCAGCGCCGGGTAGCGGTCATTCGCCTTCGTCAAACTTGTTGTTGATCAGCTCGACCAGTCCATCCAGCGCGTCCTGTTCGCCTTCGCCCTCGGTCAGCAAGTGGATCTCGGTGCCTTTGCCGGCGGCCAGCATCATCACGGCCATGATGCTCTTGCCGTCGACCATGCTGTCCGGCGAGCGGCCAACGCGGATCTGGCAGGGAAACTTGCCTGCTACCCCAACGAACTTGGCGGCTGCGCGGGCATGCAGGCCCAGTTTGTTGATGATGGTGATTTGACGAGCGGGCATCGCAGAGAAGATCCTTTCAGCTGAGGTCGCGGTGGCGAACCTGAACGTTCTTGAGTGATTGTTGCAAGACCTGACCCAATCGCTCAGTCAGGTAGACGGAGCGGTGATGTCCGCCGGTGCAGCCGATGGCGATGGTCACGTAAGAGCGATTGCTGGCCGCGAAACGAGGCAGCCACTTGTTGAGGTAGGAAGAGATGTCCTGAAACATTTCTTCCACATCAGGCTGCGCGGCAAGGTAGTCGATGACTGGCTGCTCGAGGCCCGAGTGATCGCGCAGTTCAGGCTTCCAGTACGGATTGGGCAGGCAGCGCACATCGAACACCAGATCCGCATCGACCGGCATGCCGCGCTTGAAACCGAAGGACTCGATCAGAAACGCAGTGCCTGGTTCCGGCTTGTTCAGCAAGCGCAGTTTGAGGGTATCGCGAAGCTGATAAAGGTTCAGGTGAGTGGTGTTGATCTTGAGGTCGGCCAGGTCGATGATCGGCCCCAGCAGGGTGCTTTCGTCACGTATCGCTTCGGCTAATGAGCGATCCGATGTGCTCAAAGGGTGGCGGCGTCGTGTCTCGGAAAAGCGCTTGAGCAGAGTGGCTTCGTCGGCATCCAGATACAGAACGTCACACTGAATATTGCGTGCCCGCACTTCATCCAGCATCGCCGGGAAGCGGGTCAGGTGGCTTGGCAGGTTGCGGGCATCGATAGAGACCGCCAGCAGCGGTTCGGCCAGCTCGGTATTGATCAGTGCGCGTTCGGCAAGCTCCGGAAGCAACCCGGCAGGCAGGTTATCGACACAGTAGAAACCGTTGTCTTCCAGCACGTCGAGCGCAGTGCTTTTACCCGAGCCGGAGCGGCCACTCACGATGATCATGCGCATGGTCAGTTGCCGTTCTGCACGTCTAGCACCACTTGATAGAGCGCTTCATTGGTCTTGGCGCTGCGCAGGCGTGTCCGGACATCCTTGGAATCAAGCATGCTGGCGATCTGGCGCAGCAGCTCCAGATGCTTGTCTGTGGCAGCCTCGGGGACCAGCAGCACGAACAGCAAATCGACAGGCGCGCCGTCGATGGCATCGAAGTCTACGGAATCGTTGAGATGAATGACGGCACTGACAGGCTCGCCACAGGTGGCAAGACGGCAGTGAGGGATGGCAATACCATCGCCAAAACCGGTGGAGCCAAGTTTTTCACGGGCGACGAGGGCTTTGAATACTGTTTCCCAATCAAGCCCCGATACTTCGCGGCCAATCAGTCGGGCAATATGTTCGAGTACGCTTTTCTTGCTGCCGCCCGGCACGTTCACTTCAGAACGGCCGGGGGTCAGGATTTCTTCAAGTCGGATCATGTGTGATGAGTGTCAGCGAGCGGTTGCACCCTTGAGGATACTTTGCTGCTTTTCCTTATGCTTGAGCAATTGTCTGTCGAGCTTGTCAGTGAGCAGGTCGATGGCCGCGTACATGTCGTCATGTTCAGCATTGGCAACTACCTCTCCACCGTGGATATGCAGCGTGGCTTCGATCTTCTGCTTCAGTTTCTCGACCGCCATCGTGACCTGCACGTTTGTAATCTTGTCAAAGTGCCCTTCGAGCTTCTTGAGCTTGAGCTCAACGTATTCGCGAAGGGGCTTGGTCACTTCCAGTTGGTGTCCACTGATGTTGACTTGCATACAGCTTTCTCCTTTGCCAGTGCATAAAGAGGCAGGCATGGTGCCTGCCACTGGAACGCTGTGGCTCGGCCTGCATCACATCAGCCGCTTGCGCTCACTGGATGGCGCAATGCCAAGAGATTCGCGGTACTTGGCGACTGTGCGACGGGCTACTTGAATGCCTTGTGCCTCCAGTAAACCAGCGATCTTGCTATCACTCAACGGCTTTTTCTGATTTTCGGCGGCAACCAGTTTTTTGATGATTGCGCGGATTGCCGTGGATGAGCATTCACCGCCTTCCGAGGTACTGACGTGGCTGGAAAAGAAGTATTTCAGCTCGTAAATACCGCGTGGCGTGTGCATGAACTTCTGGGTGGTCACGCGGGAAATCGTCGATTCGTGCATACCAACCGCTTCGGCGATGTCGTGCAGGACCAGCGGTTTCATGGCTTCGTCGCCGTATTCAAGGAAGCCGCGCTGATGCTCGACGATCTGGGTGGCCACTTTCATCAGTGTTTCGTTGCGGCTCTGCAGGCTCTTTATGAACCAGCGGGCTTCCTGCAACTGGTTGCGCATGAACGTGTTGTCGGCGCTGGTATCGGCGCGGCGCACGAAGCCTGCGTACTGCGGGTTGACGCGCAGGCGCGGGACCGATTCCTGATTGAGCTCGACCAGCCAGCGCTCGTTGTCCTTGCGCACGATCACGTCAGGGATGACGTACTCGGCTTCCGTGGATTCGATCTGTGAGCCGGGTCTTGGATTCAGGCTCTGCACCAGTTCGATGACCTGGCGAAGCTCGTCTTCCTTGATCTTCATGCGGCGCATGAGCTGCCCGTAATCGCGGCTGCCCAACAGGTCGATGTAATCGGTGACCAGACGCTGTGCTTCGCTCAGCCAGGGCGTCTTCGCTGGCAACTGGCGCAATTGCAGCAACAGGCATTCGGACAGGGTGCGGGCGCCGATACCGGCCGGCTCGAACTGCTGGATGCGATGCAGAACGGCTTCGATCTCGTCGAGCTCGATATCCAGCTCGGGATCGAAGGAGTCGAGAATTTCTTCGAGGCTTTCGTCGAGGTAGCCCTGATTGTTGATGCAGTCGATCAGCGTGACGGCAATCAGGCGGTCGGTGTCCGACATCGGGGCCACATTGAGCTGCCAGAGCAGGTGGCTTTGCAGGCTCTCGCCAACGGATGTGCGCGTGGTGAAGTCCCATTCGTCATCGTCGTTGCTGGGCAGGCTGCTGGCGCTGGTCTGGTAGATGTCTTCCCAGGCGGTGTCGACCGGCAGTTCGTTGGGAATGCGCTCGTTCCATTCGCCATCTTCAAGGTTGTCTACGGTGGGCGCAGACTCCTGATAGGTCGGTTCCTGAACGTCGGGGTTGGGCTTTTGTTCGATGTTGTCGGCCAGTGGATCGGAGTTGTCGAAGTCGTCGCCTTCTTCCTGGCGTTCCAGCATGGGGTTCGATTCCAGCGCCTCCTGGATCTCCTGTTGGAGGTCCAGTGTGGATAGCTGGAGTAAGCGGATTGCCTGTTGCAGCTGCGGTGTCATCGTCAGCTGCTGGCCCATTCTCAAGACTAGCGATGGTTTCATGGCAGGGGCTAAACACCTTATTCGCCGGCGCACACGCGCCATCCACTACAGGCGCCGAAACGCCAACTTAAGCAAATTATATGCCTGAAAGCATGGCGTTTGCCTAGAGCGTTACGACAAATAATGCGTTGTCAACACGCTGCTTGGACGTAGATGGCCTGAAAACGCCAGACGCAGCCATCACAAGCGGAATTCGTGACCCAGATAGACTTCTTTAACCAACTGGTTTGCCAGAATGGTTTCTGCATCGCCTTCTGCAATCAGCTGCCCATCGTTGACAATATAGGCGGTTTCACAGATATCCAGCGTCTCACGAACGTTGTGGTCGGTGATCAGCACGCCAATGCCCTTGGCCTTGAGGTGATGGATGATCTGCTTGATGTCGCCTACCGAAATTGGGTCGACGCCTGCGAAGGGTTCGTCCAGGAGGATGAACTTCGGTGCGGTCGCCAGGGCGCGCGCGATTTCGACGCGACGGCGTTCGCCGCCGGACAGACTCATGCCCAGGTTGTCGCGAATGTGGGTGATGTGGAATTCCTGCAGCAGGCTTTCCAGCTCCTTGCGTCGCGCCGCCATGTCGAGCTCCTTGCGGGTCTCGAGAATGGCCATGATGTTGTCGGCCACCGACAGCTTGCGAAAGATCGAAGCTTCCTGCGGCAGATAGCCGATGCCTGCGCGAGCGCGGCCGTGCATAGGCTGATGGCTGACGTCCAGATCGTCGATCAGAACGCGTCCCTGATCGGCCTGCACCAGACCCACGATCATGTAGAAGCAGGTGGTTTTGCCGGCACCGTTCGGGCCAAGCAAGCCGACGATCTGGCCGCTGTCGATGGAAATGCTCACATCGCGCACGACCTGACGGCTTTTGTAGCTTTTAGCCAGATGCTGGGCTTTAAGCGTCGCCATTACTGGGCCTTCTGCGGTTGATCGGTTTTCTTTTTCGGCTGGATGACCATGTCGATCCGCGGACGAGGCGTGGTTACCTTCGCACCGCCGTTGGCACGACCTGCGCTGACGACCTGCCTGACGGTGTCGTAGACGATTTTCTCGCCTTCGGAGGTGTTGCCGTCGTTGATGACCTTGGCCTTGTCGATCAGGACGATTCGGTCCTGCGCCGCGTAATACTGGATCGTGACGGCGTAGGCCTGCACGATAGGCTTGTCGACGGCAGGCTTCTGCTCGTAATAGGCCAGGTTGCCGACGGACGTGAACACGTCGACTTCGCCCTGGGCATTACGCGTGATGGTCACCGTGTTGCCAGTGATCTTCATCGAGCCTTGCGTGATGATGACGTTGCCCTTGTAAGTGGCCACGCCTTTCTTGTCATCAAGCTGCGCATCATCGGACTGGATGTGGATTGGCTGATCGCGGTCGGTTGGCAGGGACCAGGCGCTCGCGCTTCCCAGTGCTGCGCCCAGGCCGAGCAAAAAAGGAAGAGTTTTAACGAGCCTCATACTGTCCTCTAACGTTGGACAGCAGGTCCATCCTGCTGTCGTTCAAATACGCTTTCATTCCCTTGGCCGTAGTGACACCGCCCGCGGCGTCGATTCTAACGTCTTGGTCGGTCTGCGCATATTGCTTCTGTGGGAATACGGTCATGCGACTACTGGTGATGATAGTCGTACGTTGTTTTTCGTCGGTCCGGGCAACGCGAACGGAGTCGATGAGTTCGACCTGATCGCCGCCCGGCGAGACTTCGCCCTGTTTGCTCTGCACGTGCCACGGAAATTGCGTACCGCGGTACATTTGCAGATCCGGGGTCGTCAGAAGGGTCACATCGGTGGCCTTCACATGCTCGACCCGGTCAGCGGTCATGTCGTACTGGAGGCTGCCGTCGGGCAGGTACTGAACGCTGTGCGCATTGATCGCATAATAATCGATGGCATTCTCATCGACCGCAGTCATAGGCTGGTCCATGAAGCTTTCCGGGCTGATGTTCCAGTAGCCGACAGCAGCCAGCAGCAGCGCCAGTACCCCGAAAAGCAGAAACTTTCGAATTTTCTTGCTGAACATAAATGGCTTCTATAAGTAGGCGGAGTGAGCCGCTTCAAGGTTGCCTTGCGCACTCAGAATCAGTTCGCAGAATTCACGGGCCGCGCCTTCGCCGCCGCGCGCCTGAGTAACGCCATGTGCATGCTGGCGAACGAAGCCGGCTGCATTGGCAACCGCCATGCCCAGGCCGACGCGCCGGATGACCGGCAAGTCTGGCAGATCGTCGCCCAGATAAGCGACCTGTTCATAGCTCAGGTTCAGCTCGGCCAGCAGTTGATCCAGTACCACCAGCTTGTCTTCACGTCCCTGATACAGGTGCGCGATGCCCAGGTTTTTGGCCCGGCGTTCGACCACTGGCGTCTTTCGACCGCTGATAATGGCGGTGGTTACCCCGGAGGCTATCAGCATTTTGATGCCTTGGCCGTCGAGTGTGTTGAATGTCTTGAATTCGCTGCCGTCTTCCAGAAAGTACAAACGCCCGTCGGTCAGTACGCCGTCGACGTCGAAAACGGCCAGTTTGATCGCCTTGCCACGTTGCACCAGGTCACGGCTGGTTGTTTCGGTCTGCATTACATCACTCCTGCGCGCAGTAGGTCCTGCAGATTGAAGGCACCGACCGGTCGGTCCTCTTCATCCACGACGATCAGCGCGCTGATCTTGAAGTCTTCCATGATTTTCAAGGCTTCTGCAGCCAGCATATCGGCATGAGCGGTCTTGCCGTGAACCGTCATCACTTCATCGATGGTGGTTTCGCGAATATCGACAGGGCGATCAAGCGTGCGACGCAAATCGCCGTCCGTGAAAATCCCGGCCAGTCGACCGTCGGGTTCCAGGACGGCCGTCATGCCCAGGCCCTTGCGGGTCATTTCCAGCAGTGCGTCGCGCAGCAGCGTGCCGCGTGGAACCACTGGCAGCGCTTCGCCGGCATGCATCACGTGTTCAACCTTGAGCAACAGGCGTCGGCCCAGTGCGCCGCCCGGATGGGAAAAGGCGAAATCTTCCGCGGTGAAGCCGCGGGCTTCCAGCAAAGCCACCGCCAGTGCATCGCCCATTACCAGCGTTGCAGTGGTCGACGAAGTGGGTGCCAGATTCAGTGGGCAGGCTTCGTGTACGACGTGCACGTTCAGGTTGACGTCTGCGGCCTTGGCCAGTGTCGACTCGGGATTGCCGGTCAGGCTGATCATGCGGATGCCCAGTCGTTTGATCAGCGGCAGCAGGGTGACGATCTCGTTGGTCGTGCCCGAGTTGGAGAGCGCGAGGATGATGTCATCTCGAGTGATCATGCCCATGTCGCCATGACTCGCTTCGGCAGGGTGCACGAAAAAGGAGGTGGTGCCGGTGCTCGCCAGGGTTGCCGCAATCTTGTTGCCGACATGCCCGGACTTGCCCATACCGACCACGACGACACGCCCCTTGCTGGCCAGGATCATCTCGCACGCACGCACGAAATCGGCATCGAGACGGCCCAGCAAGCCTTCAATGGCTTCTATCTCAAGGCGAATGGTGCGCTGCGCGGATTGAATCAGGTCACTGGATTGGTTCATATCTTGAAAAGGTCGGCCTGCTGAAAGGCGGCGATTATAGCGGTAATGTGCGATTCCCTCACGTCTGATCGTCGATGTGTCGTTTATAAACGAATTTCCTACGCATCGGAGGGTCTGTAACTGGGCGGTGGAGTTGCACCGCAAGCTGCACCCTTGGTGGGTGCTCTCAATGGTTATCCGGTGAATATCTGAACCTACGGGTTCTCTTCTTGGGTGGCGCGTCGCTGCGATGGTATAGTTCGCGGCTTGTTCGGCCCGCCTGGACAGCTTGTCTCCCTACGGGATTCGGCGGCTGAGGAGGGAGGCTGTATCGCAAGGAGTTTAGATGAGTCCTGATGACGCTTACGCGGTCGAGTTGAAAGGGGTTTCCTTCAAACGCGGTGCGCGCAGCATTTTCAATAATGTCGATATTCGTATTCCTCGGGGCAAAGTCACCGGGATCATGGGGCCGTCCGGCTGTGGCAAGACCACCTTGCTGCGTCTGATGGGAGCACAATTGCGTCCCAGCGAAGGTCAGGTGTGGGTCAACGGTCAGAATCTGCCCGAGCTGTCGCGCAGCGATCTGTTCGATGCCCGCAAGCAGATGGGGGTGCTGTTCCAGAGCGGTGCGCTGTTCACCGACCTGGACGTGTTCGAAAACGTGGCCTTTCCGCTGCGTGTTCACACCGAGCTGCCTGAAGAGATGATTCGCGACATCGTGCTGCTCAAGTTGCAGGCCGTAGGGCTGCGCGGGGCGGTCGAGCTGATGCCTGATGAATTGTCCGGCGGCATGAAACGTCGCGTCGCACTGGCCCGGGCAATCGCACTCGATCCGCAGATTCTGATGTATGACGAGCCCTTCGTCGGGCAAGACCCGATTGCGATGGGGGTTCTGGTGCGTCTGATCCGTCTGCTCAACGATGCGCTGGGCATTACCAGCATCGTGGTGTCTCACGATTTGAGCGAGACCGCGAGCATTGCTGATTATCTCTACGTGGTCGGCGACGGGCAGGTATTGGGGCAGGGCACGCCGCAGGAGCTGATGTCCTCGGACAATCCGCGCATTCGTCAATTCATGACCGGCGAACCAGATGGCCCCGTGCCGTTTCATTATCCGGCGCCGGATTTTCGCGAAGACCTTTTGGGGAAGCGCTGATGCGCAAGAAGTCACTGATGGACCGTATTCGCCTGCTTGGGCGTTCGGCCATAGATATCGTTACTGTGCTGGGGCGTTCGGGGATATTTCTCGGTCATGCTCTGGTGGGACGCGGCGGTACGGGCAGCAGCTTTCAATTGCTGGTCAAGCAGCTGTATTCCGTCGGCGTCATGTCGCTGGTCATCATTGTCGTCTCCGGTGCCTTCATCGGCATGGTGCTGGCGCTTCAGGGTTTCAGCATTCTGACCAAGTACGGTTCGGAGCAGGCGGTCGGGCAGATGGTTGCACTGACGCTGCTGCGTGAACTGGGGCCGGTCGTTACCGCTCTATTGTTCGCCGGACGCGCCGGGTCGGCACTGACCGCCGAGATCGGCAACATGAAGTCCACTGAGCAGCTGTCGAGTCTTGAGATGATCGGGGTCGACCCCCTCAAGTACATCGTGGCGCCGCGTTTGTGGGCAGGTTTCATTTCGTTGCCGATTCTGGCGATGATCTTCAGCGTGGTCGGAATCTGGGGTGGATCCTGGGTCGCGATCGACTGGCTGGGCGTTTACAGCGGCTCTTTCTGGTCGAACATGCAAAATAGTGTTTCTTTCACGAACGATGTGCTCAATGGCGTCATCAAAAGCGTCGTATTTGCTTTTGTGGTGACATGGATTGCCGTTTTCCAGGGCTATGACTGTGAACCCACTTCCGAGGGGATCAGCCGTGCAACCACCAAGACTGTCGTATACGCCTCGTTGGCAGTGCTGGGCCTGGACTTTATTTTGACCGCCTTGATGTTTGGAGATTTCTGATGCAAAACCGCGCCATCGAAACCGGTGTCGGCCTGTTCCTGCTGGCCGGGATACTGGCTCTGCTCTTGCTGGCCCTGCGAGTCAGTGGTCTGAGCACCAGTGCGACCAATGACAGCTATAAACTTTATGCCTACTTCGACAATATCGCCGGTTTGACTGTCAGAGCCAAGGTAAGCATGGCCGGTGTCACGATCGGCAGGGTCACGGCGATCGATCTGGATCGCGACACCTTCACCGGTCGTGTCACGCTGGAGATTCAGAAGAAGGTCGACAACCTGCCGATGGACTCCACGGCATCGATCCTGACGGCTGGCCTGCTGGGTGAAAAATACATTGGTTTGAGCGTGGGTGGCGATGAAGCGCTGCTTAAGGACGGGGGAACCATTCATGACACGCAGTCGTCACTCGTTCTTGAAGACCTGATCGGGAAATTCCTGCTCAATACCGTAAGTAAAGACGCTAAGTGAGGAGCTATAAATGATCTCGATTCTGCGCCGTGGCCTTCTGGTGTTACTGGCCGCTCTGCCGATGCTGGCCAATGCCGCGACGTCACCGTCCGCTCATGATCTGGTAGACCGTACTACCAAGGAATTGCTGAGCGATCTGGCCGCCAATAAAGAACAGTACAAAGCCAATCCAGGTGCCTTCTACGATGCGCTCAACCGTATCGTCGGTCCGGTGGTGGACGCCGATGGCATTTCCCGCAGCATCATGACCGTCAAGTATTCGCGCAAGGCCACACCTGCGCAGATGCAGCGTTTCCAGGAAAACTTCAAGCGCAGCCTGATGCAGTTCTACGGTAACGCGCTGCTGGAATATAACAACCAGGGCATCACCGTTTCGCCTGCCAAGGAAGAAGGTGCAGACCGCACCAGCGTCGACATGCAGGTCAAAGGCAACAACGGCGCGGTCTACCCGGTTTCCTACACCCTTGAAAAAATCAACGGTGACTGGAAAGTGCGCAACGTGATCATCAACGGCATCAACATCGGCAAGCTGTTCCGTGACCAGTTCGCCGATGCCATGCAGCGTAATGGCAACGACCTGGACAAGACCATCGATGGTTGGGCTGGCGAAGTGGCCAAGGCCAAGGAAACCACCGATCAGGCTGCACAGAAGTCCGTTCAATGAGTGAGTCCGCTGTCCGCCTTGTCGGTCCGGGTGAGCTGAAACTGGTCGGAACGCTGGATTACCGCACCGGTCCGGCGCTGCGCAAGCAAGGCGCCGCGCTGATCCGGTCAGGCGACCTGAACACCTTGACGCTCGATTGTTCGGGCGTCGAGAAATCCAGCAGCGTGGGCCTGGCCCTGTTGCTGGCGTTCATGCGCGATGCCAACGAAGCCGGCAAATCGATCAAGGTGCAGTCGCTGCCTGACGACATGCGTAAAATTGCCCAGGTGTCAGGTCTGAACGAGCTTCTGGACATTCATTAACAGGTCGATCGAAAAAGCCCTCTGTCCGGCACTCCATCATCGGGGTTCGCATAGCATGGGCTTTTTTGTATCATGGTCGACCCGCGCGCGTTCAGCGCCGATCGAGGTTAAGCATGCAGGCCGTAGAAGTTAAAAGCTTCCTTGAAGGAAAGCTGCCCGAAATCAAAGTGGAAGTCGAAGGCGAAGGCTGCAACTTCCAGCTGAACGTGATCAGTGACGAGATGGCCACGCTGAGCCCCGTCAAACGTCAGCAACAGATCTATGCCCATCTGAACCCTTGGATTGCCGATGGCAGTATCCACGCGGTGACTATGAAATTTTTCAGCCGCGCTGCCTGGGCCGAGCGCACCTGAGCCAATTGGTGTCGAGATTCTAATGGATAAATTGATTATTACCGGTGGTGTTCGTCTTGATGGCGAAATCCGCATCTCCGGGGCAAAGAACTCTGCCTTGCCGATCCTGTCGGCAACCTTGCTGGCCGATGGGCCGGTTACCGTTCAGAACCTGCCGCACCTGCACGACATCACCACCATGATCGAGCTGTTCGGTCGCATGGGCATCGAGCCTGTGATCGACGAAAAGCTCAGCGTGGAAATCGACGCCCGTACTATCAAGACCCTCGTTGCTCCGTACGAACTGGTCAAGACCATGCGTGCCTCGATCCTGGTGCTCGGCCCGATGGTTGCGCGCTTCGGTGAAGCCGAAGTCGCGTTGCCAGGCGGCTGCGCCATTGGTTCGCGTCCGGTCGATCTGCACATCCGCGGCCTTGAAGCCATGGGTGCGATCATCGACGTCGAAGGCGGCTACATCAAGGCCAAGGCGCCTGAAGGCGGCCTGCGCGGTGCCAACTTCTTCTTCGATACCGTGAGCGTGACCGGTACCGAGAACATCATGATGGCCGCCAGTCTGGCAAACGGTCGCAGCGTGCTGCAGAACGCCGCGCGTGAGCCTGAAGTGGTCGACCTGGCCAACTTCCTGATCGCGATGGGTGCCAAGATCCAGGGCGCAGGTACTGACACCATCACCATCGATGGCGTGAAGCGTCTGGGTTCGGCCACTTACAAGGTCATGCCTGACCGTATCGAGACCGGTACTTATCTGGTCGCTGCAGCCGTCACCGGCGGCCGCGTCAAGGTCAAGGACACTGATCCAACCATCCTCGAAGCCGTTCTGCTCAAGCTTCAGGAAGCGGGTGCTGAAATCACCACCGGCAACGACTGGATCGAGTTGAACATGCACGGCAAGCGGCCCAAGGCTGTGAACGTGCGTACCGCGCCATACCCGGCGTTCCCGACCGACATGCAGGCACAGTTCATCTCGCTCAACGCCATCGCCGAAGGTACTGGCGCAGTGATCGAAACCATCTTCGAAAACCGCTTCATGCATGTGTATGAAATGCACCGCATGGGCGCGCACATTCAGGTCGAAGGCAACACCGCGATCGTTACCGGCACCCCGACCCTCAAGGGTGCGCCAGTCATGGCGACCGACCTGCGTGCGTCGGCGAGTCTGGTGATCTCGGCGCTGGTGGCTGAAGGTGATACGCTGATCGACCGCATCTACCACATCGACCGTGGTTACGAGTGCATCGAAGAGAAGCTGCAGATGCTGGGCGCCAAGATCCGTCGCGTTCCGGGCTAGTAACTTACGCCCCTGGTGCTTCATGGTGCCAGGGGCGTTGTTCCATACCGGTGTGATTTCTGATTCGTTTCACCTCTGGCTGTCTGGGCCCGAGGCTTGTCATGCGCCGCTTGCGTCATGCCAAAAGTTTCCTGATAAGGACTTACGTTTCCCATGTTGACCATCGCACTGTCCAAGGGCCGCATTCTTGACGACACCCTGCCGCTTCTCGCTGAAGCGGGCATCGTGCCGACCGAGAATCCGGACAAGAGCCGCAAGCTCATCATTCCCACGACCCAGCCTGACGTGCGCCTGCTGATCGTGCGCGCTACCGACGTGCCGACCTATGTCGAGCACGGCGCCGCCGACCTGGGCGTCGCGGGCAAGGATGTGTTGATGGAGTACACCGGTCAGGGCCTGTATGAGCCGCTCGACCTGCAGATTGCCAAGTGCAAACTGATGACGGCCGGTGCGATCGGCGCTGTCGAGCCCAAGGGGCGCCTGCGCGTGGCCACCAAGTTTGTCAACGTTGCCAAGCGTTATTATGCCGAGCAAGGCCGTCAGGTCGATATCATCAAGCTTTACGGCTCGATGGAGCTGGCCCCGCTGATCGGTCTGGCGGACAAGATCATCGACGTGGTCGATACCGGCAACACGTTGCGCGCCAACGGTCTTGAGCCACAGGAACTGATCGCCACCATCAGCTCGCGTCTGGTGGTCAACAAGGCTTCGATGAAAATGCAACACGCGCGCATTCAGGCGCTTATCGACACCCTGCGCAAGGCAGTGGAGTCGCGACACCGCGGTTGATCCGATCACGCAACGTTGAGTTGCGTCCAGCTATCCGTGTCATAGCCAAATTTCTCAGGTGCCTGCGCGGATAGCTTGGTAGCTTTAGGCTCCTGAGCATCTGCCAATTATTGAGGCCCTCGCCATGACCACTTCCACTGCTATTCGCCGACTCGATGCTGCCGATCCGGATTTCGCCCGACATCTGGATCATCTGCTGAGCTGGGAAAGTGTGTCTGACGACTCGGTTAATCAGCGCGTGCTCGACATCATCAAGGCGGTACGCGAGCGCGGTGATGAGGCGCTGGTCGAGTTCACCCAGCGTTTCGACGGGCTTCAGGTCGCGTCGATGGCCGATCTGATTCTGCCCCGTGAACGTCTGGAGCTGGCGCTGACCCGTATTACGCCGGCGCAGCGCCAGGCCCTTGAAAAGGCCGCGGAGCGCGTGCGCAGCTACCACGAAAAGCAAAAGCAGGATTCCTGGAGTTACACCGAAGCCGATGGCACGGTACTGGGTCAGAAGGTTACGCCACTGGATCGTGCCGGTCTGTACGTGCCGGGCGGCAAGGCGTCGTATCCGTCGTCGGTGTTGATGAACGCGATCCCTGCCAAGGTGGCGGGCGTGACCGAAGTGGTCATGGTGGTGCCAACGCCGCGTGGCGAAATCAATGAGCTGGTGCTGGCTGCGGCCTGCATTGCAGGCGTTGACCGGGTGTTCACCATTGGTGGTGCCCAGGCTGTCGCGGCGTTGGCCTATGGCACTGAAAGCGTGCCGAAGGTCGATAAGGTGGTCGGTCCGGGCAACATCTATGTGGCGACCGCCAAGCGTCACGTATTCGGCCAGGTCGGCATCGACATGATTGCCGGGCCTTCCGAGATTCTGGTGGTGTGCGACGGCCAGACCGATCCTGACTGGATCGCCATGGACCTGTTCTCCCAGGCTGAGCACGACGAAGATGCGCAAGCGATTCTGGTCAGCCCGGATAGCGAGTTCCTCGACAAGGTGGCCGCCAGCATCACGCGCCTGCTGCCGACCATGGCGCGTGCAGCGATTGTCGAAACCTCCATCAACGGCCGCGGCGCGCTGATCAAGGTGGCTGACATGGCGCAAGCCATTGAAGTCGCCAACCGCATTGCGCCTGAACACCTGGAGTTGTCAGTGGCCGATCCTGAAGCCTGGCTGCCGCAGATTCGTCATGCCGGTGCGATCTTCATGGGCCGTCACACCTCCGAGGCGCTGGGCGATTACTGCGCCGGCCCAAACCACGTATTGCCTACCTCCGGCACAGCGCGTTTCTCGTCGCCGCTCGGGGTCTACGATTTCCAGAAGCGCTCCTCGATCATCTTCTGCTCGCCAGAGGGCGCCTCCGAACTGGGTAAGACGGCTTCGGTTCTGGCCCGTGGCGAATCGCTCAGCGGCCATGCCCGCAGCGCCGAATATCGAATCACCGACCCGAGCTGGAAAGCCGGTGGCACAGAGGAAGACAAGTGATGAGCAAGTTCTGGAGCCCTTTTGTCCGTGGTCTGGTGCCTTACGTACCGGGCGAGCAGCCGAAGTTGACCCGGCTGGTCAAACTCAACACCAATGAAAACCCCTATGGCCCGTCGCCCAAGGCGCTCGACGCCATGCGCACAGCGCTGACCGACGATCTGCGTCTGTATCCTGACCCCAACAGCGACCTGCTCAAGCAGGCGGTGGCCCGCTATTACGAAGTCGAGCCGAATCAGGTGTTTCTGGGCAACGGCTCGGATGAAGTGCTGGCGCACATTTTCTACGGTCTGTTCAAGCATGACGCGCCGCTGCTGTTTCCGGACATCAGCTACAGCTTTTATCCGGTTTATTGCGGCCTTTATGGCATCGATCACGAAGCGGTGCCACTGGATGAACAGTTTCAGATCCGTGTCGAGGACTATGCGCGTCCAAACGCCGGGATCATTTTCCCCAATCCGAACGCGCCGACTGGCTGCCTGCTGCCGCTGGACGCAGTGGAGCGCATCATTCAGGCCAGCCCGGATTCGGTGGTGGTCGTGGATGAGGCGTATATCGATTTTGGTGGTGAAACCGCGATTGCGCTGGTCAATCGTTACCCGAACCTGCTGGTCACCCAGACCTTGTCCAAATCGCGCTCACTGGCGGGCCTGCGGGTCGGTCTGGCGGTCGGGCATCCGGATCTGATCGAGGCGCTGGAGCGGGTCAAGAACAGCTTCAATTCCTATCCACTGGATCGCATGGCCAACGTGGGCGGCGCGGCAGCGTTCGAGGATCGTGAGCATTTCGAAGTGACCCGCAACAAGGTCATCGAGAGTCGCGAGGCGCTGGTCGGACAACTGGAGGCCAAGGGCTTTGAAGTCCTGCCGTCGGCTGCGAACTTCATCTTCGCCCGTCATCCGCAACACGATGCGGCGGGTCTGGCGGCGAAGCTGCGAGAGCAGGGCGTGATCGTGCGTCACTTCAAGCAACCACGTATCGCCCAGTTCCTGCGCATCAGCATCGGTACGCCCGAACAGCATCAGGCGCTGCTGGACGGTTTGAGCGATATTTGAGAATCAGCGCCTGTCTGTTCTGCAGCCTTCACGGGTATTGGCCTGCCCGCGAAGGCTGCATCAAGGCGCTGTAAGTCGACTAGCCTGGATTCGCCGCAGGTGTAGGTGCCGGTGGCGGACGCAGGCCCACTTCGGCGCTGAGCCGCAATTCCTTGCCGTTACGCATTACATCGATGGCAATCTTGTCCTTGGGTTTGGTGCGCGCCACCTGGTTCATCGAGCGGCGTCCATCGCCCGCTGGCTCGCCATTGATGCTCAGGATCACGTCACCCAGCTGCAAGCCGGCTTTCTGCGCCGGCCCGTCCCGGAAGATTCCGGCGACCACGATCCCTGGACGGTCCTTCAAGCCAAACGATTCGGCCAGTTCCTGAGTCAGCGGCTGAACTTCGATGCCCAGCCAGCCACGAATGACCTGACCGTGTTCGATGATCGACTTCATGACGTCCATCGCCAGCTTGGTCGGAATGGCGAAGCCGATGCCTTGCGAGCCACCCGATTTGGAGAAGATCGCCGTGTTGATGCCGGTCAGGTTACCGCTGGCATCCACCAGCGCACCGCCCGAGTTGCCGGGGTTGATGGCCGCGTCGGTCTGAATGAAATCTTCGTAGGTATTGAGGCCCAGCTGGTTACGCCCGGTGGCGCTGATGATGCCCATGGTGACCGTCTGACCGACGCCGAACGGGTTGCCGATGGCCAGCGCCACATCACCGATGCGGATGCCGTCCGAGCGGGCGATGGTGATGGACGGCAGGTTTTTCAGGTCGATCTTGAGAACGGCCAGATCGGTTTCCGGGTCGTTGCCGATCACGCGTGCGATGGTTTCTCGGCCATCCTTGAGCGCCACTACGATCTGGTCAGCGCCAATGGTCACGTGGTTGTTGGTCAACAGGTAGCCTTCCGGGCTCATGATCACGCCGGATCCCAGACTGGATTCCATGCGCTTCTGTTTGGGTGTGTTATCGCCGAAGAAGCGCCGGAACTGCGGGTCTTCGAACAGCGGATTGTTGCCCTTGTTGACCATCTTGGTGGTATAGAGGTTGACCACCGCTGGCGCGGCGGCACTCACTGCATCCGCGTAGGACGACGGGCCCTGCATGATATTGGTGGTCTGCGGCGCCTGTTGCAGATTGACATCCAGGCTGGGCAGTCCGACCCATTGTGGATAACGCTGGATAATCAGCATGGCGATAAGCACACCGGCCAGCAGCGGCCAGCCAAAAAAGCGCAGTGCCTTGAGCATTGAACACGTCCTGATGGTTTCGGCGCAGAGATTTTTGCCGCGGGTGCGCCATAATGGCGGGCATTATACGAGCACAAAGCAGCTCTGAACTGCATATTTAGGAGTCTTTTATGGCTGTTGCCCTGAGCACCCTGGTTGAAGAAGCCGATCGCTATCTGAACAGCGCCCGTATTCAGGATTACTGCCCCAATGGCCTGCAGGTCGAAGGTCGTCCACAAGTGATGCGCATCGTCAGCGGTGTCACTGCGAGTCAGGCGTTGCTGGATGCCGCAGTCGAGGCTCAGGCCGACCTGATCCTGGTGCACCATGGCTACTTCTGGAAAGGCGAAAACCCCTGTGTCGTCGGCATGAAACAGCGCCGTCTGAAAACGTTGCTCAAGCATGACATCAGCCTGCTGGCCTATCACTTGCCGCTGGATGTTCATCCGGATGTGGGCAATAACGTGCAGCTGGCTCGGCAACTGGACATCACCGTTGAGGGCCCTCTTGATCCGGAAAACCCCAAGGTGGTCGGTCTGGTCGGTTCCCTGTCCGAAGCCGTGACCCCGCGTGATTTCGCCCGGCGAGTGCAGGACGCGCTGGGCCGCGAGCCGTTGCTGATCGAAGGCAGTCAGATGATTCGTCGGGTCGGCTGGTGCACGGGAGGCGGGCAGGGCTACATCGATCAGGCCGTGCTCGAAGGCGTGGATCTGTTTCTCAGTGGCGAGGCATCGGAGCAGACGTTCCACAGTGCTCGCGAAAACGACATCAGTTTCATCGCCGCCGGACACCACGCCACCGAGCGCTACGGCGTTCAGGCGCTGGGCGATTATCTGGCGCGGCGCTTTGCCGTCGAGCACATCTTCATCGACTGTCCGAACCCGATCTGACCGATCAAACGGCGGGGCATATGCATAGATCGTTTCGATCTAGCCGCTTCGCTGATTAGCGATATCACGCATGATAAAGTGCGCGGCTCGAATACGGCCCGCAGGCCGCCCCGGGTTTTCCCGGTCCATAACGAACGCAATCCGTGAGTAACCATGGTTGACAAACTGACGCATCTGAAACAGCTGGAGGCGGAAAGCATCCACATCATCCGTGAGGTCGCCGCCGAGTTCGATAACCCGGTGATGCTGTACTCGATCGGCAAGGATTCGGCCGTGATGCTGCACCTGGCGCGCAAGGCTTTCTTCCCGGGCAAGCTGCCTTTTCCGGTCATGCACGTCGATACCCGCTGGAAATTCCAGGAAATGTATCGCTTCCGCGACCAGATGGTCGAGGAAATGGGGCTGGACCTGATTACCCACGTCAACCCTGAAGGGGTTGCGCAGGGCATCAACCCGTTCACCCATGGCAGCGCCAAGCACACCGACATCATGAAAACACAGGGCCTCAAACAGGCGCTGGACAAGCATGGTTTCGACGCGGCGTTCGGCGGTGCGCGCCGTGACGAAGAGAAGTCGCGTGCCAAAGAGCGCGTGTATTCCTTCCGCGACAGCAAGCATCGCTGGGATCCGAAGAACCAGCGTCCCGAGCTGTGGAACGTGTACAACGGCAACGTCAACAAAGGCGAGTCGATTCGTGTGTTCCCGCTGTCGAACTGGACCGAGCTGGACATCTGGCAGTACATCTACCTTGAAGGTATCCCGATCGTGCCGTTGTACTTCGCGGCCGAGCGTGACGTGATCGAAAAGAACGGCACGCTGATCATGATCGACGACGATCGCATCCTCGAGCACCTCACCGACGAGGAAAAGTCGCGCATCGTCAAGAAGAAGGTGCGTTTCCGCACACTCGGTTGCTACCCGCTGACCGGTGCCGTGGAATCCGACGCCACCAGCCTCACCGACATCATTCAGGAAATGCTGTTGACGCGTACTTCCGAACGTCAGGGCCGGGTCATCGACCACGATGGCGCAGGCTCGATGGAAGAAAAGAAACGTCAGGGTTATTTCTAAGGGGGGTGTCACATGTCGCATCAATCCGATTTGATCAGCGAGGACATCCTCGCTTATCTGGGCCAGCACGAACGCAAGGAAATGCTGCGCTTTCTTACCTGTGGCAACGTCGACGACGGCAAGAGCACGCTGATCGGCCGCCTGCTGCACGATTCCAAGATGATCTATGAAGATCACCTGGAAGCCATCACGCGCGATTCCAAGAAGTCCGGCACTACAGGCGACGACGTCGATCTGGCGTTGCTGGTGGACGGCTTGCAGGCTGAGCGCGAACAGGGCATCACCATCGATGTCGCCTACCGCTATTTCTCGACGGCCAAGCGCAAGTTCATCATTGCCGATACACCGGGCCACGAGCAGTACACCCGCAACATGGCCACCGGTGCATCGACCTGCGATCTGGCGATCATTCTGGTCGACGCCCGTTACGGCGTGCAGACCCAGACCCGTCGTCACAGCTACATCGCGTCGCTGCTGGGCATCAAGCACATCGTGGTCGCGATCAACAAGATGGACCTCAACGGTTTCGATGAGAGCGTGTTCGAGTCGATCAAGGCCGACTACCTGAAGTTCGCCGAAGGCATTGCCTTTAAGCCGACCACCATGGCGTTCGTGCCGATGTCGGCGCTCAAGGGCGACAACGTGGTCAACCGCAGCGAGCGTTCGCCGTGGTACACCGGCCAGTCGTTGATGGAAATCCTAGAAACTGTCGAGATCGCCAGTGACCGCAACTACACCGACTTGCGATTCCCGGTGCAGTACGTCAATCGCCCGAACCTCAATTTCCGTGGGTTCGCCGGCACGCTGGCCAGCGGCATCGTGCACAAGGGTGATGAAATCGTCGTGCTGCCGTCGGGCAAGAGCAGCCGCGTGAAGTCCATCGTCACCTTCGAAGGCGAGCTGGAGCAGGCGGGTCCTGGTCAGGCCGTGACGCTGACGATGGAAGACGAGATTGACATCTCCCGTGGCGACCTGTTGGTGCATGCCGACAATGTCCCGCAAGTCAGCGACGCGTTCGATGCCATGCTGGTCTGGATGGCCGAAGAACCGATGCTGCCGGGCAAGAAATACGACATCAAGCGCGCTACCAGCTACGTGCCGGGCTCGATTGCCAGCATTACCCACCGCGTGGATGTGAACACGCTGCAGGAAGGGCCTGCCAGTTCGCTGCAGTTGAACGAGATCGGTCGCGTCAAGATCAGCCTCGATGCGCCGATCGCGCTGGATGGCTACGACAGTAACCGCACCACTGGCGCGTTCATTGTCATCGACCGTTTGACCAACGGCACCGTGGCGGCGGGCATGATCATCGCCAGGCCGGTCAATGCCGGGGGTTCGACTCACCATGGCGAGTCGGCTCATGTGACCACGCAAGAGCGCGCCCAGCGCTTCGGTCAGCAACCGGCGACCGTGCTGTTCAGCGGCCTTTCCGGCGCAGGCAAAAGCACGCTGGCTTATGCGCTGGAGCGCAAGCTGTTCGACATGGGCCGTGCCGTGTATGTGCTGGACGGTCAGAACCTGCGTCACGACCTGAACAAAGGCCTGCCGCAGAACCGTGCCGGACGCACCGAGAACTGGAGCCGTGCCGCTCACGTGGCGCGCCAGTTCAACGAAGCGGGCCTGCTGACCCTGGCCGCCTTCGTTGCGCCGGACGCCGAAGGTCGCGAGCGCGTCAAGGCGCTGATCGGCAAGGACCGTCTGATCACCGTGTACGTCCAGGCATCGCCTGCAGTATGCCGTGCGCGCGATCCTCAAGGCCTGTACGCGGCCGATGGCGACAACATTCCGGGCGAGTCCTTCCCGTACGACGTGCCGCTGGATGCCGATCTGGTGATCGACACCCAGACACTGACCGTGGACGAAGGCGTCAAACAGGTGCTGGACGTGCTGCGTAGTCGCGGCGCGATCTAGGTCTAAGCCTGCTGCAGAAAACCCGCCGATTCAGGCGGGTTTTTGCTTTTGATACTTGAAGGAGGAAGCTTAAAGCCTGTGAGCGCTCCCTCCGATGCTTTTTCATGACCGAAAAAAGCCCGCCATTTGATCGGTGGCGGGCTTTGGGTGTCGCGGTACGATTATTACTTCTTCAAGCCGTAATGCTCATCCAGCATGCCCGGTGTGTTGGGCGATTTGGGGGCGTAATCCTTAGGGGCTTCGGTGTCGCGTGGCGGTGTCAGGCGGTCGCGAGGTGCCTGATTGGCCTCCGGGTGCAGAGCGGCCAGCAGACGTTGACGGGTCAGTTCGTCAAGGGCCAGACGGTTGGCACCCTCGGCGAGATGTTCCTGCACATCGTGGTAGCTTTGCGAAAGCTTTTGTACCAGGTTAGCCGTACTGTTGAAGTGAGTGACCACCTCGTTCTGATAGGTATCGAAGCGCTCCTGAATGTCATCCAGCTGGCGCTGGGTGCTGTTCGGAACGGTGTTGGGCAGCAGACGTGCGACCAGGAAACCAATGACGACACCGGCAACCAGGGCGAGAGTCGGCAACAACCAAACTAAGAGCGAGTGTTCCACGAGTCCTTCCTCTATAAACGGCTTTGCTTTACGTTAACGGCTCGAACCTGCGCTGTATACCCGCGACGTGTCGTTGATATGCAAGCCGCAGACATTCAGCTAGACGAGTCGACCCATTTCAAGGTCACGGAGTTCTTTTTTGCTCATGCGCGAAACCCCTACATTCATCGATGGCCCAGAGGGCCAGCTCGAAGCACTGTATCAGGACGTCCCGGATGCCAGAGGCATTGCACTGATCTGCCATCCTAACCCGATCCAGGGTGGAACGATGCTCAATAAAGTCGTCTCCACGTTGCAGCGTACCGCACGGGACGAGGGTTTGATCACTCTGCGTTTCAATTACCGCGGCGTCGGTGCCAGTGCCGGTACGTCGGTGGCCGGGCCTGGCGAGATCGACGATGCACAGGCTGCCGCCAGGTGGCTGCGTGAAAAACACCCCGATTTGCCCATGACGCTGTTCGGCTTCTCGTTCGGCGGCTATGTCGCGGCGAATCTGGGTGGTCGGCTCGAGGCTCAGGGCGAAAAACTAAAGCACCTGTTTCTGGTGGCCGCAGCTGCTTCGCGTCTGAGCGACCAGAGTGTGTTGCCGCAGAACTGCCCGTTGACGGTAATCCAGCCTGAAACCGACGAAGTCATCGATCCGCAAACGGTCTATGCCTGGTCTGCCGCGCTGCAACGTCCCCATGAGCTGCTGAAAGTGGCAGAATGCGGACACTTTTTTCACGGCAAGCTGACCGATCTCAAAGAATTGATCCTGCCGCGTCTCTCCAATTGATTGCAGCCCATAGATAAGCGACCTGCCATGACCACTCGTATCCTGACCGGTATCACGACCACCGGCACTCCTCACCTGGGCAACTACGCGGGCGCGATTCGTCCTGCCATCGTTGCCAGTCGCCAGAGTGACGTCGACTCGTTCTACTTTCTGGCCGATTACCACGCGCTGATCAAATGCGATGACCCGCTGCGCATTCAGCGCTCGCGCCTGGAAATCGCAGCGACCTGGCTTGCCGCCGGTCTGGACGTTGACCGTGTGACCTTCTATCGCCAGTCCGACATTCCGGAAATCCCCGAGCTGACCTGGCTGCTGACCTGTGTGGCAGCCAAGGGCCTGCTCAACCGCGCGCACGCCTACAAAGCCTCGGTGGACAAGAACGTTGAGGGTGGTGAAGACCCGGACTCTGGCATCACCATGGGCCTGTACAGTTACCCGGTGCTGATGGCGGCGGATATCCTGATGTTCAATGCGCATCAGGTCCCGGTGGGTCGCGATCAGATTCAGCACGTCGAAATGGCCCGTGACATCGGCCAGCGTTTCAATCACCTGTTCGGCAAGGGCAAGGAATTCTTCGTAATGCCCGAAGCGCTGATCGAGGAAAGCGTCGCAACGCTGCCGGGCCTGGATGGTCGCAAGATGTCCAAGAGCTACGACAACACCATTCCCTTGTTCAGCAGCGCCAAGGAGATGAAAGACGCGATCTCGCGCATCGTCACCGACTCACGTGCGCCGGGCGAAGCGAAGGATCCGGACAACGCCCATCTGTTCACCCTGTATCAGGCGTTCTCGACGCCTGAGCAATGTGCTGCATTCCGCAGCGAATTGCTGGACGGTCTGGGCTGGGGCGAGGCGAAGAATCGTCTGTTTACTCTGCTGGACGCCGAACTGGCCGAAAAGCGTGAAAGGTATCTGAGCCTGATCGAGCGTCCGGCCGACCTGGAAGACATTCTGTTGAGCGGTGCCGAGAAGGCCCGTCACGTCGCTACGCCATTCCTCGGCGAGCTGCGTGAAGCAGTCGGCCTGCGTTCGTTCCGCACCGTGGTGCAGGGCGCGGATACCGGCAAGAAGAAAGCTGCCAAGGGCGCTCGTTTCGTCAGCTTCCGCGAAGATGACGGCAGCTTCCGTTTCCGTCTGCTGGCGGCCGACGGCGAGCAGTTGCTGTTGTCGCGTACCTTTGCCGACGGCAAGGCGGCAGGCGCGGTCAGCAAGCAACTTCAGCAGGGCGGCGAGCTTGATCTGCGCACCGAGGCTGATCGCTTCACGCTGTGGCTGGACGATGCCTGCGTGGCGGACAGTCCGGTGTTCAACGATGCCCAGACGCGCGATAGCGCCATCCAGACCCTCAAGTTGGCACTCGCTCCCCAGCAGGACTGATTGCCATTCCTCAGGGTCGTCGCTACAGTGACGACCCGTTTTTGTTGCCTTGCTAACGAATATGACGCCCTTAGAACGATATCAAGCTGATCTGAAACGCCCGGACTTCTTCCACGATGCCGCGCAGGAAAATGCCGTGCGGCATTTGCAGCGTCTGTACGACGATCTGGTCGCCTCCCATGACAGCAAGCCCGGCCTGTTCGGCAAGCTGTTTGGCAAAAAGGAGCCCGCGCTGGTCAAAGGCTTGTATTTCTGGGGCGGAGTAGGGCGTGGCAAGACCTATCTGGTCGATACGTTCTTCGATGCCCTGCCGTTCAAGGAAAAGGTGCGTACCCACTTTCACCGCTTCATGAAGCGCGTGCATGAGGAGATGAAGACGCTCAAGGGCGAGAAGAACCCGCTGACCATCATCGCCAAGCGGTTCTCCGATGAGGCGCGGGTGATTTGTTTCGACGAATTCTTCGTTTCCGACATCACGGACGCGATGATTCTCGGCACGTTGATGGAGGAGCTGTTCAAGAACGGCGTGACGCTGGTCGCCACCTCCAACATCGTCCCGGACGGTCTGTACAAGGACGGTTTGCAGCGCGCCCGCTTCCTGCCGGCCATTGCGCTGATCAAACAGAACACCGATATCGTCAACGTCGACAGCGGCGTGGATTACCGTCTGCGTCACCTCGAGCAGGCCGAGCTGTTCCACTTCCCGCTCAATGAAGCGGCGCAGGACAGCATGCGCAAAAGCTTCAAAGCGCTGACGCCAGATTGTGCGGAGACTGTCGAAAACGACGTGCTGACCATCGAGAATCGTGAGATTCGTGCCTTGCGCACCTGCGACGACGTGGCCTGGTTCGATTTCCGCGAGCTGTGCGACGGTCCGCGCAGCCAGAACGATTACATCGAGCTGGGCAAAATCTTCCATGCCGTGTTGCTCAGCGGTGTCGAGCAGATGGACGTTTCTACCGACGATATCGCCCGTCGCTTCATCAACATGGTTGACGAGTTCTACGACCGTAACGTCAAGCTGATCATTTCGGCGGAAGTCGAGCTGAAGGATCTGTACACCGGTGGCCGACTGATGTTCGAGTTCCAGCGCACCCTGAGCCGTCTTCTGGAAATGCAGTCCCACGAATTTCTGTCGCGGGCGCACAAGCCTTGATGGCGTGATGAGCGAACCAGAACGAAAAGGCCTGCATTGCAGGCCTTTCTCGTTTTCACGTCCAGGCTGGTCCGTTCAGGCGGCCTGCTGAAACTGCTGCCGATACTGGTTTGGTGACAGCTCGGTGTGCTGGCGGAACAGGCGGGCGAAGAAGCTGGCGTCGTCGTAGCCGACTTCATAGCTAATGGTCTTGATGCTTTTGCGCGAACCGGACAGCAGGCCCTTGGCGGTTTCGATGCGCAACCTTTGCAGGTAATGCAGCGGCTTGTCACCGGTCGCGGTCTGGAAGCGCCGCATGAAATTGCGGATGCTCATGCCGTGTTCGCGGGCCACGTCCTCAAAGCGGAATTTGTCGGCGAAGTGCTCTTCCAGCCAGTGCTGGATCTGCAGAATGATTACGTCCTGATGCAGTTTCTGGCCGCCGAAGCCGATCCGTCCCGGCGCATACGTGCGCCGCACTTCATACAGAATGTCGCGGGCCACGGCCTGCGCGACGTTCGCACCGCAGAAACGCTCGATCAGATAGATGTACAGGTCGCAGGCAGACGTGGTGCCGCCTGCGCAGTACAGATTGTCGGCGTCGGTCAGGTGTTTTTCCTGATTGAGCAGCACGTTCGGGTAACGCTCGGCGAACTGACTGAAGAAGCGCCAGTAAGTGGTTGCTTCCTTGCCGTCGAGCAACCCTGCCTCGGCGAGCCAGAATACGCCGGTGGCTTCGCCACAGAGCACCGCGCCCTGGGCGTGCTGTTCGCGCAACCATGGCAGGACTTGCGGGTAGCGCTGGCAGAGCGCGTCGAAATCATCCCAGAACGCGGGGATCACGATGATGTCGCTCTGGCACAGTCCGCCATCGACCGGCAGCGTGACGTCGCTGAAGCTGCTCACGGGCAGTCCGTCCGGGCTGACCAGGCGTATCTCGAAGGCAGGCACCAGACCATGGCCGAGCTGGCGACTGTACCTGAGGCTGGCCAGGTGGAAGAAATCCTTGGCCTGCATGAGGGTCGAGGCAAACACCTTGTCGGTGGCCAGAATGCTGACGCGCCGCAGAAGGGCGGAGTGTTGGGTTGGCATAATCTTTATTCTTATATGGGTAAATGGTCAATCAACGGCTGGATCGTCTTATTTTTTCTCGGGCATGTCCAGTCAGGTCGTCACCGTTATGAGGTGTCCTGGCCTTTCGGGGCTGCGCTTCCGGGCGGCAAATATCCTCCATCGCAGCGGTCCGGGGCAATAAACAGAACGTGAATGAAAAATCCGGTTGAGGTTATTTTTTCAGCCTGTATAATCCGCCAGCTCTTTGCAGTGGAAGTGATGCGCCGTCTGCCGAAGAATCTTGCCGTATAACGGACGCGCTGACCCGAGCCCCCGATAGCGTCTGTTTCCGGCTGCCTTTGACTTGTCAAAGTACGCACTATTCAGTAAGATCCGCCGTCTCATTTTCAGGGCGGCCCCTGAGGCTATAAAGAATGAAAACTTTTACTGCTAAACCGGAAACAGTTAAGCGCGACTGGTTCGTCGTCGACGCTGCTGGTCAGACCCTGGGTCGTCTGGCCACCGAAATCGCGAGCCGTCTGCGTGGCAAGCACAAACCGGAATACACTCCGCACGTTGATACCGGCGACTACATCGTCGTGATCAATGCCGAGCAGATCCGCGTTACCGGTGCCAAGGCTTCCGACAAGATCTACTACTCACACTCCGGTTTTCCGGGCGGGATCAAATCGATCAACTTCGAAAAGCTGATCGACAAAGCTCCTGAGCGCGTGATCGAGACCGCGGTCAAAGGCATGCTGCCTAAGAACCCGTTGGGTCGCGACATGTATCGTAAGCTGAAAGTCTATGCGGGCGCTGTACACCCTCATACTGCTCAGCAGCCCCAAGAACTGAAGTTTTAACGGAATAGTTCATTATGTCGGCGACTCAAAATTACGGCACTGGCCGTCGCAAGACCGCAACCGCACGCGTTTTCCTGCGTCCGGGTACTGGTAACATCTCGATCAACAACCGCACTCTGGACTCGTTCTTCGGTCGCGAAACTGCCCGCATGGTAGTTCGTCAGCCGCTGGAACTGACCGAGACCGTTGAAAAGTTCGACATCTACGTCACCGTTATCGGTGGCGGTGTAAGTGGTCAGGCTGGCGCAATCCGCCACGGTATCACTCGCGCTCTGATGCAGTACGACGAAACCCTGCGTGGCGCACTGCGCAAAGCAGGCTTCGTGACTCGCGATGCTCGTGAAGTTGAACGTAAGAAAGTCGGTCTGCGTAAAGCGCGTAAGCGTCCGCAGTACTCGAAGCGTTAATTCGTTCTTCGTTCAAAAAGAACGCCCACCTCGTTTATCGAGTTGGGCGTTTTTTTATGTGCGTCTTTTTTCATGAGTGGGCGTCTTTCGCCTGTAATGCCCGGTTTACAACGGTTTTACAGTTGTCGGCCAGAGGGTGACGTTGTGGTCCTGAAAGACATTATTTGCCCGCTAACCGTCTTGATACCGGCTAAATTGTTATCTGGCGGACGTCTGATTCGACAGGTCGACAGCAGATGGGGAGAAGGCAGCAATGAGCAATGACGGCGTGAATACTGGCCGGCGTCGCTTCCTCGTGGCGGCAACGTCTGTTATCGGTGCGGCGGGGGCGGTGGGGGGGGCGGTCCCGTTCGTGGGCTCATGGGCCCCCAACGCCCAGGCCCGAGGCGCCGGGGGGCCCGGCAAGGGCAATATCAGCAAGAACGAGGCGGGCCAGCAGATGGGCGCCGGGGGGCGCGGGCCGCCGGGGGTCATTTTTTCACGTACACCGGGAAAAATCGATAACCCCCGCAAGGC
>NZ_MUIO01000054.1 GCF_002087235.1 Pseudomonas floridensis | reverse complement strand
AAAACCAGTTCCCTGAAAATCTGGGCCGAACACGTGCAGGCCCATGCGCAAAGCGCTGCACTGGAGCAGGAACTGGCGTACTGGCAAACACTGTTACAGGATGTCAGCGATACGCTGCCCTGCGACCATCCGCAAGGCGGGCAACAGCAGAAACACGCGTCGTCGGTAGTGACCCGACTCGACAGCGAGCTGACCCGACAACTGCTGCAGGAGGCCCCTGCGGCCTATCGCACGCAGATCAACGATTTGCTCCTGACCGCGCTGGCGCGGGTCATCAGTCGCTGGACCGCCCAACCGCATGTGCTGATCAGACTGGAAGGCCATGGCCGCGAAGACCTGTTCGACACGCTGGACATCACCCGCACGGTGGGCTGGTTCAGCAATCTGTACCCGGTCAGGCTCTCGCCACAGGCCGCGTTGTCCGATTCGATCATGACGATCAAGGAGCAACTGCGCGCCGTGCCCGACAAGGGCATTGGTTATGGCGCGCTGCGTTACCTGGGCAGCGACCCGGCTCGTCAAACCCTGCAACGGTTGCCGCAAGGCAGCATCGTGTTCAACTACCTGGGCCGGTTCGATGGCAGTTTCGATGCAGGTAACGCGCTGTTCATACCGTCCGCTGACAGCGTGGGTGCTTCGCAGAGCGCCGACGCGCCACTGGCGGCGCCGATCAGCATCAATGGTCAGGTGTATGGCGGCGAGTTGCGCCTGAGCTGGAGTTTCAGTGCCGCGGTGTTCGAAACCGACACCATGCAGCGGTTGGCTGCTGAATACGCCGTGGAACTGCAACAGCTCGTTGCACACTGCACGGATGGGGGCGCAGCCGGCGTCACGCCGTCCGACTTCCCGCTGGCCCGCCTGACCCAGGCGCAATTGAACGGCCTGCCGATGGCGGCCCGGGATATCGAAGACATCTACCCGCTGGCACCGATGCAACAGGGCATGTTGTTCCATACCCTGTTCGAGCAGGCGGCGGGCAATTACATCAATCAGATGCGTGTCGCCGTCAGCGGACTGGATGTCCCGCGCTTCAAAGCCGCCTGGCAGGCGACCCTGGACGCTCATGAAGTGCTGCGCAGCGGTTTTGTCAGTCATCTGGACCCGTCCGCTCAGGCCGAACCGCTGCAAGTGGTGTTGCGCCAGGTTGCGCTGCCGTTCGTCGAGCTGGACGCCAGAGGGCAGACGCCAGACTGGCTGGACGACTGGGCCGACGCGGATCGTCAGCAGGGCTTCGAGCTGACGCGTGGTCCGCTGCTGCGCCTGGCGGTGTTGCGCACCGATGACGATACCCACCAATTGATCTATACCAGCCACCACATCCTGATGGATGGCTGGAGCAGTTCGCGGCTGCTCGGCGAAGTGCTGCAACGCTACAGCGGCCAGACACCCGCCAGACAGGTCAGCCGCTATCGCGACTATATCCAGTGGCTGCAACGTCAGGATGTAGCGCTCAGCGAACGTTTCTGGACCGCGCAACTGGCCGGGCTGGACGAACCGACGCGTCTGATGCAGGCGTTCACCTCGTCAGCCGCCGAGCAAGGCTATGGCGATCATCTGCAACTGATCGATGCACAGACCACTCAGGCGCTGAGCGAATTTGCCCGCGAACAACGGGTGACGCTCAATACGCTGGTGCAATCTGCCTGGCTGCTGGTGTTGCAACGCTACACCGGCCAGTCCAGCGTGACCTTCGGCGCCACCGTGGCCGGACGACCGGCGGATCTGCCGGGTGTCGAGGAGCAACTGGGGCTGTTCATCAACACGTTGCCTGTGATTGCCAGCCCGCGTCCGGAACAGTGTGTCGCCGATTGGGTGCAGCAGGTGCAGGCGAAAAACCTCGCCCTGCGCGAACATGAACACACCCCGCTGTACGAGATTCAGCGCTGGGCGCGCAGCGCGGGCGAGGCACTGTTCGACACTATTCTGGTGTTCGAAAACTATCCGGTGTCCGACGCGCTGCAGCAGACCGCGCCACCGGGACTGGTGTTCGGCGGTCTGCACACGCAGGAGCAGACCCATTACCCGCTGACACTGTTGGTCAATCTCGGCCAGACCCTGTCGATGCGTTTCAGCTACGACCGCCAGTGCATGAGCGATTCCGAGGTGATGCAGTTGTCGGCGCATTTCCAGCACCTGTTGCAGGCGCTGATGGCGGATCCGGCGGCCGCGCTTGGCGAGTTGGCGCTGCTGGATTTACACACGCAGCAGCAGGTGTTGCGCGACTGGAATGCCACGTCTGCGCCGTTCCCGAGCGAGCACTGCCTGCATACGCTGATCGAGGCCCAGGTAGCGGCGACGCCAGATGCCCCGGCGCTGATCTTCGAGGCCCGTTCGCTGAGCTACGCGCAACTCAACGCCCGCGCCAACCAACTGGCCCACCGCTTGCGCGAGTCCGGTGTCGGCCCTGATGTGCCGGTCGGTATCTGCGTCGAGCGCAGCCTGGAACTGGTGATCGGTCTGCTGGCCATCGTCAAGGCCGGTGGTGCCTACGTGCCGCTGGACCCGGACTATCCCGAAGATCGATTGGCGTACATGATCCAGGATAGCGGCATTGGCCTGTTGCTGACCCAGACCGCGTTGCTGAAACAACTGCCACTGCCGACTGCGATGCAGAGCCTGTGTCTGGATCAGCTTGACTGGCTGGCCGCTTACAGCACGGCCAACCCGCGCAACCGGACGCATCCGCTGAACCTGGCGTACATGATCTATACCTCCGGTTCGACCGGTAAACCCAAGGGCACAGGCAACAGCCATCGGGCGTTGGTCAATCGCCTGCACTGGATGCAGAAGTCCTACGGACTGGATGCGACCGACACCGTGTTGCAGAAAACGCCGTTCAGTTTCGACGTGTCGGTCTGGGAGTTTTTCTGGCCGTTGCTGACCGGCGCACGTCTTGCAGTCGCGCTGCCGGGCGATCACCGCGACCCTGAGCGTCTGGTGCAAAACATTCACCAGCATCAGGTCACGGCGCTGCATTTCGTGCCGTCGATGCTGCAGGCCTTCCTCACCCATGATCAGGTGGAAAGCTGCCAGAGCCTGAAGCGCGTGCTGTGCAGTGGCGAAGCCCTGCCGGCGGATGTGGCCGGGCAGGTGCTCAAGCGCCTGCCGCAGGTCGGTCTGTATAACCTGTATGGTCCGACCGAAGCGGCCATCGACGTCACGCACTGGACCTGCACGGCGGACGACGCACTGAGCGTGCCCATCGGCCGCCCCATCGACAACCTCAAGACCCATATCCTCGACGACGGTCTGCTGCCTGCCGCACCCGGCGTGGCGGCGGAGCTGTACCTGGGCGGCGTCGGTCTGGCGCGGGGTTATCACAACCGTGCGGCACTGACGGCCGAACGCTTCGTGCCCGACCCATTCGACGAGCAGGGCGGCGGTCGCCTGTATCGCACTGGCGATCTGGCGCGCTACCGTGACGGGGGAGTAATCGACTACGCCGGGCGCATCGACCATCAGGTGAAGATTCGCGGTCTGCGCATCGAACTGGGTGAAATCGAAGCGCGGCTGCATGAACACGATGCTGTGCGTGAAGCCAGCGTGATCGACATCGATGCCGCAACCGGCAAACAACTGGTCGCCTACCTGGTGCCGAGCCATGCGGACCACAACGCGCAAACCTTGCGTGAAACCCTGAGCGCGCACCTGAAAGCACATCTACCGGATTACATGGTGCCCGCGCATTTCGTGCTGCTGGACGTCATGCCGCTGACCGCCAACGGCAAGCTGGACCGCCGCGCCTTGCCCAAGCCCGACACCGGCCGCACGCAAGGGCATATCGCACCACGAACCGCTTTCGAACAGCGTCTGGCGGCGCTTTGGCAAGAGGTACTCAAGGTCGATCGCGTCGGGTTGAACGACAACTTCTTCGCCTTGGGTGGGCACTCGCTGCTGGCGGTGTCCCTGGCCGGGCGGATCCGCGAAACCTTCGACGTCTCGATCAAGCTGCATGATTTCCTGCTGATGCAGACCCTGGGTGAGCTGGCCGACTTTCTGCGTGCGGGCGAGGCCAAGGTCAAGTCGGCGGTGATCCGCATGAACACCTGTCACTCGACCCGCACTCCGTTGTTCTGCCTGCCGCCGGGCGGTGGCGGTACTTACTCCTACTATCCGCTGGCCGGAAAACTCAATGACGATCGTGTCGTCTATGGTCTGGTCAACAAGGCGTACGTGGTGCCGGGCTGGTTCGATACCTCCTGGGCCGAAATGGTCGATTACTACCTGGAGCAGATCCGCGACACTCAGCCGTCCGGTCCTTACCGCCTGCTGGGCTGGTCGATGGGCGGCGCGCTGGCCATCGAGGTTGCCCATCGTCTGGAGCAAAGCGGCGAAACAGTGGAGTTCGTCGGCCTGGTGGATACCCAGTTGCCAGCCTCCATCGGTATGCAATGGATTCAGGAGGATCCGCAAGCTGCCGCGCAGCAGCAGGGCGAGAACTACTACCGTAGCCTGATCAAGAGCCTTCAGGCCTTCGTGCCCGGTTTGCAGGAGGACGCGATTGTCAGCTTGATTGAAACAGTGCGGCAGTCGGTGTCCAGCGAAAGTGAAGTCATCGACCTTGTGGTCGACAAGGTTGCGCTGGATGCCGGCATTAGCGCCGACAGCCTGCGTAGCGTATTCCAGGACATCGCCGTGCAGGACGAAATCGAAACCGGCTATCGCCTGCTGGACGCCAACGCCCGCCTGAGCGAAGCGTTTGCCTTGAAACCTCTGGAGGTAAAAGTCGACTGCTGGTGGGCAGGCCAAAGCCGCGAACCCGAGCAGATCGCCAAGGCCGAGCAAACCGTGCGGGAACAGTGCTCGGTGAACGGCCTGGCCAGCTCGACCGTCATCGACCAGCGCCACGACAACCTGGTGATCGCCGACGCCTTCCTGCAAAGCCTGGTGGCGCGATTGAAGACATAGCCAGACGTGCGGAGTCACAGTGTTGCGGACGTGCCCCCCAAAGCCAGTCTGCAGACACCGAACTCACCAAATCCACATCTCCGCGCCATAAGTGACGCAGAGCGTCACGGGTGTCATGCCCATGCAGAGCGATGGGGACGATCAACATATCGCCTCCCAGCGAGTACCTCGGTAGTGCAAACACCACCGATCCCGAATCAGTGTCAGGACGAAGGAACCCCGGCGCAGCCGGGGCCGGAACCGGAGCCCGGACTTTGGCTACTTTGGTCCCTCAAAGTAGCGCGCCGTAAGGGCGCAACCGAAACCCGAACCGAGCGCCAAACCCACTGAATCCACAATCCCATACCCGGACGTGATGCAAACCGTCACGAGCGGCATGCCCACACATAGCGATGGGCACGATCAAGAATGACGCGATAGTGCAAACACCACCGACCACTCAAAAATCCCCGCGCACGGTCAGCACATAATTGCGTGGGTCGCCATAATAATTCCCCCGATCAATATCGCCCGTCGCCTTGTAATAAGTGCGATCCAGCAAGTTGTTACCATTGAGCGCGATAGACCAATGCTCATCGAGTTTCCACGACACCCTCGCATCCCAGATCGCCCGGCCGGGGTTTTCAATGGCTTGGGTCGACTCGACCTTAGAATAGCCACTCTGCGCCGACACCCCCGCACCCAGCGTCAGACGATTCCACGCACCGGGCAGGGTGTAGCTGCTGCTCAGACGAAACAGGTGCCGCGGCGTTTCGGCGGAAATGGATTGCCCGTCACTGCCCCGTGTAACATTGAAGGTATAGCCTGCCAGCGCCTGCAACCCCGGCAGCACCTCGCCACTGGCTTCCAGTTCGAACCCCTTGCTGCGCCGGACGTCACCGTTGAGGTAACAAGTGCCGTAGCTGTCATTGCCCGGGCAATTGCCACCGTTCGCGGTATCTTCCACCGCCACGTCTTTCTGCTTCACGTAAAACAGCGCGAAGGCCAGGTTCAGGCGCTTGTCGAACAGCTCGCCCTTGATCCCGGTTTCATGGCTGGCGCCGATTGCCGGGTCGAGCAGACGGCCCGCCGCGTCCCGATAGCCGCTTTGCGGCAGAAAGATGTCGGTATAACTGGCGTACCACGACCACTCGGGATTCAGGTCATAGATCACCCCGACAAACGGCGTGACCTCATGACGCTGCTGCGCCTTGGCCGTCAGTGCGGCCGAGCGGGCCTGATAGTCATACCCGCTGACGCGTCCACCCAGCACCAGACTCAGGGAGTCGCTCAGGCTCAAGCGCAGGTTGCTGTAAGCACCGTAACGCTTGTCGCTGAAATCGGTGATGCTGCTCCAGGCCGGGCGGGCCGGTTCGGCGAGCGCGTGATGATTCGGGTTGAAGACGTCCAGCGCCTGACTCGATGCGACCAGCACCTGACGCGAACGGCGTTGCTGTTCCGACCAGTTGGCTCCCACCGTCAGTTGATGGCTCAGGCCGAAGGCCTCGAAGCGACCATCCAGATGGCTGTCGAAACCGGTGCTCTGCAGAGTGTCGGAGCGAAACAGAGTCTTGAGCGGACGGGAGCCGCTCAGGGTCTGCGGGTCAATTGCGCCTTGGGCGTAAGCCACTCGCTGATCAAAGTCCCCTCTGGAATGAGTGACTGACAGTGTCCCCACCCAGTCCTCGCTGAAATGATGCTCCAGCTCGCTGAATACCTCGTCGGTTTCGGTCTGGTGGCGGTTCCAGTCCTGGGCCAGTGACGTGGAGCGCGGCAGGTCCAGTGCACGGCCGTCGCTGTAGCGTGGCAGGCCGAAAATCGTGAAACCCTGGATCTCTGTCCGCTGATGGCGCAGGCCCAGGGTCAGGGTGGTGTCTTCGCTCAGGTCCGTTTCGACGATGCCGTACAGCAGTGGCGCGGTTTTGTGCAGTTCGTCGGTGAAGTAGCCGCGGTCTTCGTAGGACGCCACGAAGCGGCCCCGCACGTTACCTGCGTCGTTGAGCGCGCTGCTGCCGTCTACATCCATGCGGTAGTTGTCCCGGCTTCCGGCGCGGCTAATCACCGAGAATTGCGGGATTGCAGTGGGACGCTTGCGCACCAGATTGACCGTGCCTCCAGGGTTGCCTGCGCCGATCAACAGCCCGGCGGCACCGCGCAGGACTTCGACCCGGTCGTAGATCGCCATGTCCGGAGTCATCCAGCCGGTCACGCTGTAGCCTTGACCCGGTACGCCATCGAGGGTGTAGCTTTCGTCTTCCATGGCGAAGCCACGCGAGCTGAACACATGGGAGCCGAAGTTGCGCTGCGAGAAGGTGATGCCGGGTGTCTGCGCCAGGACTTCGTCAAGCCCGCTCAGGTTCTTGTCGTCCATCAGTTGGCGAGTCATTACGGTCACCGATTGCGGCGTTTCGCGCAGTGATTGAGGCGACTTGTTTAGGCTCACGGCGCTGGTGGTGTAAGCACCGCTCCCCTCGGTGGTGGCCCCGAATTGCCGGGCCTGGATGGCCATGGGGCCCAGCGTCATGCTCGGTGCAGCCGGTGTCTGACTCAGTGTCAGCGTGTTGGCCTGAAAGGTGTGCGCGATGCCTGCCTTGTCGAGCAGCTCAGCGACGGCCTGCTCGGGTGTCAGCCTGCCGCGCACCGGGCTGCCGGTCTTGCCACGCACCTCATCCGGGTTGTAGAGCACTTGCAGGTCGGCCTGTCGGGCCAGTGCCTTGAGCGCACTGCTCAAGGGCTGCGCCGGAATGTCGAAGTCCAATTCCTCCGCCATTACGTTGCCTTGCACGAATAGCGACAACACCAGCCCCAGACCCCGCAACGTCAAACCGGCTGCCCGGTCTTTATCGAGGTGGTTCACGCATCGCGGGTGGAACCGTCTGGCGGGTGGCAGCATAGGTGTGATGGCTCTTTGTGATCGCTGGTGCAGGATAGTGCATGTTCATGAGCAGGCGCGTGTCTGAGGTCGTTGTCGACAAGTCGTCGCAGAGACCGCGAAAGCACAAAAAGCCAAGGGTTTCCCCTTGGCTTCGTGGTGGTTGCTGTCGCCCGGTTGCTGGCGCGGTGGATCAGAAATCTCCGCGCAGGGTCAGCACATAACTACGAGGTTCGCCGTACACGTTGGATCGGTCAGTGGCCACGGACGTGGTGTAGTACTTGCGATCGAACAGGTTCTCCGCATTGAGCGAGACCCGCCAGTGTTCGTCAAGCTTCCACGACGCACGGGCGTCCCAGATTGCGCGACCGGCAACGCCCAGTTGATCGTTTGAAGGTACTTCGTAGCCCGAATCCGCCGAGACACCGGCCCCCAGGGTCAGACGGTTCCATGCGCCCGGCAGGTTGTAGCTGGTGTTGAGGCGCAGCATGTGTTTCGGTGTTTCGTAGGCCACTTCCGAGTCGCCATTGTTGCGCAACATGTTGTAGGTGTAACCACCGAATACCTGCAGGCCAGGCAACACTTCGCCGCTGGCTTCGATTTCCACGCCCTTGCTGCGCTTGACTCCGTCCTGCACGTAGCACGAACCGTCCGAGCTGGTCGGACAGAAGACCGAAGCTGCATCGGCCGACAAGTCCACCGCCGCCACATCGCGTTGCTTGATGTAGAACAGCGCCATCGACAGGTTCATGCGCTTGTCGAACAGCTCGCCCTTGAAGCCGGTCTCGTAGTTGGAGCCGATGGCCGGGTCCAGCGGCGCGCCATTGACGTCCACGTAGTCGGCTTGCGGGGTGAAGATATCCGCGTAACTGGCGTACCACGACCAGTTGTCGTTGATGTCATAGATCAGACCCGCGAACGGCGTGAATTCCCGGGTTTCCTTGGACTCGTAGCTGTTCGCCGCGCCGCGCTTGACGTCGTATTGATAATCGTACCAGCTCAGACGGCTGCCCAGCACGACGCTCAACGGTTCGGTCAGGTGAATCCGTGCATTGGCGTACAGCCCGGCGCGCTCTTCGGTCATGTCGATATCGGTGCCCCAGGCCGGACGATTCGGCTTGGCGAAGGCGTTCTGGTTGACATTGAAAATGTTGATCGGCGATGCGGTTCTCACCGTGGCCTGCCTGGTGTTGGACTCCTGACGCGACCAGTCGGCACCCAACGTGAGCTGATGGTTCAGGCCAAAGGCATTGAAGTTGCCTTCCAGCTGGCTGTTGAGGCCGGTGCTCTGGACTTCGTCGCGGCGGAACAGCGTGTTCTGGAAGGTCGAGCCCGCCAGTGTGGTCGGGTTCACCGCACCACGCGCATACGCAATCGCCTGATCGAAGCCGCCCTGCGAGTAAGTCAGCGAGGTGCGGCTTCTCCAGTCATCGTTGAAGCGGTGCTCGATTTCAGTGAACACCTCGGTCATGTCGCTCTCGAGGCGGTTCCAGTCCTGCGCCAGGTTGGTCGAGCGCGACAGCCCGATAGACTGGCCGTTGCTGTAGCGCGGCAAACCGTAGATGGAGTAGCCGTTGATGACCTGTTCCTGGCGACGCAGGCTCATGGTCAGCGTGGTGTCGTCGGTCACATCGGCTTCGACGATGCCGTACAGCAGCGGCGTGCGGCTGTCGCGGCCATCCAGGTACGAACCGCTGTCATCGTAGGCGGCGACCATGCGGCCGCGCAGGGTGCCCGAATCGTTGAGCTTGCCGCTGCCGTCCAGATCGACCCGGTACCGGTCCCAGGAACCGGCGCGGGTGGTGACGGAAAATTTGTTTTCGGCGGTCGGGCGCTTGCGCACCAGGTTCACCGCGCCACCGGGCTGACCGGCGCCGACCAGCAGGCCGGACGCGCCACGCAATACTTCAACGCGGTCGTAGATGGCCATGTCCGGCTGCATCCAGCCGGTAATCTGATAGCCCTGGCCGCCGATGCCGTCGACCAGAAAACTCTCGGCCAGCAATGAGAAACCGCGCGAGGTATATACATGCCCGCCGAAGTTGCGGTACTGGAAGCTCATGCCGGGGGTGTCTTCCAGCACTTCGCTGAGGCTGGTCAGGTTGTTGTCATCCATCACCTGGCGGGTCACGACGCTCACCGACTGCGGCGTTTCACGCAGCGATTGCGGTGCGCCCTTGCCAATGCTGACCGCGCCCGTGGTATAGGAACCGGTGCCATCGGTGGTGGCGCCGAGTGATCGGGAGTCGATTGCGGTCGGTGCCAGGGTGACGGTGCCTGCACTGGCCGAGCCTTGCGTGGTCGCTTCCTCTGTCTGGGCCTGTGAGGCCAGCGGCATGCAAAGCGCGAAACCCATGGCTGCCATGGATGGCCGGGAACGGAACATCGGGCTGAGCAGCAAGGCTTTGCTGAGCGGGGTGAGTCGTGACGGGTTGTGCATGACGTAGCTCTTTCTAGTAGGTATCGGCAGAGGGCAGAAGCGTTGTCCGGATCCGCGCCGTCAGGGTTCGTCATGAAACCGGGCAGTCTGGAGCAACTTTTTTATAAGCAGCCGGGCGAGAAGACAGCCGTGCGCACCGTTCGCTGTAAATGAGAACGAAAGCGACTTGCAGTTATTTAATGAATTTTTCACAAGTCGCGAAAAAAGATGGCTGATCGCTAGCAGTCGATTCGACAGATGCGGTCGTGCAAGCAAAGAGCCCCGCTCGCGGCAGAGCCGGGCGGGGCGTCAATGGAAGGTGAAATCAGGCCGAAACGGACGTGTTCTGCACCTGTTCGACGTCGATTTGCCCGGCCTGCATCCGCACCAGTTGATCGGCAATGTAGAAGTACCGATCGTCGTGGGAGATCACGATGATGGTCTTGCCCTGTTGTTTGAGTTCCGGCAGCAGCTCGGTGTAGAACACCCGCCGAAAGGCCGGGTCCTGATCGGCAGCCCATTCGTCGAACACCAGCACCTGACGTTCGTCCAGCCAGGCGTTGATCAGCGCCAGACGCTTGCGCTGGCCGGTCGACAGGTCAGTGGTGGTAAAGGCGCCGTCACGGATGCTGACCTTGTGGGCGATGTCCAGACGCGCCAGGTATTTGCCCGCGTCCTCCGGGAGCCTGGCCTGACCCTGCAACGGCTCGTCGAACAGGTAGTAGTCAGCGAAGATCGTGGTGAACAACTGGCGATAATCGTCCAGTTTCTCTGGTGTGACCGACTGACCGTTGAGGCGGATTTCGCCCTGCTGTGGCGTGTATAGACCCAGCAGCAACTTGATCAGCGTGGTCTTGCCACAGCCGTTCTCGCCGACGATGAACACAATGTCGCCCTGCTTGATGCTCAGGTTGACCGGGCCGAGGTGAAACGCATCGCTGCCTTCCACGGGTGGGTAGTCGTAGCGCAGTTGATGCAGTTCCAGCGTGTGCAGACTGGTCAGCGAACTGGGGCGGTCGCTGACCAGCAGGTGCGGCTCGGGGCTGGAGAATTTCCACGACAGCTCGGCAATGCGGCGCATCGCGATTTGCGCCCGGCTGATGGCAGGCAGGGAATTGATCAGGCGCTCCAGCGGGCCTTTCATGTACAGCATCACCAGCACGAAGCCGCCCAGCACGGTTTTTTCAGTGGTTGGCCACAGGGCTTGAAAAGCGATGGCCATGCCGATCACGGCAAAGAACAGCATCGACCCGAACGTCTCGGCACTGACGAAGATATTCGCGGCACGGATGTTCGAGCTGCAGATCTGTTCGGTGGCACCGTGAATCTTTTCATCGAGCATGTGCTGGCGACGCTTGCGCTGGATGCGCAGCTCCTTGGCTCCGGCCGACAGCGCCTGATAGTGCTTCTGCAGTTCGTCTTCGCCGTTGCGCGCGGCCTGAATGCTGCGCGTTCCGAAGGCGTGGGCTACGTACTGCGCGCCGGTGCCCAGCACCACAGTCAGTACCGTCAACGCCAGAATCTGCCAGGACAACAGCGCCAGGTAGGTCAGGCAACCCAGCGTCACGGTGAACGCGATCACCATCGGTGCGACCGACAGGGCGAAGGTGCTGAGGGTGTTGACGTCATTGAGCAGCACCGGAATCAGCCGGTGCGAGCGATAGCGCTCCAGTTGTTCGATGGGCGCGACCAGCACCTTGGCCGCCAGTTCACGGCGCAGGTTGGCGACCACCCGCTGGCCGACGTAATTGGTGGACAGGTTGGACAGTGTCGAGCACGCCAGCGTCAGCACGCACAACCCGGCGAACAGCAGCGCCGTGTGGGTGTTCGGTCCGTCCGGCAGGTTCATCGCGTTGTTGATGGTGGCCAGTAGCGCAGTCACGCTCAAGCCACTGACGATCCCCAGCACCGTCGACAGCGCCACCAGCCACCAGAAAGGTTTGAGGAGCCTCAGGGTTTCCCGGGCGAGGCTTTGCGTTTTGAGGGTCATGATGGTTCTCGTCAGTGTCCGTGGTTGCGGCCCTCGCTACCGGCCGCAGGCTCGAATGAATCGGTCAGAGGTCACGCATGACCCTGAAGCCCAGCCAGTCGCCCCGTACATCGGGCTGGCGGCTGTTGCGGTTGCCGGAGCGGGAGAAGATCGGCGCTTCGGTCCAGTCGTTGCCACGAATCATCTTCCAGGTGCAGTCGCCTGCCAGCCAAGGGCTGCCATCGGTGGGTGCGCCGTTGTAATTGCTGGTTTCGCAATCGGCGGTCCACTCATACACATTGCCGTGGGCGTCGTAGATGCCGAAGTCGTTGGGACTGTAGCTGCCGGCCGGTGCGGTGTAGCTGAAGCCGTCTTCCGGGCCGTAAGTGTTGGCGTGTTTGGCGATGCCGTAGGTCTTGCCTTCATCCATCGGGAACGGGAACGAGCCTTTGCTGCCGCCACGTGCGGCGTATTCACGGGCCGCTTCGCTGACCATCCGGTACGATTTTCCGGTCTTCTTCGACAGCCAGGCGACGTAGGCCTTCGCTTCGTTCCAGTCCATGCAGACGGCGGGCTGCCGCGGGCCCAGCGGGTAGCGCGGCTTGCCAGCCTTGCACTCGCGTCCCGGTCGGGTGTCGCCGTCCGGCATTTTGTAACCGGAGCTCTTGATGTACGCGTCCCACTCGGCGCTCAGCACTTGAAAGCGGCTGATGGCGAAGGGCTTGGCGAAGGTGACGTCGTGCATCGGGCCTTCGTCCGGCTGGCGACCCAGTTCTTCCTCCGGCGCGCCCATGGTGAAGGTGCCCGCAGGCAGCACGACCATTTCGGGGCAGTCCTTGCAGTCCTTGAACACTTTGCCCGGCTCGGGTGTGGCGGCCTGGGCGGTACTGCTCAGCGACAGGCCGAGCAGCGAGGTCAGGGACAGGGTGAACACAAGCTTTTTCATGAAGGGCCTCGGTGGCAGAAAACGTAAAACGGGCTGAGCAGGGTGCAGGCGTCAGGTACGCTGGCTGAGCAGGGCCATGAACCGGTCAACCTCGGCTTCACTGTTCAGCAGGCCGGGCGCGGTGCGCACCACCGGGCCGACATCGCGGCTCACGGCGTCGACCACCATGCGGTTCTTCATCAGCCAGGCGGCCACTTCGTCGCTGGCCTGATCCTTGATCCTGAAAAAACTGAAACCGGCTGACAGTCCAGGGTCCATCGGCGTCACCAGCTCGACATTGCGCTGTGCCAGCAGACGTTCTTTCAGGTAGGTGTTGAGCTGGTGGATGCGCGCCTGAACGTCGGCCTTGCCCAGTTGCAGGTGCAGTTCGAACGCCTTGTTCAGCGCCCAGCGGTGTTCGAACGAGTGATAGCCGCCCGGCGTCATGGTGGTGGCGAAGCTGGTCGCTTCCGAAAAGGTCGGGATTGTCGGCGTGAGATCGGTCATTTGTTCCGAGCGGGCGCAGACGATGCCGGTGCCGCGTGGGCCGAACATCCACTTGTGCGTGCCGGCAACGAAGTAATCGCACTTCATGTCCGGGAAATCCAGATTCTCCACGCCAAAGCCGTGTACACCGTCGACCACATAAAGAATACGGTCCCTGGCGTCGCGGTTGCGATTGTGTTCCTCGACCAGATCGCCGATGGCGCCGAGCGGCAGCTTCACGCCACTGCCGGACTGTACCCAGGTCATGCCCAGCACACGTGTTTTCGGCTGGATACTGCGGGCAATCGAGCCGATGATTTCGTCGCTCGATACGTGCGCGGGGTCTTTGAAGAGGCGAATCCTGCGCACCTGAGTGCTTTCGCGCCGCTGGCGGAAATCAAGGATGCTGCGTGCGCATGAATGTTCGTGTTCGGTGGTGAGGATTTCCTGATCCGGCCGTACGTGCAGGCCGCCGTAAATGATCGCCAGGCCTTCGGTGGTGCTACCGGTCAGCGCGATCTGACCGGGGTTGGCGTTCAGGTATTTACCGGCCCAGACCCGCACGTCGTGCTCGCGCCGCTCGGTTTCCTGCAGGTCCCAATCCATGGCCAGGCCGGGGTTGCGGTCGATGTGGGCGCGGTGCTGTTCGATGGCTTCACGCACGGGCCTGGGGTGTGAAGTCACCAGAAAATTGGAGAAATGGATGTAGTCAGGGTCCTGATTGAACAGTTGCTTCAAGCCGGTCCACTTGTCTGCCGACCTCGTCTGCGGCGTGGCCGACGCCAGGGCTGGCGTTATCAGGCCTGAACCCAGCGGCAGGGCCGCGGCCAGCCAACCGGCCTGTTTCAGAAACGTTCTGCGATCGCTCATGGCCGAGCCTCCGCCCTGGCCGATGCCTGGACCTGTTCCCAGACCCGCAGGAAGTTGCCGCCCCACAGTTTGGCGATGTCGGCTTCGGCGTAACCGCGCTCGATCAGTTCGGCGGTCACGTTGCGAATCTCGCCGACATTGTTGAAGCCGTCCACGCCGCCTCCGTCGTTGAAGTCGGAGCTGATGCCGACGTGATCGATACCGATCTTCCTCACCGTGTAATCGATGGCGTTGACGAAGTCCTTGACCGTGGCCTTGGGTTCTTCTTCGAGAATTGCGTACAGCTTGCTGGCATAGGCACCGAAGCGTTGCTCGGGCCAGACGGTGATGATGGCGTCGCCGGGCATCAGCGCCATGGCCAGATTCGGCAGCGGCGGCAGGTCGAATTCCTTACGCAAGGCGTTAAGCTTGTCTTGGGTTTTCTGGCTCAAGGGCTTGAGGTAGGCGGGGAATGCAACCACCTGCACCACGCCGCCGCTCTGTTTGATCAACTGCATTTCTTCATCGCTGAGGTTGCGCGGGATGTCCACCAGCGCACGGGGTGCCGAGTGCGAGGCGACCATCGGTGTGCGGCTCAACTGGCTGACCTGTTCCAGTGCCTTGCTCGACATCTGCGACACGTCGATGATCACGCCCAGATCGTTCAGCCGCTGCACGGCCTGCTTGCCGATTTCCGACAGGCCGCCCAGAGCGTCAGGGGTATCGTTGAGAAACGGCAGGGGACGGGAGGAGTCCGCCCAGCTGTTGTTGCCAACGTAACTGAAACCGAACATGCGCATGCCGCGTGCCGTCCACTGATCCAGCAGGTTCAGGTCATTGCCCAGCGGATAGGCATTGAGCATGCTGATGAAGATCGCGAATTTGCCTTCGCCGTGCAGGCGACGCATGTCGTCGGGTGTGTAGGCGATACCTACCTGATTGGGGAAGTCGCGGACCATACCGGTGATGATCTTGTAGCGAACTTCCTGCTGCTTGCGTGCTTCGTCGACGAAACCGGGGGTTGGACGATGCGGGGCGTTGGCGCCGTTCCAGATTTCCGGCCAGCCGAACACGGTCAGGGCCGCGCCGGAAAGGCGACCGCGTGCGGTCTTCACCAGGTCGAACTGCCCGGAGCCGTCCGTGTCGGCTTCATTGCGCTCGCTACCGAACTTCATCGGTACGGTGATGTGGCTGTCGAAGGAAATGATCCGCTCCTGCAGGTCTTCGGCCTGTTTCATGACCTTGACCGGGTAACCGGCCGGGGACCAGTAATTCCAGGCCAGGTAGCCCGCACCCGCACTGATGGCCAGAGCCAGGGGCAGGCCGATGAAAAGAGCCTTTTTCCAACGCGGTTTTGTCATTGCCGTCTCGTTCAGGTGATCGTGCAGGCCTGCCTTGTCTGCGGGCATGAGGGCCGTTGCTATGTGGGGAGAACGAGCGGATGGCGAAAAAATTTAGCAGCGGCCAGACGGGGGAAGATGTGGTCGCCGCGCAAAAATGGGCCATTCATGGCCCAGTGCGGCTCAATCGGTGTCCCTGCCGACTGCTCCCCAAATCAACGCCAGGACTCAGCCTTCACCCACGTCGCAATCGGCGGTGTTCTCACTATCGCTTTAGAGGTGGGCGCGCCATGAGCCTGCTTGCTCAAGCAGGGCGCGAGCTAAATTTAGGCACAGCCTTTACGTTCTAGCTGGATAACCGGTGTCTCGGGGGCTGTAACAGGTAGGGCAATGACGATTTCTCGACGAGGGTTCATAGCAGGTCTGGCACTGACCGGCGCGGCAGTACCGGCTGCTTATTTCGCACATCGGGAAATCACGCGTGTCGATGAGCCGATCACGCCCGGCGAGGCCACCGCAGGCCCGGCCGACACCGCCACCCAGCGCCTGGCCGACAAGTTGCGCGGAGTGTGGGCATTGCGCTTCGAAGGCCGCGACGCCGGGCTGGGTGATGCGCCCTTGCAAGGCCTGGAAATGTTCCTCGACATCGCCCCACGCGGTCGCGGTCTGCGCGGGTATATCGACACTGCGACCAATCTGCGTGGCGACGCGACGCCGCGTTTTCGGGTGATCGGCGACCTGCAGCCGGCCAACGCCGCGAGGCTGTATCTTCGGGTCATGGACGGTCACACCGGCAACGACCCTTACAGCGACACGCCGGATTACGAACTCAGCCTGACCCTCGATGAAGTCTGGGGCGCGTTTGGTAATGCGGGCAGCGGCACGCTGAGTGGTCGCATCGAACACCTTGATCGACCGCTGGCCTTGCCGGAGCTGGAAAACCGTGTGATCGCGGTCAAGCAACTGTTTCCAGAGGCACGGGAACGAGTGAGTCTGACACCTGAGTTCCATGCCTGGCTGATCTCTAAAGAACACCGCCTGTTCCATCAGCTGTGGCACGCATCGCGAGACAAATGGCACAAGTTGCCCACTGAAAAGCAGGAAGCCTTACGCGGAATCGGCTGGCAGCCGGGGCCCCGGGACAAAGAGCGGGATGCGCGTGGTCCGCACAAGGACCGCAACGGCTCGGGCGTGGATTTCTTTTATATGCATCGGCACATGCTGATTCAGGCGCGGCAGATTCAGGATCTGCCGTCGTGGCCGCGTTTTCCGATGCCGCAGCCGGAGCTGGAGCGCGACCGGTTGGGGTTTGCCCGCTACTTCGACAATCACGACGGCTGCTCACTGCCGCCGAACTGGCTGGCTCAGGGCGACGAGGAATACACCCAACTGGTCAGCGATATCAAAAGCCCCGAGACCTACCACACGCATTTTCAGGTATGGGAGTCCCAATACCGCGATCCGCGCTTTCTGTCGAAACTGACCTTGGGACAATTCGGTTCGCAGGTCGAGTTGGAACTGCATGACTGGCTGCACATGCGCTGGGCTTCAGTGGCGCGCGATCCGGCCAACGGCCAGCCGGTGCCGATGGCGCGGCGTTCGGATGACTTTGCCGAGCGCTGGTTCGGTCCGGAAAACGATTTCCTGGCCGATCCGTTTTCGTCTCATGTGAACCCGGTGTTCTGGATGTTTCATGGCTGGATCGATGACCGCATCGACGACTGGTTTAGGGCCCACGAGCGCTTTCATCCGGGGGAGGTGAAGCGGCTTGAAGTCAACGGCGTGCCTTGGTTTGCGCCGGGGCGTTGGGTCGAAGTCAGCGATCCGTGGCTTGGCCCGACCACCCACGGCTGCAGCTCCACGCCGGGTTTGCAGGCCGGAACCTCGATGGAGATGGACCCGGAGGTCATGAAGCTCGCGCTGCGTATCACCTTTGCGGCCGATGAGAAGCTCGGCGATCTGGTCCGCCGCGTGCCGCGTCGGCCGTGGTATGCGCGTAATCTGCTGCCGGAGAGGTGGTTTTAGGCACTGATTGATTGAGTACTCCGGGTTGGGTGTTCGCTTCGAGGGGTACGCGCTGGTTTACATCTGATATGGAGCAATTGTCACGATCAATTGAGCCGCCTCCTCACAAGTGCCGCGATGGTGGAAGCACCACAGATTGCGACGTGGGTGAAGGCTGAGTTCTGGCGCTGATTCGGGAGGCAATCGGCAGGGATGCCGATTGAGCCGCACTGGGCCATGGATGGCCCATTTGCGGCGACCCCCGAATCAGAGTCAGGACGAAGGAACCCCGGCGCAGCCGGGGCCGGAACCGGAGCCTGGGACTTTGCCTGCTTTGGTCCCTCAAAGTAGGGCGCCGTAGGCGCAACCGTAACCAGAGCCGAGCGCTAAACTCACTGAATCCGCACCTCTTACCCAGCTGTGAAGCAAAACGTCACGGGCTGCCTACGCGTACAGCTCATCCAGTATTTGGCACCTGCAAACATTCACATCACGCCAACCTGAACATCTCCCGGACGCTCGACCTGCGCGGCACATGACCCTGACACCGTCTCAACGCATCTGCCACCCACCGCCGAGCGCCTTGTACAGCGCCAGGCTCGCCTGCACCCGCAATAACCTCAACTGCACGCTGACATCCTGCGCCTGATACAAGGTGCGTTGCGTTTCCAGCACGGTCAGCAGATCCTCGGCGCCTTCCTGATAGCGACTCTGGGCAATGCGAAAGGCAGTCTGCGCCTGCTTCAGTTCTTCGTCGTGCCAGCCGCGCTGTCGATCAAGTCCGTTGATGCTGTTCAGGGCTTTTTCGACGTCGGCGAAGCTGTTGATGATCGCGCCGCGGTAGATTTCCAGCAGTTCTTCCTGGCGCGCCGTGGCCCTGTCGCGCTCGGCGCCCAGCCGGCCGTTGTTGAAGATCGGTCCGACCAGACCGCCCGCCAGACTGCTGAACGGCGCGCGCAACCAGTCTTCGGCACGGACCGATTCGGTGCCGATCCGGGCGCTCAAGGTGAAGGTTGGCAGCATCGCGGCGCGGGCCACTGTGACATCGGCTTGTGCCGCCGCCAGTTCGGCTTCGGCCTTGGCCAGATCCGGGCGGCGGGTCAGCAGGTCGCTGGGCACGCCGCTGCCGATGTCCGGCCAGCTCAGGCTGTCGAACGCCTGATTGCCCAGCTTGAGATTCTGCACCGGCTGGCCGAGCAGGGCGGCAAGGGTGATTAACTGTTCGTTGGCCAGTTGCTGGATGCGCGGCAGTTCGCGTTGTTGGGTGGCGACCAGGTTCTTCTGCTGCGCCAGCTCCAGTGCCGTGGCCGAGCCTGAGTCGTAGCGAGTCTGCACCAGACGCAAAACGTCCTGGGCGTTGGCCAGGTTCAGTTCTGCGATCCGTCCTTGCTCACGGGCCGACAGGGTTTGCGCGTAACGGTCGGCAACGTTGCTGAGCAGGGTCAGCTCCACGGTTGCCTGATCGAACCGGCTGGCGCGAAGGCTTTGCAATGCGCTGTCACGTCCGGCCGCCACGCCGCCCCAGAAGTCCACTTCATAGCTGGCGGTCAGGTCGCTGGTGAACATGTCGGTGTTGTTGTCGTCGGACGGATTGGCCTTGCGGTCGCTGCTGCGCAGGAACTTGTTGCGTTCGCCGCGCAGCTCGTAGCTGAGTTCGGGCAGCAGTGGCGCGCCGCCGATGATCGCAGCCGCCTGGGCCTGACGCACCCTGGCCGCAGCGGCAGCCGCGTCATGGCTGTCACGACTGGCCTGTTCGATCAGGCGATTCAACTCCGGGCTGCCAAAACCTTGCCACCAGCGGGTATCGCTACGTGGGGATGCCGCATTCTCGGCAAACGCCCACGTCGGCGGCGGCTGGATGCCGCTGTCCGGTACGGGCGCAGGTGCGTTGCAGGCGGCCAGCAGCAGGCAAGTGGTCAACAGCGTTAGGGTCGGTTTCATGGATTGATCGTTCATTGACTGGTGAGGGCTGCCACCGGGTCGAGCCGGGCAGCTTTGCGGGCTGGCATGAAACCGAAGATCACCCCGGTGATCAGTGCGCAGCCAAAGGCACCGGCCACGGCCGAGACCGAGAAGGCCACCGCAACCTTGCTGAGCAACAGTACCGCGCCCATGCCCAGTGCCAGCACGATGCCGGTCAACCCGCCGACCACCGAAAGCATCACCGCTTCGGTGAGGAACTGGCGGAGGATATCGCTCTGGCGGGCACCGGTGGCCATGCGAATACCGATTTCACGGGTCCGTTCGCGCACGGTCATCAGCATGATGTTCATCACGCCGATGCCGCCGACCAGCAGCGAGATGGCCGCGATTGATCCGAGCATCAGCGACAGGGTGTTCTGGGTACGGGCCTCGGCCTGGATCATCGCCGCGTTGTTGGTCAGCTCGTAATCCTGCTTGCCGTTGTGCAGGCGGTCCAGCAGGGTGCGAATCGCGGCTTCGGCCTGTTTGACGTTGTCCGCGTCGCGGGTGGCGATGGTGATGTACTCCGGGTTCTGAGTGCCGAACAGGCGAATGCTGGCCGACGAATATGGAATCGCGATGCGGTTGTCGCTGTCCAGGTCGCCCGAGCTGGCACCTTTTTCCTGAAGCACACCGACCACCTGAAACGGCACGTTCTCGATCAGGATGTACTGGCCGATCGGGTCGATGCGGTCACCGAACAGCTTCTGCCGGACCTTGTAACCAATCACGGCCACTGCTGCCGCGCTCTGTTCGTCGGCCTCGGTGAAATAGCTCCCTTCCACCACCGGCCAGTTGAAGATCGCCGGAAAGTGCGTGTCGTTGCCGCCCACATAGCTGGAGTGATCGACATTGCCGAAGCGCACGCCTGCTTGCCCGCCGTTGACCGGCATGATCATTCGCACCTCGGGCAGGTCGCCCAGTGCGGCGACTTCTTCCAGGGCGATGATGCCTTTCGGCGCTCGCGGGTTGGGCGCCTTGCCGTTGAGGTAAATGATGTTGGAGCCGAACGATGACATCTGCGCCATGACCTGACGCTTGCTGCCTTCGCCCACTGCCAGCATCACCACCACCGAAGCGACGCCGATGACGATCCCCAGCAGCGTCAATGCGGTGCGGAACCGGTTGATCCACATCACCCGCCATGCCGCCTGAATGGCGTCGAGCAGCTCGCCTTTCCAGGCACCGCGAGCCTGACTGCCTTGGCTCAGGCGAGCACGTAAATCCACCGCCTGCAACGCGGCGGGATTGACTGTGCACCGAGCCTCGTCCTGTCTGTCGCGGGCGGTATCGCTGAGGATGCGTCCATCGCTGATTTCGATGACGCGCCTGGCGCGGGCGGCGACGTCCCGGTCGTGGGTAATCAGGATCACGACGTGACCCTGACTCGCCAGTTCGTCCAGCAGCGTCATGACTTCCGCACCGCTGTGGCTGTCCAGCGCGCCGGTGGGTTCGTCGGCGAGGATGATATGGCCGCCGTTCATCAAGGCGCGGGCGATGGACACCCGCTGCTGCTGACCACCGGACAATTGATGCGGGCGATTGCCGGTGCGTGAGGCAAGCCCCAGCCGGTCGAGCAGGGCGGCGGCGCGGGCATGGCGTTGCGCTGCGGGCGTGCCGGCATAGATGGCCGGCATCTCGACATTTTCCTGTGCCGAGCCGGACGGGATCAGGTGGTAGCCCTGAAACACGAAGCCGAATGCCTCGCGGCGCAGCCAGGCCAGCTCATCACTGCCCAGTGCAGCGACGTTTTCCCCGGCGAACAGGTACTCGCCGGAGGTCGGCCGGTCCAGGCAGCCGAGGATGTTCATCAGCGTCGATTTGCCGGAGCCGGACGCACCGACAATTGCCACGAATTCACCGGCGTGGATCGACAGATCGATACCCTGCAGCACGTTGACCTGCGGGCTGTCGCCCCCGCCGTAGGATTTACGGATGGCCCGCAGGTCGATCAGCGGCGTCTGCATTCAGCCTCCGCTGCCGAGCGGGGCCGGCACCAGCAGTCGCTCGCCCTCTTCGAGGCCTTCGAGAATCTGCACGCGCAGGCGGTCACTGATGCCGGTACGCACCTGACGGCGTTGCACATCACCGCTGGACGTCAACACCTGCGCGGTCTGCAGTTCGCCTTGCGTTGCGCCCTGCAAGGCTGAAAGGGGCGCGGTCAGGGTGTCCTGGGCGCTGCTGGCGACGAAGAAAATCTGGGCGGTCATCTCCGCCATCAATGCCTGATCATCGTTGTCGACATCCAGCAACACCGTGTACAGCACGACGCGACCACCGCCGCTCTTGCGCGAACTGCTCGGGCTACCGCCGCCCTGATTGGCCTGCTCCAGCGGCTTGGGCGGCACCGGCAGAATTTGCCGCACGGTGCTTTTCCAGCGCCGACTGCCGCCGCTCAAGGTGGTGAAGTAAGCATTCATGCCCGGCTTTACATGACCGATGTCGGCCTCCGAGACTTCGGCCCAGACGGTCATGGGTGACAAGCGGGCGATGCGCAGGATCAGCGGCGTCTGTTGCTGGGCGTTGAGGGTCTGGCCCTCGCGAGCGTCCAGCGCGACAACCGTGCCGCTCATGGGCGCGTAGATGCGGGTGTAACCCAGGGCGGCCTCGTCACTGCGCAAGGCGGCCTGGGCTTCGAGAATCTGCGCCCTGAACATGTCGACCCGCGCCTGAGTGGCGCGGAATTCCGACTCGGCGGCCTGCACGTCCTCGGCACGGGTCGCACCACCGGCCGCCAGACGCCGTTGACGTTGCTGCTTGTGCTGCGCCAGTTCATGCAGCGCACGTTGCTCCTGCAGCTGGGCCTTGAGGTTCTCGATGGCGTAGCGGGCCGCATCGAGCCGGGCCTTTTGGGTGGACGGGTCGATTTCCACCAGCAATTGACCTTCCTTGACCTGATCGCCCACCTGCACGTGGATTTTCATGATCTGCCCGCTCGCCTGCGAACCGACATCCACGTAACTGCGCGGCTGCAGCGTGCCCAGCGCGGTCACGCTGCTTTCTATGCTGCTGCGGGTCACGGTCACAGTGGGCGTGTCGGCGTGGCTGCCCGGCAGGATTTGCCATGCGCAAACGGCAATGACCGGGAACAGGCACAGCGCCGCAAGGACCGTGCGTCGAAGGTGTCGAGAGCGTTTCATGCAGGGTTCCTGCCTGGAGAAAAACAGGCGGTCGGCGGGCGACGGCCATGGGAGCTGTCATTAAGACGAGAACAGCGAGGGGGAATTTAGCGCTGTCAATCAAATGACGCGGGCGACTAAATTTCGTTGCACAGGCTCGTTTAAGGGGAGCGGCTCATTCCTGTCGCGTTCCGTTTCCCTGCCAGGTTGGAGTCAGCGTGATCATGTCCAGAACATTGTCCGGTTTTCTTGTCGCAGGTCTTTCGCTCGGGTTGGTCCTGCCCGCCCAGGCGAAGGTCGCCCCGGAGAACCCGAACGCTTCGGCGCAAGTGCGTCGTACCGGGTTCGGCGTGCCGCATATCGTCGCCGCTGACGAGCGCGGTTTGGGCTATGGGATCGGTTATGCCTATGCACAGGACAACCTGTGCCTGCTGGCCAACGAGATCGTCACCGTCAATGGCGAGCGCTCGCGCTATTTCGGGCCGGACCAGGCCACACTCGAACAGCGCAACAACCTGGCCAGCGACCTGCTGTTCAAGTGGTTGAACACGCCTGATGCGCTGGCTGACTTCTGGCAAGCCCAGCCGCCCGAGATTCGTCAGTTGATGCAGGGTTATGTGGCTGGCTACAACCGTTCGCTGGGTGAGCAGAACAGCCAGGGTTTGCCGCAAGCCTGCGCGGCTGACTGGGTGCGGCCGATCAGTCCCGACGATCTGGTGCGCTTGACCCGCCGATTGCTGGTCGAAGGTGGCGTGGGGCAGTTCACTGAAGCGCTGGCTGGTGCCAGACCGCCCCGGACGGCTGCGCAGGCTGGTCTTCGGCAGGAGCAGGCAGACCAGGCCTACGCGCTGCAACTGGCTGCCGCCCGCAATGAGAACTTTGCGCTGGAACGCGGCAGTAACGCGGTAGCGGTGGGGCATGACCTGTCCGCCAATGGACGCGGCATGTTGCTGGCCAATCCGCATTTTCCGTGGGGCGGCGGCATGCGTTTCTATCAGATGCACCTGACCATTCCCGGCAAGCTGGACGTCATGGGCGCGGCGCTGCCGGGCCTGCCTTTGATCAATATCGGTTTCAATCGGCATCTGGCCTGGACCCATACGGTCGACACGTCGAAACACTTCACCCTGCACCGTCTGCAGCTCGACCCGAAAGATTCGACCCGTTACCTGCTGGACGGCAAATCCGTGGCCATGAGCAGGCAGCACGTGAGTGTCGAGGCTAAACAGGCGGACGGCAGCGTCAAACCGGTCACCCGGACGATCTACTCATCGACATTCGGCCCGGTGGTGCAATGGCCGGGCAGGCTGGACTGGAATGAACAGTTCGCGTTCAGCCTGCGCGATGCCAACCTGGAAAACGACCGCGTTCTGCAGCAGTGGTACGCCATGGATCAGGCGCACGACCTGAAGGCCTTTCAGAATTCGGTGCGCAGCATTCACGGGATCCCGTGGGTCAACACCCTTGCTGTCGACGCCAAGGGGCAGGCGCTGTACATGAATCTGTCGGTGGTGCCGAACGTCGATGCCGTCAAACTCGCCAGGTGCAGCGACCCGCGCATCGGCACCGAACTGATCATCCTCGACGGTTCACGCAGCGACTGTAACTGGGACATCGCGCCCGAGGCCGCGCAACCCGGGATCTATCCGTCGTCGCGTCAGCCGCAATTGTTGCGAACCGACTTTGTGCAGCATTCCAACGACTCGGCCTGGATGGTCAACCCGGCCGCACCGCAGAAAAACTTCTCGCCGCTGATCAGCCAGGAAGGCCAGCCGCTCGGGCAGCGTGCGCGCTTTGCGCTGGATCGACTCGGCAAACTGCAACAGTCTGGCAAAGTGAGCGTCGAGAACCTGCAGGCGATGGTGATGGACAACGAGGTGTATCAGGCCGGGCAGGTGATGCCGGACCTTTTGCAGTTCTGTGCCATGAGGTCGGGTGAAGATGAAAAACGTCTGGCGCCACTGTGCACGGCGCTGAAAGCGTGGGACGGTCGGGCTGACTTAAGCAGTGGCGTGGGTTTCGTGTACTTCCAGAAAATCATGGCTGCGATGCAGTCGGTCGGCTCACGCTGGCGGGTGGTGTTCGACGCGCAGGACCCGGTTCATACGCCGCGTGGACTGGCCATCGAATACCCGGAAGTGGCCACGGCCTTGCGTGCGGCCATGCTGGCGGCACAAGATGAAGTGAGCAAGGCGGGGCTGTCGGCGAGCACGACCTGGGGTGATATTCAAATGTCCGGCCTTAGCGGTCAGCCGATTCCGATTCATGGCGGTCCTGCAGCATTGGGTGTTTACAACGCCATGCAGACGGTGGCGGGTAAGGACGGCAAACGCGAAGTGGTCAGCGGCACCAGTTACCTGCAAGTAGTGACCTTCGACCAGCATGGCCCGAGCGCCAAAGGGCTGCTGGCGTTTTCCGAATCGAGTAATCCTCGGTCGGCGCATTCGCGTGATCAAACCGAAGCCTTTGCGAAAAAACAGTGGGCGACGCTGCCATTCACCGAACAGCAGATCAAGGCGGACCCGGCGTATCGGGTGCAGGAGATCAGGGAAGACCGCAAACCTTGAATGACGCGTGGAGGTGATTGGGCCGGACGGCCCAATTCACTGAGTAAAACGCGACGCTCAACCGCCTTGTGTGTCGATATCGGCATCGACGCCCTGGGTGGGCTGATGGTTACGCTGGGTCTGAGGCTTTTCCTCGGGCTCGTAGTCCGGCACATAGGCGCTTTCATTTTGAGAGCCTTGCGACTGGCTCTGCCCCTGAGTTTGTCCCTGACGTTGCTGCTGGCTTTGATCCTGACGCTGACCGTCGTTCTGGCCCGAATCCGGCACGGCATCGGGAGCCTGCGGATCGATCGCCGGGTCATTGCGGTCCGTACCCTGATCGGGCGGCGTGTGCTGACCAGGCGCCTGTTCTTTTTGCCGTTGCGGTTCGGTAGACATGAATACCTCGATGGTCTGCTTCAGAAAAAGTACTGACAGGCTTTCGAGGTTGGGGGAGGGGTGATCGTTCGATCGGATTGCCGAGTGGTAGGCGCTGATGCTGCATCGGACCCCACCACAACAAGAGCGAGCGGGCTTTCAGTGTATGGCGAGACAGCGCAGCGTCGAAGACGCTGCGCACATTCCCGTAGAGATGAGGCTTACAACACCTTCTTGATTGCGTCGCACACGACGTCGATATTCTTCTGGTTCAGCGCGGCCACGCATATGCGGCCAGTGTCCAGCGCGTAGATGCCGAACTCGCTGCGCAGGCGCTGGGCCTGTTCGGCCGTCAGACCAGAGTAGGAAAACATGCCGCACTGGCGGCCGACGAAGCTGAAATCCTGTCCGGCAGGGTTATCGGCCAGACGCTCGACCATCGCCTTGCGCATGGCCTGGATGCGCACACGCATTTCGCCCAGTTCTTCTTCCCACATGGCACGCAGCGCCGGGTCGTTGAGCACGGCCGCAGAGATAATTGCGCCGTGGGTCGGCGGGTTGGAATAGTTGGTGCGGATCACACGCTTGACCTGGGACAGGACACGGGAGGTCTCTTCCTTCGATTCGGTGATGATCGACAGCGCACCGACGCGCTCGCCATACAGCGACAGCGACTTGGAGAACGAGCTGGAGGCGAAGAACGTCAGGCCGGATTCGGCAAACAGGCGCACGGCGATGGCATCTTCCTGAATACCCTGGCCGAAGCCCTGATAAGCCATGTCCAGGAACGGCACATGCCCCTTGGCCTTGACCACCTCGAGTACCTTTTTCCAGTCCTCAAGATTCAGGTCGACGCCGGTCGGGTTGTGGCAGCAGGCGTGCAGCACCACCACCGAGTGGTCAGGCAGGTTTTGCAGGTCTTCAAGCATGCCGGCGCGGTTCACGTCATGCGTGGCGGCGTCGTAGTAACGATAGTTCTGAACCGGAAAGCCTGCGGTTTCAAACAGCGCCCGGTGGTTTTCCCAGCTCGGATCACTGATCGCTACGACGGCATTCGGCAGCAGTTGCTTGAGGAAATCTGCGCCGATTTTCAGGGCACCGGTGCCGCCGACCGACTGGGTGGTCAGCACGCGGCCCGAGGCGATCAGCGGCGAGTCGTTGCCCAGCAGCAATTTCTGCACGGCCTGGTCGTAGGCGGCGATGCCGTCGATCGGCAGGTAGCCGCGTGGCGCGTGCTGCGCAACACGGATCTTTTCGGCTTCAGCCACTGCGCGCAGCAGAGGAATGCGCCCGTCTTCGTCACAGTAGACGCCCACGCCAAGATTGACCTTGGTGGTGCGGGTGTCGGCGTTGAATGCTTCGTTGATACCCAGGATCGGATCGCGGGGCGCCATTTCGACAGCGGAGAAGAGGCTCATTTTTGCGGCAGCTCTGAATGAAGGGGGAGGGACATGCGTGCTGTGGCCGAATGCGCCAAAGCGGTGCACAAACGGGGACCTAGTATAGAGAGCATCCCCCGACGGGGCGACAGGGCCGGGCCGGTTTTTTCAAGGTTTTTCCGGTTATTTGCAGAACGTTCGTCCCGTCGAAACCTCAATGATGTAGCGGCCGATCAAACGAGCGCCTTGAAACATGCGCAAACGTCTCCATCTACTGTGCATCACTTCAAGTACCGACATCACCGCACGTCGTCTCCCATTGACGGGACGAGCCGTCGGTGGTGATTTCGTCATTGCCGGTGCATACCGTGCGGGCGAGTCCTTGTCGCGAACCCCGACGCGAACGAATTCAAGAGGTAGGTTATGTCCGAGTTCCAGCTCGTTACCCGTTTTGAGCCAGCCGGCGATCAGCCCGAGGCCATTCGTCAACTGGTCGAAGGGATCGACGCCGGACTCGCGCATCAGACCCTGCTGGGTGTGACCGGCTCGGGCAAAACGTTCAGCATCGCCAACGTGATCTCACAAGTGCAGCGTCCGACTCTGGTGCTGGCACCGAACAAGACCCTGGCGGCGCAGTTGTATGGCGAGTTCAAGGCGTTCTTCCCGAACAACGCCGTCGAGTATTTCGTCTCCTACTACGACTACTACCAGCCGGAAGCCTATGTGCCGTCGTCCGACACCTTCATCGAGAAGGATGCTTCGATCAACGACCACATCGAGCAGATGCGTCTGTCCGCGACCAAGGCGCTGCTGGAGCGTAAGGACGCCATCATCGTCACCACCGTGTCGTGCATCTACGGTCTGGGCAGTCCGGAAACCTATCTGCGCATGGTGCTGCACATCGACCGCGGCGACAAACTCGACCAGCGCGCCTTGCTGCGCCGTCTGGCTGATCTGCAATATACCCGCAACGACATGGACTTCGCCCGTGCCACGTTCCGCGTGCGCGGCGATGTGATCGATATTTATCCGGCCGAATCGGACCTGGAAGCGATCCGCGTCGAGCTGTTCGACGACGAGGTCGAGAGCCTGTCGGCGTTCGATCCGCTGACCGGGGAGGTGATCCGCAAGCTGCCGCGCTTCACTTTTTACCCCAAGAGCCACTACGTGACGCCCCGCGAGACACTGCTGGAGGCGATGGAAGGCATCAAGGTCGAGCTTGGCGAGCGTCTGGAATACCTGCGCAGCCAGAACAAACTGGTCGAAGCCCAGCGTCTGGAACAGCGCACCCGGTTCGACCTGGAGATGATTCTGGAGCTGGGTTACTGCAACGGCATCGAGAACTACTCGCGCTACCTGTCGGGGCGTCCGACCGGCGCGCCGCCGCCGACCCTGTACGATTACCTGCCGCCCGATGCCTTATTGGTGATCGACGAGTCCCACGTCAGCGTGCCGCAGGTCGGTGCCATGTACAAAGGCGACCGCTCGCGCAAGGAAACCCTTGTGGAATATGGCTTCCGCCTGCCGTCAGCGCTGGACAACCGGCCAATGCGTTTCGAAGAATGGGAGAACGTCAGTCCACAGACCATCTTCGTTTCGGCCACGCCAGGCAAGTACGAAGAGGAACATGCCGGTCGGGTGGTCGAGCAGGTGGTTCGTCCGACAGGGCTGGTCGACCCGCAGATCGAGATTCGCCCGGCGCTGACCCAGGTCGATGACCTGCTGTCGGAAATCAACAAGCGCGCCGCGATCGAAGAGCGGGTGCTGGTGACGACGCTGACCAAGCGCATGGCCGAAGACTTGACCGATTACCTGAGTGATCACGGGGTGCGCGTACGTTACCTGCACTCGGACATCGATACGGTTGAGCGGGTCGAGATCATCCGCGACCTGCGTCTGGGCACCTTCGATGTGCTGGTGGGGATCAACCTGCTGCGCGAAGGCCTGGACATGCCGGAAGTCTCGCTGGTCGCGATTCTGGATGCCGACAAGGAAGGCTTCCTGCGTTCCGACCGTTCGCTGATCCAGACCATCGGCCGGGCGGCGCGTAACCTCAACGGTCGGGCGATTCTGTATGCCGACCGCATCACCGGGTCCATGGAGCGTGCCATCGGCGAGACCGAGCGGCGTCGCGAAAAGCAGATCGCGTTCAACCTCGAGCATGGCATCACGCCAAAAGGCGTGTTCAAGGATGTCGCCGACATCATGGAAGGGGCCACCGTACCTGGCTCGCGCAGTAAAAAGCGCAAGGGGATGGCCAAGGCTGCCGAGGAAAACGCCAAGTACGAAAACGAACTGCGCTCGCCGAGCGAGATCACCAAACGCATTCGCCAACTGGAAGAGAAGATGTACCAGCTGGCTCGCGATCTGGAGTTCGAGGCTGCGGCACAAATGCGCGACGAAATCGGCAAATTGCGCGAGCGGTTGCTGGCAGTTTGAGGTCGGTGCTCATCGTTGCGCTGGGCGGCATGCCCGCTCGGAGCGGTGGGCACAACCCTGACCGAAGCACCCATGCTGGAGCCCGACGCCTCCGGGCTGTTAACATTCCGCGCTTGATCGACCTTATTCGGGATTTTCCATGACCACCGTTCGCACCCGCATCGCGCCATCGCCCACGGGCGACCCTCACGTCGGCACGGCTTACATCGCACTTTTCAACTATTGCTTTGCCAGGCAGCACGGTGGCGAGTTCATCCTGCGGATCGAAGACACCGATCAGCTGCGTTCGACCCGTGAGTCCGAACAGCAGATTTTCGATGCGCTACGCTGGTTGGGCATCGAGTGGAGCGAAGGGCCGGACGTGGGCGGGCCGCATGGTCCGTACCGGCAGAGCGAGCGGGGCGATATCTACCGCAAATACGCTCAGCAACTGGTCGAGATGGGTCACGCCTTCCCGTGCTTCTGCACCGCTGAAGAGCTGGACGAAATGCGCGCCGAACAAACGGCCAGGGGCGAGACGCCGCGCTATGACGGTCGTGCGCTGCTGCTTTCCAAAGAAGAGGTTCAGCGTCGTCTGGATGCTGGCGAACCGCACGTCATCCGCATGAAAGTGCCGACCGAAGGCGTTTGCGTGGTGCCGGACCTGCTGCGTGGCGAAGTGGAGATTCCGTGGGACCGCATGGACATGCAGGTTCTGATGAAGACCGATGGCCTGCCAACCTACTTCCTGGCCAACGTGGTCGATGACCATCTGATGGGTATCACCCACGTATTGCGTGGCGAAGAATGGCTGCCGTCCGCGCCAAAACTGATTCTGCTCTACGAATACTTCGGCTGGGACAAGCCGCAGCTGTGCTACATGCCGCTGCTGCGTAACCCGGACAAGAGCAAGCTGTCCAAGCGCAAGAATCCGACGTCGGTGACGTTCTACGAGCGCATGGGCTTCATGCCTGAAGCGATGCTCAACTACCTGGGGCGCATGGGCTGGTCGATGCCGGACGAGCGCGAGAAGTTTTCGCTGCAGGAAATGGTCGAGCATTTCGACCTGTCCCGCGTATCGCTGGGTGGGCCGATCTTCGACATCGAGAAACTGTCCTGGCTCAACGGTCAGTGGTTGCGCGACCTGCCGGTCGAGGAGTTCGCATCCCGCGTGCAGAACTGGGCGCTCAACCCCGAGTACCTGATGAAGATCGCGCCGCACGTGCAGGGCCGCGTCGAAACCTTTAGCCAGATCGCGCCCTTGGCCGGCTTCTTCTTTGCCGGTGGCGTCACGCCGGACATCAAGCTGTTCGAGCACAAGAAGCTCTCGGGCGATCAGGTGCGCCAGTTGATGCAGTTGATTCTGTGGAAGCTGGAATCGCTGCGTCAATGGGAGAAAGACCCGATCACCGCCTGCATCCAGTCGGTGGTCGAGCACCTGGGGCTCAAGCTGCGTGACGCCATGCCGCTGATGTTCGCCTCGATCACCGGGCAGGCCAGCTCTGTTTCGGTGCTGGATGCGATGGAGATCCTCGGTCCCGATCTCACGCGTTTCCGTCTGCGTCAGGCCATCGATCTGCTCGGTGGCGTTTCGAAGAAGGAAAACAAAGAGTGGGAAAAACTGTTGGGCGCTATCGCCTGATCGACAAGTAATGTGCAGAAGCTACTGCGTACCTGCATGAGCAGGGCACGCAGTGGTCGGCCCGCCCTCGGATTTGCGGGCCGAAACGGTAAGTGTTTGTTATGCCGACGAAAAACTTTCAAATTTCTCGAAAATAAATTTGACAGCTTAGCGACTCACGCTTAACATGCGCCCCGTCCACTGATGTGGGGCTATAGCTCAGCTGGGAGAGCGCCTGCATGGCATGCAGGAGGTCAGCGGTTCGATCCCGCTTAGCTCCACCAAATTCAAGGTTCAAAGCCTGTTAAACAGGGTGTTGAATCGATCAGAGTCCCAACTCTGATCAGGTAGAAGGTTTTGTCCCCTTCGTCTAGTGGCCTAGGACACCGCCCTTTCACGGCGGTAACAGGGGTTCGAGTCCCCTAGGGGACGCCAGTTTCATCGAGTGATGCTGCAAGGTTGAACTCCGCCGCGAGGCGATAAATCCGGGGCTATAGCTCAGCTGGGAGAGCGCCTGCATGGCATGCAGGAGGTCAGCGGTTCGATCCCGCTTAGCTCCACCAATTTTGCCAGGGTTCATCATTGATGAACCTGACTGAAGGTTTTGCGTCCCCTTCGTCTAGTGGCCTAGGACACCGCCCTTTCACGGCGGTAACAGGGGTTCGAGTCCCCTAGGGGACGCCACGATTTCCCGCTCTGCGGGACCAAGGGTCATTCGATTATTGAATGGCCCTTTTGTTTTTTCAGGGTTTTATTTTCTCCTCGAGCCCTGCCTCCCGCTTGCAGCTTTCTCCGGCGTCACGCTGCCCAGCCTTTGCAGCGCCTGCATTCCAGCTACACTGCCCGCGAAAGCATCTGGCCAATCCATTCAAGTACAGGAGCGAGCATGGTCTGGGATCGGGCAACGCCTTTCGTCATCGACCTCAATGTCGGCAGTGATGATATCGACGGTCTGGGGCACGCCAATAACGCGGTTTACGTGTCCTGGCTGGAGCGCTGTGCCTGGCGTCATTCGCAGTACCTGGGGCTTGATCTCAGCGAGTACCGGCGATTGGACCGGGCAATGGCGGTGGTCAGGCACGAGATCGATTATCTGGCCAGCGCCTACGAAGGCGATGAGCTGCAACTGGCGACCTGGATCGTCGACTGGGATCGACGCTTGAAAATGACCCGCTGCTTTCAGCTCAAGCGTCCTTCCGACAACCTCACGTTGCTGAGGGCGCAAACCACGTTTGTCTGCATCGAGCTGTCCACCGGACGTCCCAAGCGCATGCCGGCCGAGTTCATTGACGGCTATGGCGCGGCCATGTTGCAGGTCGACGTTCCCAATCCCGGCGGCGAGCAGTAAACTGCCGGACTTTTTTTCGAGTGTGACCCATGCAAATTGCTCTGGCGCCCATGGAGGGGTTGGTCGACGACATCCTGCGTAATGTGCTGACCCGCGTCGGCGGCATCGACTGGTGCGTGACCGAATTCATCCGGGTCACCGAGCGGGTCATGCCTGCCACCTACTACTACAAGATGGCGTCCGAACTGCACACTGATGCCAAAACGGCAGCCGGTGTGCCATTGCATTTGCAGTTGCTGGGTTCAGACCCCGTTTGTCTGGCGGAGAACGCTGCGTTCGCCTGTGAGTTGGGCGCACCGGTCATGGACCTGAATTTTGGCTGCCCGGCCAAGACCGTGAACCGCTCTCGTGGTGGCGCGATTCTGCTTAAAGAACCTGACCTGCTGCATTCGATCGTCAGTCAGGTGCGGCGCGCCGTGCCTGGCGAGATTCCGGTCACTGCCAAGATGCGTCTGGGCTACGAAAACACTGATGGCGCGCTCGACTGCGCCAGAGCGCTGGCCGATGGCGGCGCCGAGCGCATCGTGGTGCACGCCCGTACCAAGGTTGACGGCTACAAGCCGCCTGCGCATTGGGAGTGGATTGCGCGGATTCAGGAGGTGGTCAAGGTGCCGGTCGTCGCCAATGGCGAGATCTGGACAGTCGAGGACTGGCGGCGCTGTCAGGAGATATGCGGCGCACGGGACATCATGATCGGCCGTGGCCTGGTGGCACGACCCGATCTGGCTCGGCAGATCGCCGCTGCCCACGCGGGCGAGGAGGTGGTCGAGATGACCTGGGCCGATCTGCAACCGATGCTGCGCACGTTCTGGGGCGACTGTCTGGCCAAGATGACGCTGGTCCAGGCGCCGGGTCGCCTGAAGCAGTGGCTGGTGCTGCTGACCAAGAGCTACCCGGAAGCGACGCTCATGTTCAACGCCTTGCGCCGCGAAACCGACTGTGAGCGGATCAGTGTTTTGCTCGGTTATTCAGCCGACGAACGGTCATCTTTTTTCTGAAAAAAGTCTCTTGAAAAGTCAGCGGGCGACCCTAGTTTGGGGATTACGCGATGCCGAAATCGGGTCGCGCAAACTACTCGCTGATTAACAGGAGAATTATCATGACGACTGCATTTTCTCTGGCTCCACTGTTTCGTCACTCAGTGGGCTTCGACCGTTTCAACGACCTCTTCGAGTCGGCGGCACGCAACGATTCGGCCAGTGGCTACCCACCCTACAACGTGGAGCGCCATAGCGACGACCAGTACCGCATCGTGATCGCCGCGGCCGGCATGCAGGAAGAAGACCTTGATCTACAGGTCGAGAAAGGGGTATTGACGGTGACCGGCGGCAAGCGTGAACGCGAGGCCGAGAACGTGACCTATCTGCACCAGGGCATCGCCCGCCGCGAGTTCAAACTGTCGTTCCGGCTGGCAGACAACATCGAAGTCAAAGGGGCCGATCTGTCCCATGGCCTGCTGAACATCGATCTGGTGCGTAATGTGCCTGAAGAGGCCAAGCCAAAGCGCATTCCGCTCAATACTCAGAAAGTCATCGAGCAGTGATTCGCTGAGCGGATGTACAGCCAGAAAGGCGCCTTCGGCGCCTTTCTGCGTTCAAGGGTTGGGCAACAGGCTGGGCTGCCGCAAATGTTGTTTGAGCCGCAGCAGGGTTTCGAAGGCCGGGTCATCCAGCGGTTCGCTGAACAGATAACCCTGATACACGTGACAACCGAGCTTTTCGAGGAATGCCAGTTGCTCGGCGGTTTCCACGCCCTCGGCGATCACATTCAGGTTCAGGCTCTGCGCCATGGCCACGATAGCGCGGATGATTTCTGCATCGTTGGGGTCGCTCGTCGCGTCTTGAACGAATGACTGATCGATTTTCAGGGTGTCCACCGGCAGTCGCTTCAGGTAAGTCAGCGACGAATAACCGGTGCCGAAGTCGTCCATTGCGAAGCTCACACCAAGCTTTTTCAGGCTGCGCATCTTGGCAATGGTGTCGTCCAGATTCTGAATGACGATGCCTTCGGTAATTTCCAGCTTCAGCATGCTGGCGGGCAATTGGTGCTGCTTGAGGCTGCGCTGTACCCGTTCGACGAAATCGGTCTGCCTGAACTGACGCGGACTGATGTTCACGCCCATCAGAAACGTATCTTCTGTAATCAGCGCCTGCTTCAGCAGGCGACCGGCGGTCTTGCAGGCTTCATCCAGCACCCAACTGCCGACTTCGAGAATCATGCCGCTTTCTTCGAGAATCTGTACGAACTGATCGGGCGGCAGCAGGCCGTATTCCGGATGTTGCCAGCGCAGCAACGCCTCTGCGCCAGTGAGCGACTCGTAACGGCAGTCGACTTGAGCCTGGAAGTGCAGGTGGAATTCGTTGCGGGTCAGGGCCAGGCGCAGGTCGTTTTCCATGCGTAATCGCTGACTGACCGCCTTCTGCATGGAACTGTGAAAGAACTGGGCGGCGTTGCGTCCCGAATCCTTGGCCCGGTACAGCGCAATGTCTGCGCGCTTGAGCAGGTCGGCGGGTGTCAGGCCGTCATCCGGAATCAGCACCATGCCGATGCTCGGCGTTACCTGCAGGCGGTGGCCATCGAGAAACATGGGCTCGGCCAGCAGCTCGCGCAGATTGTCGGAAAGCTCCTGAACCTGGTGAGTGACTTCATGGCGACTGCCTTCCAGTCCGCAGATCAGCACCACGAACTCGTCACCGCCCAGGCGCGCGACGGTGTCTTCGATGCGCACGCTGGCTTCCAGTCGCGCCGCGACGATATTCAGCACGCTGTCGCCGACCGGATGGCCCAGTGAATCGTTGATGTGCTTGAAGTGGTCAAGGTCGAGAAACAGCAACGCGCCTCGCAGGCGGTGATGCCTGAGCAGCGACAATTGCTGACTCAGGCGATCCATCAGCAGTGCGCGGTTGGGCAGGCCGGTCAGTGGGTCGTGGTAGGCCAGATGCTGGATCTGCGCCTGAGCGCTTTTCAGCTGGCCGATGTCCCGAGCGTTCATCAGCAGACAGGCGGTGTCGTTCAAGGTGATGAATTCCACCGACACGTCCAGTATCAACGGGTCGCCATTCTTGTTGCGGCCCGCCATTTCCCGATGATGGACCCGGCCCGCCTCACGCAACTGATCGATCATCTGCTGGCGCTGATTGAGGTCGGTCCAGATGCCGATCTCGTTGACGGTCTTGCCCAGCACCTCCGACGCGGTATAGCCGGTGAGGCGGCAGAAGCCGTCATTGACCTCCACATAGCGGCCGTTGCCCAACTCGGTGATGGTGATCGAATCGGGGCTGGAGTGAAACGCCTTGGCAAATTTCTCTTCGCTGGCCTCCAGCGCCGCCTGGGCCTGTTGCTGAGTGATGTCCAGCAACGTGCCAGCCAGCCTCGCCGGACTGCCGTCCGCGTTGCGGTACAGAATGGCGCGGCTCTCGAGCAGGCGTGAAAGACCGTTACGTAGCTGAAAACGGTAGGTCAGTTGAAAGGTATTCTGTTCGCCCTCGAGCACCGCCTGGTAGGCGTGGCGCATGCGATGCCGTTCCGCAGCAGGCAGGCCGGCGAGAAACTGGTTGAAGTCAGCGTCCAGGGGCTGCGCTTCTCTGCCATGCAATTGAGCGGCGCGTGCCGAGGCATGCAAACGGTCGGTGGCAATGTCCCATTCCCAGGTGCCCATCTGCGCCAGACTCAGCGCCAGGTCCAGACGATCCCGCGTCTCTTTGAGGGTTTGCTCGACGCTGCCGTCGGCTATCTGCGCAGCGGATGACTGCGCAGTGGCCGACAAGACGGGATGGTCCAGAGAATTGGGCATTGATCACGAGCCTTTATAAATAAAGCCAGTAAAACGATCGGTCTGCATCCTGCAGCGCACTATAACCGCTATATCTGCGCGTCCAGCAATTTCATGAACGCCCGGGCTGCATTCGAGAGTGTGCGTTCGGTGTGCAGGATATAGCCTAGCTGGCGATTGAGTTGCACGCCCGGCAAGGGGATGCGCGCAACCTGCTCGTCGAGCATCGTACGCGGCAGGACACTCCAGGCCAGGCCGATGGACACCATCATCTTGATGGTTTCCATGTAGTTGGTGCTCATCGCGATATTGGGTTTCAGGCCCTGGGCTTCGCACAGGTTGCTCACAATGTGGTGAGTGAAGGTGTTGCCGCCGGGAAACACTGCCGGGTAGCGCACGATGTCCGCCAGTTTCATAGGGCCGCTATTGGCCAGCGGGTGTTCCGGGGCGGCGACGAAATCCAGCGGATCGTCCCAGACCGGCGTTGCCCGCACCAGCGTGTGGGGCTCGGGGGCGAGGGTGATGACCGCCAGTTCGGCGCGGCCGTGCAGAATTTCGTCATACGCCACTTCAGAGTCCAGAAACTGAATGTCCAGCGCCACACCCGGATAGGTGCGGGTAAACTCGCGCAATACCGGCGGCAGGCGGTGCAGGCCGATGTGATGACTGGTTGCCAGCGTCAGGCGTCCGGTGACTTCGCCGGTCAGGTTGGTCAGTGCGCGACGCGTATCATCCAGCACATTGAGAATCTGATAGGCGCGCGGCAGCAAGGCCCGTCCCGCTTCGGTCAGGCTCACTTCGCGACCCAGGCGGTCAAACAGGCGCACGTTCAGTTGCTGTTCCAGGCCGGCGATGCGTTTGCTGATGGCGGGCTGTGTCAGGTGCAGGCGTTCACCCGCGCCGGAAAAGCTGCCGGTCTCGGCGATGGCTAAAAAAGCATTGAGATTGGCGAGGTCCATGGTCGGATTCCATTTGGTTATCCAAAGCATAAAAATTATGAATTTGAGTTATTTAAGCATATTCCATAGGATGCCCCCACAAGCCAAGGGGTCATGGATGCTCAACAACCCAAGGCATAGAAAAAGCTGATGAGGAAGTACGTCCGATGGCCGGAAAAACGCTCTACGACAAGCTCTGGGATTCGCATTTGGTCAAGCAGCGCGACGATGGTTCGGCGCTGATCTACATCGACCGCCATATCATCCACGAAGTGACTTCGCCGCAAGCCTTCGAAGGGCTGCGTCTTGCCGGGCGCAAGCCGTGGCGCATCGACTCGATCATTGCCACCCCGGACCACAACGTACCGACTACGTCGGAACGCAAGGGCGGCATCGGTGCCATCGAGGATCAGGTGTCGCGCCTGCAGGTTCAGACTCTGGATGACAACTGCGACGAATACGGCATCACCGAATTCAAGATGAACGACCCGCGTCAGGGCATCGTTCACGTGATCGGTCCGGAGCAGGGCGCGACCCTGCCGGGCATGAGCGTGGTCTGCGGCGACTCGCACACATCGACGCACGGCGCATTCGGCGCGCTGGCCCATGGCATCGGCACCTCCGAGGTCGAGCACGTGCTCGCCACCCAGTGCCTGGTCGCCAAGAAAATGAAGAACATGCTGGTGTCGGTCGAAGGTCAGTTGCCGTTCGGCGTCACCGCCAAGGACATCGTGCTGGCTGTGATCGGCAAGATCGGCACTGCAGGCGGCAACGGCTACGCGATCGAATTCGCCGGTAGCGCGATCCGTGACCTGTCCATCGAAGGCCGCATGACCATTTGCAATATGTCCATCGAAGCGGGCGCTCGCGTCGGCATGGTGGCCACCGATGAGAAGACCGTCGAGTACGTCAAGGGCCGTCCTTTTGCGCCTAAGGGTGCCGAATGGGACATGGCGGTCGAGGCATGGAAGGATCTGGTTTCCGATCCGGATGCAGTGTTCGACACCGTGGTCAGACTGGATGCCGCGCAGATCAAGCCGCAGGTCAGCTGGGGCACTTCGCCTGAAATGGTGTTGGCCGTCGATCAGAACGTCCCCGATCCGGCACAGGAAACCGACCTGGTCAAGCGCGGCTCCATCGAGCGCGCCCTTAAGTACATGGGCCTGAAAGCCAACCAGCCGATCACCGATATCCAGCTGGATCGCGTGTTCATCGGTTCGTGCACCAACTCGCGCATCGAAGACCTGCGCGCCGCTGCCGATGTCGCCAAGGGCCGCAAGGTCGCCGCGACCATCAAGCAGGCCATCGTGGTGCCGGGCTCGGGCCTGATCAAGGCGCAAGCCGAGCAGGAGGGCCTCGACAAGATCTTCATCGAAGCAGGCTTCGAATGGCGCGAGCCCGGCTGCTCCATGTGCCTGGCGATGAACCCTGATCGCCTGGGCTCCGGCGAGCATTGTGCCTCGACGTCCAACCGCAATTTCGAGGGCCGTCAGGGCGCTGGCGGCCGGACTCACCTAGTGAGCCCGGCGATGGCCGCAGCCGCGGCTGTCAATGGCCGTTTCATCGACGTTCGCGACCTGATCCAGCACTGAGGACACCAGCATGAAAGCCTTTACCCAGCACAATGGCCTGGTCGCTCCTCTGGATCGCGCCAACGTTGACACCGACCAGATCATTCCCAAGCAGTTTCTCAAGTCGATCAAGCGCACCGGCTTTGGCCCCAACCTGTTCGATGAGTGGCGTTATCTGGACGTGGGGCAGCCGTACCAGGACAACTCCAAGCGTCCATTGAATCAGGACTTCGTGCTCAATCACGCCCGTTATCAAGGTGCCAGCGTGCTACTGGCCCGCGAGAACTTCGGCTGCGGCTCCAGCCGCGAGCACGCGCCCTGGGCGCTGGAAGAGTACGGTTTCTGCGCGATCATCGCGCCGAGCTATGCCGACATTTTCTTCAACAACAGCTTCAAGAACGGTCTGTTGCCGATCATCCTGACCGAGGCTGAAGTCGATGAGCTGTTCAAGCAGGTGGAAGCCAACCCGGGCTATCAGCTCAGCATCGATCTGCAGGCCCAGACCGTAACCCGTCCCGACGGCAAAGTGCTGAGCTTCGAAATCGACGCATTTCGCAAGCATTGCCTGCTCAACGGTCTGGACGACATCGGTCTGACCCTGATGGACGCCGACGCCATCGCGTCCTTCGAGAGCAAGCACCGCGCCAGTCAGCCGTGGCTGTTTCGCGACTGACAGGCTGGCCATCACTGTCTTTTGACGAAGGCCGGGATGTGAGAGACGTGATGTTCGAGTCGGACAGGCGTTCCACACCTGGCAATGCCTGCGTCGGTGTTTAGAGATCGATGCGCAGGGTTCATTCAGCACCGATGTGCTGGTGCTGTGGGCCGAGCGTTAATCTTTTTGCGGTTTCAAACGTTATAGACAGGCGCCGTTCAAAGCGTCGATGTACAAAATCGAGGATGTTATGAGCAAGCAGATTCTGATTCTCCCAGGTGATGGCATTGGTCCGGAAATCATGACCGAAGCGGTCAAGGTACTGGAGCTGGCCAATGAGAAATATCAGCTGGGTTTTGAATTGACCCACGACGTGATCGGCGGTGCGGCCATCGACAAGCACGGCGTGCCGCTGGCCGACGAGACCCTGGAGCGCGCCCGCGCTGCCGACGCAGTGCTGCTTGGCGCGGTCGGTGGCCCGAAATGGGACACCATCGAGCGTGACATTCGTCCAGAGCGCGGTCTGCTGAAGATCCGTTCGCAGCTGGGGCTGTTCGGCAACCTGCGTCCGGCCATCCTCTATCCGCAACTGGCCGATGCCTCGAGCCTCAAGCCCGAAATCGTTTCCGGCCTGGACGTGCTGATCGTTCGCGAGCTGACGGGCGGGATCTACTTTGGCGCGCCGCGCGGCATTCGCGTGCTCGACAACGGCGAGCGTCAGGCCTACGACACGCTGCCGTACAGCGAGAGCGAAATCCGTCGTATCGCCCGTGTCGGTTTCGACATGGCGATGGTCCGTGGCAAGAAGCTGTGCTCGGTGGACAAGGCCAACGTGCTGTCCTCCAGCCAGTTGTGGCGTGAAATCGTCGAGCAGGTCGCCAAGGACTACCCCGAGGTCGAACTGAGCCACATGTACGTCGACAACGCGGCCATGCAACTGGTGCGTGCGCCCAAGCAGTTCGACGTGATCGTCACCGACAACCTGTTTGGCGATATCCTGTCCGATCAGGCCTCAATGTTGACCGGTTCCATCGGCATGCTGCCATCGGCGTCGCTGGATACCAACAACAAGGGCATGTACGAGCCGTGCCACGGTTCGGCGCCGGACATCGCCGGAAAAGGCATTGCCAACCCGCTGGCGACTATCCTTTCGGTCTCTATGATGTTGCGCTACAGCTTCAATCTGACCGACGCCGCTGATGCCATCGAGCAGGCAGTCAGCGTGGTTCTGGATCAGGGGCTGCGTACCGGCGACATCTTTTCACCGGGCAACACCCGGGTAGGCACGCAGGAAATGGGCGATGCAGTAGTCGCCGCGCTGCGGAATCTGTAATCTCTCTGGCCCGCCGGCTGCTGTGCATATGCAGCCCGGTGGTCCCCATTTTTTCAAGGTACAGTTGCGATGAAACGTGTAGGTCTGATCGGTTGGCGTGGCATGGTCGGTTCCGTGCTCATGCAGCGGATGCGGGAAGAGCAGGACTTCGATCTCATTGAGCCGGTGTTCTTCACTACTTCCAATGTCGGTGGCCAGGCGCCTTCGGTGGGCAAGGATCTTGCGCCGCTGAAAGACGCCTACAGCATCGACGAGCTGAAAACCCTGGACGTGGTGCTGACCTGTCAGGGCGGCGACTACACCAACGAGGTATTCCCCAAGCTGCGCGAAGCGGGCTGGCAGGGTTACTGGATCGACGCGGCTTCCAGCCTGCGCATGCAGGATGACGCGGTCATCGTGCTGGATCCGGTCAACCGCAAGGTCATTGATCAGCAACTCGACGCCGGCACCAAGAACTACATCGGCGGCAACTGCACCGTCAGCCTGATGCTGATGGGCCTGGGCGGCCTGTTCGATGCCGGTCTGGTCGAGTGGATGAACGTCATGACATATCAGGCGGCTTCCGGTGCCGGTGCGCAGAACATGCGTGAGCTGATCAAGCAGATGGGCGCCGTGCACGCGTCGGTTGCCGACGAACTGGCCAACCCGGCCAGCGCGATTCTGGACATCGACCGCAAGGTGGCCGAAGCCATGCGCGGCGAAGCGTTCCCGACCGAGAACTTCGGCGTACCGCTGGCCGGCAGCCTGATTCCTTGGATCGACAAGGCACTGCCGAACGGCCAGAGCCGCGAAGAGTGGAAAGGCCAGGCTGAGACCAACAAGATCATGGGTCGCTTCAAAAGCCCGATCCCGGTCGACGGTATCTGCGTGCGCATCGGCGCCATGCGTTGCCACAGCCAGGCATTGACCATCAAGCTGAACAAGGATGTGCCGATTGCGGACATCGAAGGCTTGATCAGCCAGCACAACCCTTGGGTCAAGCTGGTGCCGAACAACCGTGAAGCCAGCATGCACGAGCTCAGCCCGACCGCTGTGACCGGCACCATGAGCATTCCGGTAGGCCGTCTGCGCAAGCTGAACATGGGTTCGCAGTACCTGGGCGCGTTCACCGTGGGTGACCAGTTGCTGTGGGGCGCCGCCGAACCACTGCGCCGCATGTTGAGAATCCTGCTGGAACGTTGATCGCAACGCTGTCAGACAAGAACCCGCCTCCTGAACAGGACGCGGGTTTTTTGTTGCCCGGCCGACAGGTGTTACGTCCCAATATATGGGATTTAAATTTACATATTGAGATAATTTCGATTTCGGGTTTATAGTCCGTCCTGCACTCACTTCCAAAAAAACAACAGGTGACGCAATGCAGGCGCAACTGATCGCGCTCGACTGGGGAACCACCTCACTTCGTGCTTATCGACTTGGCGACCACGGCCAGGTACTGGAACAACGCGCCCTGAGCGCAGGCATCATGCAACTGCCCGGTACACCGCGCGTGATCGCAGGTGAGCTGTGCAGCAACGGGTTCGAACTGGCGTTCGACGAGGCGTGTGGCGACTGGCTCGATGCCCAGCCCGATCTGCCGGTCATTGCCTGCGGCATGGTCGGCAGCGCGCAAGGCTGGCGCGAGGCGACTTACCGGGAGGCACCGGCCAGCGTCGATGAGCTGAGCGCCGCCCTGCAGACGGTGCTCAGCGTACGTGGCGTGACCGTACACATCATTCCCGGCGTCCTGCAGCGCTCCACGCTGCCCAATGTCATGCGTGGCGAAGAAACCCAGGTATTGGGTGTGCTGGCCGGGCTCAATGAGCAATCGGCCAGCCAGCCATTGTTGATCGGCCTGCCGGGCAGCCACTCCAAATGGGTGCAAGTGGTGCAGGACCGCATCGTCCATTTCGACACGTTCATGACCGGCGAGGTCTACGCTGCGCTGTGTGCGCACACTATCCTGGGGCGCACCATGCAGCCGGGCGAAGCGTTCGATGAGGCAGCCTTCGATCGTGGGCTGGCCAATGCCCGTTCGGAGCAGGGCGCGGCCGGTCCGCTGTCGACCATCTTCAGTTGCCGCACCCTCGGACTGACCGGCCAACTGACCGCGAGTGCCCAGCCCGATTATCTCTCCGGCCTGTTGATCGGCCATGAACTGGCGTCTCTGGCCAGGCTTCAATTCGATGTCCATGGCCATCTGCCTGCGGTCATCCTGATCGGCAGCGAATCGCTGTGCCAGCGCTACGCGCGCGGCCTGACCGCCTGCGGCTTTGCGCGGGTGACAGTCGCCGCGCAGGCCACCGAACGTGGCCTCTGGCAGGTCGCGATGCAGGCCGGTCTGCTCGCGCGTCAGCCGTCCCATTACATTCAAGAGGTGTGACATGCTCAAGCAAGCATTGAAGGAAAACGGTTTGGTGGCGATTCTGCGCGGCCTGCGTCCCGAAGAAGCTCCGGCCATTGGCGACGAGCTGTATCAGGCGGGCTTCAGGGTCATCGAAGTGCCGCTCAACTCTCCGCAACCGTTCGACAGCATCGGCCTGCTGCGTCAGCGTCTGCCTGCCGACTGCCTGATCGGCGCCGGAACGGTGCTGACCCCTGAGCAGGTCACCCAGGTCAAGGACGCGGGCGGGCAGGTCATCGTCATGCCGCACAGCGATCCAAAGGTTCTGCGTGCCGCCAAGGCAGCCGGGATGTACCTGTCGCCGGGCGTCGCCACGCCGACCGAAGCATTTGCCGCGCTGGCCGAGGGTGCCGATGTACTCAAGCTGTTTCCGGCTGAGCAAATGTCGCCCGCGGTGGTCAAGGCCTGGCTGGCCGTGTTGCCGGCGGGAACGATTCTGCTGCCGGTCGGCGGTATCACGCCGGACAACATGAAGGTGTTTCTCGACGCGGGCGTGAAAGGTTTCGGCCTCGGTTCCGGGCTGTTCAAGCCTGGGATGAGCATCGCCAATGTCGCCGAACGCGCCAAGGCCTATGTGGCGGCCTGGAAACAGCAGGCTTCGTCGCTTTGACCCTGAGCGGCGCGAAAGACGCCGCTGTTCAAACACGCGTATTCAACAAGAGCATTCAAGAAGAGAGCCTGTATTCATGAAAATCACCAAACTGACCACCTTCATCGTGCCGCCGCGCTGGTGCTTCCTGAAAGTCGAGACCGACGAAGGCGTCGTCGGTTGGGGCGAGCCAGTGGTCGAAGGTCGTGCGCACACCGTCGCTGCTGCCGTGGAGGAGCTGTCCGATTATCTGATCGGCAAGGACCCGCGCAATATCGAAGACATCTGGACGGTACTGTATCGCGGCGGTTTCTACCGTGGCGGCGCCATTCACATGAGTGCGCTGGCCGGTATCGATCAGGCGCTGTGGGACATCAAGGGCAAGGCGCTGGGAGTATCGGTCAGCGATCTGTTGGGTGGTCAGGTGCGTGACAAGATCCGTGTCTACTCGTGGATTGGCGGCGATCGGCCCGCAGACACCGCGCGTGCCGCGAAAGAAGCCGTTGAACGCGGGTTCACCGCGGTGAAAATGAATGGCACCGAAGAACTGCAATTTCTCGACACCTTCGACAAGGTCGATCTGGCGCTGGCCAACGTGGCGGCGGTGCGTGACGCGGTCGGTCCGAATGTCGGCATTGGCGTCGATTTCCATGGTCGCGTGCACAAGCCGATGGCCAAGGTGCTGATGAAAGAGCTGGATCCGTACAAGCTGATGTTCATCGAGGAGCCGGTGCTGAGTGAAAACTACGAAGCGCTCAAGGAACTGGCGCCGCTGACCAGTACGCCGATTGCCTTGGGTGAGCGCCTGTTCTCGCGCTGGGACTTCAAGCGCGTACTGAGCGAAGGCTACGTTGACATCATTCAGCCGGACGCGTCACACGCGGGCGGCATCACCGAGACGCGCAAGATCGCCAACATGGCCGAAGCCTACGATGTTGCGCTGGCATTGCATTGCCCACTGGGGCCTATTGCGCTGGCGGCCTGCCTGCAGCTGGATGCGGTTTGTTACAACGCTTTCATCCAGGAGCAGAGCCTGGGCATCCATTACAACGAAAGCAACGACTTGCTGGATTACGTCAAACACCCCGAAGTCTTCGACTACGAAAAGGGCATGGTCAAGATCCCCAATGGCCCGGGTCTGGGCATCGAGATCAACGAAGAGTACGTCAAGGAGCGCGCCGCCATCGGCCACCGCTGGCGCAATCCGATCTGGCGTCATGCCGACGGCAGCTTTGCCGAATGGTGATCTGATCCGCCAGAGCCTGCACATGCCTGACCGTGCCCATGCTTCGTGTGGGCACCTGACAAAAGATTCGCCGCTGAAACACACGACACACAGTCCTCAATAAATCCAAAAAGAGGCTACATGTTCATGCGCACTCGTACGATGGAGGGCGCGGCGTCACTGGTGACACCGTCCCGCAAACGTTTCTTTATCATGGTGCTGTTGTTCATCACCGTGGTTATCAATTACCTGGACCGCAGCAACCTGTCGATTGCCGCTCCGGCGCTGACGTCCGAGTTGGGCATCGACCCGGTTCACGTCGGCCTGATCTTCTCCGCATTCGGCTGGACCTATGCGGCCATGCAGCTGCCCGGCGGCTGGCTGGTGGACCGCGTGCCGCCGCGCATTCTGTACACCGTTGCGCTGATGCTTTGGTCGATTGCCACCATCATGCTCGGCTTCGCCGCCAGCTTCATCGCGTTGTTCGTGTTGCGCATGGCAGTCGGCGCGCTGGAGGCTCCGGCTTATCCGATCAATAGCCGCGTGGTCACCACCTGGTTTCCCGAGCGCGAGCGGGCGACCGCCATCGGCTTCTACACCTCCGGGCAGTTTGTCGGTCTGGCGTTCCTGACGCCGGTGCTGGCGTGGCTGCAGGCCCATTACGGCTGGCACATGGTGTTCGTCGCGACGGGCGGTGTCGGTGTGCTCTGGGCGCTGATCTGGTACGCCGTGTATCGCGAGCCACGTGACTTCAAGGGCGTCAATCAGCAGGAAATCGACCTGATCCGCGACGGTGGCGGGCTGGTGGATATCCAGAAGGACGTCGAAAAACAGAAGCAGGGTTTCAGTTGGCTGGACTTGGGCATCGTGCTGAGCAAGCGCAAGCTCTGGGGCATTTACCTGGGGCAGTTTTGCCTGAACTCCACGCTGTGGTTCTTCCTGACCTGGTTTCCGACCTACCTGGTCAAATACCGTGGTATGGACTTCATCAAGTCCGGCCTGCTGGCTTCGTTGCCGTTTCTCGCAGCGTTTGTCGGCGTGCTGTGCTCGGGTTTCTTCTCCGACTGGCTGATTCGTCGCGGTCATACCGTGGGGTTCGCCCGCAAGTTGCCGATCATTGCCGGGCTGCTGATTTCCACCTCGATCATTGGCGCCAATTTCGTCGAATCCACACCGCTGGTCATCGCGTTTCTGGCACTGGCGTTTTTCGGCAACGGGCTGGCGTCGATCACCTGGTCGCTGGTCTCCACGCTGGCACCGGCACGCCTGTTGGGCCTGACCGGTGGCACGTTCAACTTCATCGGCAATCTGGCGGCGATCGCCACACCGATCGTGATCGGCTTCCTGGCCTCGGGGGATTCGTTCGCACCGGCCATTACCTACATCTCGGTGCTGGCATTGCTGGGCGCGCTGTCCTACATCCTGCTGGTCGGCAAAGTTGAGCGTATCGAGCTCTGATACCCAACACCGATGTCGACGTGTCCCGGCGCTGGCGACGATAATGCCGCCAGCGTCCCGCTCTGATAAGGCTTGTCATGCACAACGAACCGCTTGCTCCCGAAAACTCCTCAGGCAAAGAGCCGGCACCTGCCGGGACCCAGACTCTTTTGCGCGGGCTGGGCGTGGTGCAGGCCGTGGCCCGGGGCGCCCGGGACCTCAAGGAAATCGCTCGCCTGATCGGCACCACACGCAGTACCACGCACCGTCTGGCCAGTTGCCTGGTTGACGAGCGTTACCTGCGGGTGGTCCCGCAAGTGGGTTATCTGCTGGGGCCGAAGTTGATCGAGCTGGGGTTTCAGGCGCGTGAAGAGGTGCCGCTGGCGATGCTGGCCCGGCCCTACCTGGACAGGCTGTCGGAACTGACAGGCGACACCGTGCACCTGGCCGTCCGCGAGGGTGACGATGTGCTGTACCTGCACAAGAATCCGGGCCGCAATGGTCCGGAGATGCGTTCCAGAGTCGGGCATCGCATGCCGTTGGTGCGCACCGGGATTGGCAAGGCGCTGCTGCTGGACAGTCCGGAAAGTGAATGGCAGCGGCTGTATGAGATCAGCTTGCCGAGCGCGGGCAGGCATCCGCTGTGGCCGGCCCATGAGCAGCAGACCTGGGAGCAGTTGCAACAGCGTAGAAAGGAATACGTGGAAGGCGGTTATGCATTCGATCTGGAAGACAACGAACCGTCGATCCGCTGTGTGGCAGCACCGGTGCGTGATGCCAGCCAGCAGATCGTGGCCGGCATCAGCGTCGCCAGTACGGTTCCGTACATGCCCCTGGAGAAAATGGCCGAACTCGTTCCGCTGATCAGGGAGATCGCGGCGGGACTGTCGGCCGAACTGGGGGCTGCCTGAATCAGGCTTTCAAGGTAGCCATGTCGATGACGAAACGGTATTTCACGTCACCGGCCAGCATGCGCTCGTAGGCTTCGTTGATGTTGCGGATGTCGAGCATTTCGATGTCGCAGGTGATGTCGTTCTCGGCACAGAAATCCAGCACTTCCTGGGTCTCCGCGATACCGCCGATCAACGAGCCAGCCAGTACGCGACGGCTCATGACCAGGTTGGCAGCATGCACGGGCGGTTCAACCGGTTCGATCAGACCGACCAGAATGTGCACACCGTCGAAACGCAGGGTCTGCAGGTAGGGGTTCAGGTCGTGTTGCACCGGAATGGTGTCCAGCAGGAAGTCGAAATGGCCGGCGGCGGCTTTCATCTGTTCAGCGTCGGTGGAAACGATCACATGATCGGCGCCCTGACGACGGGCTTCCTGAGCTTTCGACGCCGAGCGGGTGAAGAGGGTGACTTCCGCGCCCATGGCTTTGGCGAACTTGATGCCCATGTGGCCCAGACCGCCCATGCCCAGAATACCGACCTTGTCACCGGCCTTGACGCCGTAGTGTTTGAGCGGCGAGTAGGTGGTGATACCAGCGCACAGGATCGGCGCTGCGGCAGCCGCATCGAGCTTCTCGGGAACGCGCACCACAAAGTGCTCGCTGACTACGATGCTGTTGGAGTAGCCGCCCATGGTGTTGCTGCCATCGACGCGGTCCGGGGTGGCGTAGGTCATGGTCGGACCTTCCAGGCAGTACTGCTCCAGATCCGACTGGCATGCCGAACACTGACGGCACGAATCGACCATGCAGCCAACGCCCACCAGATCGCCGACCTTGTATTTCGTGGCGTTGGCACCGGTTGCGGTGACGCGCCCGACGATCTCGTGGCCCGGCATCAGTGGGTAAACGGCAATGCCCCACTCGTTGCGTGCCTGGTGGATGTCGGAGTGGCAGACGCCGCAATAGAGGATTTCGATGGCAACGTCGTCGGCACGCGGAGTGCGGCGCTCGAAGGTCATCGGGGCGAGGGGGGCGGTGGCCGACTGAGCGGCGTAACCAATGGCTGTGTACATAAATATGACCTCGCGAAATGGTACGGAGAAGAGGCCAACCATTGTCCGCGCGAAGGGCGCACGCCGCTAGGGTGATTCCTCCGTGTTTCATGCCTGATCCTCCGGCGAAAAAAACTTCAGGCCCCTCGGGCGCGCAAATCTGCGATCATGCGGCTGTCTGATTCTCTGCCGGTGTGTTTCCATGTCGCTCACTCATCCTGCCGACGGCAATGCCGTTCTCGTCTCGCTGATCCGCCCGCTGGCGGTACGTCCGGGCTTTGTCGAGACCGCTCTGCCCGAGGTGCGCGTGCTGTCTGCGTTCAGCTACATCGCCAGTAGTCCGCAAATGTATGAGCCTAGCCTGATGATCGTGGTGCAGGGCAGCAAGGTCGCCTGCCTGGGAACGCGCACGTTCGAATATGGCACCGGGCATTACCTGATTCAGGCGCTTTCCGTGCCGTTCAAGTGCGAAACTTTCGCCACGCCGCACAAGCCGCTGTATGGCGTCTCGGTGTGCATCGACCGGGTGCTGCTGGGAGAGCTGGTGCAGGCCATGGGCACGCTGGCGCCGCAGGATTGCCAGCCGCAGACGCCGGAGTCCATGACCTCGGTGTTGATCGATGACGGCATGCGCGACAGCGTCGAGCGTCTGTTGCGCTGTCTGCACGACCCGCTGGAATGTCAGGCGATGGGGCAGGCGCGAGTGCGCGAGGTGGTGTACAGCGCGTTGCGAGGTCCGCAGGCGGGTGTACTGCGTGCACTGGTCGAGCAGCAGGGTCAGTTCGCCCGGATTGCGTCGGCCGTGACCTATCTGCACGAGCATTATGCCGATGCGCTGAACGTCGATATTCTGGCCCGCTGCGCCAACATGAGCACCTCGACCTTTCACGAGCATTTCAAGCGCAGCACCTTGCTGTCTCCGGTGCAGTACCTCAAACGCCTGCGGCTGCTCAAGGCCCAGCAATTGCTGGTGGCAGAGGGTTTGGGCGTGGCGCAGGTAGCGCTGCGGGTCGGCTATCAAAGTGCCTCGCAATTCAGTCGCGAGTACAAGCGTTACTTCGAGCGCAGTCCGGGCGAGGAGAGCGCTTACCTGGGTGTACCGGCCTGACAGAACGCAGAAAGGCTCCCGAAGGAGCCTTTGCGTCTGGCGCGACGTGCTGACTTACATGTTCGGGTAAGTCGGACCGCCAGCGCCTTCGGGTGCCACCCAGGTGATGTTCTGGGAAGGGTCCTTGATATCGCAGGTCTTGCAGTGCACACAGTTCTGCGCATTGATCTGGAAGCGTTTCTCGCCATCTTCCTTGGTGATCACTTCATACACGCCCGCCGGGCAGTAGCGCTGCGCCGGTTCGTCGTACAGCGGCAGGTTCTTGCTGATCGGGATGCTCGGGTCGGTCAGCTTCAAATGGCAAGGCTGCTCCTCTTCATGGTTGGTGCTGGAGAGGAATACCGAGCTGAGCTTGTCAAAGCTGAGCTTGCCGTCGGGTTTCGGGTAGTCGATCTTCTTCGAATCCGCCGCCAGCTTGAGGCAGGCGTAGTCCGGCTTGGTGTCATGCAGCGTGAACGGCAGTTTGCCGCCGAAGATGTTTTGATCGATGAAGTTGAACGCGCCGCCCTTGATCGCACCGTACTTGTGAATCGCCACGCCGAAGTTACGGCTGGCGAACAGCTCTTCATGCAGCCAGCTGGCTTTGAAGGCATCCACGTAGGCAGTCAGGGTGTCGCCGCCTTCCTTGCCGGCCAGCAGCGCTTCGGCAACCGAGTCGGCGGCCAGCATGCCGGACTTCATCGCCGTATGACTGCCCTTGATCTTGGCGAAGTTCAGAGTGCCCAGGTCGCAGCCTATCAGCGCGCCACCGGGGAAGACCATCTTCGGCAGCGAGTTCAGGCCGCCCTTGGCGATCGCGCGGGCACCGTAGCTGATGCGCTTGCCGCCTTCCAGGTATTGCTTGATGACCGGGTGATGCTTGTAGCGCTGGAACTCATCGAACGGCGACAGGTACGGGTTGGAGTAGGACAGATCGACGATCAGGCCGACCACCACCTGGTTGTTTTCCAGGTGATATAGGAAAGAACCGCCGGGATTGGCGTCGTCCAGCGGCCAGCCAGCGGTGTGCACTACCAGGCCCTGTTCGTGTTTTGCCGGATCGACTTCCCAGATTTCCTTGAGGCCGATGGCGTAATGCTGCACGTCGGCTTCATTGTCCAGATCGAAGCGCTTGATCAATTGCTTGCCGATGTGACCACGGCAGCCTTCGGCAAACAGCGTGTACTTGGCCCGTAGTTCCATGCCGGGGGTGTACAGACCTTCTTTCGGATTGCCTTCGCGGTCGACGCCCAGATCGCCGGTGATGATGCCGCGCACCACGCCGTTTTCATCGAACAGCGCCTCTTGAGCGGCGAAGCCCGGGTAGATCTCGACGCCCAGGTTTTCAGCCTGCTGAGCCAGCCAGCGGCACAGGTTGCCCAGGGAAATAATGTAGTTGCCCTGATTGTGCATGGTCTTGGGGACGAAGAAGTCCGGAATCTTGCGGGCGTTCTCGGCATCGCGCAGTACATAGATGTCGTCGCGCTTGACGGGCGTGTTGAGCGGTGCGCCCAACGCCTGCCAGTCAGGGAACAATTCATTCAGGGCGCGGGGCTCGAACACCGCGCCGGACAGGATGTGCGCACCGACCTCGGAGCCTTTTTCCACCACGCAGACGCTGATTTCCTGCCCGGCTTCGGCAGCTTTCTGCTTGAGGCGGCAAGCGGCTGAAAGCCCGGACGGGCCGGCTCCGACGATGACGACGTCGAATTCCATGTATTCGCGTTCCACAGGCTATCTCCTACTCTCAAGGCTCACGGTATTTTTTATGGGTCTCGAAAGACCGACAGGCGGGTGCTTGTACACCGCATGTCTTTTTAAGGCGTGCATTATATCTACACCACTGCGGCGGTCCAATACAAACGTTTGTTTGAATCGGCCGCAGGCCAGATAAATCAAAGAGGCGCGACTCGGGACTGGCCGATTTGGCGTATTGACCGGAAAAGGCGTTGCGGTCAAGATACGGGCGGTTTTGCGTTTGCCGTAGGCTGAAACGGGGTCCACGGAGACCTCTCAAAAGGCATCAGGCGAATGCGGTGCAGGCAGTCAGTCAAGGTCGTCCGGCGCATTTTACACACCCTGCCGGTGCATGACGGGCGGCACCCGGTTTTTATCGGGTTTTGGCGAAGAATCGAATGAAGTCCTGTTCGCCTGCACGAACACGATTGCTTGTTGAGGACACATATCGATCGCCTGGTGCTGCCGGGCGACATCTTTTCACCGGAGAGTGAGGAATCCATGAAGGTTCTTGTAGCTGTCAAACGAGTGGTCGACTACAACGTCAAGGTTCGCGTCAAGGCGGACAACTCCGGCGTCGATCTGGCCAACGTCAAGATGTCCATGAACCCCTTCTGCGAAATTGCCGTGGAAGAGGCTGTACGTCTGAAAGAGAAGGGCGTAGCGACTGAAATCGTCGTCGTGACCATCGGCCCGACCACTGCCCAGGAGCAGTTGCGCACTGCACTGGCGCTGGGTGCCGACCGAGCCGTGCTGGTCGAGTCCGCCGAGGAACTGACGTCCCTGGCCGTCGCCAAGCTGCTCAAGGCCGTTGTCGACAAGGAACAGCCACAACTGGTGATCCTCGGCAAGCAGGCCATCGACAGCGACAATAACCAGACCGGCCAGATGCTGGCGGCACTGAGTGGTTACCCACAAGGTACGTTCGCGTCGAAAGTGGAAGTGACGGGCGACAAGGTTGCCGTGACCCGTGAAATCGACGGCGGTCTGCAAACCGTTTCCCTCAGCCTGCCGGCCATCGTGACCACTGACCTGCGTCTGAACGAGCCGCGTTACGCCTCGCTGCCCAATATCATGAAAGCCAAGAAGAAGCCGCTTGAAGTGCTGACTCCAGATGCGCTTGGCGTCTCCACGGCATCGACCAACAAGACTGTCAAGGTCGAAGCGCCTGCCGCGCGCAGCGCAGGCATCAAGGTCAAGTCGGTGGCCGAACTGGTCGAGAAACTGAAAACCGAAGCGAAGGTAATCTAAATGACGATCCTGGTTATCGCTGAGCATGACAATGCAACCGTAGCTCCGGCTACGCTCAATACCCTCGCTGCCGCCCAGAAGATCGGTGGTGACATCCATCTGCTGGTCGCCGGTTCCGACGTGAGCGCCGTTGCCGAAGCCGCTGCGAAGATCGCTGGCGTGGCAAAAGTGCTGGTGGCTGACAACGCCGCCTACGCGCACCAGTTGCCCGAGAACGTCGCGCCGCTGGTCGTTGAACTGGCTGCCGGTCACAGCCACGTGCTGGCTGCCGCCACTTCCAACGGCAAGAACATCCTGCCGCGTGTCGCTGCGCAACTGGATGTGGACCAGATCTCGGAAATCATTTCGGTCGAATCGGCCGATACGTTCACCCGTCCGATCTATGCCGGTAACGCCATCGCCACGGTGCAGTCCACGGCGTCGATCAAGGTGATCACCGTGCGCGCCACCGGCTTTGATCCGGTTGCTGCCGAGGGCGGTTCTGCAGCCATTGAAGCGGTTTCGGCGGCTCATGATGCTGGCAAGTCGAGCTTCGTTGGCGAAGAGCTGGCCAAGTCTGACCGTCCGGAACTCACCGCTGCCAAGATCGTGGTGTCCGGTGGTCGCGGCATGCAGAACGGCGACAACTTCAAGCACCTGTACGCACTGGCCGACAAGCTGGGCGCTGCGGTCGGTGCCTCGCGTGCCGCTGTCGATGCCGGTTTCGTGCCGAACGACATGCAGGTTGGTCAGACCGGCAAGATCGTTGCGCCGCAGCTGTACATCGCGGTCGGCATTTCCGGCGCGATCCAGCATCTGGCAGGCATGAAGGACTCCAAGGTGATCGTTGCGATCAACAAGGACGAAGAAGCACCGATCTTCCAGGTGGCCGATTACGGCCTGGTGGCGGATCTGTTCGAAGCGATCCCTGAGCTGGAGAAACTGGTCTAAGCCCGGTTCTTCCACTATAAAGAGAACCCGTTCCATTCTGGTGTCATGCACCGCAGTTCATCTGCGCTGCGGATCGCCTGGATGAACGGGTTTTTTATTGAATCGTGAAAGGACTGTTCATGCGCCATCCCAGGCTGCTGTCTTCGCTTCTTATCGGGCTGGTTGCGTGGCCGACGCTGAGTGTTGCTGCCGGCACGTGCGAACGGCTGATTGTCACCGGCAGCCCCGATGCGCCGCCGTATCTGTGGCGCGATCCGCAGGATCCCAAACACCTGATGGGTGCCAATGCCGACCTGCTGAAACAGGTGGCTGGCGAGTTGGGCATCGCCGTCGAGTTTTTGTACGCGGGCAAGCGCAGTCAGGCTCTGGAAGAAGTGCGCACCGGCCGCATGGACTTGCTGGCCGATGCACCCATGAATGCCGCGCAGCTGGACGCGCTGGATTATGTCCACCCCTCCATCGTCCAGAACGATATTGTGATCTGGACGCGCCACGGACATCCCGAGCCGTTTGCAACACTGAGTGATCTGCAAGGGCATGCCGGCGCCATGTCGGACAAAACCCGGCTGACCCCGGCATTCGACGACGCGGTTCGCAAGCATCTGACCCTGGAGCGTGTATCTGGCCTCACGCCTGCGTTTCAAAAGCTGGCGCTGGGTGAGGTGGATTATGTCCTCGCGGGTCGCTATGCCGGGATGGTCATGGTGCAGACGCTGGGGTTGGCCGCAGACCTGACAGCGCGCCCCGTGCCCCTCGACCGGCCTGGTTTGTATCTGGCGTTGTCGTTCAATTCAGCCTGCAACGATTCATGGTTGCGCGGACAGTTGGCGAAAAAGATGACAGAATCGGCCGCCTCCGGCCTTGCAGGTGAAATGATTCGTCATAATCTGGAGCTGTGGAAAGCGCAGTTGCTACAGCCCGCGAGCGCCAGCGCCTTAAACAAGTAGGAATGTTTTTTGTGAGTATTCGTTTTTCAATTGCCGCCGTCGCGGTCGTCACGCTGGTCGGCTGCGCCAGTGACCCGGTGCCGACCGAACAATTTAAACTGACCGAGCAGGCACTGGAGCAAGCCAAGGCCGTCGGTGCTGATGAGCAGCCGGAGCTGGAAACTGCCGAAGCCAAGTTCAGCGATGCTCGCGCAGACATGGCTGACAAATCCTACAAGGATGCCCGAATGAAAGCCGAGCAGGCCGAACTGGATGCCCGTCTTGCCGAGGCGCGCGTGCTGACGCTCAAGAGTCAGGAGCAGATCAATCAGCTCAATACCCGCCTGAACCGATTGCGCAAGCAGCTTGGAGAGGCTCAATGAACCGTCTCCCTCGTGTGTTGAGTGTTTGTCTGTTGGTGGGCTCGGCAGGCCTTTACGGTTGCGCCGGACATCAGAACAGCGATCAGGCCTTGCAGCAGGCCAGCGCCGACTTCCAGAAAGTGAAAGAAGACACCGACGTATTGCGCAGTGCGCCGAAAGACGTGATTCGTGCAGGTGAATCACTGGCCAGGGCCGAGCGCCTCTCCAGCTACCTGGGCAGCAGCGCCGACGTGAGCCATTACGCCTATTTGAGCAGCCGTTACAGCGAGATTGCTCGCGAGCACAGCAATCTGATGCTCAGTCAGGAGCGTCTGGCGAAGATGGAAATGGAGCGCCAGCGCCTGCAGTTGGGGCTGCGCGAGGCGAAGCTGGCCAGCGCCCAGCAGCAGGGCCGCTGGCTCGAGGATCAGATTCTGAGTCTGGCCACCACTCAGACCGATCGTGGTCTGGTCATGACCCTGGGTGATGTGCTGTTCGATGCCGGTCACGCCGAACTCAAAAACTCGGCCAGCCGTACGGTGCTCAAGGTCGTGCAGTTCCTGCAGATCAACCCGCGTCGTGTTGTCCGGATCGAGGGGTACACCGACAGCACCGGGGATCGTCAGGAAAACCTCAAGCTGTCCCGGGACCGTGCGCAGGCAGTTGCGGATGTGTTGATGGATCTCGGTATCGACGAGAAGCGCATTCAGGTCGAAGGGTACGGCCAGCAGTTCCCGGTCGATGCGAATGCCTCCGAACGCGGGCGAGCGCAGAACCGTCGCGTCGAAATCGTGTTCTCCGACGAAAAAGGACTGCTGGGCGCGCCTCGATAGCTCTTCATCCTCGTCGCCAGTTCCGCCGCCCGGTCTTTCGCTAGCCGGGCGGTGTCCCGTCTGTTTTCACACTCACCCGGTTTATTTTTCCGCACAGCCGACAATCTCTGGCTGGAGGCGAAACTGTTCCAGTACACTTCATGACTGTATAGGTCTTCATTACGTCTGTTTTTACAAAAATAAATAACCGGTCCTCATGAGGCTGTGTCCATGACCAATCTTTTGCTCTATCAGCGCATCGCTCAGCAGCTGGCCGAGGACATCCGTCGAGGTGTCTATCAGCCGGGCGAGCGGGTGCCGTCGGTCCGCAAGATGAGCTCGCAGCTCAATGTCAGTCATGCAACGGTGTTGCAGGCTTACGCGAACCTTGAAGATCAGGGGTTGATACGGGCGCGGCCGCAGTCGGGTTATTACGTCCATCAGACGCCTGCGCTGACTGCCTCGACGCCGGACATCGCCCGTGTCGAACGTCCAAGCCTGGTCACGCGTAGCAGCATTATCCAGCAGGTACTTGAAGAGTCACGGCGCGAAGGCGTGTTCGCGCTGGGCGCGGCCGTGCCTCACGTGGATTATCTGCCTGTCCGCGCATTGCATCAGCAGTTGGCCAAGGTCACGCGTTTTCACAGCCCGCGCGCATTCAGTTACATGTTCAGTCCGGGTTTCGAGCCATTGCGCCGACAGGTCGCCATCCGAATGCGTGATGCGGGCGTGGTGGTCGATCCATCCGAGGTGGTCATTACCCACGGGTGTGTCGATGCGCTGCAAATGGCGTTACGCGTATTGACCCGGCCTGGGGATCTGATCGCCGCTGAATCGCCGGCGTACTACGGGTTGCTGCAACTGGCCGATCTGCTCGGCCTGAAAGTCATCGAGATTCCGAGTGATCCTGCTACCGGCATCAGTCTGGAGGCCTTGCAACTGGCGGCCAATCAGTGGTCCATCAAAGCGCTGGTGCTCACGTCGCGATTGAGCAATCCGCTGGGCGGCACCATGCCGGAGGAGCGACAGAAGAACCTGTTGCGACTGGCGTCGGATTTCGACATCCAGGTCGTCGAAGATGACGTCTATGGCGAACTGATGTTCGAAGTGGGGCGCACCAAAGCGCTCAAGGCGTTCGATCGGCTGGGGCGGGTGATTTACTGCTCCAGCTTCTCCAAGACCTTGTCGCCCGGTGTGCGCATTGGCTGGATGATCGCGGGTAAGTATCAGGCCGAGATCCAGCGACTGCAGACGTTCAGTACGCACTCGGCCTGCAGCGTGACGCAGATGGCGATTGCCGCCTACCTTGAAAATGGGGGGTATGACCGGCATCTGCGATTCATCCGGCTGGAGTACCGCAAGAACCTGAGCGCCTATCAGTTGGCCGTGCAGCAGTCGTTTCCTGAAGGAACGCAAATGAGCAGGCCGACCGGTGGGTTTATTCTATGGGTCAGTCTGCCCGGACGGGTCAATACGCAGGAGTTGCATGTCAGGGCGCTGGAGCAGGGCATCAGCATCGCGCCCGGACTGATCTTCAGCAATACCGAGCAATTCAACCATTGTATCCGGCTCAATTGCGGGATGCCTTGGAACAGAGAGGCTGAGCGGGCACTGATGACGCTAGGGATGTTGGCCAGGCAATTGTGTCAGGAAGTGATTCCGTCGTATTGAACGCGAGCTGATTTTCGTCGATTGTCTGGAACTCTTGGCTTGTCATGTAGGCCTCAAAGGCACAGCATGTAGCTCTTTCGGCTTTGCCACTGTCTTGTCTGATTTTTTTGCCTATGAATATGTTTCGCTGTTTAGGTCTTGCGGTCATCGTGTTGCTGAGTGCGTGTGATGCTCAGGAAACGCCGGTGCCCAAACCGAAGACTGAAAGCAGTGTCCCTGCGCCAGTATCGTCTCCAGTGACCTCCGAAGCGCGTTCGACCAGCGATTCGCCGCGCGAATCGGTGGTGACCGATGCGGCTTCCGAAAAGTCGCCTCCCGTGACTACTCATCAGTTGATGCCCAATATTCCGGTAACGCCCGTTGTTGCAGGCAAGGAAGCTTCCCGGCCGGTCGCTCCACGGCCGATTCAGGAGGTGCCTGCGACGGGAAAATCGACATCGAAACCGACTGCAGCCAAGGCTGCGACAGCCAGGCGTGATGCGGCAGCCAGCACTAAGGCGGGCAAAGAGACAAAGTCTAAGGATGTGCGCATCAATCGGCCGAAGCTGGACCTGAGCCTGCCACCTGAGCTGGTCAAGCAGCTCGATCCGCCGGCCAATGTCATTACTGCCAAGCGCAAACCGATTCTGCCGCAGATGTTCGGTGGCGAATCCTCGGGTGATCCGAGCCCCTTTGAGTTGAATGGTCGCTTGCTGTCCAACGAGATGCAGCTGCAAATGCGGAACGACAACCGTCGCGACGTCGAAGGTGCCGCGCTGGATTTCAAATTCAAGCAGTAAGGCCTTATTCATCGTCCGGAACGCCATTTCCAAGCGGTCGTGTTGATGGGTACTATTTCATTTCTTTTCAACCATTCAGCAAGGGTCAGGGTCATGGACTGCCGCTCTGGTTGCGGTGCATGCTGCATCGCGCCTTCCATTACATCGCCGATACCTGGCATGCCGAATGGCAAGCCCGCAGGTGAACGCTGCCTGCATCTCTCTGTGGAGTTGCTCTGCGGCCTGTTCGGTCGCCCGGATCGGCCGGCAGTCTGCAGTCAGTTCAAGGCTGCCGATGATGTGTGTGGGGTTGATCAGGCCGATGCGATCCGTCTGATCGGCTGGTGGGAAAAAATGACTGCAGTTGCCTGAAAACTGCTGCCGAGCACAATTGTTTTACCGGAATCTCAACAATAAGGAATAAGACAATGGGTCCGCTGTATCGCATGGCTGTAGCGTGTGGCTTGACTGTAATGCTGGTGGGTGCTGTTCAGGCTGAGGACTGGCAGGTGGCCAAGGATGAGGACGGGATTCAGGTTTCGCTGAGCGATGTGCCGGGCTCCAAATACAAGGCGTATCGTGGGGTGACCACGATCAATGCCAGCGTCAAGAAGCTGCGGGCTCTTCAGGAAGATGTCGCGGGTGCCTGCGCATGGATTCATGAGTGTCAGTTGCAGAAGGTGCTCAAGTATGACGGCAACAAGGCCTGGACCTACACGCGCTTCAATACGCCATGGCCGGTAACGCCGCGTGACTCGGTGTTGCTCATTACCACGCAGGAGGGCGCCGACGGCAGCTTGACCCGCAATCTGGAAGAGCAGCCCGATTACATTCCTCAAGAGAAGGGGTATGTGCGTGTGACCGAGGTCAAAGGTTTCTGGAAACTGGTGCCCAAAGGGCCGAACCAGACCGAGGTGACCTATCAGGTACACACCGAGCCGGGCGGCAGCGTGCCGTCCATGCTGGCCAACAAGTTTGTCGTGGATGCACCCTTCAATACGCTTAAGGCATTGAGGGAGAGGGCGGCCGCGCAGTAGCGCGTCTTTGTCCTGATGCAAAAAGGGCTGCCACCGGCAGCCCTTTTGGTATGCGCGTGTTGCGCTTACTTGCGGTCTTTCAGCTCGACGATGTCGCGCTGCACGTTGCCGGTGTACAGCTGGCGCGGGCGACCGATCTTGTAGGGGCTTGAGAGCATTTCCTTCCAGTGCGAGATCCAGCCGACGGTCCGCGCCAGGGCGAATATCACGGTGAACATGCTGGTTGGAATGCCGATGGCCTTCAGAATGATGCCCGAATAGAAATCCACGTTCGGGTACAGCGAGCGTTCGATGAAGTAAGGGTCGGTCAGGGCGATCTCTTCCAGGCGCATGGCCAGTTCGAGTTGCGGATCGTTGTTGATGCCCAGTTCCTTGAGGACTTCGTCGCAGGTCTGCTTCATCACGGTGGCGCGTGGGTCGCGGTTCTTGTAGACGCGGTGGCCGAAGCCCATGAGCTTGAACGGATCGTTCTTGTCTTTGGCCTTGGCGATGAAGGTGTCGATGTTCGAGACATCGCCGATTTCATCGAGCATGGTCAGCACGGCCTCGTTGGCGCCGCCGTGAGCCGGGCCCCAGAGTGCCGCGATGCCAGCTGCGATACAGGCGAACGGGTTGGCGCCCGAGGAGCCTGCCATGCGCACGGTGGAGGTGGATGCGTTCTGTTCGTGGTCGGCGTGCAGGATGAAGATCTTGTCCATCGCCTTGGCCAGCACCGGGCTGATCGGTTTGATCTCGCACGGGGTGTTGAACATCATGTGCAGGAAGTTTTCGGCGTAGCTGAGGTCGTTGCGCGGGTACATCATGGGCTGGCCCATGGAGTACTTGTAGACCATCGCGGCGAGGGTCGGCATCTTGGCGACCAGGCGTACGGCGGAAATCTCGCGGTGCTGCGGGTTATTGATGTCCAGCGAGTCGTGATAGAACGCTGAAAGTGCGCCGACTACGCCGCACATGACCGCCATCGGGTGAGCATCGCGGCGAAAGCCGTTGAAAAAGGTCTTGAGCTGTTCGTGGACCATCGTGTGGTTCTTGACCACGGCAACGAACTGGGCTTTCTGCTCGGCGGTTGGCAGTTCGCCATTGAGCAGCAGGTAGCAGGTTTCCAGGTAGTCGGACTGCTCGGCCAGTTGTTCGATCGGGTAGCCGCGGTGAAGCAGGATTCCGTTGTCACCATCAATGTAGGTGATCTTCGACTCGCAAGAGGCGGTCGACATGAAGCCCGGGTCGAATGTGAAGCGGCCGGTGGCGGTGAGACCGCGTACGTCGATCACGTCCGGACCCACTGTACCGGTCAGAATTGGCAGCTCGACGGGGGCTGCGCCCTCGATGATCAACTGCGCTTTTTTGTCAGCCATGTGGCCTCCTATTTATGCTTCAAATCATCAGACAGGCCCCCCACGCAGGGCCCGCATCACTATAGTGAGATAAATTCTAAAGTCAATTTGCCTAAAGTCGTGTTCCAGAAGGCCCTGGCGCAGATTTTTCCACGCTCGTTTCCTGCCGTTTACGCCTTTTATGTGATGAGCGCAATCCGCTATTGGCGGTAAGTCTGTGCGTTGTCATTAGTAACCTAACTGTCTATACTCGGCGTCCGACCGCCGGGGGCTTTTGGGCCTGTTCGAAGGGGGTCGTCACTTCCTGGGTGGTGGGTACCTGACCAGTGCACTTCCCAACAACTTGCCCTGATTGTTAGGGGCTCTTCAGTGTGAAAAAAGCCGTGAATAGCCAACGACCTGTAAATCTAGACCTAAGGACCATCAAGCTCCCAGTCACTGCTTACACGTCCATCCTTCACCGTATCTCCGGTGTCATCCTCTTTGTCGGTATTGCAATCATGCTGTATGCAATGGACAAGTCGCTGGCGTCCGAAGAAGGCTTCGGTGAAGTAAAAGCGTGTCTGACCAGCCCGCTGGCCAAGCTTGTCATCTGGGGGCTGCTGTCTGCCCTGCTGTATCACCTGGTGGCCGGTATCCGTCACCTGATCATGGACACGGGAGTGGGCGAGACGCTGGAAGGCGGCAAGCTGGGCTCCAAAATCGTTATCGCGGTTTCCGTGGTACTGATTCTGCTGGCAGGAGTATGGATATGGTAACCAACGTCACCAACCTTTCACGTTCGGGCCTCTATGACTGGATGGCACAGCGTGTTTCTGCGGTCGTGCTCGCGGCTTACTTCATTTTCCTGATCGGATACATGGTCTTTCACCCGGGTCTGAGCTACGCCCAATGGCATGATCTGTTCGCGAACAACTGGATGCGCATCTTCAGTCTGCTGGCCCTCGTTGCCCTTGGCGCTCACGCCTGGGTCGGCATGTGGACCATCGCGACCGACTACCTGACGCCGATGGCGCTGGGCAAGTCCGCGACTGCAGTCCGTTTCCTGTTTCAGGCGGTATGTGGCGTTCTGATGTTCGCCTACTTCGTCTGGGGCGTGCAGATTCTTTGGGGTATCTGATTCATGGCTAATACAAACACACTTTCCTTCGATGCCATCATCATTGGCGGCGGCGGTGCCGGCATGCGCGCTGCGCTGCAACTCGCTCAGGGCGGTCACAAGACTGCCGTGGTCACCAAGGTCTTCCCGACCCGCTCGCACACCGTGTCTGCCCAGGGTGGCATCACCTGTGCCATCGCTTCGGCCGATCCGAACGATGACTGGCGCTGGCACATGTACGATACCGTCAAGGGCTCCGACTACATCGGTGACCAGGACGCTATCGAATACATGTGTTCCGTAGGTCCGGAAGCGGTCTTCGAACTCGAGCACATGGGTCTGCCGTTTTCCCGTACAGAACAGGGCCGTATCTACCAGCGTCCGTTCGGCGGTCAGTCCAAGGACTTCGGCAAGGGTGGTCAGGCTGCACGTACCTGCGCCGCAGCCGACCGTACCGGTCACGCGCTGCTGCACACCCTGTATCAGGCCAACCTGAAGGCCGGCACCGTATTCCTGAACGAATACTATGCAGTGGATCTGGTGAAGAACCAGGACGGCGCGTTCGTCGGCATCATCGCCATCTGCATCGAAACCGGTGAGACCTCGTACATCCGCGCCAACGCAACCGTACTGGCGACCGGTGGTGCAGGCCGCATCTACTCGTCGACCACCAACGCCCTGATCAATACCGGTGACGGCATCGGCATGGCGCTGCGTGCCGGTGTGCCGGTTCAGGACATCGAAATGTGGCAGTTCCACCCGACCGGTATTGCCGGCGCAGGTGTGCTGGTCACCGAAGGTTGCCGTGGTGAAGGCGGTTACCTGATCAACAAGCACGGCGAGCGTTTCATGGAGCGTTATGCGCCTAACGCGAAAGACCTTGCCGGTCGTGATGTCGTGGCGCGTTCCATGGTCAAGGAAATCATCGCCGGCAACGGTTGTGGTCCTGACGGCGATCACGTGATGCTCAAGCTCGATCACCTGGGTGAAGAAGTGCTGCACAGCCGTCTGCCGGGCATCATGGAGCTGTCCAAGACCTTTGCCCACGTCGATCCGGCTACCGCGCCGATTCCTGTAGTACCGACTTGCCACTATATGATGGGCGGCGTTGCCACCAACATTCACGGTCAGGCGATCACTCAGGACGCCACCGGAACGGATCAGATCATTCCGGGTCTGTTCGCAGTAGGCGAAGTGGCCTGCGTATCGGTTCACGGTGCCAACCGTCTGGGCGGTAACTCGCTGCTCGACCTGGTGGTCTTCGGTCGTGCCGCAGGTATTCACCTGGAGCAGGCGCTGCGTGAAGGCGTTGATTACGCCCGTGCGTCCCAGTCCGACATCGATGCCGCTCTGGCGCGCCTTGCCGGCCTGAACGAGCGCACCACCGGCGAAGACGTTGCCTCACTGCGTAAAGAGCTGCAGAGCTGCATGCAGAACTACTTCGGTGTATTCCGTACCGGCGAATACATGCAGAAAGGTATCGCTCAACTGGCGGACCTGCGTCAGCGTATCGCCAACGTCAAGATCAACGATAAGAGCCAGGCGTTCAACACTGCCCGTATCGAAGCGCTTGAACTGCAAAACCTGCTGGAAGTTGCCGAAGCCACGGCGATTGCCGCAGAGCATCGTAAAGAGTCTCGCGGCGCACACGCCCGTGAAGACTTTGAAGATCGCGATGACGAGAACTGGCTGTGCCACACCCTGTACTTCCCGGGTGACAAGCGCGTAGCCAAGCGTGCCGTGAACTTCTCGCCGAAAACTGTTCCGACTTTTGAGCCTAAGATTCGGACTTATTAAGGGGTGACCGATATGTTGCAAGTCAGTGTTTATCGTTACAACCCTGAGCAGGACGCTGCGCCGTTCATGCAGGAATTTCAGGTCGATACCGGTGGCAAGGACCTGATGGTGCTGGACGTGCTGGCCCTGGTCAAAGAACAGGATCAAGGTTTCTCGTATCGTCGCTCCTGCCGCGAGGGCGTCTGTGGCTCCGATGGCATGAACATTAACGGCAAGAACGGCCTGGCGTGCATCACGCCGCTGTCTGCTGTGGTCGCCAAGGGCAAGCTGATCGTACGTCCGCTGCCTGGCCTGCCGGTCATTCGTGACCTGGTCGTCGATATGAGCATCTTCTACAAGCAGTACGAGAAGGTGAAGCCATTCCTGCAGAACGACACGCCGGCTCCGGCCATCGAGCGTCTGCAG
>NZ_MUIO01000053.1 GCF_002087235.1 Pseudomonas floridensis | reverse complement strand
GCGGCCAGGTAATCAGCCTTGGGTACCCGTTCCCCACTCTCGTACTTTCCCTGTGCATTGGCGGCAACGCCTCCGAAGTGTCCAAGTTCGCGCTGTGAAAGCCCCAGCCGCTTGCGTTCCTGCTTCAACCTTGTACCTATATCGCTCATGGCCCTGACCGTCCATCCCCGCCTTGAAAATCAAATTCCCAACGTGAAACCTTCGATAAAATGTTCCAGACTGCCAGAAAGGGTCACCTGTCACGGTGTGGGCAGCGCCTGAAACGCCTGCAATCATCTCTGATGACGCATGGTGCTTTTCTCCTACATAAGCGGCAGGTTTTCAACTGGCACTTATCGGATCGACGCTCGAAAAGGTGCAAAATATCCGAAGAAATGCGGGAGCGGTGTTTTCCACACTCAGTGCTGAGGGGTCAGCAACAGTGAAACGATCGATTATTTTCAGCGCCGCCATGGCCAATGCCATTCTTAATGGCAAAAAGACTGTCATGCGCAAACCCATCAAGGGCACGCCTACGCAAGCATGCCCCTACGGAGAGCCGGGGACACGGCTCTGGCTCAAAGAAGACTTTTACGCTTATGGCATCTGGGAATCCCGTCAGGAGCGGATCAAGCAGCGTAAGGCCTGGCGTTTCAAAGACCTTACACAGCAAACCGGACGCGACTACCGATTTACCATGCCGGATGACTATCAAAAACTCAGTCGCGATCACCCCCAAGCGGGATGGTGGCTGCGCCCTGCCGTCACCATGCCGCGCCGGGCATCTCGGGTAGAGATCGAAATCACTCAGGTACATATCGAACGCCTGCGCGACATCACCGACGAGCAAGCCCAGGCCGAGGGTTTCTCGGCGGTTCATGATGGTGTGCATACGTACTATGCCAACTACCTGCCAGCCCCCAGATCGGGCCTGAGCGCCACCCCTGTCATCGCGTTTGCGACCTACTGGCAGAACGTCTACGGCAATGAATCATGGATAGAAAATCCCTGGGTGTGGGTCGTGGGCTTCCGCAGCCTGGCCAGCTCGGCCAACGCTGCCGAGTTCACAGCGGATGCCGATATTCGCGTTCGTCACTGACAATCATCAATGCGCGTCCTGTAACACGAGCGCCCTCTTGCACTGTCATTGTCGGCGTATTGCGTAGCTCCATGATTTATCGGGAAAATTTTCAGGGCCGCCAGGCCACATTCTGTTCCACTTCAAGCACCTGCGCGCTTGCTTCGCGATGGCGAGATGTATATATTCCCCGCTCTTGGCGCTACCGCCCCGATGGCGAAATTGGTAGACGCAAGGGACTTAAAATCCCTCGTCCTCTGGACGTGCCGGTTCGACCCCGGCTCGGGGCACCACATATATATCAAGGGCTTACGGGGCATTTTGCTCAGTAGGCCCTTTTGTTTTGGTCCGCAAAAACAGTCGTGGTCCGCAATTTCTGAAAACTCATTTCCCGGCGTCCTGCTAACGAACAACACTCCCCAGACCGCTCCATCTCAAATACTGTATGCAAAAACAGCACTTTAAAATATCATCGACGAACATCGGTGCCCCGGACAACCGGTCTGACAATCCAGCCAAAGACGCTTCGCTGGCGTCACCGATCTTGGTCGTTTCAGCGATACGCTCGTAGAGCGCTTTCGCTGCGTCTCATACTCTTCACGCAGCTCGGCACTCACACGCTCGTACGCGTCGCCGCCGGTCTTGAGGCCACCTCTGATGGACTGAGCAATCCGCCAAGCTTGCGCAGGCTTGCCGCGTACAATAAGCCAGCCTCGGCAATGATTTGAAGAAGCGCTCTGGCTCGGTGACTACTTTTTTGCCAAATGAAAAAAGACCCTGAAAGTCAGGGTCTTCTTCAATGCAGGCGTCAGAGGGAGAATGAGTTTCGGTCACCTGCCAAGCGTGTCTTCATTACAGGCTCGCCAGCCGACTTAATCGCAGACCAGACCTTTTCCAACAATGAATGTGCATGGCGGATTATTCGCTGCGGCACCAGCAGCCTCAGCGGCAGCACGCTGGTCAGCCGCGCTCTGTGCGCTGCTATTCCCTGCGGAGGCTGAGCCAGCGTCTGAGTCCGCGAAAGCATTTCCAGCCAATGCTACAAATGGAAAGAAAGCAATGCAGATGGCGCGATTGAGGCGTTTCATGTTTTTCATTTTGCTCACCTTAACAGGTCATGTAGGGCACTTAAGTGTTTGCCGTACCAAGTGGATAAGAACATCCATTTCGGCTTTTTGCGCTTCCTTTATGGGCTGCGTGGCTCCTACAAGGCATCCAGTTCCAAAGACAATCTACTAATAGTGTCATCAGCCTGTGCGGAGCCCCGGTAACAGACGCTGTCGCCTCTCCAGTTTATTGCCACCCGATGGAGCATCGGCAATGAGGGGAGTGTCACCCAAGCCCGCCACTGAGCGTAATGCTGCTGACTTAAGCACTTGAGTCCAAAGCGGGCTTTCTAGCGGATCCGGTGTCGGCCCCCTCGCATCGGATTTCTTATGCCCATTCAATAGCAGTGGCTCGACCTTGGCGACCTCTTCATTTTCCCCACTTTAGCGCTATTCCATAGTCATTCCCCTTATTAGGGTCCTGCAGACAAATACCTCCTTGCGGATCACCTGCGCCACAGAATCGTGATAATGGCGCACGGATATTGGGTACGCTTCAAGCATCATAAAAGGGTAGGATTAATTATTTAGCGATGTGGTTATGACCGATATTTTACTCACTTTATGTATAGCTCGGCGCCAGGCTGATGGCATTAGCAAATCTATTACCGCTGTACACCTCCAATTTTTTTGGATTATAAAAAAATGTCAGCAGTTTTTTTTCGAATGACAAAAAATCACCTAAAACCGAGTACGAGAAACAGGCAATCAGTTATCACCCGTTAAATGACCTGATCAGAAAAGGCTGGAAACCTGTAGTGATAGTGGCGCTATAGTTTTATTAACCGGATTGATCGTTTGTGCTTTTCACGACAGCAGCGCCTGTCATTGAATTGACGGTACATGCGAGTCACTGGCCCGCTCGCCTCATGACAAGCCAGACTTTCCAAGTCATACCGTTAACAAGGCTGCGAATGTGGCTTTGGCCGACCTGGCAATCAGAGGCTTCAAGGTTTTTGATAAATCTCGTCATCAGAATAGGGGCGACGACGCACCTTTTGGGCAGGAGGCCGTTGACCCTGGACGCTTAAAAACGTCCGCACACACAGGCCAAGGCACTCCTCGACTGCGTCAAGGCACATTACATGTGCCAGAACTGAATACGGTATCTAAAAGCGAGCTGAGAAAAAACTTCTAATGCCCGGGCGAGTGTCAGCTGGCTCAGAGCACCATGAAACAAGGGCTTGCGCACAGGCCCTTTACGTTTCTGCCTATGCCAGTCGTTTCATCGAAAGCTCCATCTGCCCCATCAGGTCCCTTTGCTCTTTCAGCGAGAGCACCAACCGCGCTATGGATCTGCTGGTGTCCAGATCCGCCAGGGGCATTCCCGTTACATACAACTGCATATCACCTGATTCAGGGTGGAAAAGCTTGATTGAAAGGCTCTCGCTCCCGGTGATGACACATTCGCATCTGGAAGGCAGGAAAGCTGTTTCAAGCGTTCGTTGTAGATCGGGCTTTGAGTACATCGCAAGACCTCTGCTGATCGGACCGTTTCGTCGAGAATAGACCAACGTCGCGCTGTTTTGTTGCCAGTCATCACCTGAAGTTCGTTACCCACCTCTTCACTTTTAGATGTTCCATGCTCACCGCTGAGCGTTTTTTCGTGGTCTCGTTTTTTAAATCGCCAGGTTCCCGGTTTTTCGACACAACACCACTTTATGCAGACCCTGAATGAAAAATACCGCCAACCGGTACGCTGACTGGCTCACGGCTTGCAGAGCAGATTCTGTCAGCGTCAGAAGGTTGTCATTCTGAGGCTCGGCACCTCTTTTACGAACGCAGCGATGCGCAGGTCATTATCAGGAGATGCACCGTGTCAACTCTCAGTGAAATCGCAGCGAATCACGCGAAGAACATATTAGCACTGGAAGCAGAGTCGGCCAGATTGAATGGACAATGCGCTCCGATACTGCAGGTGTTTGAAACACCCCACGTTCTTGTGCTCGAGCAATTACCGCCCCATGTCATTGCCGCGATCAGTGAAAACCTTTCAGCTCAGACGCTGTGTCATCCGGGTTGATCACTCGGTAACTGCCAGGTCTGACATTGGAACGTGTTTCATGAGGGGTTAAGCTGAGCGGGACGCTCAAGCCATCACTATTCAGGGAGGTCGCCGTGTTGACCCTCGAAGCACTGAACATCCCGTCAGCCGTTAAAACTGAAGCCGCCAGCCTGCTGCGCCAGATCGAGACGGCGCAAGGCCTGCTCGAACTGGCAACCGCCGGGGGCATGACGCAAGGATTTGTGGCCGGGCTAAATTGCCTGAATGCCCTGACCGATGAACATGCGCAAGCGCTGGAAGACATTTTCAGCGCCGCCCTGGACCAGAAAATGGCCCAGGCGCGAACGTGATACGACACACCGTAATAAAGGCAGCATGCGGTCATCCCGACGAACTGCACACAACTTTCAGATGACACTGCCGATACAGGTCTCGGTCAATAATTTCAGGGAGAGAAACACATGCCTTTTACGGACACCCAGATCAGCCAGGCGCTGGAAATCTTCATTCGTCGCAACGAACAGTTGCAGCAGGAGTTGGCCAATTTCAGCCGTCACCCTGGTGGCCTGTTCATCAGCGAACGTCGCGCCGAGCACGCCCGGTCGGCGTTCCTGCGGGCTGCACAGGAACGCGACACGACCCCTCACGATTTCGCGCTCAGGCTTCTGGCCCGCACCCCCTCGGAACTTGAACAACTGCGTGAAGAACGTCGCATGCGGATGTCCAGCTGAAAAGCGGGGTTGAGTCTTGCTGCTCACGAACTCCATACGTTGGGCTCGATAGCGTGGGTCGTGGGTCGATGATGACGCGAGCCGTCCCTGATAAAGGACAGTGCCGCGAAGATTCTCTGTCCGCGGCCAGCCTGCGAAACCCAGACGTTGACGCGCCGTGGCTTGCGGCTCAGAGCGAATTATTTTCGCCTCGTTCTTGACATGCCATTCGAACCAGTACAGAATTGCGTCCATTCCCGACTAGGGGATTGAAAAAAACCCTTTAGATTCAATGGGTTGGAAGACAAAGAAAAAATCTTTTCTTCTAAAAAGTTTACAACGTTTGATGCAGCGGTAATGCATCGGATGTTTGAGGCCGAGTAGCAAAATGGTTATGCAGCGGATTGCAAATCCGCCTACGCCGGTTCGATTCCGACCTCGGCCTCCACTCTTGAAAACCCCGTCAATCCCGATTGACGGGGTTTTTTATTATCAGGTGAAAAGCTGCCGGTACTGCCAGGTGCATGGAAGAATGGCTTTTCGTAGGGGCAGGCTCGCCCGCGAAGAGGCCAGCGCTGCGAGCCCAACCGCAGCGCCAGAAAAATCCCCTTCGAAAATAAGTCCACGCCCACCGGCAAGATCAGTCCGACTGACCCTGCATGGGCGCATAAGGCTGGAAGAATCCGGAGCCCATCCACTTCGGCGTCTTGTCGGTGGTCAGCGGTTCCGAGCGTTGGTAACTGTTGGCCCGTTTCGAATAGCCCTTGTGATCGTACTCAGCCATGAAGGGATACGGGAACACCTTACGGGTACGGCCCCGGTTGGAGACGTCTTCCCGGGTCATGAACGCGGGCAAGTTCGCTGTTGCAGGCCTGGTGTCATTCGCGATTGGCGCGCCAAAACCAATGCCCTTGTCAGGACGATCCTGACGGGCAACGATTGCGTCCGGTGCCCGACCTTTCTCGACCCAGGCCATGACCGGCGTCAGCAAATCGATCTGGCTCGGACCTTCCCCGCCGCCGCAATGGTAGACACCCGGCAGCATATACAGCCGCTCGAATGACTCGGCTCTTGCTTTGCCCATTCGCGCTTCGATGGCTTCGTGATAGGCCAGCGTATTGAGCGGCGAAATGTGCGGATCAGCCCAACCGTGCCAGAGAATCAACTTGCCGCCACGGCTCGCAAATGACGACAGGTCAGGATTGGTGGCGTCATACAGAGCATGCAGCGGCCGTAGCCGCTCGAAGGTGGATTCGTCGAAACGCAGGTCGGCCAGTTTGAAATCCGCCGCTGGATTCCTTTCGAATACCAGATTGCGAATGGACTCCATGGCGATCTTTTCGCTGAAGATCGGTTGGTCGGCAGCAACCGGCACGAACACACCTGCCCACGCCAGCTCAGAGCCTGGTTGCGGACCGCCCACTATCAGCCGTTCGCCACTGACCCGATCCTTCGGGCCCTCGTAGAAACGCCGTATGGTTTCGACTTCCTGAGATGTCAGGCATTTGCCGGCATCCGCCGAGGCCTTGCATTGCACCACCGCCGGATCGAAATGACAGAGTCTGGGCTCGGCAATCAGGCCATCGATCTGTCCGTCCAGCACGTCGCACTGTGCCAGCACCGCCTTATGCAGGATCGGCAGACGAGACGCCAGCATGATCGGCTTGCCATCCGGGCCAGTGTTGGAGCGCGCCATCCAGGCGTGATAAAGCGCGTTTTGCACCTGAAAATTCAGCGCCGCAGCGCCTGCGATGATTCCGTCGAAGTCTTCCGGGTAACGTTGCGCCTCGATCAGCGCTTCACGACCGCCATCGGAACAGCCGGTGAAGTAGGCATATTTCGCCTTCTGGCCGTAGAACGCGTTGATCAGCTTTTTCGACGCAAACGCGGTGAGGTGAATGCCACGGTGGGCGAAATCCGCACGTTTCTGTGGGTCGTCGCCGAACGAGGTGTCGGCTGCTTTGTGGCCCATATCGGTGGAGGCCACCGCGAACGCGCCGGTACGCAGCGGCTGGCAGTGTTGCGCAGCCCCGGCCTTCATGTCGATGCGGCCGCACAGACCGCCGCAACCGACCTGCAGGTAGCGCTGCGCCCAGGTAGTGGTCGGCAATTCCAGCCTGAAGCCGATCTGCGGAGCCAGCAGGCCTTCGACGACACAGACCGCTACGTTCTCGCGTGTCGACTCGCTGACTGAAGTCACGCGGCTGCCAGCGCCGCCGATATCCTCAAGATCAACCTGGGTCAGTGCAGTGCAGGCGCTGACCGGCTTGACCACCGCCAGTGCGGCGAAGGTGTCTGTTGCGGTCGCGGACGATGTTTTGGCCAAGGCCGGGGTCAATGTGAAAACAGAGGTGACCAGTAGCGCGACCAGGCTGGAACGGCTCGGCATCGAGGGTTTCATGAGAACTCCTGTTCATGAAGGATCAAAACCACTGCACGGCGTAACGAAGCCAGACCGTGCGGCAGGCATAGGTAAAACGTTTAAGCCGCTCAACGATTCAAAGGTTAGCCAGATAAATCTGTGACGCGACACCGCACTGCCTCGCAAGACGCAGGACGCAGGACGCAGGACATACGATTGGGTGGTTCTTTGGGTCGAGTGCGGGAGCTGATACGCAGAAGGAGTCTAACGAGGTGCCGGTTCGACGCATTGACCTGCGCCAAGGCTGATGCGAACGGGCTGGTGCGCGGAGTTGCAGGGATAGCCGATCGACTGCGCAGTGTCAGTCAGGCACTGATGCTTGAGACACTGCGCAGCGACGCCTGTGACTCAAGCGCTTTGTGGCTCGCGCGCGCGGTTAAGCGCTGCCAGATCGCGAAACGCCGCGCCCGGATGAGGCGCTTGCAGACGCGGACCGGCACCGAACAGCTTTTCGCGCAGTGTGCCCTGGGCGTATTCGGTCTTGTAGACGCCGCGCTTTTGCAACTCTGGAACCAGCAATTCGACCGCATCGATGAAGGTTTCATGGGTCAACGCGTAGGCCAGATTGAAGCCATCGACGTCCGTTTCCTCGACCCACTCCTGCAACAGGTCGGCAACGGTTTCCGGACTGCCGACGAACAGCGGTCCGAAACCGCCAATGCCGACCCAGTCAGCCAGCGCCTGTGGCGTCCAGATCGTGTCCGGGTCTGCGGTCGAGAAGGTTTCCACGGCCGACTGGATGGCGTTGGTGTGCACGTGTTTGAGCGGCTCATCGGGCCTGAACCGGCTGAAATCGATGCCGGTCCAGCCGGAGATCAGCGCCATTGCGCCTTCGTAGCTGACCCAGCTCTTGTACTCCTCGAACCTGGCTTTGGCTTTGGCATCGGTTTCACCAAGAATCACGGTCTGCAGGTTGAAGATCAGCACACTGGACGGATCCCGCCCCGCTTCGGCAGTGCGGCGACGGATGTCGGCAACGGTTTTTTTCAGCAGGACTTTGGACGGCGCAGCGACGAATACGCATTCGGCATGCTCGGCAGCGAACTGCTTGCCGCGACTGGATGCGCCCGCCTGGTACAGCACGGGCGTGCGCTGCGGTGAGGGCTCACACAGATGGATGCCAGGCACCTGAAAGTGCTTGCCGACATGGCGGATCTCATGGATCTTGCCGGGATCGCTGAACACGCGCCTTTCGCGATCGCGCAGAATCGCACCCTCCTCCCAACTGCCTTCCCAAAGCTTGTAGCAGACCTCCAGGTACTCCTCGGCAAAATCGTAACGCGCATCGTGCTCGGTCAGGGTCTTCTGGCCCAGGTTCTTCGCGCCGCTTTCCAGGTACGAAGTCACGATGTTCCACCCTGCCCGGCCCTTGGTCAGGTGGTCCAGGGTCGACAGGCGCCGGGCAAAGGGATACGGGTGCTCGAACGACAACGAGGCCGTCAGGCCGAAACCCAGATGCTCGGTCACCAGCGCCATCGGCGGAATCAGTTGCAAAGGGTCGTTGACCGGAACCTGCGTGGCCTGGCGAATCGCCGCCTCACCGTTGCCCTGGTAGACGTCATAGATACCCAGTACGTCGGCGATGAACAGCCCATCGAACTTGCCGCGCTCGAGAATCTTCGCCAGATCGGTCCAGTACTCCAGATCCTTGTATTGCCAGGAGCGGTCTCGCGGATGAGCCCACAAGCCGGGCGATTGGTGGCCCACGCAATTCATGTCGAAGGCATTGAGGCGAATTTGACGGGACATGCAGTCACTCCTGAAGCTGAGGCGGCGCTACGCCGTTGAGGCGATGGTTGCCGAGCACCTGATAATGCCAACGCAGCGGTTCACGTTCGCTCTGCACGGGCAAGGCCTGACGCTGGCCGGTCAGTTCGTGTTGGGTATTGTCGACCGCCTGCAACGCATTGGCGCTGGCAATGACGGCTTCGGTGCTGGCGATCAACCGCTGTTCGAGCGAGCCGTCAAAGACCTCGGCACGCTCCAGAAGCGCGGCAGCCAGATCGAGGCGAATCTGCAGATCGCCCACCTTGCCAATGACATAAGGATCATCAACCACACGCTGCACGTCGCTGAACGCCCACGGCTGACCGTGTTCGCGCAGATAATCGAGGGTTTGCTGCAACCCCCGGCGGGCATGGTTCAGGTCCTCGGCGGCAACCGCCAGTTGCACGGCGATGACGGGATGGGATTGGGGTAAAAGCGACATACGGGAAGGCTCCTCGATCAATTCCAGGCATGGCGCGGCGGCGCGATGCCGTTGAGTACGCGGTTGCCGATCAGGTGATATTTCCAGCGCGCCGGATCGTGCAGGGTGTGGGTCCGGGCGTTGCGCCAATGACGGTCCAGGTTGAGCGAGCCAAGCACCGACCGGGTGCCGGCCAGTTCGAACAGTTTGCTGCTGGCCAGCAAGGCGATTTCCGCCGACAGCACCTTGGCCTGGGCGACCACCACCGAGGCCTGCGCGACGCTGTCTTCACTCGGAGCCGCCAGCGCCTGGTCAATGGCTTGCGCGGCCTTGGTGAGGATCGCGTCGGTGCCGTGCAGGCGCCATTGCAGGTCGCCAACGGCGGCGAGGCTGAATGGGTCCTGCCAGCCGAACGCCTGTTGGCTGTCGATCCACGGTCGCGCCAGTCGCGCATGCTTGAGCGTTTCCTCGAATGCACCGTGAGCGATGCCGGTGTCCACCGCCGCCTGGATGATCTGCGAGATCGGGCCGTGAGCGGTGGGTTCATCGAACGCTCGGTGCGCGGGAATGACTGCGCTGGCCGGCACCCGAACCGCTTTCAATACCGCGCCACCGCTGGCAGTGGTGCGCTGACCAAAACCATCCCAGCTGTCGATGATGGTCAGGCCGGGGTTGTTACGCTCGACAAAGGCAATGAAGGCGTTGTTCTGCTCATCGACGCCGACCACGGGCACGATGTGCGCGAACAAAGCGCCGGTGCAGTAAAACTTCTCGCCGTCCACAACCGCCTCGCCGCCCTCGAACCGGATGCGGGTCTGGAAGGCTCCGGCATTCTTGCTTTTCGATTCCGAAAAGGCGTTGCCAAAACGGTACCCGGCCAGTGCTTTGGCGAAATAATGGCGCTTCTGTTCCTCGGTGCCGGTCTGCAGGAGGATGTCGAGTATGCCCAGGTGATTTTGCGGAATCTGTCCCAGCGACGGGTCGGCAGCCGAGATGATCTTGATCACCTCGGCAACGGTCACGTAAGACACCCCGGCACCCCCATAAGCCTTGGGCACGGTGATCGCCCAGAGGCCGCTGGCGGAAAATTCGTCCAGTTCCGCAACCGGCAAGCGACGCTCGCGATCACGCACCGACGCTTCTTCGGCAAAGTGCACTGCCAGGGTTCTGGCAATCTCGAGGGCTTCAGCATCCGATTTGATGACGTGCGCCTTGGGCGGTTTTGCAACAGCTTGAGTCATGGGCAGTTTCCTGATGGTCGACAGCAGGTTGAAAGCAGATCAACGCGTATGACCCGGACACTGCACAGTGCGTGCCTGAATACCACTTTGCTTAGTAATCATGTACTTATGAGAACAATCTAAAGCTGGATCAGCTTTTACTTGAACAGATTGTTCGATCGCTGTTGCTGGACCAACAGCCGCGCCCTCAAGGCACGGCGGCTCCCAGATAGTGGTGATGAAGATCCTCGCGCCCGGCCAGCACTGCCGCGCGTGCAGCATCAACGACGCGTCCGTTCTCCAACACGTAACCGAAGTGCGCATGCTCCAGCGCCAGGCTGATGTTCTGTTCGGCCACCAGCAGGCTCAGGCCTTGTTCACGATTCAGACGGCCGAGAATGTCGAAGATCTCTTCGACCACCTGCGGCGCCAGCCCCATGGACGGCTCGTCCAGCAACAGCAGGCGTGGCTCTGACATCAATGCCCGGCCGATGGCGACCATCTGCTGCTCGCCGCCCGAGGTATAGCCCGTCAACCGCTTGCGCAGCAGCTTCAGCCGCGGGAAGTAACCGTAGATCTTTTCCAGCCGCTGCTTGAGTTCAGACCGCGAAGGTTTGGCCACGAACGCGCCGATCAGCAGGTTATGTTCGACGCTCAAGTGGGTGAAGCAATGCCTGCCTTCCAGCACTTGAGCCAGCCCGTTGCTCACCAGCAACGCAGGATCACAGGTGGTGATCAACTCGCCTTGATAATGAATGCGGCCACTGACCACCTCACCGCGTTCGGCGCGCACCAGGCTGGAAATCGCCTTGAGGGTGGTGCTTTTGCCTGCTCCATTGGCACCCAGTAACGCCACCATCTGACCCTGTCGAACCTGCAGGCTGATCCCGCGCAGAGCGAGGATCGACTGCTCGTAGAACACCTCGATCTGGTCCACCGACAGCAGCGGATCGGCAGACGTGGTGGCAAGCGGGATGTGACTCATGGACGTTATTGCTCCTGACTGCAGTTACGCGGGGTGATGCCTTTTTCCCTGGCGTACTGCGCAGCGGAGGCTTCGATGATCGGTCGCAACAATGCACGGTCGGCCTGCACCCAATCGCTGATCAGGTTCCAGCGCTGCCCGTCCCACTGCTGGAAACGCACCGCGCCGCCGCCCTCATGATCCGCACAGGAGAGTTTCAACGGCTGCACCAGCCCTTTGGCCCCCAGCGCCTGCAAGCGCGCATCATTGATATCGAGATGTTCGAAGCCCCAGCGCACCTGCTCGCCGGTCAGTGGTTGATTGCCAAAGCGGGCCTGGGCGATACGCAGCGCCTCGACATTGAGGATGCCGTTCACCACGCCGAGGTTGTAATACACCGTGCCGAACCGTTTCGCATCGGCCAGATTGCCCTGCCCCTTGTCCAGCACGGCCGTCTTGATACCTTGCAACACGGGGAACCCGGTGCCGGAGGGGTGCGTGGTGATCGCGATGAAGCCTTTGGCGGCAGCGCCAGCGGGTATCACGTCTTCCTCGGAGTTGCTCCAGATATTGCCAATGATGTGATCCACAGGAAAACCAACCTTTTGCGCGGATTTCAACGCCACCGGGTTCATCACTCCCCAACCGCGCAGAATCACCCAGTCAGGCTTGAGACGGCGGATGTTCAGCCACTGCGATTGCTGCTCATTGCCGGGGTGCGGAACCTCCAGCGTGGTCAGCTCAAAACCGTAGTGGCTGGCCAGGGTTTCCAATACGCCGTTGGTTTCCTTGCCATAGGGCGAACCGTGATAGAGCACGGCGATTTTCTTGCCTTTGAGCGACTCGGCCCCACCTTCGCGCTGACCGATGTAATTGACGATGGCTGACACTTCCGAATACGGGTTCAGCTGCAAGGGAAACACGTAAGGAAACACGCTGCCGTCAGTGGAATCGGTGCGACCGTGATTGATAGTGATCAGCGGCAGCTTGTCGGCGGTGGAGCGCTCCAGCGTAGCGTAGGCGATGCCAACCGACAGCGGGTTGGTCGCGGCGGCCGGCGCGCCGTTCAATCCACCTTTGAGGCGTTCGTAACACTCGATACCCTTCTCCACCACGTATTCGGTTTCGCATTCCGACCAGGTCAGCTTCACGCCATTCACGCCGCCGTTGGCGTTGACGTATTGCAGATAGTCGATGAAGCCGCCAAAGAAGCCAGTGCCGCCAGCCGCATAGGGCCCGACCCGATAACTTTGCAGAGGGAAATATTGCTCGTTGGCGGCCTGTGCGGTTGCACTCAGACCAGACGCCAGCAGAGCCAGGCCCAGCATCAGGCGCACGACGAACGTTCGGGATTTCATAGGCAGATCCTTGAGAGGTACAAACAATGGTTTTGGAGTACGGGTTGAACGGCTATTCGGCGACAGGTGTTCAGTAGCGCAGAGGCCACAATCGTGCGCGCTGGCGAAAGCGCTGCCACAAACGCGCTAGCCCCTCGGGTTCCTTGATCAGAAAGGTGATGATCAAAGCGCCAAAGAGCATTTTTTGAATATTTTCCAGCTGCCCGGAGTCAATCAGACCCGCTGGTAACACGGCACTGAAATGCCCGAGCAGAATGGGCAGCAGCACAATGAACGCGGCACCGAGAAAGTTGCCGGACACGCTGCCCAGCCCGCCAATAATGATGATGAACAGCACCTGAAAAGACCGGCTCAGGTCGAAGCCATGCGGTTCCACCGTGCCCAGATAGGCAAACGCCCACAGCGAACCGGCAATGCCCAGATAAAAACCGCTGATGGCAAACGCCAGCAGTTTGGCTTTGGCCAGCCGAATGCCGATCACCGCCGCGGCGGTGTCCATGTCACGCACTGCCATCCAGGCCCGGCCCAACTCGCCGCGGATCAGGTTGTTGGCCAGCCAGAACAGCGCCACCCCCAGCGTCAGGGTCAACAGGTATCGGCCTTGCGGCGAGCTGAAATCCAGTCCCGCCACGATCAGCGGTGGCGAGGTGATTACGCCGGAGGCGTTGTCATGGGTGAACCAACTGAACCGGGTCAGCACCCACTCGACGACGAACTGCGCTGCCAGCGTCGACACCAGCAGATAAAAGCCCTTGATGCGCAGGCTGGGCAGCCCGAACACCAGCGCCGTGGCGGCCGCAACCAGCCCACCAAACATGAAGCCCAGCAACAGCGGCGTGCCCGGCACCCTCAGTTGCAGGTTGTAAGCAGCGAATGCACCGACGGCCATGAACGCCGCCGAGCCGAGCGATAGTTGCCCGGCGTACCCGGTCAGCAGATTCAACCCCAGGCCCGCCAGCGACAGCACCAGAAACGGCACCAGAATCGCGCCGAACCAGTAGTCGTTGCCGGTCAGCGGCACCACCACAAAGGCCAGCACCAGCAGAGTCACCAATGCGACCCGATCCTGACGCAGACGAAAGATCCGCCGCTCGGCAGCATAGGAGCTGGCCAGTTGTCCGGCTTCTCGATAAAGCATCGCGATACTCCTCTTGTGCGAGTCAGACGCGCTCGATGGCCCGCTCGCCAAACAGGCCGGCGGGACGAACGAGCAGAAACAACAGGGCCAGCACATAAGGCACCCAGTTTTCGATGCCGCTGCCGATAATTGGCCCGATGTAGATTTCGGCGAGCTTTTCGGCGGCACCGATGATCAGGCCACCGACGATGGCTCCGCCTATGGACGAGAAGCCGCCGATGATCAGCACCGGGAGCGCCTTGAGTACCACCAGCGACAGGGAAAACTGCACGCCGAGCCTTGCGCCCCATAGCAGCCCGGCCACCAGACCGACGAAGCCGGCAACGGCCCAGACCACCGCCCAGATTCGCGGCAGGCGGATGCCGACGGCCTGCGCCGCCAAGGGATCGTCAGCCACGGCACGCAGTGAAAGCCCGATGCGCGTGCGGTTGAACAGAATGGAAAGGAGGATGACCAGCAGCGTGGCGGTGCCTGCGGCAAACAGGGCGAACTGCGACAGCAGCATGCCGCGGATTTCCAGCGGCTCGTCGGGGATCCCCAGGTCGAGGCCGTGAACCTGCGCGCCCCACAACGCCTGCGCAAGCCCTTCGATCATGTACGACAGACCCAGCGTGGCCATGAACAGGATGATCGGCGGACGGTTGACCAACGGCCGCAGCACGACTCGCTCGATGAGCAGCGCCAGAACCACCATGCTCGCCAGCGTGGCCAGAAACGCCCAGCCAAACGGCAAGCCGCGCTCCAGCAGGCTGACAAAGGTCAGTGCTGCAAACAGCACCATCGAGCCCTGAGCGAAATTGAACACCCCGGACGCCTTGTAGATCAGCACGAAACCGATCGCCACCAGCGAATACATCACCCCGGCCAGCAGGCCGCCAATCAGCACCTCGAAAAAGAACTCCATGGTTATCGGCCTTCCTTCGATGAGGTGCGACGGGAGCCCAGGTAGGCGGCGATCACGCTTGGGTCATTGCGGACCTGCTCCGGCGTGCCGTCGCCGATCTTGCAACCGTAATCCAGCACCACCACATGGTCACTGAGGTCCATGACCACGCCAATGTCGTGCTCGATCAACACCACCGTGGTGCCCAGTTCACGATTGATATCGCGGATGAACTGACTCATCTGGCTCTTTTCCTCGGCGTTCATGCCCGCCATGGGTTCGTCCAGCAACAGCAGGCGTGGCTCGGCAGCCAGCGCCCGCGCCAGCTCCACCCGTTTTTGCAGCCCGTAGGAAAGCTTGCCGACCAACGCATGACGCCACGGGTGAATCCGTAGGAACTCGATCACCCGCTCGGCATGCCCGCGCTGCTCATCCTCCTCGGCAGGCGCACGCCCCACGCGCAGCATCTGCTCAAGCCAGGTGCTGCGACGTTTGAGGTTGCGACCGGTGAGCACGTTGTCGAGCACGCTCATGCCTTTGAACAGCGCGATGTTCTGAAACGTGCGGGCGATCCCGCTTTCAGCCGCCTGATGCGGACGCATGCGGGTACGGGTCGTGCCGGCGTAGTGAATCGAGCCACTTTGCGCCCGGTAAACCCCATTGATCACATTGAGCAGCGAACTCTTGCCCGCACCATTGGGCCCGATCAGTGCACATATCTCGCCGGCAGCGACCGAGAAGCTGATCGAGGTAACGGCCTTGACCCCTTTGAACGACAGGCTGATGTTGTCCAGCGCCAACAAAGTTGAAGCAGTGGTCGCGCTCATGAAGACACCCCTAGCCGCACGGGAGGACGATAGTCAGCAAACGCCCCATCAGTTTGCTGCGCGGTGCGAGTAGCTGCGCCCACTTCACGAGGTACGATCCCCAGCGCGGTGAAGAAGGCCTCGCTTTGCGGCGTCAACCTTTCACCCGCCAACAAGGGTTTGCTCAGACGACTCATGCCCAACACATCCAGTAACGGACGACGGATCAGCCAATAGCCGAGCTTGCGCCGGATGACGCCAGGATCCGCCGCCATCGCCCAGTGATAAAGCCGATGAGCAATCGTCCCCGGCAGGGGCAAGCGCTCGCGTGCCCAAAGCTCAAGCCGCTCATAGGAATGGCGTGTACCCAGCACCAGCGTTGGCCCCAGTTCGCGGCGGTCGTTGTCTCGGGTGCTCAGCGCCTCCGGAAAATTCAGGCAGAAACCGGCAACCAGCCAAGGGGCCAGCAAGTAGCGCGCCTGGCCGCTGGCAGCGAACACACGGGCGGCCAGTGCTTCGTCCCGTTCCGTAATGCCGTGGGCTTGCACCAGTTGCCTGGCGCCGCTCAGCAAGTCGCCATGTGTCAGCTGGTCCGGTGGTTGGCCAGCCGCCTCTCTACATACAAAAGCGCAATCAGCCTCATTGATGACTGGCCGTACGCTGCTGGTAACCGCCTGATTCAGCAGCGCGGCGTAGTCGATCAGGTGCATGTGGTGCGTGTCGTGCAATCCTCGCTTATCAAGAATGATCACTACGCCGGGCGCGGCATCGTGCAACTGCACCAGGCCTTCAGGGTTCTGTACCACGGCATAACGGGGTTTCAACGACGCCAGCCAGCGACGATTGTCCGCATCGGGTTCGGCCAGAATGACGCGCCCGCCCAGCGTCTGCGCCGCCAACGTCAGTAACAAGGCCTCCGCCCTCGCCTCGCTGATGATCGCCAGCTTATCCGCAGCAGAAAAGCCCTTGAGCTGCAATGCCGCCGCCAGGCGGTCCACGTCCCGCGCCAGCTCGACCCAACTTTGGGTTCGCCAGATGCCGAGCTGCTTGTAACGCAGGGCCGTCTGGCTGCCGCGTGTCTGAGCCTGAATCAATAACGCTTGAGGCAGTGAATGCAGCATGAAGGCTTCCATCGAGAGGGGTCGCTGGAGCCATAGCAGCGAACGTGCCATGAGCGGAAATTCAAGCAGATCAATGAGTTGCGAAGCCAGATCACCACAGTGTGCTGTGCGGTTTACAGGCAAGCTGTTGGCGCGCTGTTGCACGATCAACAGCGTCAGCCGCCAATTAATAAAATATCGTTTAAATTCAAATAGTTATATTCAGGCACAGAGTATGCAACGGTGTGGACGACCCTTCATTCGGCCGACCGCCGATCTCTTCGCGTTCAGGAGCACTGCATGACTCTGTCCACCGCCTCCAACCCCCTTTCGCTGGGGACCGACTACGAAACCCTCGCCAACCGCTTCCGTCCGATCTTTCGTGAAATCAGCGCCGGTGCTGTCGAGCGGGAAAAGGCACGCGACCTGCCCTATGAACCGATTGCCTGGCTCAAGCAGGCCGGCTTCGGCGCGGTTCGCGTGCCCACGGAATATGGCGGTGGCGGTGCCTCGGTCGGTCAGTTGTTTCAGTTACTGATTGAACTGGCCGAAGCCGACTCGAACATTCCGCAGGCCTTGCGTGCGCATTTCGCCTTTGTTGAGGACCGCCTGAATGCACCCGCCAGCGCAGACCGGGACCAATGGTTTGCGCGTTTTGTGGCAGGCGATCTGGTCGGTAACGGCTGGACCGAAGTGGGCGCGGTGAAGATCGGAGAGGTGATTACCAAGGTCAGCAGTCAAGGCGATGGCTTCGTGCTGAACGGTCGCAAGTTCTACAGCACCGGCAGCATCTTCGCCGACTGGATCGACGTGTATGCGCAGCGTGCCGACAACGGTGCCGACGTGATCGCCGTGGTCGATGCGCACCATGCCGGGGTGCGCCACAGCGATGACTGGAACGGCTTCGGTCAGCGCACGACAGGCAGCGGCACCTCGGTTTACGAAAACGTGCCGTTGCCTGCGGCTCACGTGATCCCTTTCGAACAACGCTTCAAATACCAGACCGCGTTTTATCAATTGGTGCTGCTGGCGGTACTGGCAGGCATTGGCCGGGCCGTGGAGCGCGACATCGCTCAGGAAGTCCGTGATCGCAAGCGCGTGTTCAGCACCGGCAATGCCGACAGCGTCAGTCAGGATGCGCAGGTGCAGCAGGTGGTCGGGCAGATATCGGCACAGGTCTACGCCGCCGAAGCCGCCACCCTGCGTTCGGCCGAACCCTTGCAGCACGCCTACATCGCGCGTTTCGGCAACGACCCGCAGCAGGAGAAAGCGGCCAATATTGCCGCCGAGATCGAAACGGCCAAGGCACAAGTGATCGTCTCGGAACTGGTCCTGCGCTCAGCCACCGACCTGTTCAATGCATTGGGGGCATCAGGCGTGAGCGTCAACAAGGCGCTTGACCGCCACTGGCGCAATGCGCGCACGGCGGCGTCGCACAATCCGCTGATTTACAAGGCACGCATCGTCGGCGACTGGCGGATCAACGGCACCGAACCGCCCTACGTCTGGCAGATCGGCAACGGCGCGGGCAAGGCCTGACGCCGCGAATCACTCGACCTTTTGCAACAGGTGGCGGCTGGCGAAACTGAACGCCAGCACCAGAAAAATCAGCGCCCCGGTCGCGACCTGTTGCCAATAGAAGTTCCAGCCGATCAACAGCAAGCCGTTGGCAATCACATTAATGAACAACACGCCCAGCAGCGTGCCCGGAATATTAGGGCGGCCCAGGCGACTCAGCGTAGTGCCCATGAACACCGCGCCGATGGCATTGATCAGGTACGCGTTACCCGACATCGGCACGTAAGCATTAACCGTGGAGCTGAGCAGAACGCCCGCCACCGCGCAGGCCAGCGCGCTACCGACGAATACCTGCACGGCAATGCGCCGGGTCGAGAGGCCTGAATAATGCGCCAGCTGCGGTTGCGTTCCGACAGCGAGAATCTCGCGCCCCAGACGCCCGCGCGCGAGCACCCATCCATACCCGCCTGCCAGCAGCGCGACCAGCCAGACCGGCAATGGCACGCCCAAGACAGTCACCGCACCGATGCCCGGCAACACGCCCTGAGCGATATAGATCGGCTGCCCGCCGTCCGACAGCAGTTGCTGCACGCTGGTGCCGATGAACAAGGTGCCCAGCGTGGCCAGAAAAGGCGATATGCGCGACCCGGCAATCAGCAGCGCATTGAACGCGCCCGCTGCACCACCGGCCAGCAGCGCAATGGCGACCGCAGCGCCCAGACCATGACCGCCGTTAAGCGTGACCACGAACGCCAGACTGGCAAAATCCAGCGCTGTGCCCACCGACAGGTCTATACCGCCTGCAGCCACCGCCCAGGTCATACCGATGGCCACGATCGCCAGCAACAGAAAGTTGTTCAGCACCAGGCTCGACAAGTTGCCCCAGCTGAGAAATCCAGGCGCCTGCAGGGCGAAAAACACCAGAATGATCAGCACCAGCAGTGGCAGCGTAGCCGTCAACAGACGCGGCAGAATTCTGCTCCGTGCCGATGAAGCCGTCAGTGTCAGCGTACTCATTGTTCACCCTCCGGTTGGCCGACAGCGCCAGAAAAGGCCACCACCAGCAGAATCAGCACACCCTGTACGCCATTGACCCAGAAGCTGGAGATGTTCAACAGCTGAAAGCCATTGATGAGAAAACCCAACAGCAACGTGGCCAGCAAAGTGCCAGGAATATTGGCGGTCAGGCGTCGCGAAAACACCGAGCCGAGAAAGGCGATCGCCACCACCGACAGCAGCATGTCGCCAGAACCTGTCGTGCTGCCGCTGAACAGCGCGGCCGAGCAAAACGCCGCCACCGCGGCGCAGGCCCCCGTTATCAGGTAGGTGGAAAACACATAACTGCGCGGATCCAGTCCCGCAGCTCTCGCCGCCTGCGGGTATTCGCCGATTGCATACAGGCGCAGGCCATAGACGCTGTGCTGGATCACGAGGTACAGCAGAGATGCGACACTCAACAGTACCCAGGCCAGCGCGGGCACTCCCAGCCACTCGCCAGTGGCCAGCACATCCAGCAACGCCGAGTCGGTCGCCAGCACGGTGTTCTGAGTCAACACCAGTTCCAGTCCCGCAACCAGGTTCATGCTCGCCAGGGTCGCCAGCAGAGGTGGCAACCTGACGAACACCACTGCCACGCCATTGAGCACACCGACCAGCACACCGCAGCCCAGCGTCAGGCCGATCGCCTGCCATGTATCGAAGCCCGCATTGTTGAGGCTGCTGTACACGGCCGCGCACAATCCGAGATTGGCCGCCAGTGACAGGTCCAGTCCGCCGCGTACCACATTCGAGCCACCGCCTATTACTACGCACGTCAGCCCCAATGCCAGAATGCCGAGCACGGCAGACTGGGCAAACACGTTACTGATGTTGCCCAGGCTCAGAAAATTCGGCGCGCTCAGAGCAAAGCCCAGCAGGATGATCAGAAATACCAGCAACGAACCGCGCCGGGCCAGGCGCAGCAGCCAGTCTGCCGACCATCCGCTCGGGGCGCGGCTGGATACGTCAAGTCCGGACATAAACAGGCTCCTCGTAGATCGGATAAGTACGGGGCGAGTCTTCTAGCGCGCCTGTCGCACAGGCCAGCAACTGATCGCTGTCAGTCGCGCGTGCATCGAATTCGCCAGCTATATGGCCCCGATGCAGGACCACGATCCGGTGGGTGATGCCAAGCAGTTCCGGCAGGTCCGATGACAGCACCAGCACTGCCGCTCCTTCTTCGGCAAGCCGGGCAATCAGCCGATAGATCTCGGTCTTGGCCGCGATGTCCACGCCCACGCTCGGCTCGTCCAGCAAGTACAGCGACGAATGCCGACTGAGCCATTTGGCCAGAGCAACCTTCTGTTGATTGCCGCCACTGAGGGACTTCACGGCGCTGGCGTGGCTGGACGTCTTGATCGCCAGCTCATCGATCAGCCGCTCGCTTTCACGGACCTGCGCCGAAGCATCCAGCAGCCCGCCGCGACTGAAACGCCCCAAACTGGCCATTGTGATGTTTTCCAGCACCGACAGCGCCGGGGCGACGCCATGGCTGCGGCGCTCCTCGGGCACCAGCGCAATGCCTTGACGCACGGCGTCCCGTGGCGATTTCAGGCGCAGGGTCTGACCGTTGAGTAAAATGGCGCCGCGTTCCGGCCTGACCAGGCCGAACAGACTTTTCAGTAGCTCCTTGGCACCGGATCCGACCAGCCCGGTCAGGCCGACCACTTCGCCACGGCCGACACTCAGATTGATGTCATGGTAGGCGCGCCCTGCCCCTAGGCCTTGTAATTCAAGAACCGGCGATCCGGCAATCGACCGGGTGCGGGGATACAACTCTCCCACTTCGCGATTGACCATCAGCCGGGCAATCTGCGCGGTGGTGGTCACCGACGGGTCAACCACCGCCACGTCACGGCCGTTGCGCAACACCGTGACCTGATCGCACAGCGATTCGATTTCCTGCAAGTAGTGCGAGATGTACAGAATCGTCAGCCCTTCATCGCGCAGGCGGCGCACGATAGACAGCAGACGGTCCACCTCACGCTTGACCAGTGACACGCTCGGCTCGTCGAACACCAGCACCCTGGGCCGGGTGATCAGCGCCCGGATGATCTGCACGATCTGCCGCTGGGCGCTGTCCAGATCACGAATCAGCACATCGGCAGGGATCTGCAAGGCGAAGTAGTCGTCCAGCAGCCGCGCGGCCTCGCGCTCCTGCGCGCGCCGGTCCACCCACAGTCCGCGCCGTATTTCCTGACCGAAGAACAATGCTTCGCCCACTGTAAAGCTGCCCGGCAACAGCCGCTCCTGATGAATGAATTGCACGCCTGACGCCTCGACCTGACGCGGCGTGAGCGCCTCGAAGGACTGGCCTTCCAGGCTGATGCTGCCCTGATCGGCGGTGTGAATCCCCGCCAGCACCTTGATCAGGGTCGACTTGCCCGCACCGTTTTCCCCGACCAGACCGTGAATGGTGCCCGGCTCGACCCGCAGGCTGACCCCGTCCAGCGCCTGGGTGGCACCGAAGCGTTTATAAATACCTTGCAGGTGCAAGGCAGGCGCTACCGTCATTGACGCCATGGGCGTGCCTCCCGATCAGTTGTCGCCCCTGAGCTGCCGCACTTCGGGCAGGTTATTGGCGGTGGTAAGCAGCGTTGGCACCTGGGTTTCCTTCGGCAAATCACGTTGTCCGGCCAGGTAGCGCGCAACGTTCTGCACGGCGGTCTTGCCGATCAGCACCGGCTGTTGGGCGACCACTGCGCCAATGGGCGAGTCGCTACGGCCCAGCAATTCCAGCACTTCCGGGGTGCCGTCCACGCCATAAGTCTTGATTTCGGTGCGTCCGGCGTCGATCAGTGCCTTGCTGGCGCCCAATTGCGGAATGTCCCAGGCCGACCAGATCGCCGCCACGCTGCCTTTGGGGTATTTGTTGAGCAAGGCCGAGACTTGTGAATAGGCGTCTTGAACGGTATTCGGGATGACGTCACGCAGTTCGGGCTCGATGACCTTCAGCTCGGGATGGTCCTTGAGCGCCAGCTTGAGCTGATCGTAGCGAATCGCGCAGACCGGCACGCCGTAGAAGCCATTGAACACCAGGATGTTGCCCTTGCCGCCCGCATCCTTGATCAGCTGTCCGGCCAGTGCCTTGCCGGTCGCAACGTTGTCGGACGTGGTGTTGTTGAGGCTGTACTGCGATGGCGCGTCGATGGTGAACAGCGGGATACCCGCTTTGCTGATTCGCTTGAGCCACGGATCGATGACACTCAGCGTGCCAAGCGTCTGGATCACGGCGTCCGGTTTCTGGGTGATCACGGTTTGCAACTGGTTGACCAGATTCTTGTCGTTGCGACCCGCATCCAGAGTGATAGGCGTGCCGCCCAGGCGCTTGACCTCATCCACTTGCGCCTGAAAGGCCTTGATGTCGAAGTAATGACTGGTGCCGGTCATGCTGATCGCGATGCGCTTGCCTGCCAGCGATGGCACAGGGTCGTCATCGGCGTGTGCCGTGACGCTCAGGCTGGCAGAGAGGAAGGTCAGCGCCAGGACGGGCCAGATTTTGCTCAGGCGGCGGGTGATCGGGTGTAGAACGGCATCGCGCATCGAGGTAGCTCCGCAGACTCAGGATAATGATCCCCAGGTGCAGTGCACAGGCCGTGCCCGAGCGGCCTTATTAATCGGTGAACATCGTTGCAGCGCCCGGTTTATGGCGCTCTCGGCGTTTGACGATCCACCTGCCACTAGGTTTTCAGCGGCAGATCGACAGGTCGGTGGGCAGACCTTGCCGGGCAAACTGCGCATTCACTGTTGTCGGAGCAACAGCGGAGCGCCCGGCCACAGGACGCTTCATGGGTGCCAATCGGTGCAACACGCCTGCTTACGAAGATCGAGCGCCGCTCTTAAAAACACTTACGGCAGTGCCCCCTTCAACGCAACGTAAACTGGCCCAACGTGGTGTTCAAGCCGTTGGCCAGTTCCGCCAGCGAGTGGCTGGCGCTGCCGGTCTGACCAGTGCGTACCGCCGACTGCGCGGACAGATCACGAATGCGCACCAGATTACGGTCTACCTCGCGTGCGACCTCGGCCTGCTGTTCCGAGGCAGTGGCGATCAGGCTGTTTCGTTCATCGATCACCGTGACCGAGTTGGCGATCAGGGCCAGTGCCGCGTTGGCCGACTCAGCCTGCTGCCGGGTCTTTTGCGCCTGCTCGGAGCTGACTTCCAGCGCAGTCAACGTGCTCTGCGTGCCCTGCTGAATGTGCCCGATCATGGTTTCGATTTCGCGAGTCGATTCGCTGGTGCGGTGCGCCAGCGCACGAACCTCGTCGGCGACCACGGCAAAACCGCGTCCGGCGTCACCTGCGCGTGCCGCTTCGATGGCCGCGTTGAGGGCCAGCAGATTAGTCTGCTCGGACACGGCGCGGATCACGTCCAGCACTTTGGAGATGTCCAGCGTTCGGGTAGCCAGCGACTTGGCCTCATGGGACGCGGTCCCGACGTTGCGGGTCAGCTCCTGGATCGAGCTGACGGTATGATCGAGCTCTTCCTGGCCTTGCCGCGCCGACAGCGCAGACGCCTTGGACTCCTGCGAAGTGGCCACCGCATTACGTGCCACCTCGTCCACCGCCTGGCTCATCTCGTTGACGGCGGTTGCCGCCATTTCGATTTCACTGTTTTGCGCGACCAGATCGGTATTGCTGTCGACGATCAGCGCATTCATTTCTTCCGTGGCCGAGGCCAGTTGATGGGCCGCATCGCCCAAATGGGTCAGCGTCTTGCTCAGGCTTTGACGCATCTGCTCCATGGATTGCAACAGCAGCGCCGCTTCATCGGTGCCCGTGCGGTCAATGCCAGTGGGCCGCAAATCACCCGAGGCGATGGTTTCGGAGGTCAGCACGGCGAGGCTGATCGGCATCGACAGACTGCGCGACAAACGCCAGGCCAACAACACCGTGAGTACCACCGCCAGCAACATCACTGTCAGCGTGATCGAGAAGGCGTCGTCATAGACACTCGACGCAGCGGCGCTGGACTCCCGTTCGGAATCATCGTTGAGCTTTTCCAGCTTGCCGACCAGCGCTTCCATGTTCTCGGCGATGCTCTTCATCTCCACCCAGGCCAACTGTTGGCCTGCCTCGGCCTGGTTGTCCCTGACCAGTTGATAAACCCGCTCGGCGCGCTCGGCGTATGACTGATAGAGGGTGTTGAGCTGGGTGATCAGTGAGCGCTCGTCCTCGGAGGTAATCAACGGCGTGTAAGCCTCGATGGCTTTCTGAAAGCCGGCCTTTTTCTCCAGCAGCTCCGAATGAACCTGATCGACCTGCGCCGCGTTGCGGGTCGACAACAGCTTGATTGCCGTGGTGCGAGTCTTCTCGAACGACAACGCAATGTCGTCACCCAGCGCGATGCCTGGCAACGAGTCGTTCTCGATTTCCAGAGACTGCTCGCGAATGCCGCGCAAATGCTGAAGGCTGAAAACGCCGAGGCCGATCACGATGACAACCATCAGCGCAAAGCAGACGGCCGTTCTGACGGCAATTTTCAGTTGTCTCAGCATTTCGTAACCTCTTCCTCATTTCGGCGACGACATTGGCGCCAGAATTTGTATCGGCTGGTGTCTGAAAAGGATAACGGCGTTCACTCTCGAATTTTCTTTGCCGGTTACATCGGTTTCAAAGGGCGTGCGCATGGCACAGCACGTGCCACTGCGTCGAGCGGCCCACCGATGAAAAGCCTTGTGGTAGGGTTCGCGGTGCTCAACCCACCCGGACTTGAACGACCTCATTCGCCACGGCATACACCCTGCCTCGGTGCGCTTTTTAGTCGTTCTGCATTGCTGGAGATTCAACGTCATGAAACGTTATTGTGCTGCACTCATCGCCTTGTCATTGCCCGCCCTCGCGTTCGCCGGCGACGCCCTTCCCGACCTGCCGTCCATCACCAAGGCACTGAACACCGGAGAGTCGGTGTCGGTGGTGATCGATCTGAGTCAATGCACCTCATCGATCAAGGGCGCCGAGCCGTCCAAAACCAAGGGCGGCAAACGCATCGATGCGTACCGGATCACCGCCGACGGCATGCTGGCGTTTTCAGACACGCACTTCACGCTGGACCGCGACAACAAGCCTATCGAGCAATTCATTCGTTACCGCATTCAGCCCGATGGCAAAGCCGACTTCAGCATGACCACGCTCAGCGTACCTGGCTACCAGCCGCTGGGTCAGTCGGTCAGCTATGACTGTGCGGTTGGCAAGGGCCTGAGCTTTTTCGCCGCCAATTGAATGTTGGTTCAATAGCCAGCCAGGCGTGGCGGCGCAATCCCATCGCTGAGGTAGCCGCCACGCCTCTGCCCATGTGAAAGTGCCCCGGCCATTCAAGACAGGGCTCAGCGAGGCTCG
>NZ_MUIO01000052.1 GCF_002087235.1 Pseudomonas floridensis | reverse complement strand
CGGCACTGCGTCAGAGCGCTCGCAGCCGCCGCCACCAAGAAGCCGTCTTTCCACCGCCTTGGCGCGATTGCTCCAACAGAATCTCCGGCATGTCCCGCACGCGAATCCATGACTCGTCCTGCCAGTTCAGCAAACTCAACGACACGCCCGGCCACTGCAGCAAGCCCAGCGTAGGACGCTGCGATTCAGGTGTCTGCTGCATGTCGCGCAAGGTCGACACAACATGATGCTCCAGCCACTCACGTAACGGGCCGTTATGCGGAGCATGATGGTAGACCAGCAAGGCGTAAGCGCCCGACTCACTCACCATCAACGTCTCCTGCGCTTTGCCATAACGCACCAGGCACAAGGTCTTGCGCTGATCGGGCGCGAGCTTGCGTGCCCGGAACTCGTCGAGAAACATCCCCATTAGAATGCCCAGATCGCGGGCGCAGAACCAGGTCTGGTCTTGCAGGCGAATGGCGTGCAGGTGGGATTTGTGGCGGGTGAAGAGGGTGGGGATGTGGGGCGTATTTGTGCTGGTATTCAAAGAAAGCTTCTCCTAGTTCGGAGCTGCCACTTCCCGTCGCCAAACGAATAAGGTGACAGCTGCATGCAGGTTGGCGAACCGGTAGGAGACACCGGCAGACCCTAAGGTCTCCCGCATACAGCGGCCATAACAAAACACAGGCGTAAATATGCCTGCTTTCTATGGTCAACGGTATGCCTCCTAGCCAGATCGCCAAATCCGGTAGCTGGGTATTCAGCTGGGAGGGAGGTTAGACGGTTGATCGAATTGGGGCTGTCAGCCCTCTTTGCGAAGTGTCTGGAGACCCATCCGATAAAGGTGTAGGCAGCGTCCGAGGCCGTTTCAGCCCCCAGGCACCTTCACCCGAGCATATTGATCCTGGCCGATCCAGCCCGTGAACGATCGCCCCTTGTCGTTGATGAACTCGACTTTCGCTGCCCCATTCTTGAATGCCAATACGCCAACCACATCATCCTTGACGATATAGGCGCCATGAGCGGAATGGGCTTCCGGTGTTTTCTGCAGCCAGGCCTTGTCGGCTGCAATGGTGACCAGGCCGATCCACTTCTTGCCCTCGGTCTTGCTCAGGTCGAGTCCTGTCGAGATGTCCGGCATGAGCACGTTCATGCAGCCTGGATGTTGCTGACCTTTTTCAACCGTCAGAACCACGCCGTCAATCGAAGGTTCTAAGGTTCCCGGGTACACCTCATCCAGCCAGGTGGAAACTGCGCTGGCCTTTCCGGCTTCGGTCTTGCCTTGCAGGTAGAAGGCGCAACTGAAGGTGGTGTCTACGCCGCGTTCCTCTGAATAGAACCCTTCGATCTGACCTTCTGGTGTCACAGCCAGCATCAGTTGTTCGTATTTGCCGGAGTGCAGCGTCAGGCCTTCGGCGAGCGCGGATGTGCCGACACAGAAAGATACCAGGCCGGCAGACAGCCAGCGGGATGGATAGAATCGGCGTGTCATGCTTTTAATTCCATTGAGGTTAAAACGCTTCATCACGACCGAACGTCGCCAGCCAATCGTCAATTCTCACACTTGGGTGTGGTATCGCAATTTCTGGCTCGCTGCGGACAGACCTTTACCCGTCCTTTCGTTGAAAGGCCGGAACCCCGTATTATCAACGAAGCGCCACGTATTCTTTCAAGGCATTAGAACGGAGAACTTGCTTTGCTGGATCACATTACTCGCCTACCTTATGCCTCTAGTCGCAGCAGTAAAGACTTGGATCTGAATCTTCCCGGAGACTGGATTGTCTGGTGGTACGGTCCTTTGCGTAAAAATAGGGCGGATAATACTGTACCGCTGGTTGACGTGGTATTCAGAGAACTTGTCAATGATGTACCTCAGGCATTCAAAACCCAACAGATCGCGCTCAGCCGACTCGGACTTTACCAGCCAGGAACCATTTTCGTGGATGGAAACGCTGTGGCCCGTGCGCAGTGCGAGGAGCGGTGGTTTACCGTCAACCTGGATCACAAGGGCTGGAACTTCGTTAATCGGGAACTGATTAACGGTGTGCTGCCATTCTCCGACAAGGATTTTGAGCTACCCCCACAGTCCAGTTCAGACTGGTCACTGGCGTTTGACCAAAAGGATCAGTCGCGGTTATTCATCAACTGTGTGGAGCTTCTTGCGCGAGGGTATTCCCTGGGATCTGAAATTCCTCGCATTCTGACGACCTATACCTGGCCAGAGGTGCTCAACCGGTTTTTTTACAAGCAAAATAAATCGTCTGCCCGGTGGGTGATCTACCCACGAAATGACATGATCCAAATCGATGAAACCTTTCTCGCCCATGTCCGGCACGATGTGACAACTCAGCGCGCCTGCAAATACCTGTACGAACAGCTTGATACGCCGGAATTCGTCAATCACGAGCCCTGCTCACTTCAGGTAAAACCGTGGACAAAGGGTACTGCCCGCCTGAAGTGCAGGGTCATACCGGTCAATGACGGTAAAGATTTCTTATGCATTGTGTTGACCGGAAGGAAGCTGCCAGACGGTGTCGATTTCGACAGTGTGCGGGAACAGTCTGAGCAGAAAGGAGAGACTCGAAGCGATAAGTTCTACCCGCAGTCCCGGCCGCGTGTCACGGGCGAGGAGGCGGACGAGCTGAGGATGACTGATCAACGTCAGCCAGGCAGCAGGGCTCCTTACGAAGAGATCGAGACTGATGAGTTCGAGATTTCTTCGTCTGATCGGAAAATTGGTAGAACCAGGCAGATAAAAGAGCACGTCTACAATACGCCGCTTCCGCTCGTTACCGACGAGCCAGAGGTGTATGCGACAGGCGAGATAACGGGCAGCGGTAGCGCTCAGGTCGGGAAATTGTCCGTAAAGGGGAAGCCGGTAACGATTAACGCTGAAGGCGCACTGTTGAGCATGTGGAAAGCGTTTCTGCAGTTAAAGGAAAGAGGGGATATCGACAGTCTGGAATGGTTCGTTCCTCCAGACAGCCGGGGTACTGATGACAATCCACTTTGCGTGCAGCTCTCCACACCCGAACCCGTGTCTTCCAAGGCAGAAAAATGGTTGGACATGGGAGGCAACGCCCGCCGTGGCATGTTGTTGATGCGCATTGAGGTGAGGGGGCGGGTATTTCTCGTAGTGGAGTTTCAACGCAAAAAGGAAAAGCAGGAAGACGGAAGTATCGGAGAGGAGAATCGCTCCGGATTGATTTGTGAGATCAAGACGTTGAAGCAGGCGCTGGATCTGGTAGCCACCCTTGACGCGGGTATTGCCGAGCACAAAGGTAACTTCAAGAAGCTCAAAGGATTGCCGATACCCCACGCCCTATTCAAGCATCGCTCTTCCATAAATAACGGAGTGGCATTCGAGTCTGCTGCCATCAATGCCCTCAATCTCATGAAGCTGGGTATACCGCCTCTCAGAAAGAAGCTGCAGTGAATCTGCACCCGGCCCCCGCGTATGCGATGGCGTCATGTGTATTGAGCACAACCGGGCCGACAAACCCAGTATGTAGAACCGCGTTCTGCGGTGTGGTGGATGCCGTCCGATATGAAGCGTTGAAATCCGTGTCCAACGTGCTCGATGGACACAGCTCTATGTAAAAGTGCCGACGGCCGAGTCGTCAGCATTGGCTCGCTGACCGTCAACCGCAGCGGTTAGTCGGGCAGCAACTGCATGATCTCGAATGCGTTCAAGGCGGCACCTCGCAGCAGTTGATCTCCGCTAACGAAGATGTCCAGACCGTATTCCTTGTAGATCAGGTTGTAACGGATTCGCCCGACCTCGACCGCGTGTTTGTAGGTCGAGGTCATTGGCATCGGATAGCGTCCCGACTCGGGCACATCAACGACTTCGACGCCGGGCGCGGCACTGAGCAGTTGACGGACGCGGTCCAGTGAAACGATCGGTTGCCTGAATTGCAGGCTCAGCGCTTCAGCATGAGAGCGCAGGGTCGGTACGCGTACAGCGGTTGTGCTGATTGCCAGGTCTGGCTCGCCCAGTACCTTTCGCAATTCCCACACCACTTTCATCTCTTCGCGTGTATAACCATTGGCTTCAAATGAGTCCACTTGAGGGATGACATTGAAAGCCAGATTGTGCGCGAAGTGTTCTGCAGTATCGTTTTCGCCATAATCAATGAAGGACCTGGCTCGCTCCCGTAGTTCTTCCATTGCTGGTTGACCGGCTCCGCTGGCAGCCTGATAAGTGGAGATGATCGCGCTTTCCAGATGATATTCGTTATGCAAAGGGCCCAGCACCATCAAGGCGATAGCCGATGAGCAGTTAGGGTTGGCGATGAGTTTCTCACCGGCATAGCGTTGGCCGTTGATGGGCGGGACCAGCAATGGCACGTGGTCTGCGTAGCGAAAGGCCGAAGAGTTATCAATTACATAGGATGACTGGGCAAGGCGCTCACCATGTTCAAGGGCGAAGGATCCTGATACGCACAGAAAAACAATGTCGCAGGTAGCACAGCCTTCCACTGAGAAAGGTTCTATCAAGTGCTCGCTATCACCAATCCTCAGCGTTTTGCCTGCCGAGCGTTTCGAGGCCATGCACACCACTTCATAGCCGGTATTTTCAAGCAGCTCGAGCATGGTCATGCCCACGGCGCCGGTGCATCCGACCACAGCGATTTTTTTCATTTCGAATCTCCTTATAGCCCGTGCGCCACTCCACAGGAGTGGCGCACGAGTCCTCACGCAGTACGCAGTTGTACGGCCGGTTTGGCGACAGCGCTGGCTCTTTGTACCCGAATCGAGTTCCAGGTAAACAGTGTCAGCGCCATCCAGATGAACGCGAACGCGGCCAGTTTCAGCGACGAGACCGGCTCACCATAAACGAAGGCGGCCAACACGAAATTGCAGATCGGAGGGATGAATTGCAGGAAACCAAGCGTAATCATTGATAGACGTTTGGCCGCCAGACTGTACCACCACAACGGTAATACGGTGATCAGCCCCGTAGCGACCAGCAGTAGGTCATGGGGGGGCGAAAGCAGGAACTGATGCCCTTGCCCGGCGGTATGTGCCAGCGTCAGAAATACTGCGGCAAATGGCAGCAGCACGCCGATTTCCAGTGTCTGCACCACTACCGGATCCCCCGGAACCTTCTTCTTGAATATGCCGTAGAACGAGTAGCAGAAGCCGATGACCAATGCGATCCAGGGAAACGAACGCAGGTTGAGCAGCTCGAACGCCATCAGGGTCACGCCGGTCACTGCGAGGAAAATCGCCCAGGTCTGCAACGTCGTCAGTGGCTCCTTGAAGATAATCCGCGACACCAGCATGCTCATGACAGGACTTAGGAAGTAGCCGAAAGCTACCTCCAGCACCCGGCCCGTCATGATTCCGTAGATGTACATCAGCCACCACAGTCCGAGGACGCCCGCGATCGTCAGCACGCTTTTCGGGCTTACTGTGCGCAACGTTGAGCGCAGCACTGGCAAGCGTCCGGTCAGTAGCAACAGAGCCACGAGAAACAGTTCCGCGAACACCACTCGCCACGATAGCAGGTGGTAGGCATCCAGCCCCGCCAGCGGCTTGTACCACAGCGGGTACGATCCCCACAGCAGGGTGGCGCCGAGACCAAACGCTACGCCGTTGCCAGACTCGTTTTTTGCAGTCATTGCAGTGCCTCGGCATTGAGTTTACGTTCGATACCGTCCCAGAACACTTCCATCAAGTGCAGATACTGTTCAATACCTTCGGCGAACAGGCGACGTTCTTCTTGGGTCTGCAGGTGTTTTTCCATGACGTTGAACACGGCATTGGAATGGCCGACCTCCACTTCCATGTGTAACGTCCAGAAAAACCGACCGCGCTCGTCCACACCTTCATGTATCAGGCCATCGTTGTATTTGGATACCATCGATGCCGACATCGCTTCATCTGCAAACAAACCGCCCAAGGCTTTCTGCAACGGCGGGGTGTTGTAAAGCGCGCAGATGCCGTCGTTCAATGCCTGAGTGCTGGGCAGGCATTTATAAGCCTGGATCTGCGCCTCATCGATCCCCTTATCGTGAAGAAATTTGCGATACAGGTCCGAGTGCGACTGGGTTTCTCCCAATTCGTCGCGAGCATTGAAGGCGATTGTGCGCAAAACGGCTTCGTCCCGGGTAATGGTTGAAATACCGCAGACGTAGAACGGCAGGAACTTGAAGTAGTGCAAGGTTTCCAGGTACAGCACCTTGCTCTGTTCGGGACGCAGGCCTTTCTGAGCATAAGCATTGAGGAACGGGTGCTCGGTGGCGCGATGTTTGAGGATGTAGTCAATCTGCTCATCCATGAACAACTTAAGTTCGAGATCGACCCCGTTGTCACGTACAACGTAGGCGGTTTCGGACTGGAACGTTTCTTGACTGATGGACATGGTAGTTCTCCTTGAAGATAAAAAGGCAACGGCCTACCGCAGGCACTGTGGATGATCGTGCTCACTCGATGGCTGTACGGGCGTCAGGCTTATGAAGCTTCGGCTGTGCGCGCTTCGGTGCCCCAGATCACATCGATACTTTCGTGGGCGACATCGGTGCGGCGGTCATGGGCGCTCGCCCAGCAGGTATTGAGAATGATGCGAGTGGTTTCTTGCTGGATCGGTACAACGTGGTGCAAGGTGGTGTCGGACTTGAGGAAGTACACGTCACCCTTGAGGTGGTGATAGGACTTGATTTGATTGTTGAGGATGTACTGCCAGATCTGCGGGTTCTGCTTGTCCCATTCGCTGTGTGGCACACATTGCAGAACGCCACCGATCGCAGGATCCTCGGGCGCTTCGATAATCCAGATCATGGTGTAGGGGTAGTCGCCCCAGTGCCAGCCATGAGTATCGCCCGGGTGGCTGAGCTTGGTGACCAGATACTGTTCCTGCTCCCAGCATGAGGCCAGATCATCGCCGGCAATATTGCCGAGAAAGTTGCGCAGCGCTCTGGATTCGTACAGTGCTGGAATCAAGGTGCCGCCTTCGGCAATTTCCGGCTGATTGACGTTATACATTTTACGGTAGGTATTGCCGGTGGACGGAACCGTCACGTCGCGACGCACCGAATACTCATTGAGCAATTCATGAACCTCTTCGTGAACACTTTCCAATACCTTGCGCGGTAGAAAGGTAAAATCCTTGAAGTTGAAATAACCATCGCGACGAAACTCATTGCGAATTTTTTTCATCCGGGTTTCGTCACAGAGAATGGTCTGAAAGTGCTTCTCGAGTTGTTGTTCAAGCACGTCCATGGCCAGACCGGGTTTCTGATGTTTCATAATGGCTCCCTTTTCTTTTTTTGATCGATTTATCAACGGCACGTCGTCAGTTTCGTGATTGATGGATAACCCCCGCGGTTAACCATCGGTGGGTTTTCAAACTCAGCAACGGCCCGGTCATCAAGGTGGTGACAATGGTCATTACCACCAGCGCGGTAAACAGTTCGGTACCGATGATGCCCAGGTCCAGACCTATCTTGAGTACGACCAGCTCCATCAAGCCGCGGGTGTTCATCAACACGCCAAGCGTCCAGGACATCGACCATGGATAGGCCATCATTCGGGCGCCAAGAGCGCTGCCCGCTACTTTGCCAATAATGGCCACCGTCAGAATGACCGCCAGAACGGGCAGGCCCAGGCTGGAAAATGCGGAGCTGCTGGTACTCAGCCCGGTCAAGGCGAAGAAGCACGGCATCAGAATGATCAGCGAGACATGTTCCAGGCGCTCAATGATCATCTCCAGCAAGTGCTGTTCCCGTGGCAGGCACAGTCCGAACAGGAAGGCCCCAAACACTGCATGTACCCCGAGAGCATGGGTGAGGCTTCCGTAGATCAGCGCTCCGGCGACCATCACGATCAGCACCTTGGGTTGAGCAACACGATCTTTGGCGGACAGCCATTTGCGCAACAGCGGCTTGAGCAGGGCAAAGGACACAGCGACCAGCAATAGCAATCCGAGGAGTCGCCCGCCGAGCACCAGCCAGCTACCGTCATGGCCGCTGACAACGGCTACCAGCGCAATCAGCAGCCACGCAACCACATCGGTCATGGCTGCTGCCACCAGGGCAATTGTTCCAGCCTCACTGCCGAGCAGGCCGCGCTCCTTGAGAATCCGGGCGAGAACCGGAAAAGCGGTGACCGAGAACACGGTGCCTATGAAAAGAGTGAAGCTCAGTCGAGAAACGTCTGGGTGGGAAAAGCGTTCGAAAAGCCAAGGCGCGATTGCCATCCCCAAACTAAAAGGAATGACAATGCTGAACCCGCCAATCGCCAAGGCCTTGAGTCCGGTCTTGCTGCCTTTTGCCGGGAACCGGAATTCAGCACCAATGACGAAGGTAAACAGCAGCAGCCCCAATTCACTGAGAACTTTCAACTGGCGTGTCGCCTCGGCATCGAATAGTTGCTGATGGAAACCTGGAAATAACTGACCAAGAATAACCGGGCCCAATACGAATCCGGCGATCATTTCACCCACCACTTGAGGCTGGCCAAAGCGCGCCAGCAAGGCACCGAGTAACTTGGCCGTCAGCATCACAAATAAAATCTGTACGAATAACATGTCCCTGTCCTCACGCGTCCTGATAACGCTCATGCAGCAAGCGGCATTAACGAGCGCCCGCTCGCTATCGCCGACCTCCATCATTACCCGGTCGCCGATAGGTGACGGTCATGAAATGAGGGTATGGAATTTAATGGCAGGAATAAGTGATGGACGCACGGCAACGCGGATAACTGTTCAAGAGAAGCTGAATCTATTCGCGTGGCATCCAGGCTGTTCATTGTATGGACAGTGGACAATCTTCTGTCGACGTATCAAGTGGGCGTCGGCACTGCGACAGTCGCTTGGATAAAGCGTGGTCGTCTATTGTTTTCGTGATTGTCCGTGGCGATTGTAGGGGACTCGATCAGTCGGCTACAGTAGGACACCCGCCAATAAACGGTAAATTTACGCCAATGTCTGATCATCCTGGAACTGTGGCCATCCTCGCCTACAAAGGTCTTTGTGTTTTTGAATTCGGTATTGCACTGGAGATTTTTGGTTTGCCGCGTCCGGAAATCGAAGTTCTGTGGTACGACTGTCAGATTGTTGCGGTTGACCAAGGTCCCATGCAGACGTTGGGCGGGATTCAAATCAGTATTGATGCCAGCCTGGAACTGCTTGATAGCGCCCGGACGATCATTATTCCGGGGTGGCGCAGTCGTCATGAAGCGCCTCCTGAAGCATTGCTGACCGCGTTGCGTAATGCTCATGCGCGAGGCGCGCGCCTGCTGTCGATCTGTTCGGGCGTATTCGTTCTTGCCGCGACCGGTTTGCTCGACGGCAAGACGGTGACCACTCACTGGCAACTGAGCGAAGAACTGGCCGAACGATTTCCGTCTGTCACGGTTGATCCGAACGTGCTGTATGTCGATGCCGGGCAGATCATTACTTCGGCCGGCAGTGCTGCCGGCATTGATGCCTGTTTACATCTGATCCTGCGTGACTTTGGTGCCCACGTCGCAAACTCGGTGGCTCGGCGACTGGTCATGGCGCCTCAGCGTACGGGGGGGCAGTCACAATTCATCGTGACGCCAGTGAGCAAATCGCCGCGCAATGAGCTAACCCGTGTATTGCAGTGGGCACGGGAAAATCTGGACAAACCTTTGAGTGTCTGCGAGATGGCCAGCCAGGTCGCCATGAGCGAACGTACGTTTCTCAGGCGCTTTGTTGAAACCACCGGCCTTTCGCCAAAGGCCTGGTTGCAGCAAGAGCGACTGAGCCGTGCGCGGGATCTACTGGAAAGCACCGACCAGAGCACTGCCAGTGTGGCGAGAGTGTGTGGTTATCGTTCGGTAGAAAGTTTTCGCGTGGCGTTTCGCAATGCGATCGGTCTGCCGCCTTCCGCCTACCGCGAACGCTTCGGGCTTGGCGTTTCCCGCGAACAGATAGCCTGATCGGCACCAGGCTGACGACAGTGAGCGGGCGGTGAGGTGTGGTCTCATCGTCACGCTGCCCACTGTGATTCAAACCGCTGTCAGCCTCGGTCGATGAGCTCTTACGTGGCCTGCTTGACCGCCTGCGCGGCGACCTGACCTACATCTTCATTGAAAATCTTAACGTTTGGGAGCGACGAAATCGTCGGCTGAACGCTTTCACGAGTCCTGCTTGACTTAGTCTTTTGTTCGCTATAGTGTCCGTTCGTCTTTTAAACGGAACGGGTATGCAGGATGAATGCTCTGGAGAAAATGGATTCTCTCTCTGTAGGAAGTGGTGCGCAAAGCGCCGCAAGCCCGTTGATTATTGAACGCTTTTTCAGCGTAGTCGCCACCGCTCCCAATGCGTCGGCTGTTAAAGACTCTGTCTGTGAACTCACTTACGGTCAATTGGCAGCTCGGGTCAGACAGCTTGCCTGCGGATTGCGCGCACGGGGTGTGATGCGGTCTGACTTCATTGCTGTAGAAATGGCCCCCTCCACTGACCTGATCGCTGTTTTACTGGCGGTACAACTGTGCGGTGCAGCGTATATTCCGCTCGACAAATCGGCTCCGATGCAACGAAACGTTGCCATTCTTTCTGACGCTAATCCCAAACTCATCATCGGGGAATCCGACAGCTCGCTAAGGCAGGAAGAAACGTTCACACCGGCCAGCCAGTTGATCTACGCCGACCCCGACGGTTTTACCTTTGAGCCTATCGCTCGGGATCAGCGCGCCTACGTAATTTATACATCCGGCACGACAGGTCGCCCCAAAGGCGTTCCTATCACACACGGTAATGTGGCTGCGTTGTTTGAAGGCACGCAGCCCATGTTCGAGTTCAGTAATGAAGACATTATCGTTTTGTATCATTCGTATGCTTTTGATTTCTCCGTATGGGAAATCTGGAGCGCACTGGGGTTTGGCGGCAAGCTGTTAATACCGCCCCTGGATGTGAGGTTGTCTCCGGATCAATTTGCAGACTTCATCAGGTCCGAGCAGGTGACCATCCTTAATCAGACGCCGTCAGCCTTTGCAATTAATGCGGTGTCATTGGCCCGGGTGCCTGCCGAAGAGTTGGCGTTGCGCTGTATTGTCTTTGGGGGCGAGCGACTCAATCCAGGCAGGCTACAGACCTGGTTCGATGTGTTTGGCGATGCACGGCCCCGCTTGATTAATATGTATGGCATTACTGAAGTTACCGTACATGCCACGGTACATGTCGTCACCCGACAAGAAGCCGCGCAAGGTACCTCCAATATAGGCAGACCCTTACCAGGCTTTTCGTATTGGCTACATCGAGAAATTCCGGGTGCGACAGAGGGCGAGTTGATTCTGGGCGGTCCCCAGGTAGCGGAAGGCTACTTGAACAGACAGGCACTGACCGCGGATAAATTCATCACCCCGGAAGGCGGCACGGAAACATATTACCGTTCGGGTGATCTGGTTGAGCAGGCGGATAACGGAGATCTGCTTTATATCGGGCGCATTGATCAACAAGTAAAAATTAACGGTTACCGGGTTGAGCTGGGTGATATCGAATCTGCGCTGGGTCAGGTGGTTGATGTGCTTGAAGTGTGTGTGCTTGCTTTTAATGATGCCCAGTGGGGCGACTATTTGTTCTGTTGTTTTTCGTCCAGGCAGAATGAAGCGGACACCATTCAACAACTGAAGAAACAGGCCAGGGCTGTGCTTCCGGGCTACATGCATCCGCTGCGTTACAAAAAAGTACCTGTGTTTCCAAAAACGGTGAACGGCAAGATTGACAAGCACATTATCTACAGCACGCTGGAGGGGCTCTGAATGTTGGACGAAACTATAAAAGCCGAGATCACGGCAGATTACGTGGGCTGGGTTGCAGAAGCCGTTGAAAGCCCGGTTGCTCAACACGAAAATTTTCTCGATGTGGGAGGCAACTCAATGATTGCGCTGGCGCTCAACAAACGCCTTCGCAAAAAATACAACATCGAAGTTTCAATTGAAAAATTATTCAATAAAAGCATCACGGACGCCCTTGGCCACTCGTTGAATCATTGACAGGAGCATTGACATGGATAAAAGTTATTTCCTGACCCCGGCGCAAATTGCCTCGTTTGAAAAGAACGGTTTCATCGGGCCGCTGACTATTTATACGCCTGAAGACATGCATGCCCTCTGGAATGAAGTGAGGCGTGCACTGCCTGACCGTAGCCGTGCCGCGTATCCGGCGGACTCGTTTGGCAGCGGGACCAATATATCCAACTATGATCGGCACCTGGATATCGACAAGCTGGCCGAGCACGTCACCCATCTTAAAATTGTTTCGCCGGTTACCGATATTCTGGGGCCCGACGTGATTTGCTGGCGCACGGAGTTTTTTCCCAAGTACCCAGGCGATGAAGGTACTGATTGGCACCAGGCCGATACGTTTGCCAACGCCAGTGGTAAACCGCAGATATTGTGGCCAGGCGAAACCGAGTCTGCATTTGGTAAAGGCACGTTGACCGTCTGGACGGCCTTCACCGATTCGACGATTGAAAACGGCTGCCTGGAAATCATGCCGGGCACGCATCTAAAGATGAACTATGACGAAACCAAGCGTATGGAGTACGACGGCGAGAGCGTCAATACGCTGGAAAAGGAAGGCAAGAAGCGCGGGTTCTTTGGCTATGACTATCGAGAACTTCAGGTCGATCCGGACTGGAAGCCGGACGAAAGCATGGCGGTGCCCTTGGTGATGAAGGCAGGGCAGTGCGTAATCTTCTGGTCGACGTTGATGCACGCCTCGTACCCCAACACCTCCAGGAAAGACGCCAGGATGGGATTCGCGACTCGCTATGCCCCCAGCTTCGTCGATATCTACCCGGACACCGAGACCGTTCATGAATACGGCGGTGAAACGTCGCTGGAAAAATTTGGCAGCGTGGTGGTCGCTGGGCAGAGCCTGAATCCCAAGAATGCTATCGCTGAGAAAACCTTGCGCGACAAGCCATTCAACAAGTTGATTATCTAACCGGGAGCGCCATCATGGAGCAGCACCAAACCTATCTGAATGATACCTATCATTTTCAAGTATCAACGCCTGTCTGCGGTGTCGGCACTGATGATAGAGGGCAGTGGATTGCGCTGGAGGACAATATTTTCCATCCGCAGGGCGGCGGTCAGCCTTCTGATTGCGGCTGGATAAACGACCGTGCGATTTCAGGGTCACGCTATCAGGACGGACAGGTGGTGCTCCATGTGGACACTGATCACGTTTTCACGGTCGGCGAAAAGGTGGAGTGTTCCGTCGACGCAGAACTCAGGAAGCGCCATGCCGCCCTGCACAGTGGCGGGCACATCCTCAACTGGGTTTTAGGTGAAATGGGATGGGTTGCAAAGTCGGGGCACCACTTCCCGGGCGAGTCGAGGGTGGAATTTCTGGCCGGACGCGGTGCGCTGCCGGCCGACGAAGAGCTGAAGCAAAAAGCGGAGCTGCGAATCAATGAGCTGATCTCATCCTCGAAACCGGTAAAGACCTGGGATGCAGAGGGCATGCGTTATTGCCAGATAGAAGGTTTCGAAGCGATGCAATGTGCAGGCACCCATATTGATGCGACCGACAGGCTGGTCGGGTTTCAGATCAAAGCCCTGAAGTTGAAAAAAGGGGTGTTGAGGGTCAGCTATGAAGTCAGCCATCAATAACGGGAGCTGTGTCATGACTGAAGTCAGCGCAAGACTTCCCAGGTCAACGATTTATCTGATTGACCTTGGGTTGCTCGTCGTGGCGATTGCCTGGGGTGCCAGCTACTCGTTGATGCAGATGATCGTTCATGCCGGCGTGGGCGTGCCCTTGTTTCTCATGCTCAGGTTTGCGTTGGCCGTTCCTTTCATGGCGCTTGGTGCTCGAAAATCCATTTTTAACATACAGAGAGGAGAGCTTGTCAGCGGGGTGTTCTTCGGTGTCTTACTGTACGTTATTCTGACGTTTGAGACCTTGGGTGTTAAATACACCACTGCCTCGAACGCAGGGTTTCTCATCGTCGTCTCGGTGGTACTGGTACCCTTTTTCGAGCGTGTGCTTGGCGGGCGTAAACAGCATAAAGCGGTGTTCATCGCAGGCGGCATCTCGATCTTGGGCTGTGCGCTGTTATGTTTTGGGAAAGCTGGCTTCTCGGGGGCCAACTCAGGCGATGCATTGATACTTCTGGCGGCACTGGTGCGTGGCTACCAGATTTACATGTTCGGAAGGAAAAGCCCTGGTGAGAAGTTCTCCCTGACCAATATCACACTGATCGAACTCGTTGTCGTCGCGTTACTGGGGGCCCTCAACGTCTTGGTTTTCGGTAATTTCGAGGCATCGCAGTTTGAAGCACTCACTGCTGAGATATGGATTTACATACTGTTTCTGAGCATCTTCGCCACCGCGTTCGCTTTTATCATGCAGTTGTATGCAGCCAAGGTCTCAAGCTCCACGCGGGTCGGATTGATTTTGTCTCTTGAGCCGTTTTTTGCCGCACTCTTCGCCGTCCTGATCGTGAAGGACAGCTTCAATATCGTGCAGATGCTGGGCGGTGTGATGATCGTGTCGGCCGCGTTGCTTGGCCGATGGGCAGAGGAAAACAGGGATGTGTTACAAAAACGACCGAATTAGCGCTGTACTGATTCCTCATGCCGGAGGCAGTGCTGCGGAGTTACGCGAGTTTTCAGGGATGCTTCAAGAGCGGTTCGATGTGATCAGCTATGAATTACCTGGCCGTGGACGCAGGCGCAGTGAGCCTTCTTTGACCGCGCTTGAAGATGTGTTAGCCGATCTGATGAGCCGTATTCCGGATGTGGGCCCCATTGTAATAATCGGCTACAGCTTTGGCGCGTACCTGGGTTTATTGGCTGCACATCGTCTGCGGGAGGCTGATGCGCAACGAGTGGTTTCGCTTGTCCTGCTGGCGAACGAGCCGATCCACAAGCGTCGTTATTATCTGCGAGGCCTTCCTGAAGAGCGACACCCCGGCTTTTTAAGGGATTTCTGTGTGCAGATGGGGGGCGTCCCGGAAAGTATAATGGCGGATAACTGGCTAAGCGCTCAGCTATTCAAGAAACTCGCCGAGGATCTGCTGATCGCAGACCAGATACCGTTCGACTTGCCTGCAATAAGCAACGTCTCGATGCTGGTCGTTTACGGGCGGGACGATCCGTTGCTGACATCGAATATGACGGAGTGGCCACAGCTCAGCGATGCCACGACAACGCTGCTGAGTGTATCGGGAGGACATTTCGTCCTTGAGTCTCACTCAAGGCGCGTTTTCAATGAGCTGATCGAGTTTCATGAACACGGACATGCGGCAGGCATACAAGGTACTTAACTGGCGGCGTAAGACATGACAACGGTAGCGCTGACGGACGATTCGCCGCTTTCGTAGGTGTGATCGACGTCGCCCGAAAACGCATAGAAATCACCCTCGTTCAATCGCTCTTTGACGCCAGAAATGTCCAGCGTCAACACACCTTCATGAACAAATATATGTTCTTTGGTGCCTTTGTTGTGCGCGGGACTTTTAATAGTGACGGACGGATCCATGCGCAGGTTCCAGATCTCGGATATGTTGCCCAGGCCGATTCGAAACAGCATGTCCTGAGAAAATGTTCCGGTTTTCTGCGTGAAGCGTTCAAGGCAGGGATATATATTATCCTGACTTAATAGAAGATCGCCCAATGGCAGGCGAAGCGCAATGGCAACCGAATCAAGCGTGTCGATTCTGGGGTTGGAATTTCCAGATTCCAACTGTGAAAGTGCCGCTTTTGATACGCCGGACAACTTGGATAGTTCACCGAGCGAAAGCCCTCTTATATTGCGCAGGCTTTTGATTTTGTTGCCAATATCGGTGCATGTTTTTTTCAGTCGGTCTTTTTGTTGCATGCGACTCGCTCCACTAAAGCTGTGATGATATAGAAGGACGTTAGAGGGGTAAAGTCAGAGGGCTTTCGCCGCGTGTGCGGATCACTTGGATGTATTCTTTTATAGCGTCGAAATCAAAAGACTCAACCCGGCTTCGCACATTAACCTGCCGCACGAAAATGTTTCAGGGTCATCGAAGTGCCTTGTTTTCCGCGCAATTATCATGAGGCTTCAATCACGTTGTTCGCTCACGGTCGAAGGGTCTTTCAACGGTGAGGTTGTAACCAGTGTGCTGCATGTCGGACGCTGGCCGGACCACAGATCTCTCGGGGCCCCGCGATCGGTTGGCAGGTCTTACGGATCGTTTATTCCGTCCGGACTCACAGTGCAGGAAGAACGTCCGTGCGATCCCGCGTTCGCGCGATTGGATCGGGATCTCAGCAGAGAGCACTCACTCAGCCTTGTCCGTCGGCCCCATCTTCTCTTCCAGCTCGGCCATCTTGGCCTCGAGCGCTTCCAGGCGGGCACGGGTGCGGGCGAGGACGGCCATCTGGCTGTCGAACTCTTCGCGGCTGACCAGATCCAGTTTGGCGAAGCCGCTTTGCAGCAGGGCTTTGAATTGGGTCTCGAATTCGCTGCGGGGCACAGGGGTTTCGCCGTTGAAGAGGCGGGTGGCGTGGCCGCTGAGGGCGTCGAGGAAAGCTTTGGGCGCGAGCATGATGGTTTTCCTGAATCAGATGCGCGGCAGTGTAGCACGCAGCGTCTATAGTCATTTCCAAGGGTTGCAAGTGCACGTTTATGGAGCAATCCGGCGTGCACGCGTGCACCACGTCTGTGCGTTCTGCTTGGCAATACCGGGGATTGGCACCCCTTGAGCAGCTCAAGGACCTGTATTTGATGAATATTCATGAGATGGCAAGCTTTCTGCTTAGTGGCTTGTGACCCATGCACTGATGCAGTCGCTGTGACGAATGCAGTGCGGCAGGCGGAGCGGGGAAGTGTTTCGTCAGAAGCGGTTTTCTGGTGTTGGTCAGGCCCGATCAGGCGACCGACGCGTTACAAAGCCAGACACTGCGCTTAGACTTGAGTCGGGTTTGTTTTCCTGGGGCAAGTCCACCAATTCGGGAGAAAGTTTCATGAAGCTAGTCACTGCCATCATCAAGCCGTTCAAACTGGATGACGTGCGCGAGTCGTTGTCTGAAATCGGCGTGCAGGGCATCACCGTCACTGAAGTCAAAGGCTTCGGGCGTCAGAAGGGTCACACTGAGCTGTACCGCGGTGCTGAATACGTCGTCGACTTCCTTCCAAAAGTGAAGATCGATGTTGCCATCGATGACAAGGATCTGGATCGCGTCATCGAAGCCATAACCAAGGCCGCCAACACCGGCAAGATCGGTGACGGCAAGATCTTCGTGGTCAATCTGGAACAGGCTATCCGCATCCGTACCGGCGAGACCGATACAGACGCTATTTAAGCCGCCAAACCCCAACGCCCCAGGAGAAAACAATATGACTCTGCGTCAATTCGCAGGGCTAGGAGCCCTGTTGTCCCTTGCAGTACCTGGTCTGGCCCTGGCGGCTGATCCAGTGGCCGAGCCCGTGCTGAATTCCGGTGACACCGCATGGATGCTAACGGCGACCGCACTGGTCCTGTTCATGACCATTCCGGGCCTTGCGCTGTTCTACGGCGGCATGGTTCGCTCGAAAAATATCCTGTCCGTGATGATGCAGTGTTTCGCCATCACCGGCCTGATCAGCATTCTGTGGGTCGTTTACGGCTACAGCATTGCGTTTGACACTACCGGTATGGAAGCTGGCGTCGTCAACTTCAATTCCTTCTTCGGCGGCATGGGTAAAGCGTTCCTGGCGGGCATTACGCCATCGAGCATTACCGGTGCTGCGGCATTGTTCCCTGAGGCGGTGTTCGTCACCTTCCAGATGACCTTTGCAATCATCACACCTGCCCTGATCGTCGGTGCTTTCGCAGAACGCATGAAGTTCTCCGCGATGCTGATCTTCATGGGTATCTGGTTCACCCTGGTCTACGCGCCAATCGCCCACATGGTCTGGGGCGGCGTTGGTGGCCTGATGTGGGACTGGGGCGTTCTGGACTTCGCAGGCGGCACTGTCGTGCACATCAACGCCGGTGTCGCCGGTCTGGTGGCGTGTCTGGTGCTGGGCAAGCGTAAGGGCTTCCCGACCACCCCGATGGCTCCGCACAATCTCGGTTACACCCTGATTGGCGCCGCGATGCTGTGGGTAGGCTGGTTCGGCTTCAACGCAGGTTCCGCTGCTGCGGCCAACGGCACTGCCGGTATGGCGATGCTGGTGACTCAGATCGCAACCGCTGCCGCTGCACTGGGCTGGATGTTCGCCGAGTGGATGACTCACGGTAAGCCAAGTGCTCTGGGTATCGCTTCGGGTGTGGTTGCAGGTCTGGTGGCGGTGACACCGGCTGCCGGTACAGTCGGCCCGATGGGCGCACTGATCATTGGTCTGGCGGCAGGCGTGATCTGCTTCTTCTGCGCCACCAGCCTGAAGCGCAAGATGGGCTACGACGACTCCCTGGACGCTTTCGGTGTTCACGGTATCGGCGGTATCGTCGGCGCGATCCTGACCGGTGTGTTCGCAGCCCCTGCACTGGGCGGCTTCGGCACCGTGACTGACATCGGCGCTCAGGTCTGGATTCAGTTCAAAGGTGTTGCGTTCACCGTGGTCTACACCGCGATCGTGACCTTCATCATCCTCAAGGTGCTGGACGCGGTCATGGGCCTGCGTGTCACCGAAGAGGAAGAGTCTGTCGGTCTGGACCTTGCACAACACAACGAGCGTGGCTACAACTTGTAACAAGCCGCTGCGCTAAAAAAGAATGCCCGGTTTCCGGGCATTTTTTTTGTCTGGCGTTTGCGGATAAACCGCGAATTTCTGCTGTCACTGATGTGCCCGCGTCAATGATTTCGGCACCGTGACGCAGCGCTTGTAACGTTGTCACGATTGTCTTCGTTCACTTGCAGGGAAGCCGGTTTATTGCGCGCTTTGCTTTTTTCTCAGTCGAGTTAGAATGCGCGCCGAAGGTGCGGAGAACGGTATGTGGCATCAATCCAGAATTACCCTGCGGGCCAGGCCTCGCGGGTTTCATCTGGTCACCGACGAGATACTGGCAGGCTTGCCCGAGCTGCGGGATTGTCGAGTCGGTCTGCTGCATTTATGGTTGCAACATACCTCGGCTTCGTTGACCGTCAACGAGAATGCCGATCCGGCGGTGCGTCGTGACTTCGAGCGTTTCTTCAACCGGCTCGTGCCTCAGGGTGTGGACGGTTATGAGCATAACGACGAAGGGCCTGATGACTTGCCTGCGCACTTCAAGGCCAGTCTGCTGGGCTGCCAGTTGCTGTTGCCGGTCACGGCGGGGCGACTGGCGCTGGGCACCTGGCAAGGTGTTTACCTGGGCGAACATCGAGATGCTGGTGGTTCTCGTAACGTCCTGGCCACTCTTCAGGGTGAATGGATATAACCGCTGGGGTCAGTGGTTATTGAATTTTTTCCGACAGCCTTAGACTCTTGGGGCTGTTGGGCTATAACTAATCTGCTTTCGCAAGTCATGAGGTAGAACATGAGCGACGACGACAACGACAACGACGATCTGGTAGAGGACCTGGAAGGCGAGGACGACGGTGAGGAACTTGCCGCTGCGCCCGAAGACGACGTTACCGAGGTAGATGATGCCGAGGTTTCGGCGACACCTGCCAAAGGCAAGGCCAAGGCGGCAGTCTCGGTCGATGAACTGCCCAGCGTAGAAGCCAAGAACAAGGAGCGCGATGCTCTGGCGCGTGCCATGGAAGAATTCCTGGCGCGTGGCGGCAAGGTGCAGGAAGTGGAGGCCAACGTGGTCGCCGATCCGCCCAAGAAGCCCGACAATAAATACGGCAGCCGCCCTATCTAAGGCAGCAGACGTCGTATGAGAACAAGCCCGCCGTCGCTGCGGGCTTTTTCTTGACCGGGTTTTGTGAGGAGGGTCGGTCTCAGGCCCAGCGGGCGAGGACTTCCGGCAGTTGCGACAGGTTGTGGATCTCCGCGTCCGGAAACTGATCGGCGTCCCAGACTTTGCCCTGCGGGTTGTACCAGATGGCGCGCATGCCCGCGCGCTGGGCACCCGCGATGTCATCGTTGGGATGATCGCCGACGTGCACAGCCGCGCTGGCATCCACGTTGCCGCGTCTGAGAGCCTCCAGAAAGGGGGCAGGATCAGGTTTGCCAATGCCCAGATCCTCTGCGCACAGCGCGAAGGAGAAATAGTCGGCCAGACCCAGACGGCGCACATCGGCGTTGCCGTTGGTGATAACGCCCAGGGTGAAGGTCTTGGCCAGGATTTCCAGTGTCGGCTGCACATCGGGGAAAATGTGCACTTGATGGCGTCCCTGTAAAAACACCTCAAAGCTCTGATCGGCCAGGTCCTGTGCTTCGTCTGCTTCATAGCCGGCATCTTCCAGGGCATGAAACAGTACGCGCCGACGCAGCGCGCTGATACGGTGCTTGAGCGAAGGATCCGCTTCTACCAGGCGCGAACGAATTTCCCACAGATGTTCTACCGACACCGTACCCAGCTTAGGGGCATGTTCGGCCAGCCAGTCGCGCAGGGTTTCCTCCGCGCCGGCAATCGCAGGCGCCGTATCCCAAAGGGTATCGTCCAGGTCGAAAGTCACCAGCTTAATCATTTACAGATCCTTTGCGTTTGGCTCGTGGGTGGGCGCTGTCATAAACAGTAGCCAAATGCTGAAAGTCCAGGTGAGTATAAATCTGCGTGGTCTTGATGTCGGCGTGGCCGAGCAGTTCTTGCACGGCGCGCAGATCCTGTGAGGACTCCAGCAAATGACTGGCGAACGAGTGGCGGAGCATGTGGGGGTGCAGGTTCTGTCCCAGCTCGCGTTCGCCGAAGGCCTTGACCCGACTCTGCACTGCACGCGGGCTCAGGCGAGTGCCCTTGTGGCTGATGAATACCGCATCGTCCTTCGGGTTGGCAAGTGCGCGCAGAGACAGCCAGGCTTCCAGTGCCTGACGGGCCTTGCTGCCCACCGGCAGGACACGGGTCTTGCTGCCCTTGCCGAGCACTTGCACCAGGCCGTCACGCAGATCCAGCTGATCCAGATTCAGCCCGGTCAGTTCGGACAGGCGCAGGCCGGAAGAGTAGAGCAGCTCGAGAATTGCCTGATCGCGCCGGGCCAGGAAATCGTCCTCGACGCCGCCATCCAGCAGCTGCGACGTCCGGTCGGTGTCCAGCGTCTTGGGTAGGCGGCGCTCGCCTTTGGGCGGCGACAGGCCGTTCGCCGGGTCGTGTTCGCACACGCCTTCGCGGTTCAGGTATTTGTAGAAGCCACGCACTGCCGAAAGCATGCGGGCCAGGCTGCGCGACGATAGACCCTGCTGGTGCTGGCGGGCGGTAAAGCTGCGCAGGTGCTGAATGTCCAGCGCGGTCCAGCTTGAAACCTGCGCCTTTTTGCAGAAGGCCAGGACTTTTTCCAGGTCGCGCCGATAGGCTTCCAGGGTATGGGCAGACACCTGTCGCTCACTGCGCAGGTGTGTGCAGTAGGCGTCCAGATGTTGTTCCATGGCTAGCGGACCGAGCGCAGCGAATGCGCGAAGCGCGGCAGCAGGCGGCTCAGCACATCGACGATATAACTGAGGAACAGCGTGCCGACCGAGCTTTTATAGTGCTGCGGGTCGCGACTGCCGATGGCCAGTACGCCGTGCAGACCAAGGTGGTTCAGGCTGGCGATGGCGGTGGAGCCGACTTCTTTGCTCTGCTCGGCGCCGAACAGGAAGGTCAGCTCATGCTCGCGCAGCGCGCCGCACACGACCTTTTCCCCCAGCAGTCCGCCAATGTTCTTCTGCGCTTCGGCAACACTCACCCAGCGCCCGACCGGCATGGGGTTGTCGCTGAACAGGATAAGGCTGACGAAGGGCACCTGGAATTCCTGACGCAGGCTGTCTTCCACCGCAATGACGATCTCGTCCAGGCTGGTGGCATCCATCAGTGCAAGGTTCAGGCGGCGGGTTTTCTCGAACAGCCGATCATTGTCGCGGGCCACGTCCATCAGTTGCGACAGGCGATGGCGCATCTCGATGTTGCGCTCGCGCAGCAGCTTGAGCTGACGCTCGACCAGAGAAACGGTGTCGCCGCGCTGGTGCGGAATGCGCATCGACACCAGCAGTTCGTCATGCTCGGCGAAGAAGTCCGGATGCTGCAGCAGAAAGGCGATGACCGCCTCTGCTTCAAGGTTTGGCGCTGCGCTATCGGCAGGCGATTCGCCGGGTGTGCCGGTTGAAGCCGGAGGCTGATCGGTCATCGCATATGCTCACTCAAAGACGAACCTGGCCTTCGTAAACCCTGACGGCCGGGCCTGTCATCATCACAGGGTGCCCTGGGCCTGCCCATTCAATGGACAGCCGCCCGCCGGGCAAGTCGATCAACAATGGCGACATCATCCAGCCCTGGGTGATGGCGGCCACTGCAGCGGCACAAGCGCCGGTACCGCACGCCTGTGTTTCTCCCGCGCCGCGTTCCCAGACACGCAGTTGCGCGCGCTGACGATCCACGACGTGCAGGAACCCTACGTTAACCCGAGCCGGAAAGCGCGGGTGATGTTCGATTTTCGGCCCCAGTTCGTGAACCGGCGCGTTGTTGATGTCGTCCACGCGCAGCACGGCGTGCGGATTGCCCATCGAGACTGCGGCCAGCTCGACGCTCTGCCCGTCCACATCGACGGTGTAGCTCGTGGCCTGGACTTCAGCCTGAAAAGGGATGTCGGCTGGAACCAGACGCGGCGGACCCATGTTGACGCTGATCTGCCCGTCGTTACGAATATCCAGCTCGATGATGCCGCCCTTGGTCTCGACACGGATCTGCTTCTTGGCCGTCAGGCGCTTGTCGAGCACGAAGCGGGCGAAGCAGCGCGCGCCATTGCCGCACTGTTCGACTTCCGAACCGTCGGAATTGAAGATGCGGTAGCGAAAGTCCACGTCCGGGTTGTTCGGTGCTTCGACCAGCAACAACTGATCGAAACCGATACCTGTGTGTCTGTCGCCCCACTGTTTGGCGTGCTTGGGCAGGATATGCGCGTGCTGACTCACAAGGTCCAGGACCATGAAGTCGTTACCCAGCCCGTGCATTTTGGTAAAACGCAGCAGCATGGGATTACTCCGGCAGCAGGCTTTCGCCAGCGAACAGCTCGGCCACGGTTTCGCGACGACGCACTTCAAAGGCCTGTGTATCGTCTACCAGTACTTCGGCGGCACGACCACGCGTGTTGTAATTCGAACTCATGACGAAACCATAGGCCCCGGCCGAGTGCACGGCCAGCAGATCGCCTTCGGCGAGTGCCAGTTCACGACCCTTGGCCAGGAAGTCCCCGGTTTCGCAGATCGGGCCGACGATGTCATAAGGGCGTGCTGCGCCGTCGCGCGGGCGCACGGCGGTGACGTCCATCCAGGCCTGATACAGCGCTGGACGAATCAGATCGTTCATGGCCGCATCGACAATGGCGAAGTCTTTGTGCTCGGTGTGCTTGAGGTATTCCACGCGGGTCAGCAGCACGCCTGCGTTGGCGACGATGAAACGGCCCGGTTCGAACAGCAGGCCCAGATCACGACCGGCGAGGCGTTCACGCACGGCCTTGATGTAGTCACCCGCCAGCGGCGGCTCTTCATCACGGTAACGAACACCCAGACCGCCACCCAGATCGATGTGGTGCAGATGAATGCCGCAATCGCCCAGACGATCGACCAGATCCAGCAGGCGGTCCAGCGCATCGATGAACGGTTCGAGCGTGGTCAGTTGCGAGCCGATGTGGCAGTCGACGCCGATCACTTCAAGGTTCGGCAGTTGCGATGCGCGCACGTAGACGTCTTCGGCGTCGGCGATGGCGATGCCGAACTTGTTTTCCTTGAGGCCCGTAGAAATGTACGGGTGAGTACCCGCGTCCACGTCCGGGTTTACACGCAGCGAGATCGGTGCGCGAACGTTCAGTTCGGCCGCCACGGTCTGCAGGCGTTCGAGTTCGTCGGTGGATTCCACGTTAAAGCAATGGACGCCCACTTCCAGAGCGCGGCGCATGTCTTCACGGGTCTTGCCGACGCCGGAAAACACGATCTTGTCGGCCTTGCCGCCTGCCGCCAGCACGCGTTCCAGTTCGCCACGCGAGACGATGTCGAAGCCGGCGCCGAGGCGGGCCAGAACATTCAGCACGCCCAGGTTGGAGTTGGCTTTGACTGCGAAGCACACCAGATGCGGCATGCCGTTCAGGGCGTCGGTGTAGGCGCGGTATTGCGCTTCGATGTGAGCGCGCGAGTAGACGTAAGTCGGCGTGCCGAAACGCTCGGCAATGGCAGACAAGGCTACTCCTTCCGCGAACAGCTCGCCGTCGCGGTAGTTGAAGGCGTCCATGGGATTCCCTTAAAGATGCTTGTGCGAGTGCGATTTGGCTTGTTCGTCGGCGGACTTGGTGTCATCCGGCAGGTACAACGGGCCTTTCTGGCCACAGGCTGTAACGAGGCAAGCGACCGCGACGAGCGCAGCAAGCGAAGAGATCAGGCGCTTCATGGCGAAATCCTTTGTAAAAGCATTAATTGCGCCCGAGTATACCGACCACCCGGCGGCTTGCCTATGCGAGGGTCCTCCCGTCCAGCGGGGTTTTGCCGCGATTGTGCGGGCAATGGCCGGTTACGCCGGATTATTGCGTTCCGCCGTGGTCAATCACGGGTATGCTTTGCATTTGGCAGGTGGCATCCGTATCTTGCCCCACTGCGCTTTCAGCAGACATTTTCGAGGTTCATTGCAATGAGTTTGACCGAAGCCCGCTTTCACGATCTGGTCGATGCCACCCAGCAAAATCTGGAAGATGTGTTCGATGACAGCGATCTGGATGTGGATCTGGAAAATTCGGCCGGTGTGTTGACCGTCAAGTTCGAAAACGGCTCGCAATTGATCTTCAGCCGTCAGGAGCCGCTGCGTCAGCTCTGGCTGGCCGCCCGTTCAGGCGGTTTTCATTTCGACTACGACGAAGAGAACAGCCGCTGGGCCTGCGACACCAGTGACGAGTTGCTGAGTGAAATGCTCAAGCGCATCACCCTGGAACAGGCCGGCGTCGAGCTGGACTTCGACGAGATCTGATCGTGAGCCAGACCACCCGGCCCGCAGCAGCCAGACCGCCCAAGCCGCTGTTCAGCAACGTCAGCCCGGCCGTGCCATCGCCGTGCATCAGCACCTGCCGACTGGATGAGCAGAAGGTTTGTCTGGGGTGCTTTCGTCATGTCGAAGACATTCGCGAATGGCGGTCGGCCGATGATGATCGCCGCCGCGAGATCCGCCATCAGGCCGATCAGCGCCGTAAACACGCCCAAGCGCCACAGTCCGTGGGCTGACGTCCTGTCGGGTTGTGTATTTATCGGTCTGTGTTAGTGTCAGAACCTGCTTCTCTTGATGGAGAGGCCTCTCAAAACCCCGCCAGGCTCGGCGGGGTTTTGCTTTTATACAGCGCGCAAAAAGGAGTCTGCCCAGACCATGAACACTGCCCCTTCACTCATCCTCACCCGCCTGGACGTACAGCGTCTCGAGAACCTGATCGACAGTCTCGACGACGCCGCACCGGGCGTTCAGGCGCTGCAGGCTGAACTGGACCGCGCCGAGCAGGTGGTCGGCCACGATGAAGTGCCCGCAGGTGTCGTGACCATGAACTCCCGTGTCCACTGCCGCGAAGAAAGCAGCGGCAAGGATTACCACCTGACGCTGGTCTACCCGCAGGACGCGGGTGTCGAAGGTACGGTTTCGGTGTTGGCGCCGATGGGTTCCGCATTGCTCGGCCTGCAGGTCGGCCAACATATCGACTGGCCCGCCCCCGGTGGCAAGACCCTCAAACTGACACTGCTGGCGGTCGAATATCAACCTGAAGCAGCGGGCGAGTATCAGTAGGGTTCAGTGAGCGCCCGCAATCGTGCGCGTGATTTCGCGGACGAGCCCGCTGCCACAGAAGTCTGGCTAGCACCGTGGGAGTGGACTTGTCCACGAAGAGGCCGATGTTCTCCATGAAGATGCAGCGGCTGAAGCACGGCCTTCGCGGACGAGTCCGCTCCCACAGGAAATCTCCCACAGAAGTCTGGCTCCCACAGGTCTCCCACAGGAAATCTGGATCTCACCGTAGGAGTGGACTTGTCCACGAAGAGGCCAATGCTCCCTAAGAAGATGCAGCGGTGCAAACACTACCTTCGCGCAGGAGTGGCTCCCACGGCGTCAGGCTTCATCCATTGCGTCGTTGAGCAGCTTTTCCAGCTCGACCTTGTGGCGCAGGAACAGGATACTTTGGCCATGCCCGTCATTGAGCAGGCCTGACAGGTCCAGGTCGGTGATGTAGCAGCGGTAGCGCTGGGGCTCGAGGCGCTTACCGAGAATCTGTCGGGCGACGGCGGTGTACAGTTGATCACCGTATTCCAGCTCGGAAAACTCGCTGTTGTCGCAGTAGAGCGTGACGTTCAGCTGACCCGGTGACGTTTCTTCGATGATTGCCTGCACGTCATAGAATGGCTTGTCCGCGGTAGTAGGCGCCAGGCGTGGTTCGATGCGGCGGGCGCGTGAGGTGCCGGACGGCATCACTTGGTAGTAGAGGGTTTCCAGTTGCACCGGCTCGCTGGGATTGTCCAGCGGCAGCGATGCCCCGCGACGATAGACCAGTGAGTGAAAGAAGCGCTGCAGCGGCATCAGCAGGCTTTGTTCATCGTGATAGGGCAGGCGCTGATGCCAGAGCGAGTTGTGCTCGTCCAGCACATACACGTCCGCGTCCGCATCATTGACACGGTAAAACACCTGAATGCATTCAGGCTGGCCGAACGGCAGAATCAGCGCCAGATCGTGATCATCCAGCGCGTGCGGGTCCAAGTGCAGCGGGCTGTACCGGGGAAGTTCTTCGCCCAGGTACTTGAATAGTCCGGGCAGGCTGTTGACCACCACATGACCTACCTGGCCCGGCACGATTTCCAGAACGTGATATTGCTGCTGCACCTGAATCAGGTAGCGATGATTCAACTGCCGGGCGAGCAGCAGGCGTGCAGTGCTGACCAGTTCTTCGACCCGCTGCGCGATGGCCGGCGCGCGGTTGTGACAGAAGCAGCGCACATGGATGCTGGGCTGACGGGCGCCATGCGGCAGGCCGCCGAGCAGTTCGCTCAGGCAATCAAGCAGGGCATGCGGGCCGTCGTAGCGACTGACCAGTGTTTCATTCCAGGTATTGAGCGTGATCTGGTCCAGCGTGAGCACCAGGTTTTCCCGCACTCCCGCGTAGCTGAGCGAGTCGGTTCGCTCCGTGGTCATCAGGATGTTCAGGTCGCGGTGATGCCTGAGCGGATCGACGCCGACATTGACCAGCAGCAGTATTTCCTTGGGCTCGCTGGGCTGAAGCAACGCCTCATCGCTGACGTCGGGCAGCGGCAGGGCGATGGTTTGCTGCAAGGCGCCCATCAGGTTGAACAGCTCGAATTCGCTCAGGTCGCTAGTGCCGGGGTGCAGCGCCAGGCGAGTGGTGGTGTCGATCACATTGTTGCGATGACACCATGCCAACAGTTCGAGCAACTCGCGGCTGCGTTTGATGGGTGAAAAATTGTCCAGCTCATGAATCCCGAGGTTGCCGTTGTACAGCGCCCACTGATGCTTGCCGGGCTCGCGCTTGTCCAGCGAATGCACCAGGGTCAGCGTGTCCTCGGCCAGGTCCGGAGCGATGCCGGGATTGATGAACTCCACCTTGCCGGCCTTACGTTCGAAGGCGGCATACAGGCGGCGGCCCAGAATCGTCAGGTCACGGGGATCGAGCGCATCGGCAGTGCTTTGCAGCCGGGCGAACTGGGTCTGGAAGCGATAGCTGTAATTGAGTTCGTTGACCAGTGCGCGACGCTCGTGAGCCACTTGACGCACCTTCCACTGGCTACGACTGTCGAGCAGCGCCAATTGACGATCATCCCAGCCCCATTCTCTGGTCAGGCGTTCCAGCAACTGCCGCTGCCAACTGTTGCTACGCTGACGCGCCGGGCCGGTGAGCTTCTTGTTGACCTTCAGGTACAGGCTGCGTCTGACCAGCTCCAGGCGTTCTGCCTCATTGCGCGCCTGCAGGTGCTCTTCGATACGGCGATATACCACCATATAGGGATCGAGCTCATCCAGATCCAGCCGGTTGGCGAACACCGCCTGCTTGAACCGCAGGCTCAGGCACTGAACGCGAGGGTGTTCGCTGGAATACACCTCGATCAGCAACAGCTTGAGTACCGATTTGTAGGGCGATTCGATGCCCTTGAACAACTGCCAGAGCCCGGCACCCACGAACTCGGCCGGTGGAATCTGCGCCATGCGCCCCAGATCGATGACCTCATCGGCGCGAATGAATCGCTTGGACAGCAGCGTGTGGGTGTATTCCTCGTAACCCTGTTCTTCGTAGACCGGCACCAGCCACCACATGGGCGTACGTCCGGCGAGCCAGATGGCGGTGCGGTAGAACTCGTCCAGCAGCAGATAATGCTGGGTCGTGCCGCAGTCGTCGGAACTCAGTTGCGTGTCGCGCTCGCCGTTCCTGAAGCGGAGCGGGTCGATCAGAAAAAAGTGCGCTTCGGCCCCCATGGTGGCGGCCCAGGCTTCGAGCGCCTGACATTTTCTGCGCAACTCGGCGATGGCGTCTTCGCTCAGGTCGCTGTCATGGCAGACCCACACATCCATGTCGCTCTGGTCGGCCTGGGCCAGGGTGCCGAGGCTGCCCATCAGAAACAGGCCGTGAATCGGTTGAGGCGGATTGCCGTGTCGGACTTTGTACGAGAACGAGCGCGTCAGGCGCTGCGCTTCAGCCAGCGCCAAGGCATCGGGTTCGTAGTGAGAGACACCGGCAGGCGTCGTGCTGGAGACGTAACCCGGCAACAGCGGATGGTTGACGTGAAAGAACAGCGGCAGCAAGGTCAGCACGGTCTGCTGACGCGTCGACATTCCTTCCATGGCACGCGCATACCGCCCGTCATTGAGAGTCAGGAAGCGGTTACGTAACTGGCTGAGAACCTTACGGTCAATGCCCTCATCCAGATCGGGGCGAATTTCAAGATTACGCGTCATCGCAACTCAAGGCATCTGGCCGGGCAGGCGTGGATTGAATGAGCAAGATGGCGAAGAAGGTTTGCAGCCGAAAGAATGCAGGTTCGGTCGGGTTGTTATTCTGGCGCCAATTTTTTATATCGACCTGTACTGCGATAAATAAAGGGCTTGCCACGCTATTTTTGTGCGCAAGCCCTCGGGTTACTCAGGCGGCTTCTTTAGATACGTTCAGGATGGTCAGCAACGATTGTGCATGCTCGGCGGCTTCAAGCCCCAGGCTTGTGAGATAACCGCCATCGACCTGGGTCGTCAGGCCTTTTTCAAAGAGTCTTTTTGCAGCTGCAATGGCTGTCGGTGCCGCCACATGGTGCACTTTCAGGCCTTCCTGGGTGTTGGCCAGGTTGAACAGTGCAAGGATTTCCAGTTCGGCAACCAGCTCAGGGGTATACGACATAGGTGCTCCAGACTTTTGTAGTAATACGACCTCGCAGGCTGCGGGTGTGCTCTGGAATCGACGTGTCCGTGCTGCGCTCGTCGGTTCTGGATGACCGCTGAAGCCGGCTTGGCGTGAGAGCCCCGGAGGATTGAGCGGCAGCGGGGCTTTTGCAGTGTAGTCCAGCGTCTGGTGACTGTGCAGCATATATCTGAGCGGTTTGAATCGGCCCGGCGGTTATTTCTCCGGCGGCAGTTCGGGCAGTGCGCGCAAGGCCGTTTCGTACCATTGGGTATCGAACGGACGATCCTGATCAAGCATGGCGTCGATCTCGATGGCCAGCACATGAGCCATCAATTCGAGGATGTCCTCGCGCTCGTAACCCACTAGCGTCAGCTTGTTGAACGTTGCCTTGGCTGCGGCCGGATTGTCGGCTTCGATCTGGTTCTCGATGGCTTCTATCAGGGTCGAAGCGGTGAATTCTTCTTCATCGTTGTCGATGGCGTCGGTCATGGTAATTCCTCGAGTAAGGCACGCAGTTTAAACCGGATTCCGCTGATCGGGGCATTTGTGTGACTTACAGAGATCGGACGTAGGAGCGGTCTGATAATTCCTGATAATTGATATAAATCATTGATTCAAAAGGCTAAATGGATAGCCTCTGCGTCACCAGTGATTAGCGTGTACAGACCGGGTCAAGGAGACCAGCGATGCTGAAGCTTTACGGATTTGCCTCAAGCAATTATTTCAATATGGTCAAACTGGCGCTGTTGGAGAAGCAGTTGCCATTCGAAGTGGTGCCGCTGTTCGGGTGTCAGAATCCCGAGGTGCTGGCGGTCAGCGCGCGCGGCAAGGTGCCGGTGCTGGGAACGGCGGACGGCTTCATCAGCGAGACCGATGTCATCCTGCGCTATATCGAGGACATCTACCCGCAGCGGCCGCTATTACCCGCCGATCCGTTTTCTCGTGCCCAGGCCTGGACGATTGCCAAGGAAATCGAGTTGTACATCGAATTGCCTGCGCGGGTCTGCTATGCCGAGGTGATATTCGGTGGCAGGCCAACCCCACCGGACCTCAAGGCCAAGGCCCGACGCGATCTGATCAAGGGCATCGCCGCTTTAACCCAGCGTGCGCGTTTTGCGCCTTACGTGGCAGGCGAGCGATTCAGCGTGGCGGATATCTATTTTCTGTACAGCATCGACCTCGCGCAGGAAGTGGGCGAGCGACTGTTCGATCTGGACTTTCTGGGCGATATGCCCGAGGCGCGAGCGCTGCTGGAGCAATTGGCAGCGAATCCGAATGTTCAGCAGGTGGCAGCCGACAGGGAAGCCGACAGGCCGGCGTTCATGGCGAGGGTCCGGCCGACGGGGCGTGCGGCCGGATAACCGAGTGTCGTGCCCACAGCGTGGGCACGATCCTGGCGGCGTTATCAGCGTCCCGCCAGCAGTTCCTGACCACGCACCACCGCTGCGCGCACTTGCGCTGGCGCGGTGCCGCCGATGTGGTTGCGTGCATTGACCGAACCTTCAAGCGTCAGCACGGCAAACACGTCCTGTTCGATCTGGTCGCTGAACTGGCGCAGCTCGTCCAGGCTCATTTCAGCCAGATCCTTCCCGGTTTCTACGCCATATTTCACGGCATGACCGACGATTTCGTGGCAGTCACGGAACGGCAGGCCACGGCGCACCAGATAGTCCGCCAGGTCGGTGGCAGTCGAGAAACCGCGCAACGCCGCTTCACGCATGATCGCGTGCTTTGGTTTGATTGCAGGAATCATGTCGGCAAATGCACGCAGAGAGTCGCGCAGAGTGTCGGCGGCGTCGAACAGCGGCTCCTTGTCTTCCTGATTGTCCTTGTTGTAAGCCAGCGGCTGGCCCTTCATCAAGGTCAGCAGACCCATCAGCGCGCCGAAGACCCGCCCGCTCTTGCCGCGTACCAGCTCAGGAACATCCGGGTTTTTCTTCTGCGGCATGATTGAGCTGCCGGTGCAGAAACGATCCGGCAGGTCGATGAACTGGAACTGCGCGCTGGTCCAGAGCACCAGTTCTTCGGAGAAGCGCGACAGGTGCATCATGGCCACGGAGGCTGCGGCGCAGAATTCGATGGCGAAATCACGGTCCGACACACCGTCCAGCGAGTTGCCGCCCACGGCGTCGAAACCCAGCAGTTTGCAGGTCAGTTCGCGGTCGATGGGATAGGTGGTGCCGGCCAGTGCAGCGCTGCCCAGCGGCATGCGGTTCAGACGCTTGCGGCAGTCGACCAGACGTTCGTGGTCACGGCTGAGCATCTCGAACCAGGCCAGCATATGGTGGCCAAACGTAACCGGTTGTGCCGTCTGCAGGTGGGTAAAGCCCGGCATGATGGTGTCGGCTTCGCGCTCTGCCTGTTCCAGCAGGCCTTTTTGCAGGCGAGTGATCTCACTCAGGATCAGGTCGATTTCATCGCGCAGCCATAAGCGAATGTCGGTGGCTACCTGATCGTTTCGGCTGCGACCGGTGTGCAGCTTTTTGCCGGTGATGCCGATGCGGTCGGTCAGGCGGGCTTCGATATTCATGTGCACGTCTTCAAGATCGACGCGCCATTCGAAAGTACCTGCCTCGATCTCGGTCTGAATCGTGTTCAGGCCTTCGATGATCGTGTCGCGCTCGGCGTCAGTCAGAACGCCCACCTTGGCCAGCATCGTCGCGTGGGCGATGGAGCCCATGATGTCGTGGCGGTACAGTCGCTGATCGAAGGTGACGGAGGCGGTGAAGCGCGCGACGAACGCGTCGACGGGTTCACTGAAGCGGCCGCCCCAGGACTGATTGGTCTTGTCGGTGCTCATGGATTCGCTCGTTGCTTTGCGGAAAGTGGCGTGCCCGGTTCGTGGCACAAGGGCGGTTGCGATGATAACAGGGTTGACACTTTTTTATGTCCGGATGTCTTGCCGCTGGCCCGGCCAGAGCCGAGACTGAGCCGATGCGAAATCATTCTGTAAAGCGTGAAACCGGGCGTGCGCCCGGCAAAGAATTCTTCCTTCCCGAACTGTGCCTGCCGCAGGCCTTGTTTGTGCTCGTGGTTCTGGCCGAACTGCTGGTGGTGGTTCTGGTGCTGGTCGAGCCGATGCGAGAGGGGTTCAACTGGGTCAGGCTGGCGCTGATGTCGTTGTTCGTCCAATGGATCGTGTTGCTGTCCGCCGCGCTGCTCTGCGGATTGCGGCCCTGGCTTGCGCGGCTTTCGCCGGGGCTTGCCGGTCTGCTGGGTTGTCTGCTGGTGGTTGGCCTGACGCTGTTGTGCACGGCGGTGACCGATGTGTGTCAGCTCACCGGGCGCATTTCGGTGGGCAGCATGGTGGATCGTTACATCCGCTATTCGCTGATTGCCCTGATCATGTCGGCGCTGATGTTGCGCTACTTTTATCTGCAGAGTCAGTGGCGCAAGCAGCAGCAGGGCGAATTGCGCGCCAGGATCGAATCGCTGCAGGCGCGGATCCGGCCGCATTTTTTGTTCAATACGCTCAACAGCATCGCAAGCCTTGTGGCCAGCAATCCGGCCAAGGCCGAGCAGGCGGTGCTGGATTTGTCCGATCTTTTCCGCGCCAGCCTGGCCAAGCCCGGCAGCCTGGTGACGTGGGGTGAGGAACTGGCCTTGGCGAAACGATATTTATCGATTGAGCAATATCGTCTCGGCGAACGTCTACAGTTGGACTGGAGGGTAAGCGCAATTCCTGATGACTTGCCGATTCCCCAGCTAACCTTGCAGCCATTACTTGAAAACGCTTTGATTTATGGCATTGCCCCGCGAGTCGAAGGGGGTGTAGTAACAGTCGAAGCAGACTATAGAGGGGGAGAGTTCATATTGCGTGTCAGCAATCCCTATGAAGAAGTTGCCACTCGGCAGACTTCCAACGGTACTCAACAGGCCCTGACAAACATCGGTGCGCGCATTACGGCACTTTTTGGCCCGTACGCCAGTCTGAGCGTGGAGCGCCGTGACGGTCGTCACTACACCTGTCTACGCTATCCTTGTGCGAGACTCACGCAGGAAGCCAGAGCTATATGAATGTCCTGATCGTTGATGACGAACCCCTGGCCCGCGAGCGACTGAGCCGATTGGTCGGCGAAATCGAGGGTTACCGGGTACTAGAACCCAGCGCCTCAAATGGTGAAGAAGCATTGGCGCTGATCGATAATCTCAAACCTGATGTCGTGCTGCTGGATATCCGGATGCCAGGTATCGATGGCCTGCAGGTCGCAGCCAAATTGTGCGAGCGCGAGGCACCGCCCGCAGTGGTCTTTTGCACGGCACACGACGAATTTGCCCTGGATGCTTTCCAGGTCAGCGCTGTCGGTTATCTGGTGAAGCCGGTGCGGCCGGAGCATCTGATCGAGGCGCTGAGAAAGGCCGAGCGCCCCAATCGGGTCCAGTTGGCGGCCATGACGCGTCCGGCAGCCGAAAGCGGTAACGGACCACGCAGCCACATCAGTGCGCGTACCCGAAAAGGTATCGAACTGATTCCGCTGGACCAGGTGATCTATTTCATCGCGGATCACAAGTACGTCACCCTGCGTCATGAAGGCGGCGAAGTGCTGCTCGACGAGCCACTCAAGGCGCTGGAAGACGAATTCGGTGATCGATTCGTCCGTATCCACCGTAATGCTCTGGTCGCTCGCGAGCGGATCGAACGTCTGCAACGCACACCGCTTGGGCACTTCCAGTTGTTCCTTAAAGGGCTCAATGGCGATGCCCTGATCGTCAGCCGTCGTCATGTGGCGGGTGTGCGCAAAATGATGCAGCAGTTGTAGAAATCACCGCAATGGTTTGCTCGCGAAGACCGAGCCAAGGTGCTGGCGTCAAGTTCCAGACCCTTGGGTTTTCCGGTTCTCTGCGACCAGCCCGTTCTACTCATCAAGCCGTGCGCTGATTGCCTGACGTGGGTATTCGGTCCGGTGTTACTTTTCGGTCAACACTGAAGTCAATCCGGCTGAGCTGTTATTATCCGTCGTATTTACCCAGTACGGATCGTTCAATGTCTTCTCGCGAAATCCGCATCGCCACCCGCAAGAGCGCGCTGGCCCTCTGGCAGGCCGAGTACGTCAAAGCCCGCCTGGAACAGGCTCATCCTGGCCTGATCGTGACGCTGGTGCCGATGGTCAGTCGTGGCGACAAGCTGCTCGACTCGCCGTTGTCGAAAATCGGTGGCAAAGGCCTGTTCGTTAAAGAACTTGAAACAGCGCTTCTGGAAGACCGCGCCGACATCGCCGTCCATTCGATGAAAGACGTGCCGATGGATTTTCCGCAAGGGCTGGGTCTGTTCTGCATCTGCGAGCGGGAAGACCCACGCGATGCATTCGTGTCCAACACCTTTTCCAGTCTTGAAGCTTTGCCGGCTGGTAGTGTGGTCGGTACGTCCAGCCTGCGTCGGCAGGCCCAGTTGCTGGCGCGTCGTCCCGACCTGACGATTCATTTTCTTCGCGGCAACGTCAATACCCGCCTGGCCAAGCTGGACGCGGGGGAGTATGACGCGATCATTCTGGCCGCAGCGGGCCTGATCCGTCTGGGCTTTGAAGCGCGTATCACCTGCGCGATCAGCGTCGATGACAGCCTTCCCGCGGGAGGCCAGGGGGCCGTCGGCATCGAGTGCCGCAGCGTAGACGCGGAAATCCATGCCTTGCTTGCGCCCTTGCATCACGAAGACACCGCGGTGCGAGTGATCGCCGAGCGTTCGCTGAACAAGCACCTCAACGGTGGCTGCCAGGTACCGATCGCCTGCTACGCCGTGCTTGAAGGCGATCAGGTCTGGTTACGCGGTCTGGTGGGCGATCCGTCCGGCAGTCTGCTGCTGCGCGCCGAAGCGCGGGCTCCTCAGACCGCTGCCCAGGCGCTGGGCGTCGAGGTTGCCGAGGCGCTGCTGACCCAGGGTGCAGCGAAGATCCTCAAAGCCGTCTATGGTGAGGCGGCCGAGGAATGAGCACTTGGCGTCTGCTGCTGACCCGCCCCGCCGAGGAATCGGCAGCGCTGGCCAAGGTGCTGGCCGACGCGGGTATCTTCAGCAGCAGCCTGCCCTTGCTCGAAACCGAACCGCTGGCGTTGACGCCTGCCCAGCGGGCGATCATTTTCGAATTGCTCAACTACTGCGCGGTGATTGTGGTCAGCAAACCGGCGGCGCGCCTGGCTGTCGAACTGGTTGACGAAGTCTGGCCACAGCCGCCCATTCAGCCATGGTTCAGTGTGGGCGCGGCCACCGGGCAGATACTGATCGACTACGGTCTGGATGTCAGTTGGCCCGAGCAGGGCGACGACAGCGAAGCCCTGCTCGACTTGCCGAAGTTGCAGGCCGCGATTGCCGTACCGGGAAGCCGGGTGCTGATCATGCGTGGCGACGAAGGTCGCGAGTTGCTGGCCGAGCGTCTGCGCGAGCAGGGTGTCACTGTCGATTACCTGCCGCTGTACCGGCGTTATCTGCCACAGTACCCGGCCGCGGTGCTGCCACAGCGTGTGGAGTTGGAACGCTTGAACGGGCTGGTGGTCAGCAGTGGGCAGGGTTTTGAACATCTGCTCAGGCTGGCAGGTGATCGCTGGCCGGATCTGGCCGGTTTGCCGTTGTTTGTACCCAGTCCCCGGGTTGCCGAGATAGCTCGCGCAGCAGGGGCTCTGACTGTTATTGATTGCCACGGCGCCAGCGCCGGGGCACTGCTGGCAGCGTTGCGGGATCAGCCTCAGCCTGCCGTCAAGGCGTATTGATCGACTCTTTGTCGTTTACGCTATTACGCCAACATGCAAAGGATGGGATACGTGAGCGAAACAGCCTTGCCTAAAGACGAAGAATCGGTAGTGAAAACACCGGCATCCAAGCCTGATCCTGTGCGCCCCGAGCGCTCAGGCAACCGCAACGGCGGGCTGGTGATCCTGGCATTGCTGTTGGGACTTGCGGGCGTCGCCGTCGCTGGTTGGGGTGTCTGGCAATTGCGCATGTTGCAGGCCGGGCATCAGCAGCAGCGCGGTCAGGTTGAAGACATTGCCGTGCAGACCCTGGCGCTTGCTCAGAGCGATCAGCAACTCAACGCCCGACTGGCTCAGTTTCCGCCTGCCGATCAACTGGAAGACAGCCGCCGTCTGGTGGCGCAGTTGCAGGGCGACCAGCAACGTCTGAGCCAGCGCCTTGAAACGGTCCTGGGTGCCAGTCGCAAGGACTGGCGTCTGGCCGAGGCCGAGCATTTGCTGCGTCTGGCCAGCCTGCGTCTTTCGGCGTTGCAGGACATCAACAGTGCCGAGGCGCTGGTGCAGGGTGCCGACGAGATTCTGCGTGAGCAGGACGATCCGGGCTCGTTTGCCGCACGCGAACAACTGGCCAAGAGCCTGGGCGCGCTGCGCAGTGTCGAGCAGCCGGATCGCACCGGGCTGTTCCTGCAACTGGCCGCGTTGCGTGATCAAGCCGTGCAGCTCAACAAACTGGCGCCCGAGTACGAAGACAAGGGCGATACGCTGCCAGGTCTGAGCACCGACAAGGCCGAGGACAGTCAGTGGTCGCGCTGGTGGGACCAGATTTCGCATTATTTCCGTGTCGACTTCAATGCCGACAAGGACATCCGCCCGGTATTGGCGGGTCAGAGCCTGTCGCAGGTCCGCCTGGCCCTGAGCCTTGCGCTGGAGCAGGCACAGTGGGCTGCACTCAACGGCGAGCCTGAGGTGTATTCAAAGGCGCTGGCCGAAGCCAAAAGCGTGCTGCAAGCCAACTTCAGCCAGGATGATCCGCAAAGCAAGGTGCTTGGCAACGGCCTCGACGCGGCGGCGGCACGACCGGTTTCGGTCAAGACGCCTGATCTCGCACAGAGCTTGAGTGCCGTGCAGGCCTACCTCGAACGCCGTCACGCGTCGAGTCAGCCTGCCGAAGCGTTGCGAGGGACCAGCCCATGAAGCGATTTTATGTGCTGCTGTTCATTGCCATCGCCGCTGCGGCGCTGATCGGTGTCGCGGTTGCCGAGCATTCCGGGTACGTGCTGATCGCGTACCAGAACTTTCGCTACGAATCGAGCCTGTGGGCGACACTGGCACTGCTGATCGTCGTCCTGCTGGTGATTCTGCTGATCCGTCTGGTCATCAGGCTGTTGACCACGTCAGGTGGCGTCGTCAATCCATGGTCGCGTCGCAACCGTCGTCGTCGCGTCCAGATTGCGATCGAGCAGGGCCAGATGGACCTTGCCGAAGGTCGCTGGTCCAGCGCGCAACGCCATTTGCATCGAGCGGCCGAAGCCGATGCTCATCCGCTTCTCTACTACATTGGCGCTGCACGCGCTGCCAACGAGCAAGGCCGTTACGAAGATTGCGACAGCCTGCTGGAGCGCGCCCTGACTCGTCAGCCCCAAGCCGAGCTGGCGATTGCGTTGAATCACGCGCAATTGCAGCAGGATCGTGGCGACACTGACGGTGCACTCACCACCTTGCAGGCGATGCACGAGCGCCACCCTCACAATCCTCAGGTGTTGCGTCAGTTGCAGCGACTGTATCAACAGCGCGGCGACTGGTCGGCGCTGATTCGTCTGATGCCCGAGCTGCGAAAGGACAAGGTGCTGCCGCCCAAGGAACTCGCTGAGCTGGAGCGCCGCGCCTGGGGCGAAAACCTCACGCTGGCGGCATACCGAGAGGAAGGCGAAGGCGCACTGACCGGCCTGCCGTCGCTGGAAAAGGCCTGGCAGGGGCTTTCTTCAGCGCAACGTCAGGAGCCTCAATTGGTGCTGGCTTATGCCGATCAACTGCGTCGTCTGGATGCCGATGCGCAGGCCGAAGAGGTGCTGCGCTCGGCGCTCAAGCGCGAGTACAACAGCCATTTGGCGCGCCTGTACGGTCTGGTGCGCGGCAGCGATCCGGCGAAGCAGTTGCAAACGGCCGAGGGCTGGCTCAAGCATCATCCGGGTGATCCCAGCCTTCTGTTGAGCCTGGGCCGCATCTGTCTGCAAAGTCGGCTCTGGGGCAAGGCGCGTGATTATCTGGAAAGCAGCCTGCGTCTGGAGCGCAATCCGGAAACCTGCGCCGAGCTGGCGCGGCTATTGGCGCAACTGGGTGAAACGGATCGCAGTAATCAGCTGTTTCAGGAAGGTTTGGGGCTGCTCGACGAACGCATTCTCACGCGTCCATTGCCGGCACTGACCAGCATCTGAAACAGAACGCAGGAGCCTTGCTTGCAGGGCTCCTGTCACCTGAAAGGCAATGATTAAAGCCTGTTTGTTGTGTGCAGGAATATTCCTACGCCGAGCTGTCCGGAAGCCCCACCATTACGTGTGTTGTTTCCCCATTTTGCAGCGACGTATCTGTACGGCGTTGCCTTGAAAGCGGCTGGCCCTTTCCTCTACCGTTAACGCCTCGTCTTTTGTTACGGATTTGCCATGCATCTGGCTCGTACGCGTTCGTTGTTCTTCCTGGCATTCCTGACATGCGCACTGATCATTGCCGCGGTTCTTTACCTTCAGCATTCCGTCGGGCTTGAGCCCTGCCTGCTTTGCCTGTTTCAGCGCGCCGCGATGGTCAGTTGCGGCGTACTGACGCTGGCGGCGGCTTGTCACTCGCCCGGTGCGGCAGGCTGGATCCGCTATTGCGTGGCCTTGCTGCTGATCGCCCTTGTCGGCGCCGGGCTGGCCGGCACACAGGTATGGCTGCAGACTGCATCCACCGAAGAGCTGATTCCCCTGATTGCCTCACTGGAGCGCGCATTCGACAGCGTTTCGATGGCCCACTTGAATGACGGCTTGCGAGGCCACGCCGCGTTCTGTGCGCAGGTGACCTGGTCGCTGTTCGGCCTCAGCCTTCCCGAGTGGAGTCTGCTGGCGTTCGTCGGACTGGCGCTGCTGCCCTTGTATCCGCTTCTCAGCGAGCTGAGCCTGTGGATATCTGCCGAAGGTCGGACCGAGTATTAAACGCTTGTATGAACTTTATCTCCTGCGTACCTTGATGCCCTGTTCGAGCGGGCATAATCTGGGCCGCACGCGTCACTGGAAGTATGCTGTCCTGACGCTTTCATGAGGCCAGGCCCTTAACGACCATTAAGGCCGGCACAGGACCGCATGCCCTGAAGGGAAGAGAGAACATCATGCTGGAAAGTTGTCAGAATGCTCAGGAACGCTGGGGTGGTGTCAATCTGCTGATTGATCGCTGGTTACAGGACCGCCACGAGCTAATCAAGTCCTACGATGCGTTGGGCGATACGCCTGAAGCGCTCGCGGCTGATCGTGCGGCACTGCAGAATTTTTGCGAAATTCTGGTCGATTACGTATCGGCCGGGCACTTCGAGGTCTACGAACAGCTTGGCGATGAAGCCAGGGCGTTCAACGACGAGCGCGGACTTGAACTGGCTGACACCATCTACCCACGTCTGGATGTGATCACCAAGTTTGCATTGGCCTTCAATGACCGCTGCGACAAGGGTGATTGCTCGGACTGCACGGTCGTGGCCAAGGAGTTCAACCAGTTGGGATGCTTGCTGCATGAGCGCTTCGAACTGGAAGACTGCCTGATTGAAGTGCTTCACAACTCCCACAAGGAAGAGGTCGCCGCTCAGGCCTGATCACTTCCTGACGCAGTCGGGATCTGTCGTTGCCAAGGGTGCTGTTGCACCCTTTTGCGTTTTTGGCGTTTGGTTATTGCGATACGGCGATGAGTTCGATTTCAAATACCAGCGGCGTGAACGGATCGATCAGGTCGCCTGCGCCTTCTGCGCCATACGCCTGATCCGAAGGAATCACCAGCCTCCACTTCGCTCCAGTCGGCATTCCTTGCAATGCACTGGTCCAGCCACTGATGACACTGTCCAGTCGGAACCACTGTGGCTGCGTGCTTTGGTCGAAGATAGTGCCGTCCGGCAGCCGACCCACGTACCGAACCTCGACCCGGCCATTAACGTCCGGTTTGGGCCCGGTGCCGGGGGTCAGTTCAGTCATCAGGATGCCGTCGGCCAGCACCTTCACGCCCGGTTTGGCCTTCTCGCTTTCCATGAAGCGCTTCTCGGCGCTCAGCGCAGCCTCGGTCGGTGCATCCGTTCCCGTGGTCTCGGCCTGCGCCATTGCAGCATCGTGTTCACGCAGAATCTGGTCAATGCGTTCTTGCTTGAGCGCCAGAGGCTTACCTTGATAGGCCTGCTTGAGCCCATCGACCAGCGCCTTCAGATCAAGGTCCGGTACCTCCTGATGCAAACGCTCGCCAAGGCTTGCGCCCAGGCTGTAGGCCAGATCGTGGGAGTCGGTCGCGGGAGGGGTTTCAGTGGCCTGAGCCAGCGGTAGCAAGAGAAACAACGACGTTAACAGATAGCGCGACATGGATGCTCTCCGGCCTGGGAAGTCAGCGATTATGCCAGTGCAAGCGCCTGTGGTGACGGGTCTTGCAAGGTGAATTTCGTGAAGGCCTGGAAACAGGCCGGATAATCATTTTTTTCAGCATGCAACAGGGCGCTGTTCGAGGTGTCAAGATGCGCTAGCGGCGGTGCGAGCAGAAGTCTAGTATGAGCCGCAATTTCGTCAGCCAGGAGGTAAGTCATGTCGGCCAAAAAGAAGCCAGTAAATACTCCGTTGCATTTGCTCCAACAACTGTCGGGCAGCTTGCTCGAACATCTGGAAGACGCCTGTTCCCAAGCTTTGGCTGATGCCGAGAAACTGCTCGCCAAGCTGGAAAAACAACGTGGCAAGGCGCAGGAAAAACTGCACAAGTCCCGTACCAAATTGCAGGATGCCGCCACGGCCGGTAAGGCCAAGGCGCAGACCAAGGCCAAGAGCGCCGTGTCTGAACTGGAAGAATTGCTGGATGCACTCAAGGACCGTCAGACTGAAACCCGCACCTACATTCAGCACCTCAAGCGCGATGCTCAGGAAAGCCTGAAGCTTGCCCAAGGCATTGGCCGCGTCAAGGAAGCGGTGGGCAAGATCCTGACCACCCGTGATGCCAAACCTGCCGCAGCCGCCAAGCCTGCGCCTAAAACCGCCGCGAAAGCGCCTGCTGCCAAACCTGCTGTGGCCAAGGCACCGGTCAAAGCGGTTGCGAAACCGGTTGCCAAAGCCGCTGCCAAACCCGCAGCCGTCAAAGCGCCTGCGAAGGCTGCGGCCAAGCCAGTTGCCAAAGCATCTGCCACAGCTAAACCGGTCGCTGCGAAAACCGCTGCCGCCAAACCTGCTGCTGCCAAGCCAGCGGCAACCAAAGCGCCTGTGACCAAAGCAGCTGCAACCAAGGCACCAACTGCTGCCAAACCCGCTGTAAAAGCTCCGGCCAAGGCTCCTGTGAAAGCGGCTGCCAAGCCAGTTGCTGCCAAATCGGCTGCCAAGCCAGCAGCGGCCAAGCCAGCAACGCCATCCACACAGGCTGCCGCCAAGCCAGTGTCTGCACCTGCGGCCGCTACAACCTCGACCACGCCGACTCCCGCCAATGGCATAACGCCTGGCAGCGCCTCCTAAGCGTCGGTGACATCAGCCGCGATGCGCAGCACCTGCAGCGCATCGCGGTTTTTTTTGTCCGTGCTGTCCACGACTCCGCTCAGCCACGCCTCGATAGTTCGGATTTGCGTGGCGGGCCAATGCCCGGTAAGGACGTCGAGCCGGTTGAGCAGCGTTTGCTCAGCCTCCAGTTCCAGCGCTTTTACCTTCGTCCGCACGCCGCTCAATGCAGGGTCGTTTTGCGCTGCCGCTCGCCACTGAGTGCGCAATTGGCGTAGCGGCCTGATCACTTCATCATGCCAGGGCGTCGCCAACTTTCCGATTTCAGACAGGCGTTGCGCAGTGCGCTTGACCCCGCGTCCCCCCAGCCAGACCCCGCACAGCACCATGCACACGTTGGCCCCGTTGGTTTGCAGCGCAAGACAGGCCTGTTCCACACCCGGCCGGGCGTAAAAATCCAGGGTGAAACTCCAAAGGTCTGTAGGCATAGTGATCTACCTGTTCGGGACGAAGCTGGTAGACTCCGCCGCCATTATGATTCGACTTCAAAGCCTTACCTTACAGCGTGGTCCGCAACGTCTGCTAGAAGACGCCGAGCTGACCCTGCACGCCGGCCATAAAGCCGGTCTGATCGGTGCCAACGGCGCCGGAAAATCCAGCCTGTTCGCGTTATTGCGCGGCGAGCTTACGCCTGATGCCGGTGACTGTCTGTTGCCCGCGGACTGGCGCATCGCTCACATGCGTCAGGAGGTCGATACGCTCGAGCGCCTGGCCGTGGACTATGTGCTCGACGGTGACATCCGTCTGCGCGAGGTTCAGCGTCTGCTGACGGAAGCCGAAACGGCGCAGGATGGTGCCGCTCAGGCTCGCCTGCATTCGGAGCTCGACAGTGCCGACGGTTACACCGCCGACGCGCGTGCCCGCAAGCTGTTGGCAGGTCTTGGCTTCACCAACGAGCAGATGGAGCGCCAGGTTGGCAGCTTCTCCGGTGGCTGGCGCATGCGCCTGAACCTGGCTCAGGCCCTGATGTGTCCATCGGACCTGTTGCTGCTTGATGAACCGACCAACCACCTGGACCTCGATGCGATCCTGTGGCTCGAAGACTGGCTGAAAAGCTATCCGGGCACGCTGCTGCTGATTTCCCACGACCGTGATTTTCTCGATGCCGTGGTCGATCACATCGCCCATGTCGAACAACGCAAGATCACGCTGTATCGCGGCGGCTACAGCGCGTTCGAGCGTGCTCGTGCCGAGCGTCTCGCCCAGCAGCAACAGGCGTATGAGAAGCAGCAGGCGCAGCGTGCGCACATGGAAAAATACATTGCGCGCTTTAAGGCCCAGGCCACCAAGGCCCGCCAGGCTCAGAGCCGGATCAAGGCGTTGGAGCGCATGGAAGAGCTGTCCGCCGCGCACGTGGACTCGCCCTTCAACTTCGTTTTCCGCGAGTCCGACAAAATTTCCAGCCCGTTGCTGGACTTGTCCGAAGCGCGTCTGGGCTATGGCGACAAGACCATCCTGGAGAAGGTCAAACTGCAACTGACGCCGGGTGCGCGTATCGGCCTGTTGGGGCCCAACGGCGCAGGCAAGTCGACGCTGATCAAGAATCTGGCTGGCGAGCTCGAACCCCAAAGCGGGCGCCTGGTGCGCGGCGAGAACCTGACCGTGGGCTACTTCGCCCAGCATCAACTCGACTCGCTGGACGCCAAGGCCACGCCGCTGCTGCACTTGCAACGCCTTGCACCGACCGAGCGCGAGCAGACGCTGCGAGATTTTCTCGGCGGTTTCGACTTCCGTGGTGCACGTCTCGACGAGCCGGTGCTGAATTTTTCCGGTGGTGAGAAAGCGCGTCTGGCGCTGGCCCTGATCGCTTGGGAAAAGCCCAACCTGTTGCTGCTCGACGAACCTACCAACCACCTCGATCTGGAAATGCGCCTGGCCCTGACCATGGCTCTGCAGGAATTCGGTGGCGCGGTGCTGGTGGTGTCTCACGACCGGCACTTGCTCAAGAGCACGACCGACGACTTCCTGCTGGTGGCTGACGGCCGCGTTCAGGAGTTCGACGGCGATCTGGACGATTACACGCGGTGGCTGGCGGACTATCGACTGCGTAACGCGCCGGTCAACAATACGCCGGTCAATGCCGACAAGACTGACAAGAAGGCCCAGCGTCAGCAGGCAGCTGCGTTGCGTCAGCAACTGGCCCCGCACAAGCGTGAGGCCGACAAACTGGAGCGTGATCTGGGCACGCTGCATGAAAAGCTCGCCAAAGTTGAAGAAGCCCTGGCCGACAGCACCAACTATGACGCCGCCAACAAGGACAAGCTGCGCGACCTGTTGGCCGAACAGGCGAAACTGAAGGTGCGCGAATCCGAGCTGGAAGATGCCTGGATGCAGGCGCTGGAATTGCTGGAGTCGATGCAGGCAGAACTGGAAGCCTTGTCGTGAGTGAGGTCAGAGGTTGATGGAAGTGTTGGGTTTGCCGGTTTCGGCGTACTGGATCGAGCCGATTCTGCTGGGCGTGCAGATCCTGCTGATCCTGTTGGCCGGCTATGTGTTGCAGCGGGTGGTCGGACGTTTTCTGACCGGTCTGGGCGAACGTTATCCGTTGCCACCGGAGCTGTTGGTTCCGGTCCGCGGTGGTTTGCGCTGGCTGATCATGGGCAGTGCGTTCGTCTTCGTGCTGGGCCGGCTCGGTGTGTCGGCAACCGTCTTGTGGACAGCCTTGTCCGGTTTCGTGGCCGTTGCCGCCGTGGCGTTCTTCGCCATGTGGAGTGTGCTGTCCAACCTGCTCTGCGCGATTCTGATCTTTACCATCGGGCCGTTTCGCATCGGTGACCTGGTCGAGCTGGTCGATACCCTCGACAAGCCCGGCGTGAAGGGTCGAGTGGTCGCGATCAATCTGATGTTCACCACGCTGATCGAGACTCCGGAAGCAGGTGGCGCACTGGTGCAGGTGCCCAACAGCCAGTTCTTCCAGAAGTCGGTACGCCGCTGGCGTGGCAGCGAACTGTATCCTCAAACCACGGTTTCTGCCCCGCACGACGAGCAGGATTAGAAATCATTAGTCACGCGACGGATTACCCACTAATTTAGCGAGCATTCGATGGCGCTTGAGGTGTGTGATGACATTTGAAACGTGGCTGGGCTTTTTTGCCGCTTGCTGGATTATCAGTCTTTCTCCGGGCGCAGGCGCAATTGCCTCGATGTCCTGCGGCCTGCGCTTCGGTTTTCTGCGCGGCTACTGGAATGCGCTGGGGCTGCAAGTGGCGCTGGTCACGCAGATCGCGATTGTCGCGGCCGGACTGGGCGCCGTGCTTGCGGCTTCCGAACTGGCGTTCACCCTGATCAAGTGGTTTGGCGTGGCGTATCTGATCTATCTGGGCGTCAAGCAGTGGCGGGCGCTGCCGATGGACCTTTCCGATGAGTCGGCGGACCGTCCCGCAGGCACTCCGATGGAACTGGCGCTGCGGGGTTTTCTGGTCAATATCAGCAACCCCAAGGCGATGGTGTTCATGCTGGCGATCCTGCCTCAGTTCGTCGATCCGGCAGCGCCGATGCTGATGCAATACGTGATCATTGCGGCGACCATGGTCGTGGTGGACCTGATCGTAATGGCGGGCTACACCGGACTGGCGTCGAAAATTCTGCGTACCTTGAAGACGCCACGCCAGCAGCGTCGTCTGAACCGGACCTTTGCCAGTCTGTTCGTCGGGGCTGCCGGTTTCATCGCGACCCTGCATCGCGCCTGATCAACCCCTTCCCAAGCCCTGAAACCTGCACTCAGCGCAGGATTTTCGGGGCTTCGTCCCGTGGCAGACTGTTCTGTGGCGAGTGTTGTCCGGTGTATTCCACTTCGCCCCGCAACTGTTCACGCAACTGACGCGCCACGTCTTCACCGATCGATTTCGATACGTCGCGGACCACCCGAGGTCGGTTCAGCGAAACTTTGATATCGCGGCTGTTCACCAGCTTGGTGTCCTGGCCCTCACCCATTGCAGTGAAGGCCGAGGTGATTTCGTAAGTGCGCGTGTCGATCAGGCTGAAGTCGGCGACCAGGGTCAGCCCCAGCGTGGCCGAATAGGCATTGGTGTTGGCGATATCGCCGACGTCCTGCTGGAAGTCGATGTCCGACAGGGTGCCGAACAGCACATAGTCCGCGCCCTTGAAGTTGCCATTCTTGATGCGCTTGATGACGTCGTAGACGTCTTCCTTGGCACTGGCGGTGTAGGGCGTGGCCTGCACCAGTTGGAACATCCCGGACTTGATGATCTCGCCCTTGATGTCGCCGCTGAACTTGCGCAGTTCGCTCTGCTCGATATAGCTGGTGCGCGACTCGTACTCGTCATAGCTCGACGATCCGCTGGCGCTGTAGTAGTTGGCCTGCATGTTACTGCGAGACGAAACGGTGTGGATGTACTGCTCCACACGCTCCTGAAAGGCCATGTCTGTCACTGCGATCTTCGGCGCGGCGTGCGCTCCGAAGGCGCAGACCATGCCGATAATGCCGATCCATGCGCGCATCTGTTAACGCTCCGTGGTTTTGCGAATTTCTTTCTCGTCCATCCACTCGGCCAGACCGCTTTCGACGTCGACCAGTTGCAGGCTGAATTTGTAAAAGACGTCCTTGTAGTCGCTGCTGCGCTTGATGATAGAGCTGATTGAACCTTCCAGACGGTATTGGGCGGCGATCATGTTGCCGGTCTTGGCGATGGTGTTCTTCTTGTACAGGCCGCTCTGGTTCTGCAGCTTGAGCTGATCGACCTGATTCTGCATCTGGTTGTCATCGCTGGCGAAACGGGCGGTGCCGCTTTTCATCAGTTGAGTCTTGATGGAGGTGGTGATCTCGCGGGTATCGATGTACTCGCTGGTCTTGTTCTTCACATCGTAGACCTGAACCACCGGACGACCTTGCAGAACGCCGGACTGCGCGAGGGAGCGGGTCATGCTTTCGGCGATCATCTGCAGGTCGGTGGAGCCGAACTCATTGGTGATCGTCTCGACAGCCTTGGTGTCGCCGTAGCTGATGTTCTTGCTGCCAAGCCCCGGTGAATTATTGGCACAGCCGGTGACCAGCAGAGCGACGGCGGCGATAGAGCAGAAGCGGGTAAACATAGGGAGGTTCTCCAGAACTGGACGAAAGAGTGGGCCGATCAAGGCGTGTTGATTTCGATACGGAAATCAGTGGCGCGAGGAACCGGCGCGATGGCTTGCAGCACGGTGCTCTGTGAGCCATACAGCGTCATGCTTTTCCAGCTTTCTTCATCGCCGACAGGGAAGCCGTCATTGCCCAGCCAGGCAAAGCGGTAGTACATCATTCGGTTGCGGCTGCTGGTGTTGGTCAATTGCGCCTTGACGGTCAGAAAACCGTTTTCACGCGCTACGCGCATGGCCCCGACTTCGATGTGTTTGATGTCACCCATCGCCACCACTTTGCTGGCGGCGCTGCCCGGAGCGGGCGGTGGTGGCGTTGCGCAGCCGGCCAACACGGCCAGGGTCAGCGCGCCGAGAATCTTCATGCGCATGGACTATCTCCGATCAAGGTTGTTTGGCGGTGGCGAGGGCTTGCGGCACGTTCGACGGCATGACCTGAGCGGCCAGACTGCCCGCATAGACCTGGCTGCCCAGCGCCCGCAACGGGATCACCTGATAGCGCTGATCGACATTGACCCGTACATGCGAGCCGCCCAGCGCGTTGGGCAGAATGACCTGGTGTTCACCGTGCGTCAGGCGCAGGCGCGCCACCAGTGTGTTGTCGGGCAACGTACGCCACGTGCGGGTGTCCGCGCCTTCAGTGATGGCCGAAGCGATACCGACGGCCAGCCCGGCCAGCGGGTTGGTGTCATTGATCTGCTTCTGGGCAACGCCTTGGGTAATGGCTCGCACGGTGGTGCGCAGGATGATGCCGGGCATGTCATCACGCAGTGCGCGGCGGGACATGTCAGTGGTGCTGTTGAGCAAGGTCAGGTTCAGCGGTTTCCCGTCCAGGGTGATCTGGTTGAAGGACGGTGTCGTGGTGTCGGGTCTGATGACGGGGAACGACAGCGGCGTGATGACCAGATTGCCGCTGATGGGCAGCGGCAACGGAATGCTCACCGAATCGCGAGCCGGGGCGAAGCCGCTTTGCACAACGATCAGCACGTCACTGTTGCCGTCTTTGCTGGCGGCGGCGTCGAGGTCTTTGAGGGCCTGCTCCAGCAGCGGCGTATTGGGGCGCAGTTCGGCAGCCTTGCGATAGCCGGGTGCTGCGAGGCCTTTTTCGCCGAGGGCTTCGTAGACGAAACCGGACAGGTAATGGCTGAACGCACTCTGGTAGCTGTTTTTCAGGCTGACCACTTCCGGTGCGTTCAGTGAGGCGACCGGGTAACCGCGCAGGTCCTTGAACTCGGTCTTCACGCCCCGGTTTTCGGCTTCCTGTTCGCTCTTGAGGTATTCCTTGTCACGCAGCTCGGCGATCACGGCTTCGCGCTCGTGGGTCTTTTTGATTTCGGTGCGGGCACCATCGAAATCATTGCGCGCCAACTGGTTGAGCGCCATCTGGGTGGTCAGCATGACTTTTTCATAGTCATAGCCTTCGTAGCGACGCACCTTGTCGTTGATCAGGAAGCTGCCGAACTGGGCCAGGTATTTGTCGGTATCGAGCCGGACCGATTCTTCCCACTTGAGGACCACTTGATCAGCCGCGCGCCAGGCTGTCTGGCTGCCGGCGAAATCACCTTTCGCCCGCAGCAACTCGCCTTTCTCGAAGTAGTAGAGAAGGTCCTTGTCTTCGCCCGTGTTGTTCTTTTCGAGGTTGCCGATCGCCGCGTCGACATTGCCGCTGGCCAGTTGCTGATTGGTTTCTTTCAACTCGTTGTCGTAGCTGCGAAAGGCAGAACAGCCTGCCAGTTGCACAGCGGAAATCAGCACGAGCGTAGTCAGGGCGCGAGGAGGCATGGACGTTCTATTCCCTTAGATGACGAGCGAGGCGACAAGGCCTGCCGTGGTCGAACAGG
>NZ_MUIO01000051.1 GCF_002087235.1 Pseudomonas floridensis | reverse complement strand
AAAATAACGGTTGACGCGCCCGGTGAGGTGTCTATAATTCGCCCCACTTCCGGCGCAGACGGAAACGAAAAAGCCTTGCGATTCAATGAGTTACAAGGGTTTGGTCGGGTCGGTCAGCGAGGAAGTCGGTCGGTTTTGTTGGAATCGACAGCGGTGAGAAAAAAGAGTTTGACACGCGGTTGTAACGCTGTAGAATTCGCCTCCCGCTGACGAGCAACGCAGAGTTGACCGCAGCGCAAGTGATTGAAGTTGATCAGGAAACTTGAAAAACTTCAGAAAATAATCGCTTGACAGATACGCAGGGCGCTGTAGAATGCGCGCCTCGGTTGAGACGAAAGGCTCAACCCACCGCTCTTTAACAACTGAATCAAGCAATTCGTGTGGGTGCTTGTGGTGTCAGACTGAAGTCAACAGATTATCAGCAGCCCAAGTTACTCCGCGAGAAATCAAAGATGTAACCAACGATTGCTGAGCCAAGTTTAGGGTTTTCTCAAAACCCAGATAGATGTTTGAACTGAAGAGTTTGATCATGGCTCAGATTGAACGCTGGCGGCAGGCCTAACACATGCAAGTCGAGCGGTAGAGAGGTGCTTGCACCTCTTGAGAGCGGCGGACGGGTGAGTAATGCCTAGGAATCTGCCTGGTAGTGGGGGATAACGCTCGGAAACGGACGCTAATACCGCATACGTCCTACGGGAGAAAGCAGGGGACCTTCGGGCCTTGCGCTATCAGATGAGCCTAGGTCGGATTAGCTAGTTGGTGAGGTAATGGCTCACCAAGGCGACGATCCGTAACTGGTCTGAGAGGATGATCAGTCACACTGGAACTGAGACACGGTCCAGACTCCTACGGGAGGCAGCAGTGGGGAATATTGGACAATGGGCGCAAGCCTGATCCAGCCATGCCGCGTGTGTGAAGAAGGTCTTCGGATTGTAAAGCACTTTAAGTTGGGAGGAAGGGCCATTACCTAATACGTGGTGGTTTTGACGTTACCGACAGAATAAGCACCGGCTAACTCTGTGCCAGCAGCCGCGGTAATACAGAGGGTGCAAGCGTTAATCGGAATTACTGGGCGTAAAGCGCGCGTAGGTGGTTTGTTAAGTTGAATGTGAAATCCCCGGGCTCAACCTGGGAACTGCATCCAAAACTGGCAAGCTAGAGTAGGGCAGAGGGTGGTGGAATTTCCTGTGTAGCGGTGAAATGCGTAGATATAGGAAGGAACACCAGTGGCGAAGGCGACCACCTGGGCTCATACTGACACTGAGGTGCGAAAGCGTGGGGAGCAAACAGGATTAGATACCCTGGTAGTCCACGCCGTAAACGATGTCAACTAGCCGTTGGAATCCTTGAGATTTTAGTGGCGCAGCTAACGCATTAAGTTGACCGCCTGGGGAGTACGGCCGCAAGGTTAAAACTCAAATGAATTGACGGGGGCCCGCACAAGCGGTGGAGCATGTGGTTTAATTCGAAGCAACGCGAAGAACCTTACCAGGCCTTGACATCCAATGAACCTTCCAGAGATGGAGGGGTGCCTTCGGGAGCATTGAGACAGGTGCTGCATGGCTGTCGTCAGCTCGTGTCGTGAGATGTTGGGTTAAGTCCCGTAACGAGCGCAACCCTTGTCCTTAGTTACCAGCACGTTAAGGTGGGCACTCTAAGGAGACTGCCGGTGACAAACCGGAGGAAGGTGGGGATGACGTCAAGTCATCATGGCCCTTACGGCCTGGGCTACACACGTGCTACAATGGTCGGTACAGAGGGTTGCCAAGCCGCGAGGTGGAGCTAATCTCACAAAACCGATCGTAGTCCGGATCGCAGTCTGCAACTCGACTGCGTGAAGTCGGAATCGCTAGTAATCGCGAATCAGAATGTCGCGGTGAATACGTTCCCGGGCCTTGTACACACCGCCCGTCACACCATGGGAGTGGGTTGCACCAGAAGTAGCTAGTCTAACCTTCGGGAGGACGGTTACCACGGTGTGATTCATGACTGGGGTGAAGTCGTAACAAGGTAGCCGTAGGGGAACCTGCGGCTGGATCACCTCCTTAATCGACGACTCAGCTGCGCCATAAGCACCCACACGAATTGCTTGATTCATTGAAGAAGACGATTAGAAGCAGCTTTAAGCTCCAAGCTGATAGCTCCAGGCTAGCGGCTACAAGCTCGAAATTGGGTCTGTAGCTCAGTTGGTTAGAGCGCACCCCTGATAAGGGTGAGGTCGGCAGTTCGAATCTGCCCAGACCCACCAATTTTGTGGTAGATCCTGTAGTGATACGGGGCCATAGCTCAGCTGGGAGAGCGCCTGCCTTGCACGCAGGAGGTCAGCGGTTCGATCCCGCTTGGCTCCACCATTTACTGCTTCTGAACTGTGTAAAGCTTAGAAATGAGCATTTCCTTCGCGAGAAGGGTGAATGTTGATTTCTAGTCTTTGATTAGATCGTTCTTTAAAAATTTGGGTATGTGATAGAAAGAAATAGACTGTTGACCGCTTTCACTGGCGGGCAACAGGCTAAGGTAAAGTTTGTGAGAGCAAACTTTCGGCGAATGTCGTCTTCACAGTATAACCAGATTGCTTGGGGTTATATGGTCAAGTGAAGAAGCGCATACGGTGGATGCCTTGGCAGTCAGAGGCGATGAAAGACGTGGTAGCCTGCGAAAAGCTTCGGGGAGTCGGCAAACAGACTGTGATCCGGAGGTGTCTGAATGGGGGAACCCAGCTGTCATAAGACAGTTACCTTACACTGAATACATAGGTGTATGGAGCGAACCAGGGGAACTGAAACATCTAAGTACCCTGAGGAAAAGAAATCAACCGAGATTCCCTTAGTAGTGGCGAGCGAACGGGGACCAGCCCTTAAGTTGGATTGAGAGTAGCGGAACGCTCTGGAAAGTGCGGCCATAGTGGGTGATAGCCCTGTACGCGAAAGTCTCTTTGCAATGAAATCGAGTAGGACGGGGCACGAGAAACCTTGTCTGAATATGGGGGGACCATCCTCCAAGGCTAAATACTACTGACTGACCGATAGTGAACCAGTACCGTGAGGGAAAGGCGAAAAGAACCGCGGAGAGCGGAGTGAAATAGATCCTGAAACCGTATGCGTACAAGCAGTGGGAGCCCACATTGTTGGGTGACTGCGTACCTTTTGTATAATGGGTCAGCGACTTATTTTCAGTGGCAAGCTTAACCGAATAGGGGAGGCGTAGCGAAAGCGAGTCTTAATAGGGCGTCAAGTCGCTGGGAATAGACCCGAAACCGGGCGATCTATCCATGGGCAGGTTGAAGGTTAGGTAACACTGACTGGAGGACCGAACCGACTACCGTTGAAAAGTTAGCGGATGACCTGTGGATCGGAGTGAAAGGCTAATCAAGCTCGGAGATAGCTGGTTCTCCTCGAAAGCTATTTAGGTAGCGCCTCATGTATCACTGTAGGGGGTAGAGCACTGTTTCGGCTAGGGGGTCATCCCGACTTACCAAACCGATGCAAACTCCGAATACCTACAAGTGCCGAGCATGGGAGACACACGGCGGGTGCTAACGTCCGTCGTGAAAAGGGAAACAACCCAGACCGTCAGCTAAGGTCCCAAAGTCATGGTTAAGTGGGAAACGATGTGGGAAGGCTTAGACAGCTAGGAGGTTGGCTTAGAAGCAGCCACCCTTTAAAGAAAGCGTAATAGCTCACTAGTCGAGTCGGCCTGCGCGGAAGATGTAACGGGGCTCAAACCATGCACCGAAGCTACGGGTATCATCTTTTGATGATGCGGTAGAGGAGCGTTCTGTAAGCCTGTGAAGGTGAGTTGAGAAGCTTGCTGGAGGTATCAGAAGTGCGAATGCTGACATGAGTAACGACAATGGGTGTGAAAAACACCCACGCCGAAAGACCAAGGTTTCCTGCGCAACGTTAATCGACGCAGGGTTAGTCGGTCCCTAAGGCGAGGCTGAAAAGCGTAGTCGATGGAAAACAGGTTAATATTCCTGTACTTCTGGTTATTGCGATGGAGGGACGGAGAAGGCTAGGCCAGCCTGGCGTTGGTTGTCCAGGTTTAAGGTGGTAGGCTGGAACCTTAGGTAAATCCGGGGTTTCAAGGCCGAGAGCTGATGACGAGTGTCCTTTAGGACGCGAAGTGGTTGATGCCATGCTTCCAAGAAAAGCTTCTAAGCTTCAGGTAACCAGGAACCGTACCCCAAACCGACACAGGTGGTTGGGTAGAGAATACCAAGGCGCTTGAGAGAACTCGGGTGAAGGAACTAGGCAAAATGGCACCGTAACTTCGGGAGAAGGTGCGCCGGTGAGGGTGAAGCATTTACTGCGTAAGCCCACGCCGGTCGAAGATACCAGGCCGCTGCGACTGTTTATTAAAAACACAGCACTCTGCAAACACGAAAGTGGACGTATAGGGTGTGACGCCTGCCCGGTGCCGGAAGGTTAATTGATGGGGTTAGCGCAAGCGAAGCTCTTGATCGAAGCCCCGGTAAACGGCGGCCGTAACTATAACGGTCCTAAGGTAGCGAAATTCCTTGTCGGGTAAGTTCCGACCTGCACGAATGGCGTAACGATGGCGGCGCTGTCTCCACCCGAGACTCAGTGAAATTGAAATCGCTGTGAAGATGCAGTGTATCCGCGGCTAGACGGAAAGACCCCGTGAACCTTTACTATAGCTTTGCACTGGACTTTGAATTTGCTTGTGTAGGATAGGTGGGAGGCTGTGAAGCGTGGACGCCAGTCTGCGTGGAGCCAACCTTGAAATACCACCCTGGCAACTTTGAGGTTCTAACTCAGGTCCGTCATCCGGATCGAGGACAGTGTATGGTGGGTAGTTTGACTGGGGCGGTCTCCTCCTAAAGAGTAACGGAGGAGTACGAAGGTGCGCTCAGACCGGTCGGAAATCGGTCGTAGAGTATAAAGGCAAAAGCGCGCTTGACTGCGAGACAGACACGTCGAGCAGGTACGAAAGTAGGTCTTAGTGATCCGGTGGTTCTGTATGGAAGGGCCATCGCTCAACGGATAAAAGGTACTCCGGGGATAACAGGCTGATACCGCCCAAGAGTTCATATCGACGGCGGTGTTTGGCACCTCGATGTCGGCTCATCACATCCTGGGGCTGAAGCCGGTCCCAAGGGTATGGCTGTTCGCCATTTAAAGTGGTACGCGAGCTGGGTTTAGAACGTCGTGAGACAGTTCGGTCCCTATCTGCCGTGGACGTTTGAGATTTGAGAGGGGCTGCTCCTAGTACGAGAGGACCGGAGTGGACGAACCTCTGGTGTTCCGGTTGTCACGCCAGTGGCATTGCCGGGTAGCTATGTTCGGAAAAGATAACCGCTGAAAGCATCTAAGCGGGAAACTTGCCTCAAGATGAGATCTCACTGGAACCTTGAGTTCCCTGAAGGGCCGTCGAAGACTACGACGTTGATAGGTTGGGTGTGTAAGCGCTGTGAGGCGTTGAGCTAACCAATACTAATTGCCCGTGAGGCTTGACCATATAACACCCAAGCAATCTGCGACCCGGACGGGCCCAGATTGCGGTGACTGTGAAGACGACACGCACCGAAAGTTTGCGA
>NZ_MUIO01000050.1 GCF_002087235.1 Pseudomonas floridensis | reverse complement strand
GGTGAGGGGTTTTGTCTTTTAGTAGAAGTCATCTATTTTCGCTGACACGTTACTCGCTAACGGATTGGCTACAGAATTTCTTGACGACCATAGAGCATTGGAACCACCTGATCCCATCCCGAACTCAGCAGTGAAACGATGCATCGCCGATGGTAGTGTGGGGTTTCCCCATGTGAGAGTAGGTCATCGTCAAGATTCAATTCCGAAACCCCTCATCGCTGACGCGATGAGGGGTTTTGTCTTTTCAGGTCCCTATAACGTCAGTGTCAGGCAAACAGGCTGCGCACATTGCCCATCGCGCTGTCCGCAAACCCCTGTAGAAACGCCTCGAATGCAGGCAGCGCTTCAGATCCTCCCTGATCAGGCTCGGCGATAATCGTCCAGGTGGCGATGCATGAGTTATCACCCGCAGGCTGCACCGTCATGGATGCCCACAGATTACCGACAGGCAGACTGGTGTGAATCAACGACCAGGTGATGTAACGCGCCTGATCATCCCGGCTATTCAATTGTTCAATCGCAAAGTTGCCGTCTTTGAACAGTTTCTTGCGTACCGAACGGACGCCAACGCCAGTCACTTCAGTGCTCTCCAGAGCCGGTATGAATGCCTGGAAGCCGCCAAAGTCCCCTACGATCGCCCACACGCTGTCAGCATCGCTTGGGATTTCAACCGTCGATACCACACGGCAGAGCGTTGGATTTTTGATCAGGGTGTCGGGCTTGAGGTTGTTATAGATTGTGTTCATATCGCTCTCCATTTCGCTTTAGTAATGGTCGACTCAGATGAAGTCGATTTCCTTCAGGTAATCGCAGCCCTTGCGCAGCAGCGCCCGGGTTTTCTGCGGGTACTGCTCGCCCATCTGGCAGATGCCAGCCAGGGTGTTCTGGTACTCGATCATCGAGATATCCCCAATGTCTTCTTCAAAACCGTCCAGGTAAAAGCCGAGTACGCCAAATAACGCGTTCTCGCTGTCGACCCGGTTGAGCTGAGTCTGCCACTGGGCGACGCTGACCAAGTCAAACTCGCGCCCCGCTGCGCGAAAGGCTTCTACGTAATGGTTCCAGCTCAAGGGCTCAGGATTGTGGAGGTTGAATACGGCGCGCTCGGGTTGATAGCGACTGGCATGAAAGCCAATGAAGCGCGCCAGGAAGTCCACCGGCATCAGGTCGAAGTTGATGTCGAACTCAGGCACCTGCCCAAGCTGCAGTGATCCCTTGAGCATCAGCATCAGGCGGTTCTTTTGCGGTTGGCAGACACCAGTTCGACTGTTGAACGCGATATTGCCGGGGCGGTAGATGTTGACCCACGCGCCTTGCGCCCTTGCGCGCTGCAGGATCCGTTCAGCGACCCACTTGGAGAGGTTGTAGCCGTTCTTGATATAGATCGGCGGTGTCTCGGCTGCAGGTTGCTCGAGCACGTTGCCGGTGGAGTCTATGGCACTGCATGCAGATAAGGTCGAGACGAAGTTGAAGACCTTCTTGCTGCGACCCTCACACAACTTCAGGCATTCGAAGACCGGTGCCACGTTGTCCCGGGCAAGGGTTTCGTAATCCTGAACATGGTTGACGTTGGCCGCGTTGTGAATCAGCGCGCCGAAGTCCCTGTCCAGCCGCTGGTACACCTCTTCGGCCAGACCCAGCCGCGGCTGGGTGACATCGGCCGGATAGACCCTCACCCGGCTCAGATCCAGATGGCTCAGCCTGTTCTCCGCCAAGGCCTGTTCGAAGCGCTCTTGTGCGCTACGCCCGGCCGATTCACGTACCAGGCAGGCAATCTCGGTCGCGCCCCAGTCCAGCAGCGCCTGGACGATATGCACACCCAGAAACCCGTTGGCCCCTGTGACAATCACTTTATGCACATCGCCCACCTTACTGATTGGCAGCGTTGCGAGCGGCACCTCTGCATGGGCGTCCTGAAGCGCCTGCGGACTGATGGTGTAGCCGCCGTTGCTTTCACTGTCGACAAGGTCGGCCAGCGTCAACAAGGTCGGGGCTTCTATGAAGCGATTGATCGGAATGCTGCGCCCGAACCGTTCACGAATGCCCAGCAGCATGCGCGACAACAGAATCGAATGACCGCCCAGATTGAAGAAGCTCTCGTCGGTCGAGATGTCGCCCGGTGGTAGCTCTAGCAGCTCTGCCCACAGCGCTAGCAATTGTTGCTGTCGCTCGGTTTCCGGCAGACGGCGGGTACGTTGGTCGCTGAAGTTTACGGGCATGTCCAGCAACGCCTTGCGATCGGTCTTGCCATTAGGGGCGAACGGCAAGGTCGCAACTGTCGTATATGCCGCAGGGTGCATGTAGTCAGGCAGCATGTGCTGCACGTGAGTCTTCAGCTGTTGCAGCGTAGTTTCGTCATCCTGTGCCCCTTGCGGTTGAGCCACGAAGGCGAGAATGCGGCGCTGGGTGTCGACCACCACCGCGACCTGTCGGTACAACTGACAGTCGCGCAGGCAGTGCTCGATTTCCTCCGGCTCAACCCGAGAGCCGCGAATTTTCACCTGATTGTCACGACGACCGCTCAGTTCGATGCCGTCATCCGTCCATCTGGCCATGTCTCCGGTGCGATAGGCTCGTAACCGTTGGCCGTCGGGGCGCGTCAGCCATACGTAGCGCTCTTCCGTGAGTTGCGGATTATTGAGGTAACCCAGGCAAACGCCGGGTCCGACGATGTACAACTCACCCTGTGTGTGCTGCGCAACAGGCCGCAGTTGTTCATCGAGGATCCAGACCTGACTGTTGGCAATTGGCCGGCCAAGGTTGCGATTGCTGCTGTGCGGTTGGAACTGCCCTGCTGTCACCAGTACCGTCGCTTCAGTCGGCCCGTACAGGTTGTGGAACTGACACTGTTGTGTGAGTTGCGCAATCACATGCGACTCACAGACATCACCGCCGGTCACGACGTGCTCAAGCCCCAGCGGCTGATCGAGCGGCAAGACGCTCAGCAACGCCGGTGGCAGAAACGCGTGCGTGATACCTGCTTTCAACACGTTGACCAATTGCAACGGGTCGCGCCGCTGGTCGTCATCGGGGACGACGAGTTCGGCGCCACTGAGCCAGGTCGGAAAGATATCGATCAGCGAGGAATCGAAGCTCAAGGTCGAGAACTGCAATACCCGGCTCTGCTGGTTCAGCTCCACGTAATCGCCATACCAGGCGGTGAAATGGCTGAGGTTGTGCTGACTGAGCAGCACGCCCTTTGGATGACCGGTGGTGCCCGAGGTATAGAGCGCCATGCACGGCGCGTCACGGCTCGGCTCGGCACTGGCAATGAATGGAGCCGCTTCCGGGATATTCAGTGCGCCGATGTTCAGCGCGGGAAATTCGGCGGCCGCCAAGGCGTGTGAGCCATCGTGCAGGAGGAGCATCGCGCCGGCGTTATCCAGAATGTACTGCTGCCGTTGAAGAGGCAGCGCCGGATCCAGCGGCAGATAGACCGCGCCGCAGTTCAGGATCGCAAGTACGCCCGCATAAAGGGCTGCGGACTTGGGCAGGCACAGCCCGATCACGGGCGGCGTGCCGCTGTCTGTCGCCTGCGCGATGAGCGGCAAAAGGTGTCGCTGAATGGCTGCGCTGTGCAGAGCCAGTTCGCGGTAGCTGTATGAGCGACCCTGAATCGACAATGCTGGCCGTTGCGCAAAGTTCTGAAACGCCTGCCTCAGTCTTTGGGTGAGCGGCGTTTCCGCCAGTTTCAGCACATCAGGTCGCTGTGTGTGGTTCAGGTGGTGTTCGAACAGCAGCGCGTCTATCGCTTGCAGACCTGCCTGTCGTTCGCTTTGGGCGGGTTGGGCCACCGGCAGATGTCTGAAGTAGTGCTCATCGCGAGACAAGCGGCTCACTTGCAGTGCAATGAGATCCACCCACGCGGCGATGGCCTCGTCGCGTAGCATCCTGCCGTTGCCGGATGGCTGTTCAGGCAGCCACTCCCGGACAATCAGCCGTTGCGCTGTCGCTGAGCCATGCCAGCACAGCAGCTCCGGCCTCGGCAGTGATCCGGTTGCGGCATCGAGGCCGACACGCAGACTCAGGTGCGTGGCCTGCTCGAACGTCTTCAACTGTTCGTGACTCAGCGCCAGGCTGCCGTCTTCGATCAGCATCGAAACCTGCGCCTTCGCCCATGAGTGCAATGCAGCCTGGTCAGACAGGTGATGCACGGCATGGCCGTGCGCCTGCAATTCGGTAGTCAGTTCACTCAAGGTCAGGCTGTGACCGATGAGCACGATCTGCAGGCGTTTCATTGCAGCATCCCCTGGGCAGGCAGATAGTCGGCCAGTGCACGCTGCACGCTAGGGTCTTCCAGCATTGAGCTGTTCTTGAAGAAGCGCACAATGTTGCCGATCAGCGGATGATGGCGGTTGATGGGAAAGCTGACCGCAAGGGTTTCAGCCCTTAGGGCTTGCCTGGTCGATTCGGTGGTCGGCAAATGCTCGATCAGCGTGAAATCGAAACCGTGCTGGATCTCACTGGTCAGGTACTGCGCGATGAACACCGGCATGATCTCAGCGATGCATCTGCGGTCCACCTCGGGGGCACCGTGCCAATAGATACGCACCAGCCGCGCCCAGAACCCCGAGTGTCGGCCTTCGTCGAGCAAGTGATCAGCCATCAATCCTTTGACCGATTGCTTGACCGTGTCGTCCTTGGCAAAAGCCGCTACGTCATTGGTGACGGTGTTCTCCGCGATGGCGACGCAGATCAGTTCGACAGCGCTGCGCAGGTGGTCCGGTGCCAATGCCAGCGCGGCGGGAATGGCCCGGCTCAGCTCAATCTCGGCGGGCAGCTTGATTGGCTCGATCCCGGTCAGCGCAATGGTCTGTTGCATGAAGTCCATCGCCACCAGCGCGTGATAGTCCTCATCCACCACTACCGTCATCGCGTCGTAGCGGCAGGCAAACGGAAAGCGGATCGCGAAGTTGTCCTTGGCGATGCTGCGTGCGGTCTTGTCGACGATTTCGGTCTCGAAAATCACCACGTCGTTGATGAACTTGTAAAGGCTCTGTACCAACGCGTAATCACGCAGGTGCGCACATTCACGGCTGAAGGTCTCACTCAGCACCAGCGGCTGGCGGCTGAGGGGATAGATCAGTTTTTCGTCATTTTCAACGATCCGGCGTGGACGGGTCCGGATGGTGGCGCGACCTTCCCACGCATCGATGAACGAGCTGTAGTCTTCTGCTTTCATGATGGCTTCCTTGTAGAGACTTTGAGGTTGCAGGTCCTAGGCGCTGGCCTGCATGAGCGGCGCACGCATGCTCAGGCGCAGCGTGTCCCACAGCTGGACCCTGCTTTCCACGGCCGCGATGGCGGCCTGATACACCTCCTTCTCGCGCTGCGGATCGCCCGCCACCAGACGGGCCAGCAGATGTTCTGCAGCAGGTCCGTGGTCTTCGGAGTCGACTTCGATATGCCGTTCCAGGTAATAACGGAAGGTCGGCGCCTGGGCTCCGGTGATGCCCCAGTCGTCGAGAATGCTCTGGAACATCAGCGGGATGACGCTTTCCCGGCCGTGCAGAAAAGCGGCCGCGACGCTGTGAGCGGGTGCATGCAGCGCGGTATTGAGGGTGTGTGTCACGAAAACCGAAGCGGCCTGTCCAGCGTTGACGCGCTGCAGCGCGGTTGTGTAGTGAACGCCCTGTTTCTGAAGCTCGATGAAACGCTCGATCTGCAGCGTGCTGGCACCGACTTCACGCATCGCATCCAGGTACAGCTCGAAATGGCTGTAGTGGCCGTGATCCAGCCGATCGTCGGACTCTTCCCCCAGCACAATTTCGTTGATCAGCCTGGCGGCGGCAGCATCCGTCGGTGGCAGCCAAGGCAATTGGGTGCAGGTCAGCTCCTGTTGCAGACGTTTGGTGAGCGACATGAAGTCCCAGACCGCGAACACGTGGGTCTCCATGAACCGTCTCAGCACCGCCAGAGACGAGATCTCTGAAAAGATCGGATGGCGGCTAAGTTCAAGTTTCTTATGGTCCAATAACGTTTTTTGACACGGCATGGCGATATCCCTGAGTGGTGTAAAACAGATGAAAGTTGATGTATCAGTGCGTCGCTTGTTTCGACGTTAATTCAACGGTTCAGCCGATCCTGAATAACGGGAAGCCGAGGGCCTGTTAGTTGAAACGATTCATGATCGCTAACACAGAGCGTTTCGCTGAACAGGTATAAACAGCGTCACTTGCGTGCGCCGACAGCCCTTTAGTGCGCGGGTCTTACGCCGCTGGGGCAGATTTCACACAGGCTGCGAAGAAAAGTTAAAACACAATTAACACGGTGTGCAATGAGTTTCTTAAATATTTTAAGTTTGGTTTTTTACGGGCTGACAGTGTTCGTATATAACTTGGGTTTCAAGTTTTATAGGGGTGTAGGCAACCTTTCAGGTCGATAAGGACCCGAATTATAAATAATGAACGAATGCCTCGTTCAGCGCTGCCGTTATGCCGAACAATTAAATGAATATATTTTTTGCGGGCGATATCGGAAACGACTTCCAATGTCTCTCTGCCCGTTGCACTGACTCCTTTTCATTGCGTTCACATGAGCGGATATCACTGCCCTGATGCTGCGCAGGCAGTTGCACCGAGCCGGGTTGAATCCTCCGGTTGGATCCATCGCGGTCACGGCCGAGTTTGCCTTATTCCAGCGACGGACCACCCGACGGCTCGGGAAAATAGATAAAAACGGTCGGCCTGACGAAGCCGTACGTGGGATGCAGAAGGGGAATCAGCGGGGGCGGCTATCCGGCAAGGAGGCTTGCCGGCGTATTGAGCAGCCGCAGGGCGGGGGATCAGTCAGTGGATTTTTTGCGGGGACGTGTGGGCTTTTCTGCGCTGGCTTTGCTGTTCAGGTACTGAGTGATGGCCTGGACGCCGCGATTGAGGTGATGTTGCAACGCCGCCACCGTCTGTTCGACGGCTTTGTTTTCGGCGAGGCGCAGCAGTTCCCAGTGGTCATCCTGGGAAAGTTTACCCAGGCCCATTGAGGACAGGTTGAAACGCAGGAAGCGTTCTTCTTCGTTCAAACCTTCCTCGACCAGTTGCATCAAGCGCTTGCTGGGCGTTCTGGCGTACAAGGACATGTGGAACAACCGGTTGAGCTTGCCGATCTGGGAGTAATCGGTTTCAACTTCGAGTTGCTCGATGTAACGCCTGGACACTGCCAGATCGTCCGCAGTCAATCGTGGGATCGACAAGCGCAGCGCCTCGGACTCCAGCAATATGCGCAAGGCATAGGCATCGACGGCATCTTCAGTGATTAGCGGGGCTACTACCGCGCCTTTATGCGTTTCGACGCGCAGCAGAGATTGCGCCTCGAGTTGCCGCAAGGCCTCACGCACCGGCATCCGGCTGACGCCAAACAGCGTTGCCAGTTCTTGCTGTCGCAGTGCTGTACCGGCCGGCAAGCTGCCGTCGATAATTGCATTGCGCAGTTTTTCTTCGATCACAGCCCGGGCAACATTCGCCGCAGGCTGTTCGTTACCCAATACGGAGCTTAAAAAAGCTTCTCTATCTGATTTACGCATCGCCATACTTCTTCACCAACCCGGCAGAATAGGATCCAATAATTAGCTGGATTGCCAACAGACTAGTCAAGACTTGCCAGGAAGTCGCGAGCATAGGGGCATTTTCAGTTTCTTTGACGCAGCACATGAGTCGCATTTTCGGTGAGCAATCGTCGATACATTCAACGCTATCTTAGCGCTCATCAGGTCCAAGTACCGAATGAGCATTTATATACATATCGATTTTCCGCAGGATTTCTTATTACGTCATGAGCTGACAGGCGATGCCAGCTCATGAGGAACGCCCGTTCCAGCGCTGCTGTCAGCGGGGCTGACGTCCTGAAACGAAGTGCTGCACGTCATTGAAGCCGGGTGTCGACGCGTGGCCAGGCGTCACCAGCGAGTCGATGAACGCCTCGTCTTCCGGCGTGATACTGACGTCGAGCGCTTTGGTATAGCCGTCCCATTGTTCCTCAGTCCGAGGACCGACAATCGCCGAGGTAACGGCCTGATTGTTGAGCACCCAGGCAATGGCGAACTCCACCATCCCGACGCCTTTGTCCTGCACGTGCGCCTGGATGCGCTGGGCGATACGCAGCGACTCCACTCGCCATTCGGTCTCCAGCAACCGCTTGTCCTGACGTCCTGCCCGGCTACCGCTGTCGGGTGTGACGTCCGGTGCGTATTTGCCACTGAGCACGCCACGCGCGAGCGGACTGAACGGCACCACGCCCAGGCCATAAAACGCAGCGGCAGTGATCTGCTCGGTTTCGGCCTGGCGGTTGACGATGTTGTAGAGCGGCTGACTGACAACCGGTTTGTCCACGCCGAGCCGCTGCGCCACGTTGACAATCTCGGCGATCCGCCAGCCGCGGAAGTTGGAGACGCCCCAATAGCGGATCTTGCCTTGGCGAAGCAGCTCGCCAATGGCCGACACCGTGACTTCCAGCGGCGTGTCGTGATCCTCTCTGTGCAGATAGTAGATATCCACGTAATCGGTGTTCAGCCGCCGCAGGCTGTTTTCAATGGCGTGGAACACATGCTTGCGGCTCAGACCGGCACGATTGGGCACAGCGCTGGGCGCGCTGAAGCCAAGCTTGGTGGCCACCACCCAGTCGCTGCGACGCGCTGCGATGGCCTGGCCCACGAGCTCTTCCGAACGGCCGCCGTTGTACACATCTGCGGTGTCGATGAAATTGACGCCCTGATCCCAAGCCTTGTCGATGATACGTAAGGAGTCTTCGTTGCCGGTCTGCTCGCCGAACATCATCGAGCCCAGCGTCAGTGTGGAAACCTTGAGGCCGGACTGGCCAAGAACACGATAAATCATGTTTAACATCCTCCATGTCGTTCAAGCGGGATCAGTTGGACATACTGAAGCGTTTGCGACCGCATTGAAAAGGCTGGGCGATCTTCGGTCGGGCTGCAGAGGCTTAGCGGATATCCGGCAGCCCCCAGTCCTTGAGCGGGAACTGATCCAGTGAGGTGATCACCAGATCCGCGTGCTCATACTGGTCACGCGGCATGTGCGAATCAGGCACCGCCACCGCGTACATGCCGGCGGCCTTGGCGGCGGTGACACCAAACGGCGAATCCTCGAACACCAGGCAATCGGCTGGCGACACACCCAGTCGCCGCGCAGCCACCAGAAAGATATCCGGTGCCGGTTTGGCAGCCGTCACTTCCGGATCATCAGCCGTCACCACGGTTTCGAACAGCTCGAACCAGGCACGATGCAGCGTGGTCTTGGCGTGGAAGTAATGCACCGACGAACTGGTGCCCACGGCGATCGGAATGTTGTGCTCGGCCAGATGACGCACCAGCGCCTCGGCGCCCGGCATGGCAGGCGAGTGAGGGAAGCGCTCGTCGAGCATCGGTTGGCGGATCTCGAGAAACTCGTCGGCAGACATCGGCAACTCGAGGGTCTGCGTCACGTACTCCGCAAAGTCGCGAGCGCCGCGGCCGATGGTGTGCTGTTTGATGGCCCAGTCAAAGGTCTTGCCATGACGACTGGCGATCGCGTGAGTGACTTCGGTGTAAATACCTTCACTGTCCAGCAGCAGGCCGTCCATGTCGAAAATCACGGCCTTGATCGGGCCACGTGGGTTCTGCGATGTACTCATGTGATTGCGTCCGGTTTGCAAATTCGTTTCAGCCTAACGTTTCCGGGAAGAGCATGGCTACCCCATGTTTCAGAGAACCGGCACTTGAGACGAATTCACCGAGGCCGGCCCGCAACAAAAGGCAAAAGGCCATGTCAAAAAGGGCCTCAGTAACGTGTATCCGCACACAGAACCGGCCAAGAATGCTGGGCCGCCGCAAGCCGCCGGTGATAATCTCTCGCGACTTTTCGACAGTGCTGCGGGCCCTGTCGACCCAGACTTACGTGCGCAGACAGGCTCGCCGTAGGTTCAGGGACGACTTCTTATCATCAGAACGGACATCTCGAGTCACTATGAATAAATCAGCAGGTATAGCGGTTGGCGTGATCGTCGTGGCAGGAGCACTGGCAACGGCTGGCGCCTGGTACACCGGCACGCAGCTGGAAGGCGCGTTGAACGACTCGATCGGCAAGGCCAATCAGGAACTCGAAAAATCCTTCAAGGGCACCGACACCAGCGTCAAACTGGAGATGGTGTCTCTGGAGCGCAACTTCTTCAGCAGCACCGCGCACTACCGCGTTGATATCCAGAACCTTTCGGATAGCACCCAGGGCGGGCAATTCCTGTTCGTCGACCACATTCAGCATGGCCCCATTCCGCTGTCGCGCCTCAAGACTCTGAACCTGTTGCCGGTCATGGCGTTGAGCAACTTCGAGATGGAGAAAAGCCCGAGCTCGGAAAAATGGTTCGCGATGAGCAAGGACGTGTCGCCGCTCAAAGGCCAGGCCAGCATCGGTTACGACCGCGCCACCAAAGGCTGGGTGCAATTGGCGCCGCTGGAGATGAACGATACCGACGGTATGTTCAAGTTCTCCGGCATGACCGTGAATGCTGCGTCGTCCGCAGACGCGCAGAAATTCGACCTCGACGGCAACCTGGACAACCTTCAGCTCAATGTCACCTCGCCTGACGGTCCGGTGAGCATTGAAATCAAGGGTATGACATTCGACACCGGCGGCACTAAAGGCAAATCCGGCTTCTACCTGGGTCACACCAACATGAAGATCCAGAACGCCGGTTTCCAGCTGGTGGGCAAGCCGCACGTGCAGCTCAAGGATTTCACCAACACCAACCTTGCGCAGGAAGATGCCGGCAACTTCGCGGCACAGGTCAACTACGACGTTGGCATGATCGCTTACGGCGGCAAGGACGTCGGCTCGGCGCACCTGGGCATCAAAATCGCCAACTTCAATGCCGAGGCGACCCAGGCGCTTTATCAGCTTTATCAGAACACCATCCTGCCGCAACAGCAGGCGGCGATACTGGCCGAGCAGCCCTTGCAGCTTGAGTTGACGCCTGCCGAGCGCGAACTGATGAACGCCCAGACCAAAGTGCTGCTGGCGGGCAAGCCGCACATCGAACTGGAAAAACTCTCACTCAAGACCGCCAATGGCGAAAGCCACATGCGTGTCGCGGTGGACCTGACCGACCCGGGCTCGCTCGATCAGCCAGCCGATGCGCTGGCGATGAAGACCATTGGTGAAGTCAACGCCAAGGTCGTGGTTTCCAAGCCGATGATCCGCGACATCACCACTCAGCAAGCGCTGCGTGAGGGTCAGACTGATCTCAAGGCCATTGCCGATCAGGCCGCTGCCGCCAGTGATATGGCAAGTGCCATGGCCGAGATGATGCAACTGGCGAAGGTCGACGGTGACAACATCGTGTCCGACCTGCACTATGCCAACAATATGGTCGACTTCAACGGCCAGAAGATGACCTTGCAGCAATTCATGGCGACTGTCATGGGCAAGGTCGGCGCACTGAGCGGTCAATAAGCCGGTGCGTGTTGCTCAGGGCTGCGGGTGTGCAGTCCTGAGCGAACGTCAGGCTTTCTTGATCGATAGATCCCGCATCAGTGCCCGTATCACTTCGACGGTCTGACAATACACGCTGGCGTAGTGGTCGTTATGGCAATAGGGCCGCACCGCCAGGGTGATGGTCCCGGCCGTCGCAGCCGCAAGGTGAATATCAACCGACGGGTTGCTCATCACATTGGGAAGGCCGCTCACCTGATCCTTCAGACGCGAGATAGCCGCGTGTTCATCCGTGGTGTCGGGCAGTGTCGCCGTCAGCTCCACGCGCCGGAAATCATTGCTGGAGTAATTGATGATCGTGTCGGCGAAAATCTTGTTGTTGCCCACCAGATTGAGCACATTGTCAGCCGTGTTGATGGACGTCACGAACAGCCCGATTTCGACCACTGTCCCCGTCACACCCGCCGCCGTAATCGCATCGCCGACCTTGAACGGCCGCAACACAATGATGAAACCACCCGCCGCCAGGTTCGCCAGCAAACCCGACCACGCCATGCCGATCGCCAGACCGACCGCCGCCAGCAGCGCCGCAAAACTGGTCGTCTCAATTCCGCAGTAACTCAGAATGGCGATGACCAAAATAATGTTCAGCGTCACGGTGATGAATGAGCCGACGTAGCGCAAAACCGTCGGATCAAACCGTTGACGGGTCAGGGAGCGTTGCACCATCCGGACCAGCACGCCAATCAGCCAGCGTCCGAAAATCCACAGAAAGGCAGCGATGACCAGCTTCAGAACGACAGTGGCACCGTACTGCAGCACGACGTTGAGCAGAGAATTGATCCGGTCGGTGCCAATATTGATGACATTCAGCGCTTCCATGAACGCAACTCCTGAATGCAAGGCTCGAGCGGCAGAATGCCTGCCGAATGGAGCCGTACATTGTTCAAAAAAGCAGCAATGAATCTACTGACAGTTTTGATTGGAGGCACAGTGCCGTTATGTGCGCTACTGCGTCAGACCCACCAGGGTATCCGCCAACTGCCGGGTACGTTGCGAGGTGCCCGCGGTCATGTCGCTCGAACCCTCCAGCTCGGTCAACAGTCCGGTCAGTGTGCCGACTTCTGCCGATTGTTCCTCGATATGCTGCGCCACCTTGCGGATCTCTTCGGCCAGACGTTCGATATCGGTGCCGATGTCGTTGGCGTTCTGGGACGTTTTCTGCGCCAGTTGGCGAACCTCGTCAGCCACGACCGCAAAGCCTCGGCCCATTTCACCGGCGCGCGCTGCTTCGATAGCCGCATTGAGCGCCAGCAGGTTGGTCTGCCCGGCAATTTGCTGAATCGTCTGCACTACTGACTGGATGCGCAGGCTCGACCTGGCCAGCTCCCGCGAACCCGCCACCACGTCATCGGCCTGGCTCACCAGGCTTTTCACGGTATCGCCTGCCTTGTCGATAACCTGTTCCTGATGGGTAATCGTCTGGGTCAGCTCATCCATCGAGACGTGCAGCTCACCTGAGTAATGCCGCAACTGTCCGGCAATTTCCTGCTGATCGTGATGGGCCTTGACCAGCACATCGCCCAGGTCGCTCAGGCCACTGAACACCGGACGAATCTGTTCGTCGAGCCCGCTGGGGTCGATGGTCTGCACGAAGTTGCGCTGCTTGAACTGATCGATCTGCTTGACCACCACGTGGCTCAGACCGGCCAGTTTCTTGATCTGCCGACGCAGGAAAAACGCCTTGAACTCACCGTAGTAGGCGATGAAATTGTCGATGTATTCGTCTCGGAAAGACTGGCCTTCAGGCACTTTGAAAAAGAACACGGCGGTGAGTGTCTGGTTGAGGTTCAGGCCGAGGATTTCCCCGAAGGTCGAGAAGCCTACGACAGGCGTGTCACCGAAGACGTCGTTCATACGACCCAGCTCACTGCCGTTGTTCAAGCGGCGCAGAATACAGTCGCTCAGCAAGCCCAACAACGGCTTGCCAGACTTGCCCTGCAGGAAGCGGGCGAAGTCCTTGCGCGTACTGTCGATCATCGAGGTGCGCTTGACCATCACCAGCTCTTCACCCGGCGCGACATCGCAGAACAGATGAACCCGTTCGCTCTCATAGTCGATCCGCGCAATCGAACGTACGAACAATTCATCGTCTACCCGAATCGCGAACGAGTACTGCGCCAGCTTGCCCTCCAGTTCACGCCGCTCGCAGTGCAACGCCTCGCACAGCGCCGCCACCATGGTGCTGATCTCGCCGCGTGAATTGACCACCTGACTGATGTAACGCTCTTCCAGCGACGCGGTCAGCACGCTCAGGCTCAGCGACGTAGGTTCGAAATTCTGGCTCTTGAACACCCCGAAGCGCACGTTCTTCGCGCTCTTGAGAAACACCACCTGGGCATGATTCTGATAGCTGCGCTTGCCGTCATGGATCAGCGTTTTCTGAAAATCACCCTTGCCACCGGCAGAGCCGCCGACGAACAGGCATGGAAAGCGCCCGGACTCGTACAGCGCTTCCATGAAAAACGATTCCGACGCCGACAACCCGTCGAACGTGACATAGGCCAGCGTGTCGCGATGATCGATAGGCGTGCTCACTTGTGTGCGCTTGATCGAATCGGTCAGCCGCGCGATACGCTCACGCATGGAAAGCCGCTTGCCCGAGCCGCGAATGTCCTCACTGTGCAACGGAATATGCACCACTTCGGCACTCTTGATCACACTGGCGTCGAAAAGCGCCAGCACGATCCGGTCCCATTGATTGTCGGCTGCGCAATACAGCGAGTCGTTGCTCGAACACAACTCGCCCGATGTTGTGCACAAGCTGATCTTTGCGTTCGGAAAACGCGCCGCCACAGACCGCGCAACCTGATCGAAATCGACATGCGGCGAGACAAAACCGGTGAGGTAAACCGGTTCGAAACTCAGGGCCGAGAGTTTTGCACTCAGCTCGCGGGCAGAGGTAATGACACTGAGAACGCCGCCGGTCCGTGTGGCGGTGGTCCGGAGACGGGATAGAAAGCTCATGATTGAGTCCGAAAAAGGTAGGAAGCGGAGGCCGCAGGGGATGCGGTCAGATCCTGTTTCATCGGCTGGAAGGGGGATCAGATTAGTGGTCCGGTCTGAAAAAGCTGTCCAGACAGACAATTTCTGACCGCTGGACATTCAGATGAGTTGTTCAAGAAGCTTCAGTGGCTGAACGCTTCAAGTTTTTGAGCGCTGGAGCTCGTCAGGTGGCTGCCCCATTCTCCGCAGGAATTGCTGTTGCTGTCTGATCAGGTCGCGGTAACCGATACAGCGATAATCCATGCCATGTTCAACGGCCAGATCTGCGATGATCGACGCAAGGGCAGGGTAGTGACGGTTGCTCCAGCCTGGGAACAGATGGTGCGTCAGATGGAAATTCAAACCGCCGATCAAGGGGTGTAGCCAGCGTGGCGAAGCCTGCCAGTCGCAGGCGGTTGCGAAGTTATGGCGATACCAGCCGTGGGGCATTCGGGCAGAGTCAGGTGCGGGGTAGAACTCTGCATCGGCCCAGTGAGTTCCCAATAATAGAAACACCACCCAAAGCGAAGCCATCGTCTGGCTTAACAGGTAAGCGATCAGCACGGTGGTCCAGTTGCCGTTGAACACCAGCAAGGGAATCACAAGAACCAGCAACAAGTGAGTGATCTTGCTGACGATGAACACCGGCCATCCCGGTAAGTTACGTTTAGCCTTGAGCGGTGTTTTGCCCAGCCGGTCCGACCAGTCGAAGATCCAGGCGATGTAAGGAAGTGACAGTGCGGCAATCAGGGGCCAGTACAGATGCTGATAGCGCATGTGTTTGCGCCACCGTTGATAAGGGGTCTGTCGGAAGACACCGTTTTCTTCAGTGTCCAGATCGTAGTGTTCGATGTTGGCGTAAACGTGATGAAACTCTACATGCCGGACTCGCCAGTAATCCGGGTCGATGCCCAGCGGCAGCGTTGCCAGTCGCCCCACCAGCCTATTAGCCCAAGTTGCACGCAGGAAGTACGGTGAAGAAAACTAATTATCGATTGTGGACAAACGCTACCGTATATCATGCATTTAAAGTGCCGTACTGCGCGGCGCGAGGTCATCTGGAGTCGCCCAATGCTCACGTCGTCGCGGGGGTAGGGGTTATAATATATTTTTTTTGTGTGCATAGCTGATTAGCGCTGCCACCGCTAAGGCCAAACTGGCGTATAAACAAAATTCACTGACATTTGCCGCATAATCCACGACTTTTCGACCGTCAGTAGTTCCCCCTGATCCGCTAATGCCACCGGCTGTGCCGCCTAAAAACACGAGCTCTGACATTGCACATAAGCCCAGTAGTGCAAGAGACATTTTGAATAACGTGCCGGGGGTGAGTACATTCGACATCCCGCCTCTGGAGCCTGCCGTCACAGCCCGAAAAATGACGAGCCCTATATAAAAGACGGCTGATAAGAAAATCAGGATAAAAATTACTGAAGCCATTGAAGTTACCGTTTTGATTTGTTGATGTTTTGTGTATGAACTAATTTTATAACTATTACGTTACTAACGTCTACGATGCCCGCCGGGGGGCAGTAGTGCATTCAGCTTAACCTCGAAAGCCTATTGTTTTTCAAGGTGAGGGTCTTAGGCTGTTTACAACGCTATCCCAAAATGCCAGCGCTTCTTCATCAGACTTAAAGTCGCTACCAACTTCATGCGTTCCCAATCGAAGGTCTATAAAAGGGCTTGTATTAGACTTTAACAATCCTGCATATTCTATTTGAAAAGTGTAAAAACGTTTTCCATCGATCAGCGTTGCGATAGCAACTTCCTCCGCCTTGAGGCTGCCTACCATGCGCTCTCTTTTTCTAAGGGTCTTTGTTTTGCTTAAAATCTGGATCATGCCTGACGCTAGGCCACCGCCATTTTCACTTTCAAAGCGCTGTATTAAATTTTCATCGTGCTCAACGATTCTTTGAGTTAGCAGGCTCACAAAAGTGCCAGGATGCGTTGAGATTTGCGCCCCCATATAGATCCCCTCTAAGGACTGGGCAGCCCCCAGGGTGGTATAGCCTTCCTCTAAGGCGAAAGCTCCTGCTGGCGGAGCATCCGATGGGCGTCGGTAGTAGATTGACTCGCTAATCAATCGAGCCTTATTGATCGCGCCATCAATTCCGTTAGCTGAAATTGATTGAGCTATCATGCGGTATAGCGTGTTTTTTGACGTCAAAAAATAAGCATGAAAAGTGTAGAAGTCCCCCAGTTTTGAGAGTATCAGAACGCTGCCGTTGCTCAGTGGAACTGTTTTTTTATATCGGCTGGATGTGCCGTAAGCAATTCCTTTTTTGAGTTCGTCTGTTTTTTGTACAACAGCGGATACTAAGTCGAATGTGCCGTTTTTACTTATTAATTCAACTTTCTCATTGTATAATTTGTAGTCGCTGACGACTTCGGATCCTGCTGGCAAGTTCAGTTTGAATCTGCCGAAGTAATGAGTGGTCCACTGATTTCTTAATGGGCTTTCTATGCGTTGAGCAAAGACTGTTTGGGTAAGTAGGTATGTAGCCAACAACACAAAAAATATTTTTGTCTGAAAGATTTTTTTCATGTCGATCCTCTGGGAGACGCTTTAGGAGCCAAGCAAAAATGTGCATGTAGAGAGCATAGCCTTCCGGTTCAGAGTTTGTTCGGATGGAAAGACTCAAGCAAATTGTTCCAGGTTGAGAGGAATTCTTCTTCAGTCAAACCGTCTTGTGATCGGTTTGGGAAACTAGGAGCGTTGTCAGGTAAACGATCGGAAGTGAACGAGTAAGTCGCGGTTATCCTGATCTCTGGTTTCTGAATGTCTTCCGGCATGCCGGGGTAGTACCACATACCGGTGATTTCAGTTAAGTACGTACCATTCAGCTTTTGAATTGTGCCTTCAATGATCTCTTCTCCCTTGAAATTGTTTATTACTCTACTGGAATCTTTAAATTTTTTGATTCTATTCTCTGAGTCGCTAAGCCACTTTAACACACCGGGTAATTCTAGGTCAGGAATACTGGGAGTCCGATCAGAAAGAGGAAGGTTAGGTTCGCCTTGGTAGGCGTCGATATTGAATCCGATATTAAAGCCTTTTTTGTCAGTGTCTTCAAAAGAAGCACTTAAAGACTCCCGCTCATTTTCTTTTCCTTCTATACAGCCTTTTACAAAGCAAAATCCACTATGCTTATCATCTGAGGTATCAAAACGTGACATAAGCAAAGCAATGCGCGACGGATCTCCTAAAGTTCGTTCGCCACCTATCTCCAGCAGCACATTTTTTTTCCACACAAATCCCAATGAGCTATTTGAAACCTCATCCATAGGTTTGCCATAAACATCAACACCTGTTAGACGTATATGATTGTAGGCAGCCAGCCAAACATTGTCCGATGGTTGTGATATCTCAGCAGGTTTTTCTATGGTTTTACGGCCTGCCTCATTATTTTTTATCGTCGCTAATGAGTTGTCGATCAATTGTTCTGCACGCGGTTTTATGTAATCAAAGTAAACCTTTATAGGGATGCCTTCCTTATTTAGTGCAATATCTGTGAGCTTCATGCTTTCTGGTATTTCCACACTGTAGCGAGCGATGGCTACTGAGTGTGTTTTTTGATTTTTAGTGACGAGAATTTTTTTGGGTTTCTCGTTGTTGGATAACATAAACGTAAGTAGAAGTATGGCAGTAAAGCCGAAGGCTGTGAGTAAGTAGTTTTTCTTTCGTTGTGTGGTCAGCATAAAGTTTTTGCTCTCTTAGCTATACTTATCATAGAGTGTGCAGTTACTGTTCTGACAAATTTATTATCATATGATGTACCGTGGACGAAGCCTTTAAGGTTTGCAGAAAACTTTGAGTGAGCAGTGGGCGCTTGCCCGGAGAGTGTTGGAACCGCTCCTTCGCCGCCTTCATCTTGCTTGCCGATGCCGATGCCGATGCCGATTCCGGCGGAGGTGATCTTGGCGCCTTGTTGGGCCTTCAGCTCCATCGCATCACTCTGCGCCTGCAGCGCCACCTTGCCTTTGGGCGCAAACCTCTTGGCGCCGGCATTTTGCGCAAACAGGCTGATGTCCTACGCCGCGCTGGCCAGCAGCAACTTGCCGCTGGCGATGCTGACGTCTTCGCCGGTGCTGAGGGTCAGGCTGTCCAGTCCGTCCTGCATGGGCAAAGCGTTATGCTGCTACCGCCGCCGCCCACTTCCTTGCTCTGTAGTCGGCCATTAGCCCGCTGGAGTGCCAAGCCGGCCTGTGCCCGCCGTAGACCTGGCCCATGACCAGCGGACGGTCGATGTCGTTTTCCAGAAAGGTGACGACCACTTCCTCACCGGCGCGTGGCACGTGCACGCTGCCCCAGTCGGGTCGTTGCTGGTGACACCATCTATGTTGTTAAAAAGCTATTGCTGGTTGATAAGTTTTATATCCGCTTAATACTTTCTACTAGTTTTTCCCAAAAATCCACAGCTTCTTTATCGCTTTTAAAGCCGCTAGTAACATCGATGGTACTCAATTCGAGGACAGTATAAGGTTCTAGGCTAGAGTTAGGAGTGCCTGGGTATTCCAGTCGAAAAGAATAAGCTGTTTGTCCTTCCACATTTGTCTTTAGGAGTAATTCTTCAAACTTCAAGCCGGCCACTTGTCGTTGAGATTTTCTTATTAGTGTCGATTTGGATAGTATTTTTTGAAGTGTAGGTAATACGGTTCCAATTGATCTTTGTTCATATCTGGCAATAAGTCCTGGCTCAGGCTTCCCGATAAGTTGGGTGTCAAAAGTCAAGTTGATTCCCGGAACTGAAGAGACGGGAAGCCCAATTGATACTTGTTCTTGAAATTTATCTATAGGCAAATTGATATAGCCAGCTTCAATGGAAAAAGTGCCATTGGGTGGTGCGTCGGTGGGGTTGCGATAATGAATAAGCTTATTTAGTTCTTTGGCTCGTGTGATTGCTTTATCTATTCCTTTTATTGAGATAGCGTCTACGGTCTGACGGTACAGCATATTTTTTGGGGTTAGATAGTAAATTTCCATCGTGTAACTAGTTGACTTGGATACGATTATTGCGCCTCCACCCTCGAGTTCTACTGTTCTATCATAAGCAGCATATCCGGAACTATGGAATTTATCTATTTTGGCAATGGATTCTGAGATTTTTATAGGCAGATCGTATTTGCCATTTTTGCTTATGAGTTCTATTTTTTTTCAATTATTTTGAAGGATGACCATAGGTCTTTTCCGTTAGATGGTGCGTCTAGTGTGTAGCGTCCAAAATAAAAATGGTTGTATTTAGAGTGCGTGCTATCTGCTGCGCTGTCAGTGCTTATCAAGAAGGAGAGCCCTATTAAGTATATGAAATTTAAAAGAACTATTTTTTTTGTTTCTTTTTTAAATTTGCACATCTTTTGAACTCCTTATCAGGCTGTACAGAGTCGCATATTGTGTTCTACCGCTCTGATCATTATAAACGTCCCGATGAGCATGGCCTGGCGAATTATTATGGAAACCCTCTTTGCATACATTTGATGCGCCCAGCGGCGTGGTGAGTTGTCGCAAGCGGCCGCTCTGGCTGAGGGCAGTTCCTAAGGTCAGGTCCATGGTGCATTGCTCCATTAATGCTTGCAGCGGATGACGGCGTGACGCCGAGAATCCTTTTTCGGCCAGCGTCGAGAGGCGCCGGCCAGTCGTTTATGATCGATTATGTCAGTTTGTCAGCGCTGAGATTTTCGGGTTCTCATAGCGCTCATCAATCTCGATTCCCATTTTTTTAAGCTGCGTCTCGGTGCTTTTACGCACCTGTGCCATGCGGTTGAGCTCGTCAGGCAACAGCTCCTTCCACTGTTCACGACTCTCGTTTTCGATGAATTCCTTATAAAATTCGCTTTCTGATTTGAACGTCATAGTGAACAGGTAAGAACCCCGATCTTGCGGTGAGTCGCTGTTGTTTTCTCGCTGGACTCTTAGGTAAAGGTACTGGTCACCGTTGTGAAACATCCACGTGCTGATAACAGGCAAAGCATTCCATTCGGTTTTACTAAGCTGAAGCCCCGGATCATTCCACGGGCCAGTCGACACAGCGTTCCCCAGGACTTCATCCTTGCTGGCGAACTTTGAGGCTTGCGAACCTGAAATTCTTGCTTCGTCAGGATAGATATATCTATGCCAGCCGGAGGAGCCGAGGTTATGCACCTGGCGGTAGAAATAACTCATGGCGTCTTCGTGCTTTGAGTCCTGAGGAACGCCCGCGGCATAAATATCAAAATCCGTTATAGCACCGGAGGGTGTTGTGACGATAGTGATGTTGTGTATGTTTTCAAGAGTCAGGACATGACTGCCGGTAATGACTTTAGCCCTAAGCAAGTCTCCAGACGTCGACGGTACGCCAGTTCCGAAATTGCAAAAATTCGAAGCGCAAAATTTGATAAATTTTATACTTGTCGACGAGCATGTGTCTTCTATCGAACTGTTAAGCGTCAATTTTACTTCGCGTTTACTGTCGATAATATCTGATCCTTCGCAGCCGGTTAATAACAATAAAACGCTGATAAGATACTTGGTCATTACGCTTGATCTGGCTCGATACGTGATAATGGGTTTCGGTGTTGAGAGCTTCGAAAACGCCCGCTCTGATATTTTTGCAATCGAAAGTGTATGTGCATTTAGCTTCGGTTACTCACTGTTTGGTCTGTGCAATGTTTTAAGGGGTTCGTTAGGTTAGTCAAAGAGCATAGGGGCTTGAAGCAATTCGACAGCATCCTAAGGATCCATGCGGAAAACGACTCGACGGGTTACGCTTGGCACGGTGAAATGTGCAGTGCGACGTTAATTTAATACTAAAAACCCGTACACTATCAGAGGTACGGGTTTTCAGCGGTTAAATCGACGTTAGAGCCGCATGCCTTTGAACGGATTCCAGCCTTGCTCGCCTTTTACTTCCTTAAGGTAGTAGGCGTAGTTGGCAGTCAGTGCATACATCATGGAGAACACGACATTCAAGCCTGTGCCCAGCGCCGCTGGAACATCCATGCCGAGGATCGCAAAGATCACACTGATGACGATATTCACCGCGATGATGACGCCGATTAATGCCAGATTCTTTTTCCACAAGCCCAGTACGAAGAAGTAAATCGGTCCGAAGAAAAACGCGATTACGTTGGCACTCACGATCAGCTTCTTCTTGAAGTCAGGCAGCGCGTTGACAGCCGGTTTGAAGCGCGGATCGTTGGGCGCACCGTACGTGTTGAAAAAATTGAAGCGTTCTTGCCATTTGGCGCTGTACTTGCCTGTGCTGTGCAACTGGTCTGCTGTACTCATGAGTGTACTCCTGTTGTTTCATTGAAATAACGTTTTAATCCGGGACTTTCTGTGATGCAGTATTTTATTAGAAGTGGTCCGGCGATTGTCAGGTATCCGATTCCGAATGGCTCAATCGATCATAAGCTTTTCGAAACAGACTACGGTCATCTCGCGGTCTTACATCCGCATGAGATGCACTCTCATGACGATGCAGTCCTCGGTTGGCGAGCGCTGCGTTATCAGGGTCACCGCTATAATCGCCCGCTGTCGGTAGGTCATAACCGACACCATTAGCCAGCTCGATGCGATAATGGGTGGTGGTTGCATGGTGTTCAATTGCGATCTGGCCAGTAGCATCCATAACACCTTTCTTCACCTCGGCTCCGTCGGCGAGTAGGGTGTAAGGCATACCTGCCCATGCCTGGTAGTTCGCAGCGCTACTTTGTCCTGCGAATGCTGTAATAGACTGCATGATGGAGTCTTTAGGCCACGCAGGGTTATCTCGGTTTAGCTGGGCGGGCCCGCTGAATGTTTTTTTGACGCCCTTAATGTCGATTGTACCTGGCGCGTGAATCTCGATATTACCGCCTTTTATCCGGATGTAGGCTGCACCGCTGGTGAGCAGAATTTCCTCTTGCGCAGCAATTTCGACCGTGCGAGCGGTGGAAGTAATACGAACGCTTTCCATGGCTGTCAGTTCGATGCTTTCGCTTTGCGCCTGTATTTCGATTTTTCCTTTCGCTGCAAACAGTTTTGCACCAGCGGCTTGAGCAAACAGGCTGATGCTTTGCGCAACGCTGACTAATAATGATCGGCCACTAGCCAGGCTCGTGTCCTCTCCCGTCGACAGAGTCAATTGCCTGCCGCTATGTATATGCGTACTTTGCGGCGTAACTGTAGCAATGTCCGCAGGCGAAGAAGATATCATCAGGGGCTTTTTGTATCCCGTCGTCTGCCCGCGGCCCCCGTTCAGAATAGCTGCCTTGGTGTCGCCCGCGTTACGCTGTTGCTGACTACTGGTTATCAGACCGTCGCCACCATCGCCGTAGCTGGCTTGAGTATCAGCGTTGAGTTGATCAAGACTTTCAATCCCTCCCGGCATAGGTAAAGCGTTGTGTTGTTCTGCGATATCGGACAGCGTTTTGACTCGCGTTTTCGAGTTAATCAAATGTTGTTGAGCTTCATGAGTATCAATCTGTCCCCCCTGACCATTTGTGCGCGGCCACGTACTTAGATACAGACCCTGCTGGGCGCGTAAAGCGCCGTAGGCGTCGGTCCTAAGCTCGAAACCGCTTCCACGAAGCGCGCCGCGTTCGTTGCCTCGCTGATCGATCAGGTAGCCGAGGTTTAATTGACTGTGCCCGTGACTACTATGTATCTGGGTTCGTACTTGGCCAGTCGAGTCGTCCATGACCCACTGGTTATAGCCACGCCCTTGGATCTCTTGGCTTTTGTAGCCGCTCATAAGACCGCTGGAGTGCCACGCGGGTTTGTGGCCTCCGTATACTTGTCCCATGATCAAAGGCCGATCAATGTCGTTATCGAGAAAAGTGACGATGACTTCTTCTCCCGAGCGTGGCACGTTTACGCTTCCCCAATCCTGGCCACTGCTGGACTGCATCATGCGTAGCCAGCATGAGCCCAGTTCACCGTCTTTCACTATCCTATCCCAGTGAAAGCGAACGCAGACCCGATTCAGGCCGTCTGTGAAAACCTCATGTCCACTTGGCGTGACAACTACAGCCGTTTGCGGCCCTGGACTAACTGGTTTCTGGTGGGAAAACGGGCTTCGGTAGGGAATATCCAAACGCTGAGCTTCAAATCGATTCAGGTAGAAGCCTTCATTATTTTCAGCTAGCGATGAGAGATTCTGCACTGCGTCGAATTGGGGCTTCAGGCTTCCTGGGGGGCTTGGGCGCATCTTGCCGACAGGCAGGTTGCTTTGAACAAAAAACTCGACTGCGATAATAAGAAACTGACGGTCCTTGAGCGTCTTGCGTTCGTAAAGCGGGTGCTGCGTCAGCTCAAAGCTGAAGCCAGGCTGCATCTGCCTTACGCCACCTTGTCCGTGAGTTCGGCGAGCTGCTGATTCATCCTGTTCGATCTGAACTCGACTCAGCCATTCGCCCCGACTTGAGTTCTGCCATGCGTACTGGCCGCGGTACTGATAGCGCTCAAGATCCGTTGGCGCTGATGCAGCTGGCAATGCCATCGAATGCGTGGTTTGTGGTCGCGCATGGTTTCGGTATTCGCTGCTACTCCATTGCACCTGACCGTTCAGCAAGCGCGCACCAGGACTCCATTGCATAATGCTGTCAGTCAGGTCTGCGGCCTGCTGTGTATGAAACCGCAAGCTCGAAGGCGTTAGAGTCGGGAGTGTCGAAACATCATCAGTGAATACAATACAATGGCTGTCGGTATTGTGATCTACGTACCAGAACAGACCTTCTTGTTCACACCAGCGCTGAACGAAGTGAGCATCTGTTTCATTAAACTGAGTGACATAGGACAGCATCGGATATTCGCGGATGAGTTCGAAACGGTAGTGACCTTGCGCCTGGCTATAATGCTTGAATATGCTCGCGAAAATATCTGGCAGACTTGTTTCTTGCCAGATTCTGCAATCGATCCGGTACTCCAACAGGCTGAACCAAGGGGCGAAGATCAGTTGCCAGTCCTCAAGGCCGCCATCGCTGCCCAGATAGCAGACGCTTTCCACAAGCGGTCGCCATCCAGTCCAGCACTCCCACGGCTGTCGGCGTAAACAGCACCACCTGAGTGTTGGTCCAGTCGATCTTTGAGCAGAACGTGTCGTGCCATTGAACAAACATTGTTTTCAGGATCTCTTCCGCTCGGCCAGCGGCACCAACGGCTGGCGAACGGACCGCTGGCGTTTCAAGCCTTTGCAATGGTCGCCGCAGATTGCGCATGTCAGTGAGGCGAGGATCGTGATCAAAGTCAGCACGACGCTGTGCCAGATCCTCCGCCAGAATCGGCGTGTCGAATACTCCTGCGGGCAACCAGACCCAAGCGTTGATTATATTTATGGCACTAGAACTGTAACTTCCTGTTGGCGACTGCGATTCAGCGATACTCTGCTTTTCGAGTTCTGCTATACGCTTTTCGGACAGGCGATCTTAAATATTCCTTCGAGAACGGAGCATTTCTTTTCCTTAAGAGAGCTATGTCTGGTAAACGATACATTATCGAGGCGAGCGCTTTTCACTGGATCGTTTAAGCAATGCAGTGATGGTGATTAGCAAAGCTCCGTAAAAAAGGTATTCACTGACCAGTAACATTCCATCCAGAATTAGGCGTGCATTGTCGGGTGCTCCGGAGCCGCCAACAGCGCCGGCCCGGGCGGCAAAACTAATAAATGCAAGCGCCAGACAAATTAGAAGCAATAAGATGGACGTTATAAATAGCCTGCGAGCCGTGAATGCGTTGGAGAAGCCATTTGTTCTAACGGTCCTTGTAATTAGGTTTTGTACGAAAAG
>NZ_MUIO01000005.1 GCF_002087235.1 Pseudomonas floridensis | reverse complement strand
ATGTTCGGAGAATCCCTAGAACCACATATCAAGACCCTGGAAACCTTATACCCACTCAGACCAAATCAGAAATGTCCGGTTCTCAAATCAAGCGCCTTGAAAAAGACATGATAAAAAACGGATTTGACCCTGGCAAACCGGTCTCCGTATGGAGAAACCCCGCTACAGGACGGCTAGAAATCCAGATGGACATCACAGAACTGAAGCGGCAAAAAAAAGCAGGACTAGACAAGATTCCAGTAGAGATTTGGGAATAATTTATGAAAAGTCATTACCAAGCAGCCTTTATAGTGCCTGTGGGAGCAAGCAAAATTTTCGGTGAGTACGGCTGGGAGTTTGAGAGTGCCCGACGACTTTCGGACAGCCTGCCAGAGCAGTTGGCTAACCGCTTGAAACTCGAGCTATCAGACGAGTACACGGGCGTCAGAAAGTTCATTGGAGACATGATTAACATGTCTGTATTTCTTGATGAGCATAATGAGATTGAAACTTTATATTTTCAGGTTTTTGGCGATACCCTAAGTGCTTTAGAGAACGCATTCTCAGGAAAAGATTTCGCTTATGAGGCAGAGTTATTCATTCCTGGAAACGTTGAAAAGTGATGATAAAGGCTCAGGAGCGCTCTCAAAGAGGGCTCGCTTTGGTCATCGACTAATAGCCTGTTTTTAGCGATACCCGTGCAATCAATATTGGCAGCCCTCGACGGCCTGAGAACTACTGTTAGTCGGCCAATCTCAATAACAAGACCTACGCGTGCAGCCGAAACCCACTACCTAAAATCAACCAAAGTTCCCCCAAGGGGGAGCTTTGATTGATCAGAACAAAAGTTTTTTCCTCACTTCACCTCGCTGACAATCTGCCGGATCGCACTGACGAACACGTCAACCGGTTGCCCGCCGGACACGGCGTACTGGTCGTTGAACACGATGGTCGGCACTGAACTGACGCCGCGCGATGTCCAGAGCTGCTCGGCTTCGCGTACTTCTTTGGCGTATTCGTTATCGTCCAGAACGGCTTGGGCACGTACGCGGTCCAGTCCGACTTTCTGCGCCACATCCGCCAGTGTCTGGTGGCTGGACGGATCCTTCAGGTCGCTGAAGTACGCTTCGAACAGCGCTTCTTTCAAGGCATGCTGCTTGCCTTCAAGCTCGGCCCAGTGCAGCAGGCGGTGAGCGTCGAAGGTGTTGTAGATACGGCGCTCGCCCTTGGCGAACACAAAACCCTGTTCGGCGCCTCGTTCACGGATAGTGTCGTGAATGCCTTCGATCTGCTCGGGCGAAGAGCCATATTTTTCGGCGATGTGTTCTTTGATGTCCTGGCCTTCGGCGCTCATGTTCGGGTTCAGTTCGAACGGCTGAAAATGGATACGTGCATCCACCTCATCGCCCAGCTCCGCCAGTGCCTTGTCCAGCGCTCGCAGGCCAATGACGCACCAGGGGCAGGAAACATCGGAAACGAAATCGATCTTCAGTGCAGTGCTCATGCGGGCCCTCGCTCGGTTGGCAAAAGCCACACGATACACCTCTGACGGTTCCTTTCAACGGCATCGGCGGTTGCCGCAATGCCGTCAAGTCTACAGTTGCGCCAGATGGCGGCCATCTTCGTGCTGTGCTTTCAGGTACGGCAGCACAGCGCCCAACAGTGGTGCCTTGAAAGCTTCTTGAAAACGGTGCGCGAGCCCCGGAATCAGACGCAACTGGCTGCCCTGTATATGCGCGGCGACATGCACGCCATGCATCACTGGCAGCAACGGATCGGCCGTGCCGTGCACCACCAGCACCGGCAACCGCAGGCGGTTGAGCAGTTCGACCCGGCTGGGTTCAGCGAGAATCGCCATTATCTGGCGTTTCACCCCTTCAGGATTGAACGCACGGTCATAGGACACCGCCGCCTGATGCAGCAGTTGGGCACGGTCATCCTTGACCTGCGGACTGCCCAATGCCGCCAGCAAGTCAGCCTGTTGCTCGATGGCCGTTTCGCGGTTCGGCGCGCCACGTCGGGCCAGCAGTTGCATCAAGGCGGCGCTGGGCATCGGCAATCCCTGCGCGCCGGAACTGGTCATGATCAGCGTCAGGCTCTCGACCCGCGCAGGCGCAAGGTCTGCCAGATGCTGAGCGATCATGCCGCCCATGCTGGCTCCCAGCACATGGAACTGCCGAACCTGCAACGCGTCCATCAGGCCTAGCGCATCATCGGCCATGTCGGTCAGCGAATAAGGTGCGGAAACCGGCAGGCCGAGCTTGTAGCGCAGCACTTCATAGGTGAGGTTGGCGTCGGCAGGTTGCTGTACCCAAGTGGACAGGCCGACATCGCGGTTGTCGTAACGGATGACCCGATAGCCCTGCTGGCAGAGCGCAACCACCACTTCATCAGGCCAGTGAATCAGTTGCCCACCCAACCCCATGACCAGCAGCAAGGCAGGATCGGATTCACTGCCAATGCTTTGGTAGGCGATCCGAACCTGCTTGAGCTCGGCGGTCTGTACAGGAACGTCAACGCTGCATCGATCGGCCGCAAAAGAAGGCAAGCCGCACAAAAGCGCGGCCAGAAAAATTAAAACCCGCATGAAAAACACCAAAAAACAGATCCCCAGTAGGCAACGAGTCTGATGATGTTTTGCAAAGCGCGCTGCCACAGTTACGTGACAATTTAATGAATGACGCTCGACGGTCGTCAAAAGGATCCGAAAGACGCGGCCGAGCGATCACGCAGCGCCCGCCAGCAGCAGGTTTTCTCCAAACCGGGCCCGCGCCTCTTGAACCAGTTCGGTCTGATCGCTGGCGTTGCCGAGGGACAGGACCTTGTAGGTCGGCAGACGATCGAACACCGGGCCCAATTGTTCGGTCACGCTGACGCTGTCGATGTGCAGACCCGCGACAGGCAGCAACGCCGCCACGCCCAGATTGTCCTTGAGATCACCAGAGTAGGTCGCAACCAGCTTTTTCAGCGGGGAGTACTGCAGGATGTGATACGCACGCTCGAAGGCGTTTCTCCATTCCAGCGGCAGGTCCAGAGTCAGAATCGGCTCGTCGATCTGCACCCACTCGATGCCCCGCGCGGCCAGGCGACCGAAGATTTCGCCGTAGGCTGGCAGCAGGCGCTCCAGCAAATCGAGCTTGTCGGTGCCTGCATCGGCCTGAGCGAACCACAGGTACGTCAGCGGCCCGACCAGCGACGGCTTGCGACCTTGTTCATTTGCCTCATGGGCAGCGTCGAGCAGCGGCACCCAGTCAGGCTGGAAATGCTGCACCCGGTTAACCTGCGCAACCAGATGGGGAAACTGCCCGGCAAGCCATGCAGCCGAATCGGAGCCCGCGTCATGGACTTGATCACGCTGCCAGCATGCCTGCAAAGCCTGCTGCAGTTCACGATCGGCGCCTATGCGCAGGTAGTCAGCGTTGTGTGCCAGAGCCATGAGACGTCCTCCATAAATGATGTCGCTATTGTCGACAGCCGAAGCAACATGAGACAAACTCATTTTTTTCGTGTTGATCACAAATACTACTCATGGAGCACTGACCGTGCTTGAGATACGCCACCTCAAAACCCTCCACGCCCTGCGAGAAGCTGACAGCCTTGTGGAAGCGGCGGAGCGTCTGCACCTGACCCAGTCGGCGCTGTCCCACCAGTTCAAGGAGCTGGAAGAGCGCATGGGCATGCCGCTGTTCGTGCGCAAGACCAAACCCGTTCGCTTTACCAGCGCCGGGCTGCGCCTGCTGCAACTGGCTGACTCGCTGCTGCCTCAACTGCGTAGCGCCGAACGGGATATCGCCCGTCTGGCCGGTGGCACGGCGGGACGCCTGCACATGGCCATCGAATGCCATAGCTGTTTTCAATGGTTGATGCCGACCATTGACCAGTTCCGCGACGCCTGGCCGGAGGTCGAACTGGACCTGTCCTCGGGTTTCTCCTTCGCCCCGCTGCCCGCGCTGGCACGCGGCGACCTGGACCTGGTCGTGACCTCGGACCCGCAGGAACTGCCCGGCATCACGTACGTGCCGCTGTTCACGTACGAGGCGATGCTGGCGGTCGCCAATCAGCATGCGCTGGCCAACAAACCTTACATCGTCCCTGAAGACCTGCTGACTGAAACCCTGATCATCTATCCCGTGGAACGGGATCGACTGGACATCTTCACGCGTTTTCTGGAACCAGCCGACATTGAACCCGCTCAGGTACGGACCTCGGAACTGACGGTGATGATGATGCAACTGGTCGCCAGCGGCCGTGGGGTATGCGGCATGCCGCACTGGGCGCTGCATGAGTACAGCTCACGTGGCTACGTGAAGGCCAAGCGTCTCGGGGAAAAAGGATTGTTCGCAACCCTGTATGCCGCCATTCGCGCCGACATGCTGGACGCGCCTTACATGCGTGACTTTCTGCTGACGGCCAAGGATACGTCCTTTTCTACGCTGGACGGTGTCAGCGCTGTTCGTTAAAAAAGGTGATCGTCCTGCACGACCCGGCAGGACGATGTTGACTGCTGCAGATCAGACCGCTTCGGCCTGCCGTTGGCGGTACAGAGGCAGAATCAGATCACGTGTCAGCGGTGCCAGTTGCAGATCAGGATGAGGGGCGGCACTCGTTTCATGCAGACCCAGCCAGATCACTTCCTCGATCTCGGCCGCAGGCGCTACTGGAGCATCGGTCACGACCTCGAACAACTGGCAATGCACCTCGAAGCCGGGTTCGTTGGCGGCAGGCGCGCTGAACTCGCCCAGAAAGAGCGCCTGTTGTGGCTCGATGACCAGCCCCAACTCTTCCTGCAATTCTCTGACCAGCGCCTGCACCGCAGGCTCACCCGGTTCAATCTTGCCGCCCGGCTGCATGAACGCCTGCGTGCCGCGCTTGCGCACCAGCAAGGTTCTGCCACCGGGATCGATCAGCAGCGCTGCGGCAATCGTGATCCGCTTCATGCAAAGATATCCGTCTTGAGCAGTCGGGCTTCGTCGGCGCGCTCCAGCGCGAACGTGATCAGACGATCGATAAGTCCGGCGTAGGAAAGCCCGCTGGCCTGCCAGAGCTTGGGGTACATGCTGATGGAGGTAAAACCGGGGAGGGTGTTGACCTCATTGATAATGATGTCGCGTGTCTCGGTGACGAAGAAGTCGACCCGCGACAGACCGGCACACCCCAGCACCTTGTAAGCGGTCAGCGCGACGTTGCGCACTTCGTCGCTCAGGTCGGCGGGGAGTTCCGCTGGAATCGCGATGCGCGCCTGATCACCGTTGAGGTACTTGGTGTCGTAGGCATAGAACTCGTCATTGGCGACCACCTCACCGCACACGCTGACCTGTGGCTGACGGTTACCGAGCACGGCGCATTCCACTTCACGCCCGACAATGCCCTGCTCGATCAGCAGTTTGTGATCGAACTGGAAACCCAACGCCACAGCCGCGTTGAAACCGGCCTCGTCGATGACCTTGCTGACGCCCACGGACGATCCTTGACTGGCCGGTTTGACGAACATCGGCAGGCCGAGTCGTTCGGCGACTTCAGCGAATGTGATGCTCTGGCCACGGGTCAGCACCACGAACGGTGCCACGGCGATGCCCGCGTCACGCAGCAGGCGCTTGGTCACGTCCTTGTCCATGCAGGCTGCCGAGCTCAACACATCCGGGCCTACGAACGGGATAGCCAGCAAACGCAGCAAGCCCTGCAACGACCCATCTTCGCCGAACGCACCGTGGATCAAAGGAAATACCACATCGATTCGCGCCAGTTGCTCGCCGGAGTCCACTTCGACGAACTGCCCGCCGGTACTGCCCGGCAATAGCGCCAGACGTTTACCCGCAGTACTCAGGCGGATCTTCGCCGGATCGCTGGCGTTGAGCAGATAATCGCCTTCGTCGAAGCGCAACCAGCAGCCGTTCTTGTCGACGCCGATCAGGGTCAGCTCATAGCTTTCACGATCAATTGCATTGATCACGTTGCGTGCCGACTGCAACGAAACTTCATGTTCGCTGGATTGCCCACCGAAAATGATGGCCACTGACTTTTTCAAAGCGGGTACTCCTGTTTTTCAGGCCGCGAAGATAAAAGCAATTCGCGCCGCGAGTCCAGTGGACGAGTGGTCGCAACCCGGATTACAGGCAAAAAAATCCCGGTCGAGGGGCAATTCTGTACGAACAGCCCTCGACCGGGACGGCAGAGGCATCACTGCTCTGCCGGCGTATCTTTCTTGCTACCGGAACCGAACGTGGCAAAACGCTTGTTGAAGCCCGCGATACGGCCTTCGCTGGTGGTCTTGCGCTGCTGACCGGTGTACATCGGGTGCGAAGCACTGGATACGTCGAGGGCGACATACGGATAGGTATTGCCATCGCTGTGCTGATGGGTGCGGTCGGTATCGACCGTGGAACCGATCAGGAAGAAGGCATCGGCGGCGGTGTCATGGAACAGCACGGTGCGGTAAGCGGGATGGATATCAGGTTTCATTGAGAAGCCTCCGGATGATGGGGTGAATCAATTGTTACACAGTAACATAACGTGTCTGGCAGATGATAATGATTCCTGTCGATCAGGCCTATCACCAGGCTTGATCGGGCACGGGCTAGAAGCTAAGGTTCCTCGCGCCTCTGCCACATCAGCGGTCCGGGACGGATACCGGAACCCGGATGGGACAACAAAAAAAGCCAGTAGGATATTCATGCCTGACACCCGCCGTTACGACCTGCCCTCACACGCCTACGCACGCCTGATCGAAGCCCGCGACTCGCTGCGCCTGCTCGACGGCTACGTCAACAAGACCGATGTCATGTGCAACCCTTCGATGCTGGTGGGGTATGTCGCGATGCTGCAGAGCGCGCTGCAGGACGTGATCGCCGCCAGCACGCCCGCCGAACCTCGCGACAGCTTCATGCGCAAGGCAGACGAACTGGGTTTCGTCGCGCTGAACCCCAAGGAGCAGGCCCTGATTCAGCATCTGCGCTGGACCAGCCTGGAAGGTCGCGAAGAGGTGTACGCCGTGACCGAACGCTTGCGGCACCTCAAACCCTGGCTGCTGGAAAGCTGAACCAACGCTGCCGCACAAGCAGAAGCCACGCTCGATACGCCATTTACCGCTCACGCGCATGGCGGCAATCCGCTACATTTCAGAGGCGTCACGCGTCGGCTCGCTCATGAGACCGGTGCAGACGCAGTCAGTCCGGCAGCCCTGCGGTCCTGCGTGCGCCAAGTCGCAGGCGAAGACGGGGCGCCCAGCGCAGAAAACCGCCATTAGTCCAAGGATGTCGTATGAGCCTTTCGCTACTCAGTCGTTATGCAGTCTTCGTCGGATGCGTACTGTTCACGCTATTCAGCCTGCCCTTCTGGCATCACGAATGGCTATGGCCGTTTACGCTGGTGACCGCCATCCTGAGCATCGTGGGCATCATCGACCTGCTGCAGACGCCGCACTCAGTGCGCCGCAACTACCCGATCCTGGGCAACATTCGCTACGCCGTCGAAGCCATACGCCCGGAGATTCGCCAATACCTGCTCGAATCCGACAGTGACGCCCTACCCTTTTCCCGTGCCCAGCGCTCGCTGGTGTATTCGCGGGCCAAGAACGAATCGGCGGACAAGCCGTTCGGCACGCTGATCGATGTCTACCAGACCGGCTTTGAGTTCATCGGCCACTCCATGCGCCCGGCGCCGCTCAGCGACCCGAACGGGTTTCGCGTATCGATCGGCGGCCCGCAATGCACCCAGCCGTATTCGGCCTCGATCTTCAATATCTCGGCCATGAGCTTCGGCTCGCTCAGCGCCAATGCCATCCGTGCGCTGAACAAAGGTGCGAAGCTGGGCAACTTCGCCCATGACACTGGCGAAGGCAGCATCAGCCCTTACCACCGCGAACACGGTGGCGATTTGACCTGGGAACTGGGCAGCGGTTATTTCGGTTGCCGCACCGCGGATGGCCGCTTCGATCCGCAACGATTTACGGCCCAGGCCACCCATCCGCAAGTGCGCATGATCGAGATCAAAATGAGCCAGGGTGCCAAGCCCGGACATGGCGGCATTCTGCCCAAGCATAAGGTGACCCAGGAAATCGCCGACACCCGAGGCATCCCCATGGGCGAAGACTGCATCTCGCCCTCCCGCCATAGCGCATTTTCCACACCGCTCGAGTTGATGCAGTTCATCGCACAGCTGCGCATGCTATCGGGCGGCAAGCCCGTGGGGTTCAAATTCTGCCTCGGTCATCCCTGGGAATTCATGGGTATCGCCAAGGCGATGCTCGATACCGGCATCTATCCGGACTTCATCGTCGTCGATGGCACGGAAGGCGGAACGGGCGCGGCGCCGGTGGAATTTACCGATCACATGGGCACGCCGATGCGCGAGGGTTTGTTGTTCGTCCACAACACCCTGGTCGGCCTGAATCTGCGCGACAAGATCCGGTTGGGTGCCAGCGGCAAGATTGTCAGTGCATTCGATATCGCCAGCGTGCTGGCCATTGGTGCCGACTGGGCCAACTCCGCACGCGGCTTCATGTTCGCGATCGGTTGCATTCAGTCACAAAGTTGCCACACCAATAAATGCCCTACGGGCGTGGCGACTCAGGATGCCCTGCGCCAACGTGCACTGGTCGTCCCGGACAAGGCCGAGCGGGTGTACAACTTCCATCGCAACACGCTCAAAGGGCTGGCCGAAATGCTCGCCGCCGCAGGTCTGGATCACCCATCACAACTGGAAGCCAAACACCTGGTGCGGCGCATGTCGGCGACGGAAATCAAGCTGTTCTCGCAAACCCATGTATTCCTGCAGCCTGGGCAGTTGCTCAACGGCGTGCAGGACGACAGTTTCTATTCACGAATGTGGCGAATGGCACGCGCCGACAGCTTCGAGCCCGCCGACGACGTCGCCTGAAACGCAACGCGGAGACATTCTGTAATAGCCTGATTTTGCAAAAATCCTCGTTTGACGCCACCCTGCCGCGCCGCCAACCGACACCGACTGGCGGCGTGGAACCTCAGCCCTCTGCGGCTCATCTTATTAGCAACTTTCAAGAGCCTACCGTTATGACTAACGGACGCGATCATCGAATCGACTTCTTTCGAGGCCTGGCGCTGGTCTTCATCTTCTGGGATCACGTGCCGGATAACCCTCTGGCCCAACTCACCGTGCGCAACTTCGGTTTCAGCGATGCGGCGGAGATCTTCGTCTTTCTGGCCGGCTACGCAGCGATCCTCGCTTACGGACGCATGGCGCGACGCGAAGGTATGCTGGTCGCAGGCGTGCGCATTCTGCGACGGACCTGGGTGCTGTATGTGGTGCATATCTTCCTGCTGACCCTGCTGATGGGCATCGTTTTCGTCGCCAACAACCACGTCGAGACCCGAGACATGGTCCAGCAGATGGGCCTGGAATATTTTGTCGGCAATCCGCAACAGGCGCTGGCCGACGAACTGTTGTTGCGCTTCAAACCCAACCTCACCGACCCGCTGCCGCTGTATATCGTTCTGCTGCTGACGCTGCCGTTAATCCTGCCCCTCATGCTGCGCAAGCTGGAGCTGGCGGTCGGTCTATCCGTCGCCCTGTACCTGATGGTGCCGCTGTTCGGCTGGAATCTGCGCGCGTATGAAGGCGGTGGCGTCTGGTACTTCAACCCGGTCGCCTGGCAACTATTGTTCGTGCTCGGCGGTGCCTGTGCCTTGCGCGCAGAAACCAACGCCGCGACAGAGCGTCGCCCCTTGTCCCGGCAACCGTTATTCATCGTCGCTGCACTGTATGTGCTGATTGCAGGCGCGCTGACCTTCAGCGAGAAATGGCCGGACCTGCACACTGCGCTGGTGTCGACCCTGCAACTGGAAAGCTTCTATCCCATCAGCAAGACCGACCTGGCACCCGTTCGCCTGCTGCACTTCCTGGCGCTGGTTTACGTCGTCGCACGACTGCTGCCGACCACCAGCACCTGGCTCGACAACTGGCCTGCTCGCCAGACGCGCCGCATGGGCCGCTACTCGCTGGAAATCTTTTGCCTGGGTGTATTGTTGGCGCCTCTGGCTGATATGGCCAATGCACTGGCAGGCGACACTTGGCCGATGCAAGTGACCACCGCCATAGTCGGTCTGGGGTTGATGATGCTGATGGCGAATGGGCTGGAGTTGAACAAACGCTTCGATAAGGCACCGCGTTTGTTACCCACCTGAAAACAGCATCACACGCGCAAGCCCTCTCGGAAATTTCCTACTGCTTTATCAGGCCAAGTTTTTCTGGACAGGGCCGGTATTGGGTAAGAACTCAATGGGAGGGTAAGACCTTGAATATCGATGCCGTAAAAAACCACATGAACACATTGCAGCCTAAAGCAATCTCACGCGAACTGGAACAGGGGATTGTTTTCCGCGCTGCGCGAGAAAATTCCGTTAGGGCTGACACCTCGACGACAAACGAAAAGCCCTTCTATGAGTATCAGAAAGAACCCTGGCTTTCAGAGCCGGTGGATCCGCTGATCACTAATCGCGAGCAATACGTGGCACATGAAAAAATGGTCAATGCCATAGATTTGAGGCTCATGCAGTTCACGTATGACGCCTACAGAAAAGAGCTAATAGGTTCCCACCCAGATTTGGCAGCCAAAAAATTTGGCTTCACGCTGGACGAGAACGCCTCTCTGAAACTCATTGACCACGATAACAGCCTCACCGATGCCGACAGAATCCATCAATAATTTTCAAGGGCTTAACAGCATGGTCCGGGCAAATGCAAAAAAGCTCATGAGTCTGGTCGATCATGATCACGAAACCTTCGGAAGTCGATACAGCCTCAACATCGAGAACTTTAATAGCATAATCGATTACGACAAGATCCTGACTGCCGGCATTAACCAGATGGAAAACGAGTGGGTACGACAAGTTAAGAACAATGCTGAAAAAGCCAACTATTCGTATCTCTCTGTCTCTGCATAAAAAGTCGGGCGGGACAATCATCCCGCCAAACCCGTAGCCTCAGCTCTTCCTGCCCAAGGCCAAGCCTAAAAAACGGCCACACCACCTTCCAATGCCGTACCTTTGGTATCGGTAAATCTCAACTCAAACCGCGCTTCCTTATAGACCTGAGTAGCCAGCACTTCAGTCAACCCGCGTCATATAAAACAAGAAAAACCCTACAAAAAATCTCGCTTCTGAATTCTCAGAAAACGCCTACAACATTGTCAGCACAAGTTTTTCGATGTTAAGCCGCCAGCTATTTAACCCACCAGCAGGATAACTGAGATGAACATCAGCGCAGCGATAACGCCCCGTCAAACTCAATCCACCGTCATTAAAATCGCCGACACCAGCCCCGCATCAGTAGAGCCGGCAAAAACACTGTCATCGACAGTCGACACGCCTCGCGATCCGAATCACGCGTTTTACCGTTTTGAAAAAAACCCTGGTTACCTAAAAATGCCGCAGGCGAGATTGACGATGCCTTTATAAATTTTCCCGATGCTTTTTTCGAAAGTGACAGACAACAATTCCTGGACAACGAAATAAGAAAGTTTCAAGCGTCTATCTGCGGCATGCTTGATGATTTTCACGACTTCAAGCGGCAGGTGTCTTTCCTGAATCCTGAACTGTCGAAGAAACACTACGGGATTCACGTTAGGTTTCGATGAGCAGATAAAGGTCACTGACCCGGACGGCGTATTGACGCCAGCGGAGCACACCTACCTGACTGAAGAATTGAACAAACGCCAATCATTCAAAGATCACTTGATCAACAATGCCAGGAGCATCATGACACTGCTGGATCATTACTCGGAAAATTTTGGTACGGAACACACGCTCAATCTCGAAGGCTTCAGCAAGGTGATCGATTACGGGCAGGTATTCAGCCGCAATACCATCGGCAATTTCATGCACACCCTCATCGATCAGGTCGAGCGCAATGCACCGAAGCGCAACGCCGTGAAAGACCCCTTGGTCGATATCCGGGTTTGAAATTGATAAACGCATCGCACCGCAGCGCCCACTCGGAAATGCCCTACAGGCGTATCAGGCCAAGTATTGATCCATACCGCCGTTATAGAGGGAGTGTCATTATTCAGCAAGGAGCAATACATGAACATCACCAATACCATGCCATTCTACCTGGCACCTCAAACACCACGGCGGACTCTTTTGTCTCAGCCGACCCGCCCCGAGCCCTCCACACCATTGACGAAGCAGGAAAAGAAAGAAGCCTTTGCCAAAGAGTTTTACACCAAGGAGGAGGAGCCTTGGAAGAGAAAATTTATCGAGTATTGGGACGACACAAAAAAAGCAGAAGGCGAACAGCGCGAGATGACGCGAGATCAATACCTTGACTCTATCAGACGGAAATCTGATATTGCACTTTCCAATCAATATTCATTTTTTCACTGTTTCAAAGAATACGTAATAGACAGCCGCCCTGGCCTGGCTGATAAAAGCTTCAGCTTTACCCTCGGCGATGACGCGGAGATAAAAATACTGGACCCAGGGAAAAGCTTAAGTGAAGACGATTTGCAATGGCTGACTAAAGCTATCAATTCAGACGTCGATTTCAAGGGTACGGTGAGAAAAAGCGCCAGGCTTATAATGACCATCGTTGACCACGACCCCAAATTCTTTATAAAAAAAAAACGCCCTCAATCTTTTAAATTTCCAGAACATTATTGACTTCGGAAAGGTACTCTCAAGTGTAAACGACGATTTTAATGAGGGATGGGTTAAACAGATAAAAGAGTCCGATGATAAAAACTGGAACTCAGTGATTGACACCTACGTTTAGGGGCTAAAAAGGGCGCTCTGCACCAAGCGGAGCGCCCTTTCAAGGCTTAGGACCGCCTCACCAAGTCGCTCAACCAGCGCTTGCACAGATGCCCAAACTTGAACTCGTGAGTATTATCCGCCAGTTGCTCAGGCAACATATTCTTGGCGCTGTATTTCCCCTCCTCATAGCGCGTACTCCACGTAAGTCGGTTTTTATCGACATTTTCATAGATGTTGTCTGCCATCCAGCCTCCCTCACATCGTTCAAACTCAAACAACCTTGATATTTTCCCATCCTTGTCGGAAGGGATGGCTTTATTTATCTCCTCTTCCGTACCTGTGGTCAGTGAAAAATACAGCAGCCCACCCTCCAGCGGATACGCTTTGCTGTCGGTAAACTGCGCCTCCAGCGTCACCTCTTTGAATGCCTGGGTTGCGAAGAATCCGTCCAAACGACGTTGAAAGGCCGAAATGGGCAAGATACCTTTCTCGTTGAGCAGGTCGTAACTCATATGAGGAAACGACCCAAGCACAATCCTGTATTCAGCACGTTCAAACCCGACCCCGTCAACCGCGAGCACCCGGACATTCACCTGAGCACCCGGGTTCAGGCCTGATATTTTTTCAGCTAACGCATGGCGCTTGGGCGTCCAGGTGCCGCCGTCAATCCGATACTCGACTTTCCAGAGTGTGCTGTACTGACTGCCGGGCATCGTCAACAATACATCCTGACCACGAATTGCAGTAAAGCTGTATTCGTGGACCGCCGAACTGCTTTCAAGGGACTGACTAATCTGGTGAATCTTATCCGATAGAACCACCGGACTCGAAACCTCCTCACTTGTTACCGCCCCCCTTGTGAAACCTCCTGCCCACTTGCATTGATTACAGTTTCCACCTGCGCGACAGCATGACAAGACAGTGCAAGAAAAAGCCCACACATAAAGAGGCCACACGCATTCTTTTTATTAGTATTCATTGTTAAAACTCAACATTGATCGATAAGTTATGTCGGGCATCATTGCCACTGACACTTGGGACGTAATCACCGAACACATTGAACTTCAACGCCATAAAGAAATTTACGGAAATATCCTACAAAATAAAATATCGCCTGCATTTAGGGTGCGCACGCACGTTAACCACGCGCGAAAAATACGCTCCATTTAGAACGGTCCTGGACCGCACCGCTACGGCCACGCCTCCCCTTCAAATTCCCCCAGACAATTCCCCCTGCAATCCCACCCAGCGTCTAAGCTTGTCTCAGGTGCGTTAACAGGGTGACGGGCCATCGACTATGGGCGTATTAAGGCATTCCGATAGCAGGCAAGATGTGATTTCCGCTGACCGTCAGGATGACCCACGCGCGCCGAAGCATCCCCCTCGTAAACGTTACGGATGGCGGGTGTTCTGGGTGGTCGTGGCATTGGGAGGTGTGGCGCTCGGCGCAGCGGTGGCGGTCGAAAGCCGCAGTTCCAGGCTTCAGGCCCGGGAGTTCAGCCGTTTTGCCGCCAACCTCAGTTACTCGGTGCAGCCTGGACCGAGCACGGCTGTCGTGTACCCGGGTGACGGGCCTTTCGACAAACGTCTGGGGTATTCCTCGCTGGATGAATTTCTGCCGCGTCTGCTCAAGCGCGATTACATGATCACCCGCCAGACGCGCTTTTCGCCGGAATTGATGCGCTATAGCCAGCGTGGTTTTTTCGTGCCGTATCAGGAGAAGATTCAGGCCGGGCTGTCGATCACCGATTGCCGCGGCGCGCCGCTGTATGAATTTCGGTATCCGCAGCAGTTCTACGCGGCCTTCGCTGACATCCCGCCGGTGGTAGTGCACAGCCTGTTGTTCATCGAAAACCGCGATCTGCTGGACCCGCAGCAACCCATGGCCAACCCGGCGGTGGACTGGCCGCGTTTCGCCAAGGCCGCGTGGTCGCAACTGGCCCGAATGCTGTCGCTGCCCGGCCAGTCCGCAGGCGGCAGTACGC
>NZ_MUIO01000049.1 GCF_002087235.1 Pseudomonas floridensis | reverse complement strand
CTGGCCGTCGATCAGCTTCAGCGTGTAGCGCAGGGTTTCGCTGTGCTGCAACTGCATGCCTGGCGGAACCAGTGCCAGATGCTTGTCATCGGCATAGTCGCGCACTTCGTCGTAGAGCCGTTGGCGCAGTTCCATCAGATGGTCGTTGGTCGGGCCGACCCGCATCAGTCCGCCGCCCGGCGTCAGCAGGCGGCTGGCTTCGGTCCAGTCCAGCGGGCTGAAGACGCTGGCCAGAAACTGGCAACTGGCGTCCGGTAAGGGCACTCGGGCCATGCTGGCGACCATCCAGGTCAGCTTCGGGTTACGACGGCAGGCGCGCTTGACCGCTTCGCGAGAGATATCCAGCGCGTAGCCGTCGGACCTGGGCAAGGCCTCGGCGATCTGCGCGGTGTAATAGCCCTCGCCACAGCCAATGTCCAGCCAGTGGGCCGGTGCACGTTCCGCCGCCAGTTCGGCCAGCCGCCGGGCGACCGGCGCGTAATGGCCGGCGTTGAGAAAATCACGCCGCGCCTCGACCATCGCCTGGTTGTCACCCGGGTCGCGGCTGTTCTTGTGCTGGACCGGCAACAGGTTCAGGTAACCCTGGCGAGCACGGTCGAAACGGTGATTGGCGGGGCAGACCACGCCGTTGTCCGCTGCGCTGAGCGGCCCTGAGCAGATTGGGCAAGTCAGCATCAGGCGAGCAACTTGACCAGTGTCCGGTAGTAGATCTCGGTCAGTACATCGAGATCGCTGGCCAGAATGCGCTCATTGACCTGATGGATCGTCGCGTTGACCGGGCCCAGTTCAACCACCTGAGTGCCCAGCGTTGCAATGAAGCGACCGTCGGACGTTCCGCCACTGGTCGAGGCCTTGGTATCACGACCGGTCACGCTTTTGATGCTGCTGGACACGGCGTCGAGCAAGGCGCCCGGCTCGGTCAGAAACGGCAGACCGGATAACGCCCAGTCGATGTGCCAGTCCAGCCCGTGTTTATCGAGAATCGTGGCGACCCGGTGTTGCAGGCCTTCGACGGTCGATTCGGTCGAAAAACGGAAGTTGAACACCGCTACCAGATCGCCCGGAATCACGTTGGTCGCGCCCGTGCCGGAATTGAGGTTGGAAATCTGGAAACTGGTCGGCGGGAAGAAGTCGTTGCCGTTATCCCAGTGCTCTGCCGCCAGTTCGGCCAGCGCGCCGGCAGCCAGGTGAATCGGATTTTTTGCCAGATGCGGATAAGCGACGTGGCCCTGTTTGCCGCGCACGGTGAGTTTGGCACCCAGTGAGCCGCGACGACCATTCTTGACCACATCGCCTACCAGCGTGGTGCTCGACGGCTCGCCGACGATGCACCAGTCCAGACGTTCCTTGCGCGCCGCCAGACGCTCGACCACCGCCTTGGTGCCATGATGCGCCGGGCCTTCTTCGTCGCTGGTGATCAGAAACGCAACCGAGCCCTTATGGTCGGGGTGGTCGGCCACGAAACGCTCGGCCGCCACCAGCATCGCCGCCAGGCTGCCCTTCATGTCGGCCGCGCCACGTCCACAGAGCATGCCGTGCTCGTCGATCAATGCATCGAACGGGTCGTTGTGCCACGCGGTCACAGGGCCGGTCGGGACCACATCGGTGTGACCGGCGAAGCACAGTACCGGACCTTCTTGGGTGCCATGGGTCGCCCAGAAGTTGTCCACGTCTTCGATACGCATCGGCTCCAGCTTGAAACCGGCATCGCCCAGGCGTTGCATCATCACGGTCTGGCAATCGGCATCGACCGGCGTGACCGAAGGTCGACGGATCAGGTCGCAGGCAAGCTGCAGGGTAGGCGAAAGGTCGGATGGGGCCGTCATGTACAGAACTCCGGTAGCAAGACTGGGGGCGCGAAAAGGCCGTTATCTTATAGCAAAACAACGGCCCGAGGCCGTCGTTTATCATGCCTGTCGGATATGTCATGTCGAAGTGCGTGTCGTGCGCCCGGCATGGGCAGACAACGCTGCCATCACGACCGCAGCCAGATAGGGCAGTGATTTCACCAGCAGCATTGCAATCCAGAACCACAGGTCGATATCGGCGGTTACCTCGCTGAAGCACAGCCCGACAACTGCGGATCCGTAAAACAACACGGTCCACAACTCATCACCGGCCTCGTAAAGCAACTGACCGTAGTGGCTGCCAGCGGTCTGCTTGGGAGTTCGAAAGAAAGGCAGGCGTGAGGTGAAGATGCCTGAAATCACCGCTTTGCCGATCGTTGGGTATAACGCCATGCCTGCCAGAATCGCTGCGAGTGCATCGCGGACATCCCGGCCGATGACCTGGCGGTAGAGGGAGAGAATCTTCAAGGTTCGCAGCGTGAACATCAGCAGCAGCGAGGTGGAGAAAACCCACGGCACAGGTCCGAAGCTGTGTGGCGCAAGTATCATGGCCGCAGTCCACAGCAGCACGATGAGGGTCATGAGATAGTTGACGCCTTCGGCAGCCCAAGGCACCCAGCCCGCCAGGTAGTGATAACGTTGCATGGCAGTCAGTGAACTGCCTTGGCCCGAGATCAGGCTGGCGACATGACGCTTGACGATCTGGACGGCACCGTAGGCCCATCGATAGCGCTGCTTCTTGAAATGGGTAAACGTGTCGGGCGTCAGTCCCCGGCCATAGCTGATCGGGCTGTAGCCGGTGCAAAAGTCATGTTCGATGACCCGCAGACCCAGTTCCGCATCTTCGCAAATCGACCACTGCGCCCAGCGCAATCGCTGCAGGACCGAGCGGCGGATCATGGTCATGGTGCCGTGCTGGATGATCGCGTCATGATCGTTGCGAATCACCATGCCGATATTGAAAAAGCCGCGATATTCCGCTTCGCAACAGTGTTTGAACAGGCTTTGGTCGCCATCGCGATAATCCTGCGGGGATTGAATGACCCCGATTCGGGGGTTGATGAAGTGCGGCACCATGCGTTTGAGCCAGAGACGGTTCACGCAGTAGTCCGCGTCTATCACAGCGACGATTTCCGCGTCCTCTGCAGTGCGGTCGATCAGATAGTTCAGGGCGCCGGCCTTGAAGCCGGACAACGGATCGACGTGGAAGAACCTGAACGTGTCACCCAGTTGTCGGCAGTGTTTCTCCACCGGTTTCCAAACGTCAGGGTCACGGGTGTTGTTGTCGATGACCAGCACCTCGAAGTTCGGATAATCGAGCTGCTGCAAGGCATCAAGCGTCAGCTTCACCATTTCCGGCGGTTCGTTGTAGCAGGGAACGAGTAGCGAAACCTTGGGTAAATAGTGTTCTTCCAAACGTTTGGGAGGAAAGAATCTGGGGTATTTCGGCCCCCAGCACGCTTCCAGAAACTCATGGGTTTCTATGGATATATTGGTCAGCAGCGAAGAGGCCCAGGCAAGACTCATCGGCAACGCCATCCAGAGCGACAAGGATGTACTGCCAGCCAGACCTGCGATGACCAGTGCGCAATACATCAGCGTTACGACAGCCATCGCGTGGCGGCGGGACTCAGGTCGCAGGTATGTGATCAGGTGTCGATACTGCGCCTGCCAGTGGACAGAGACCTGCACGGGCCCGGTGAGCTGCATCTTGCGCTGGCGTTTGGCGTTGAAGAAGCCCCAGTGAGGCCCCGGCGGACCTTCGTCGGTCTTCCAGTGCTGATCGAAGGCCTCTACCACAAAATAGGCGTAACCCTTCTGGTCGAGCAGGTGCACCTGATTGCGCAGATACAGGGTCTGTTCGGCTGGCGATGTGAATAGCCGCCTTGCAGCACTGCTTTTGCCGGGCCAGCCGACCTCTGAGATCAGGATCGATTTGCCCGGAAACAACTGGCCCAGTTGTTCCGCTCGGGTCAGGACTTCGGGGGCGGCCCTTGATGCTGGCGTGGTTTCCCAGAATGGCAGGATGTGCGCAGCGATGACATCCGAGTGACGAGCCAGCTCCGGCGTCTCGATCCACTGCGTCCAGACTTCTGACGTGGCAACCGGGACATCGACCTGCTGCCGGGCCATTTTCATATAGGCCAGCAGTTGAGCGAGGGTGGTGTCTCCACGAAAGAGTGCTTCGCTGCCAATCAGCAGGTGATCGATATTGTCGTGACCGTTGGCCAGATCAATCGCTGCACGCAGCTCCGTGTCGCTGCGCTTTTCGTCCTGACTTATCCATGCGCCAAGCGTGACGGTCATGTCCATTGACCGCGCCACGTCAGGAATACAGGCGAGAGCGTCGTGAGCCGAGTAGATCCTTATGCGTCGTGTGTAGCGCCTTATAAGTGCAAGATCCTCTTCGATCTGGGCGCGTGATGGATAAAGACCCTTGCGCGGATCCTGGCCGGGACGAAAGGGGGCGTATGAAAAGCCTGAGATATGCTCAGGCCAGTCGGGCGCTTCCTGTAGGTGCCTTGCCCACAAACTTCTCGCGGAAAAGCGTTCTGCCAATCCTTTTATGACAACTCGTACCGTGCGATCCATGCAGTCAGGTCTTTGTTGGTGTAACGGTGTGGCTCCCCTCGATTAACTTTAGCGGCTTGCCCAAGGCACCGTTCTGGCCGGTTAGAAAATTTCGTAGTGACGTCTGCGCGGCTTAGTTTGTTTTCAGCAGGCCACCGCGCTTCGCGCACTATGGGTTCATGCCTTTGGCCGCTGCATGCCCCGAGCCAGAGCGGGTCAAGCGTGAAGGGTGTCGCGCTGCATGCAAAGCTCTATAATGCGCGCCGGTTTTTGAGGTATTGATCATGAGCGCAGAAGATCCACGGTTCGCAGGCATCGCCCGTTTGTATGGCATCGAGGGGCTGGAACGCTTGCGTGCGGCCCACGTGGCGATCGTCGGTATTGGCGGTGTGGGCTCGTGGGCGGCGGAAGCCATGGCGCGTAGCGGTGTCGGCGAGATTTCGCTGTTCGACATGGACGACGTCTGCGTCAGCAACAGCAACCGCCAGTTGCACGCGCTGGACAGCACGGTAGGGCGGCCGAAGGTCGAGGTGATGGCCGAGCGCATTCGGGCCATCAATCCGGACTGCGTAGTGCACGCGGTGGCCGATTTCGTCACCCGTGACACCATGGCCGAGTGCATCACGCCGGACCTGGACTTCGTGATCGATTGCATCGACAGCGTCAACGCCAAGGCGGCGCTGATTTCCTGGTGCAAGCGGCGCAAGATCCAGATGGTCACCACCGGCGGCGCAGGCGGGCAGATCGATCCGACCCTGATCCAGATCGCCGACCTGAACCGCACCTATAACGATCCGCTGGCCTCCAAAGTGCGGTCGACGCTGCGCCGTGACTACGGCTTTTCCCGCACACCGAACCGTCACTACAGTGTTCCGTGCGTGTTCTCGACCGAGCAACTGCGTTACCCCAAACCGGATGGAAGCATTTGTCTGGAAAAGAAGTTCGTTGGCGAAGGCGTCAAGCTGGACTGCGCAGGCGGGTTTGGCGCGGTAATGATGGTCACCGCAACATTCGGCATGGTTGCTGCGACCCGCGCCGTGGACAAGCTGGTCGCCGGAACGCGCCGTCCCTCGGAACGCGTCAAGGCTGGCGCAAATGCCGATCAGGCTTGAGTCAGCTCGCGCATTTTCTGCAACACCGCGTTCAGGCCGTTGCTGCGAGAGGGTGACAGTTGGCGACTCAGGCCCAATTGATTGAACCAGTCGGGCAAGTCAACGCTGTCCAGCTCATCGGCTGACAGACCGTTCACCCGGGCCAGCAACAAGGCAACCAGTCCGCGAATCAGGCGTGCATCACTGCTGGCGCGAAACTGCCAGCGCCCGTCGCTGACTTCACCGATCAGCCAGACTTTGCTTTCACAGCCGTTTACCAGATGGTCATCGGACTTTTCGTCATCGCTCAAGGCGGGCAAGCGGTCACCCCACTGCATCAGCAGACGTGCACGCTGTTCCCAGCTCTGGGGCTGGCTGAAGGTGTCGAGAGCGGTGCGGGCAAGTGGCGCAAGACTCATCTGAGCAGCTCCAGTGCCTGATCCAGCGCGCTGAAGAACTGCAGCAAGTCGTCCGAATCGTTGTAAAGCGCCAGTGATGCGCGGATCGCTCCGGGCAGGCCCAGAGTCTTGAGCAGCGGCATGGCGCAATGATGACCTGCGCGCACAGCAATGCCTTGTTCAGTCAGCAAGTGTGCAAGATCGGCATTGTGCACGCCGTCCACTACAAAGCTGACCAACGCCAGCTCCGGGGCGCCCAGCACCTGAATGCCTTCGCGCTGTTGCAGACCTTCCAGCAGGCGGCGGTGCAGCTGGAGTTCATGCTCGGCCACCGCCTGATGGTCGAGGTTGTCCAGATAATCCAGCGTTGCGCCAAGGCCGATCACGCTGGCGATAGGCGGTGTACCGGCCTCGAACCCCAGCGGGGCGGGACGGAACTTCGCATGCTGATAATCGGCGGTCAGCACCATCTCGCCGCCGTACTGCCAGTGCGTAAGGCTGGGCAATGCGTCGTTGCGGCCATACAGCACGCCGAGGCCTTCAGGCCCGTACAGTTTGTGGCTGGAAAAAACGTAGAAATCGCAGCCCAGGGCCTGAACGTCATGACGACCATGCACCACGCCTTGTGCGCCGTCCACCACTGTCAGTGCGCCCTGCGCCTTGGCCAGTGCGATGAGGCGGGACAGGGGCTGCCAGGTGCCAAGCACGTTGGAGAACTGACTGATCGCCAGCAGACGCGTGCGAGGTCCGATCAGTTGAGTCGCGGCTACACAGTCGATCACACCGCTGGTATCGAGGGGCAGGATCACCAGTTTCAGGTCCAGACGCTGTGCCAGTTGTTGCCAGGGCAGCAGGTTGGCGTGGTGCTCGAGTGCGCTGATGACGATTTCATCACCGGCCGCGAACTCGTGCGCCAGGCCGTAGGCCAGCAGATTGAGCGCCGAGGTTGCGCCGTGGGTAAAAATGATTTGCCCCGAGTCGCCGGCATTCAGCCACTGGGCGGCCTTGCTGCGACTGTCTTCGAACGCCTGAGTGGCGTGTGCGCCGGGCAGATGCTGCGCACGGTGCACGTTGGCGGCACCGTTGGTGTAGTAATGGGTCAGGGCATCGATCAATGCCTGAGGTTTTTGCGTGGTGGCGGCGTTGTCCAGATAGGTCTGGCCTTGCCGTTGCAGGGCGGCGATGGCAGGAAAGTCAGCGCGCCAGGGAGAGGGAAGGGGCATGATTCGTCCAGCTCGGTGAAGCGGGTTCGAGACGCGATGTCCCGAACCCGCACACAGCATCAGTTGTGAGCGTGCAGTGCTTCGTTCAGCTCGACGGCCGACTTGTGCGTTTTGCACTCAACGGCACCGGTCTGAGAGTTGCGACGGAACAGCAGGTCATTCTGACCGGCCAGGTCACGCGCCTTGACGATCTTGACCAGCTCGTTGTTCTCGTCGAGCAGGGCCACCTTGGTACCGGCCGTTACGTACAGGCCTGACTCGACGGTGTTGCGATCACCCAAGGGGATGCCGATACCGGCATTGGCACCGATCAGGCAACCTTCCCCGACCTTGATGACAATATTGCCACCGCCAGACAGGGTGCCCATGGTCGAGCAGCCGCCGCCCAGGTCTGAACCCTTGCCGACGAATACGCCAGCGGAGACACGGCCTTCGATCATGCCCGGACCTTCGGTGCCGCCGTTGAAGTTGACGAAGCCTTCGTGCATCACCGTGGTGCCTTCGCCGATGTAGGCACCCAGACGCACGCGGGCGCTGTCTGCGATGCGCACGCCGCTCGGTACGACGTAGTCGGTCATTTTCGGGAACTTGTCCACCGAGAACACTTCCAGCAGCTCGCCCTTGAGGCGCGCTTCCAGTTGACGCTCGGCCAGTTCGCTCAGGTCCACTGCGCCCTGGCTGGTCCAGGCCACGTTTGGCAGCAACGGGAAGATGCCGGTCAGGTTCAGGTCGTGTGGCTTGACCAGACGATGGGACAGCAGGTGCAGTTTGAGGTAGGCCTCAGGTGTCGAAGTCAGCGGCGCATCTTCAGCCAGCAGGGTCGCAACCAGCGGCTTGTGGCTCTCGGCCAGACGATTGAGCAGAGCTGCCTGCGTGGCGTCGACCGATTTGACTGCATCAGCCAGTTTATAGGACTGGTCGACATTGAAAGTGATCGCCTGATTGCCACCGGTGTAGCCCAGTGCTGGTGCGATGGCCGCGATCAATTCTGCCGACGGGTTGATCACCGGCTGGGCGTAAAACACTTCCAGCCATGCGCCTTCACGGTTTTGAGTGCCGACACCGAAGGCCAGGCTGAACAGGGTAGTGGACATGGAATACCTCTTAACTTATCTAGGGGCCATCAGAAGCGTCCCGGCTTACTGAACGGCCGCTGCATACAGGTCTGGTTTGAAGCCAATCAGGGTCTTTTTGCCGAGATCGAGCACAGGGCGCTTGATCATGGATGGCTGCGCAAGCATCAGTTCGATGGCCTTGGCCTGGTCGATGTCCGCCTTCTGCGCATCGTCGAGCTTGCGAAAGGTCGTACCGGCACGATTCAGCACCACTTGCCAGCCGTGCTCGTTGCACCATTGGGTGAGGTGGTCGCGGTCGATGCCTTGGGTCTTGTAATCATGAAAGTCGTAGCTGACGGCATTTTCGTCGAGCCAGGTACGGGCTTTTTTCATGGTGTCGCAGGCCTTGATGCCGAATAAAGTGTAAGTCATTGTTTTTGATGGGGTATTGATATTGCTGGATAGTCCCCATAGCCTCCCGCCAAATTTAGCCGGTGATTATGCCACGTCAACGCCTCCAGTGCCTTGGCTGTCTGGCGCGGATCCGTCCACCACTATAGGTGAAGAACATTTCACCCACCTTACTCTTGAGCGACGGGCGGCGACGGGCAATGATGGCGTTCCACTTGTAAGCTCGGGTGCGTTATGTCTGAACAAGAAAAGAAGAGGGAAGCGGCGCTTATCCGACAACGTTATTACAGGGAACGTCAACGCGCGGAAGGCTTTAAGCAGAACACCATCTGGATTCACAGTGCAGCGGAGACAGAAGGGCGAATGGCAGCGAGGGAAGGAAAGCCGCTGTTGCCCATGCGATCTCAGGATCCTGTCAGTTGGGCGGTCGGGTGGATTGCCGAGACCTTGAGGGTCCGGGATTAGTCTGCACAGGTAAAGGTGCGCCACGTATGACGACAGCCATGCGTGGCGCGTCCTTGATGCGTTACAGTTGTTCGAACTTCGAGTTGCTTCGATCGGGATAGATCGACCGCATGAGCTCGATGTCTTTGGCACTCAACGTCTTTCCAGTATTGATGACTTCAAAATCACCCAGTGTCAGTCCATTGGGGATGTCGAAGTGCATGATCGAGTCACGGTCATAAGCCGAGTAGTGAAAGTCAGCGGCTTCATACTGATCGAGAAAGTTCCTCGCCACCAGCTCTTCGCTGTAGCCCGCCAGAGCCAGCAATTGACGTAGGACCGGCTCGTTCCACGGAATTTTTGCGTCCGGATGCTGATGCTCGTGAACCGCACCGAGTGCGTGCCCGAACTCATGCAGGACAATACGCTCCAGTTCCGGCTTGGGACGCAGATCGCTTTCGAAAATCTCCGCGAAATTGAACTCCATAGTGGCTTTGTCCTGCGCGATCAGCAAGGCGTCGGTGCCCAGTTCGCTCCAGTTCAGATGCGTGTTCAGCCCGATACGAATATCGCTGGGGCCACTGGTCACGAACTCGAACTTCAGGTTCACATGCGGCAGCCATTTGCGGGTGGCGTCGATGATCGGCTGTGTCAGAGGGGCAGGCGGATTTTTCAGAAATGCAATCTTCAGGGTTCGACCGCGTGCCCAGTATTTGTTGAATGCGACCAGAATGCGCGGTTCTCGCTCATTGGGATCGGACGAGTAGCCTGTTTCCGATTCGTAGGTAGGCGTGATCGACGCGTTGGCCGGGTTTTCGCGAATGGCAGCCTCGTAGGACGCCTGATAGTCCTCTGCGTTTCGCATCGAACAGAGCATGGGTAGCGTTGGGCTGGGTGATTCAGACATGCAGATAACCTTTGCTTGAGGTGCGTCCCATAGGAGCGCTTAACAATTGAGACGCAAAGATAATCGGCAGGCAGGCGGTGCAGGTGGTAACTAAATACTCCGCCGCAGTTCGCGTGCGGCGGAGTGTTTTTGCTTACTTGCGGACGAAGTCACGAATCCGTTCAGCGGCTTCGATGCATTCGGCCAGCGGTGCGACCAGCGCCAAACGCACACGGCCCGCGCCCGGATTCACCCCATCGACTTCGCGCGACAGGTAAGAACCGGGCACGACGGTGACGTGCTGATCGACGAACAGGTCGCGGCAGAACGCAGCGTCATCGGTGCCGACATTCGGCCACAGATAAAAGCCCCCGTCCGGGCGCTGCACATCCAGTACCGGGCCGAGGATGTCCAGCACGGCATCGAACTTTTCGCGATACAGGTCGCGGTTCGCGCGTACGTGGTCTTCGTCGTTCCAGGCCGCGATACTGGCCAGTTGCGTTTGTACCGGCATGGCGCAGCCGTGGTAGGTGCGATACAGCAGAAACGCCTTGAGAATATCCGCATCGCCCGCCACGAAACCCGAACGCAAGCCCGGCAGATTGGAGCGTTTGGACAGGCTGTGGAACACCACGCAACGCTTGAAGTCCTGACGACCGAGTTCGACGCAGGCGCTGAGCAGGCCTGGCGGCGGTGTCTGTTCGTCGAAGTACAGCTCGCTGTAGCACTCGTCGGCTGCGATCACGAAATCATATTCGTCCGCCAGCGCGATCAGTTTTTTCAGGGTGTCGACCGGGATAAGCGCGCCGGTCGGGTTGCCCGGCGAGCACAGGAACAGGATCTGGCAACGCTTCCAGATGTCCGGCGTCACGGCGTCGAAGTCCGGGTTGAAGCCGTTTTCGCTCAGGCACGGCAGGTAATGCGGTTGTGCGCCTGCGAGAAAGGCCGCGCCCTCGTAGATCTGATAGAACGGGTTCGGGCTGATGACCAGGCCGTCATCGCTGCGGTTGACCACCGTCTGGGTAAAGGCAAACAGCGCCTCGCGAGTGCCGTTTACCGGCAGAACGTTGCGCGCCGGGTCCATCCAGCCTTGCGGAAGGTCGAACCTGCGGGTGCACCAGCCGGCAATGGCTTCGCGCAGAGCGGGTATGCCCAGCGTGGTTGGATAGACCGCCATCTGGTCCAGGTTGTCGGCCAGCGTTTTGGCGACGAAGTCCGGTGAGCGGTGCTTGGGTTCGCCGATGGACAGTGCAACCGGACGTTTTTCCGGATTGGGCGTCACGCCGCCCAACAGGGCGCGCAGCTTCTCGAACGGATAAGGCTGAAGCAGTTGCATGGCGTTATTCATGAGTCAAGGCTCTCAATGGGCTGCGTCGAGTCGGTTCGTTGAGGGTTAGATACTGATGCGCAAATCGCCGCCGGGCTGCGAGTTGACACTCAGTTGCTTGATGATCGCCTCCTGCAATCGGCTGCACAGTTGCGGATCGGACAAGGGATGGTTGTCGGCGTCGGTAATAAAGAACACGTCCTCCACTCGCTCCCCCAGCGTCGCGATCTTGGCATTCTGTAGCGACAGGTCGAACTCCAGAAAAATCTTGCCGATACGTGCCAGCAATCCCGGCCGGTCCGGCGCGAGCAGTTCGAGCACAGTGACCGGGCGCTGCGCGTCATTGTGAATCGTGACCTGCGGCGCAAAGGCAAAATGCTTGAGCTGCCGTGGCACGCGCCGTTTGATGATGGTCGGGTAATCGTCGGGGTTGCGCAGCGCCTCGGTCAGGCCCTCGCGGATTTCCTGCACGCGTACCGGGTTGTCGCCAATCGAGCCGCCTTCGTTGTCCAGCACGATGTAGGTGTCGAGCGTGAACTGGCTGCTGGACGTAATGATGCGGGCGTCATGAATGTTCAGGTTCAACTGGTCCATCGCCGCCACCGTCACCGCAAAAAAGTCATGCTGGTCGGGCGCGTAGATGAAGATCTGCGTGCCGCCTTCGAACTCGCGCTGAGTGGTTTCCTTGATCAGGACCAGTGGGCCGCCATCGGCTGGCTGTTGCAGGATGGCGTCGCTGTGCCAGGCCACGTCGCCCGCGGTGTGGCGCAGGAAATAGTCATCGCCCAGTGCCGACCAGAGCTGCTCGACATCGTCCGGATCGGTGCCATTGCGCACCAGGATGTCCAGCGCCGCGATCTGTGTGCGGCGGATCTGTTCTTCACGATCGACCGGGTTCTCCAGGCCGCGCCGCAGGGCGCGCTTGGTCTCGGTGTACAGCTGGCGCAGCAGGCTGGCGCGCCACGAATTCCACAGCGTGGGGTTGGTCGCATTGATATCGGCGACGGTCAGCACGTACAGGTAATCCAGGTGCACTTCATCGCCGACGAACTGAGCGAAATCGTGGATGACCTGCGGGTCGGAGAGGTCTTTGCGCTGCGCGGTGGTCGACATCACGAGGTGATGGCTCACCAGCCAGACGATCAGGCGTGTATCCCAGGCGGGCAGATGGTGACGCGTGCCAAAGGCTTCGGCGTCCACGGCGCCGAGTTCGGAGTGATCGCCACCACGGCCCTTGCCGATGTCGTGGTACAGCCCTGCCAGGTAAATCAGTTCCGGCTTCGGCAGGCGGCCCATGATCTTGCTGGCCAGCGGGAATTTTTCCGACACCTCGGTGTACTGCAGTTTGCGCAAGTGCTTGATCAGGTTCAGCGTGTGCGCATCGACGGTATAGATGTGGAACAGGTCGTGTTGCATCTGCCCGACGATATGACCGAACTCCGGCAGGTACAGGCCCAGAATGCCGTAGCGGTTCATGCGGCGCAGATTGCGGTGAATGCCGATCTCGCACTTGAACAGCTCGATGAACAGGCTGGTGTTGCGGATATCGTTGCGGAAATCGTCGTTGATCAGGTGCCGGTGCTCGCGCAGCAGCCGGATGGTGTCGGCGCGAACGCCTTTGATTTCCGGATGCTGCGCCATCAGCACGAAAATCTCGATCATGGCGAACGGCGTCCGTTTGAACACGTTCGGATGGGTCGCTTCTATATAGCCGTCGTGTAGCTGGAAGCGGGAGTTGATCGGCTGCGGCGTGCCACTGTCATCGTCCGACAAAATGACTTCTTCGAAGTGCTGGATGATCAGGTCGCTCAGTTCGGCGATGCTCATGACCACGCGGTAGTACTTCTGCATGAAGCGTTCGATGGCCAGCTTGGCATCGCTGTCCTGATACCCCAGCAAGCCTGCGATACTGCTTTGATAGTCGAACAGCAGGCGGTCTTCGGAGCGTCCGGCCAGCATGTGCAGCGCGTAACGGACCTTCCAGAGAAACTCCTGAGAGGAGGCGAGCAGGTTGTTCTCGCTTTCCAGCAGAAAACCTTCGCCTGCCAGTGCGTGCAGATTCAGGGTGCCGTACTGACGCCGGGCAACCCAGAGAATGGTCTGGATATCACGCAGGCCGCCGGGCGAGCCTTTCACGTTAGGCTCCAGGTTGTACTCGGTGTCGTTGTACTTGTGATGACGGCTTTTCTGCTCGGCGCGCTTGGCCAGGAAGAAGTCCTTGCTCGGCCACATGTGGCGCGGGCTGGTGACTTCCAGCATGCGCTGGCGCAGTCGCTCGGGCCCGGCAATGGTGCGGCTTTCCATCAGGTTGGTGATAACGGTCAGATCGGCCAGTCCCTCCTGGGCGCACTCCTCGACAGAGCGCACGCTTTGTCCGACTTCCAGGCCAATGTCCCACAATAGGGTCAGAAACCGCTCGATAGGCTCGCGAAAGATTTCATGATCGGCACTGTCCAGCAGAATCAGCAGGTCAATGTCGGAGTAGGGGTGCAATTCGCCACGACCATAACCGCCGACGGCCAGCAGGGCGATGTCGGCGTCTTCGCTCCAGTCGAACTGATCCCAGGCCTGGCACAGGATGTTGTCGACGAACCAGGCGCGATCCTCGATTAGTCGGCGAATGTCGCGGCCTGACCGAAAGCGCTCGTCCAGCACATCGCGCGCATTGCGGATGGCTTTTTTGAACGCGGCGATCGGGCTGGCCTTGAGTGCCAGTTCGGCCTGGAACTGGCCGCGGTCGAACAAATCAGGATCTACCTGCGGCATGGAGCGGCTTTCCTCGTGTCGGACTGTGCGAATGTTCTGTCGAGCGATTCAGCTGAATCAGCGGTCAGGGCGATTTGTGCGCGATGGTGTCGTCGCTGCGCAGGGTGAAGATCTCATACCCGTCGGCGGTGACCAGGATCGTGTGTTCCCATTGGGCCGAGAGCTTGCGGTCCTTGGTGATCGCCGTCCAGCCATCGCCGAGAATTTTTGTGTCGGCCTTGCCCTGATTGATCATCGGCTCGATGGTGAAGGTCATGCCCTCAAGCAACTCGATGCCTGAGCCGGCTTCGCCGAAGTGCATGACCTGCGGCTCTTCATGGAACACCTTGCCGATGCCGTGACCGCAGAACTCGCGGACCACGGAGAAACCGTTTTTCTCGGCGTGCCTCTGGATGACCGAGCCGATATCGCCCAGCCGGGTGCCGGGACGGACGATCTCGATGGCCTTGTAAAGGCATTCCTGAGTGACCTTTGACAGGCGCTCGGCCCAGACCGGTACGGTCCCCACATGGAACATCTTGCTGGTGTCGCCGTGATAGCCATCTTTGATGACGGTGACGTCGATGTTCAGCGTGTCGCCGTTCTTGAGCTGCTTGTCGCTCGGGATGCCGTGGCAGACCACCTGATTGATCGAGGTGCAGATCGACTTGGGGAAGCCTTTGTAATTCAGTGGGGCAGGGATGGCTTTCTGCTCGTTGACGATGTAATCGTGGCAGATGCGGTCGAGCTCTTCAGTGGTGACACCGGGCTTGACGTGGGTGCCTATCATTTCCAGGACTTCGGCGGCGAGACGGCCGGCGATGCGCATCTTTTCGATGTCTTCCGGGGTTTTGAGGGTAATAGTCATACAAGGGCTCTCGAAAGGGGCTTTCGGCGTGCGGGGCACGCGGCTGGTAAGCAAAGGCACGATTCTACCAGACCGTCGCAGGGCGAGTGACCATCGCTTCCTTTATATGCACATGACCGGGATGGTAAAGGCGTGGCGAAACAAGCACTTGATTGGAGTTCCGTTCTCTTTCCTTTTGTGATATAAAATGCGCCGCTTTCCAAGGTCCGTCCTGGAAGCCTAAACCCACACACGTGTCGACACGATGACCTGGGTGCCTTTGGCTCATGCCACTGGTTGGTCATTGGGATACGTGGAGGCCTAACCCGACTTATCAAGGAACTATCATGTCCCAAGTCACCATGCGCGATATGCTGAAGTGCGGCGTTCACTTCGGTCACCAAACCCGTTACTGGAACCCGAAAATGGGTAAATACATTTTCGGCGCGCGTAACAAGATTCACATCATCAACCTTGAAAAAACCCTGCCAATGTTCAACGAAGCACTGACTTTCGTTGAGCGCCTGGCGTCGGGCAAAAACAAGATTCTGTTCGTCGGCACCAAGCGTTCCGCTGGCAAGATCGTTGCTGAAGAAGCAGCACGTTGCGGTTCGCCGTACGTCGATCACCGCTGGTTGGGCGGCATGCTGACCAACTTCAAGACCATTCGTCAGTCGATCAAGCGTCTGCGCGAGCTGGAAGTACAGGCAGAAGACGGTACTTTCGCCAAGCTGACCAAGAAAGAAGCCCTGATGCGCACCCGTGATCTGGAAAAACTGGATCGCAGCCTGGGTGGTATCAAGGACATGGGCGGCCTGCCAGACGCTCTGTTCGTCATCGACGTTGATCACGAGCGCATCGCGATCACCGAAGCCAACAAGCTGGGTATCCCGGTCATCGGCGTTGTCGACACCAACAGCAGCCCTGAAGGCGTTGACTACATCATCCCGGGCAACGATGACGCTATCCGCGCCATCCAGCTGTACATGGGTTCGATGGCTGACGCTGTCATCCGTGGTCGTAACAATGTTGCTGGCGGCACCGACGTATTCGTCGAAGAAGCTCCAGCTGCAGCAGCTGTAGAAGGCTGAGTAAAAACGCCTGGCGTTTACTCAGTACGCGAAAAGGGGGCTTAGCCCCCTTTTTGCCACCTAGGAAATGATTTGCTGGCGAGTGCCCGTGGCTTTAGTGTCATGTGCCGCTGCCACCCTGAATTTTCAAGAATTGCACGCCCGGTTAGTCGGGTGGAATGGTTGAAGACCTATCCAAGAGGATTTTGAAATGGCAGAGATTACTGCAGCGTTGGTCAAAGAACTGCGCGAGCGTACCGGCGAAGGCATGATGGATTGCAAAAAGGCCTTGACCAAGGCTGGCGGCGACATCGAAAAGGCAATCGACGACATGCGTGCTTCCGGCGCCATCAAGGCCGCCAAGAAAGCAGGCAACGTTGCTGCTGAAGGCGCTATCGCCATCAAGGACGACGGCAAGGCCGCCGTTCTGATCGAAGTCAACTCGCAGACCGACTTCCTGGCTCTGCAGGACGACTTCAAGGGCTTCGTTGCCGCCAGCGTCGACAAGGCGTTCGCTGACAAGCTGACCACCGTTGAGCCGCTGATCGCTGCTCAGGAAGAAGCACGTCTGGCTCTGGTTGCCAAGACCGGTGAAAACGTCAACATCCGTCGTCTGGCGCGTGTTGAAGGCGACGTTCTGGGTGCCTACCTGCACGGCAACAAGATCGGTGTAGTGGTTGCTCTGAAAGGCGGCGACGCCGAGCTGGCCAAAGACATCGCGATGCACGTTGCTGCCAGCAACCCCGAATTCCTGCTGCCTTCCGACGTTTCGCCAGAAGCGATCGAGCGCGAGAAGAACGTCTTCCTGCAACTGAACGAAGACAAGCTGAAAGGAAAGCCTGCCGACATCGCCGAGAAGATGGTAAGCGGCCGTATCAGCAAGTTCCTGGCCGAAGCCAGCCTGGTCGAGCAAGCGTTCGTCAAGAACCCGGAAATCAAGGTCGGCGAACTGGCCAAGAAAGCCGGTGCTGAAATCGTTTCGTTCACCTACTTCAAAGTCGGTGAAGGCATCGAGAAGCCAGTCGACAACTTCGCTGAAGAAGTAGCTGCTCAAGTAGCTGCCAGCAAGAAGTAAGACGGTTTTTCATACTGTCGCCCCAAAGAGGCTGCCCGCTTACGCGTGCGGCCTCTTTGTCGAAAGAGAAAAGGAATTTTTTCCTTGGAGAATCGGCCCACAAGGCTGCATTCTCCCGACGCTCACGGAGCGTCAAGCTAGAGTAAGCGCAGGCTTCAAATAGCCAGCACAGATTTTTTTCAGAAAACGCCGCAGGAGAGATTCGCAATGGCTCAGCAGGGCAGTGGTTATCAGGCTCGCTATAAACGCATTCTACTCAAGCTTAGCGGCGAGGCCCTGATGGGCTCGGAAGAGTTCGGCATCGACCCCAAAGTGCTGGACCGGATGGCGCTGGAGGTCGGTCAGTTGGTTGGCATCGGCGTTCAGGTCGGACTGGTCATCGGCGGCGGCAACCTTTTCCGTGGTGCAGCGTTGAGTGCGGCAGGCATGGACCGGGTAACCGGCGATCACATGGGCATGCTGGCCACTGTGATGAATGCGCTGGCCATGCGCGACGCACTGGAGCGGGCTAATATTACTGCTATCGTGATGTCCGCCATCTCGATGGTCGGCGTGACGGATCATTACGATCGTCGCAAGGCCATGCGTCACCTCAGCTCCAAGGAAGTGGTGATCTTCGCTGCCGGTACGGGCAATCCGTTCTTTACCACAGATTCCGCCGCTTGCTTGCGTGCAATCGAGATCGACGCTGACGTGGTGCTCAAGGCGACCAAGGTTGATGGTGTGTATACCGCGGATCCGTTCAAGGACCCCAATGCCGAGAAGTTCGATCATCTTTCTTATGATGAAGTGCTGGATCGCAAGCTGGGTGTCATGGATCTCACCGCTATCTGTCTGTGCCGCGACCACAAGATGCCATTGCGTGTCTTTAACATGAACAAACCTGGTGCCCTTTTGAATATCGTCCATGGTGGCGCCGAAGGAACCCTGATCGAGGAAGTCCAACAGTGATCAACGAAATCAAGAAAGACGCTCAGGCGCGCATGCAGAAGAGCCTCGAGTCGCTGGCTCATGCGTTCAGCCGGATCCGTACCGGCAAGGCACACCCGAGCATTCTGGGTGGTGTCATGGTCCCTTACTACGGTGCCGACACCCCGCTGAGCCAGGTTGCCAACGTAACGGTGAAAGACTCCCGCACCCTTCAGGTCGTCGCGTTCGAACGCAACATGCTGGCGGCTGTGGACAAAGCCATTCAGAGCTCCGGTCTGGGCTTCAACCCGACCAACCTTGGCGAACTGCTGCTGATCTCCATGCCGGCGCTGACTGAAGAGACCCGCAAGGGCTTCACCAAGCAGGCGCGTGACGCCGCTGAAGACGGTCGTGTTGCCGTGCGCAACATTCGCCGTGATGCCCTGAGTCAGCTCAAAGATCTGGTCAAGGAAAAGGAAATCAGCGAAGACGAAGAGCGTCGTGCCGCTGACGATATCCAGAAACTGACCGACAAATTCGTTGCGGAAATCGAAGCTGCCGTGAAGCAAAAAGAAGCAGATCTGATGGCTGTATAAGGTTTCGGACGCTTTCATGGAAAAGATAAAACCGGCCGCATCGCCCTCGGTGCCGCGCCACGTTGCGATCATCATGGATGGCAACAATCGCTGGGCCAAGAAACGCCTGTTGCCAGGTGTTGCAGGCCACAAAGCGGGTGTCGATGCGGTGCGTGCCGTCATTGAGGTCTGCGCGGAAGCCCGGGTGGAAGTGCTGACACTGTTCGCGTTTTCCAGCGAAAACTGGCAGCGCCCGGCTGAAGAGGTCGGTGCGCTGATGGAGCTGTTCTTCACGGCGCTGCGTCGCGAGACCAAGCGCCTGAACGAAAACGACATCAGCCTGCGGATCATCGGTGATCGCTCGCGCTTTCATCCCGAGCTTCAGGCTGCCATGCGTGAGGCTGAACTGCGTACGGCCGGCAATAACCGCTTCGTGCTGCAGATTGCCGCCAACTATGGTGGTCAGTGGGATATCGCGCAGGCCGCTCAGCGGTTGGCGCGTGAAGTCCAGGCCGGCCATCTGCAACCGGAAGACATCACGCCCGAGTTGCTGCAAGCCTGTCTGGCCACCGGCGATCTGCCGTTGCCGGACTTGTGCATCCGTACGGGCGGCGAACGTCGCATCAGCAACTTCCTGCTTTGGCAGCTGGCGTATGCCGAGCTGTACTTCTCCGACCTGTTCTGGCCGGACTTCAAACACGATGCCATGCGCGCTGCGCTGGCTGATTTCGCTTCTCGCCAACGTCGCTTCGGTAAAACCAGCGAACAGGTAGAAGCTGGAGCCCGGGCTTAATGCTGAAACAACGGATCATCACGGCACTCATTCTGTTGCCGATTGCCCTGTGCGGCTTTTTCCTGCTGACCGGGGCGTATTTCGCCCTGTTCATCGGTTTCGTGGTCGTTCTGGGCGCGTGGGAGTGGGCCCGGCTGGCCGGTTTTGCCACCCAGTCGATGCGCATCGGGTACGCCGCCGTGGTGGCGGTCCTGCTCTTTCTCATGTACCTGCTGCCGGGGCTCGAGCCTTTCGTACTGGTCGCGGCGGTCATCTGGTGGGCGGTTGCAACGTTCCTGGTGCTGACTTATCCCGCTTCCAGCGAATACTGGGCGAGCGCCGCGTGCAAGCTGGCAATCGGTCTGCTGATCCTGCTCCCAGCCTGGCAAGGGCTGGTACTGATCAAGCAGTGGCCGCTGGGTAACTGGCTGATCCTTTCCGTGATGGTGCTGGTGTGGGCTGCCGATATTGGTGCTTATTTCTCCGGCAAGGCATTCGGCAAGCGCAAGCTGGCCCCCAAGGTCAGTCCGGGCAAAAGCTGGGAAGGTGTCTACGGTGGCCTTGTGGTGAGTCTGGGGATCACGGCGGCGGTCGGTATTTCCCGCGACTGGACGATTGCCCAGTTCATCGCTGCTCTGCTGGGCGCGGCTGTCGTCGTGTTCATCTCGGTGATCGGTGATCTGACCGAAAGCATGTTCAAGCGTCAGTCGGGCGTCAAGGACAGCAGTAATCTGCTGCCGGGCCATGGCGGCGTGCTGGATCGCATTGACAGCCTGACCGCCGCCATCCCGGTATTCGCCGTTCTGCTGTGGGTTGCCGAATGGGGTGTGATGTGAGTCGCCCACAACAGATCACTGTTCTCGGTGCGACCGGTTCCATTGGTTTGAGCACGCTGGATGTGGTGGCTCGTCATCCGGCGCTCTATCAGGTGTTTGCCCTCACAGGCTTCACTCGTCTGGATGAGTTGCTGGCGCTGTGCGTCAGGCATACGCCGCAGTTCGCCGTGGTGCCCGAGCAGGCGGCGGCCCGTAAGCTGCAGGACGATCTTGCCGTTGCCGGTCTGGACACGCGCGTACTGGTTGGCGAGGAAGGGCTGTGTGAAGTCGCGTCCCACTCCCAAGTGGATGCGGTGATGGCAGCGATTGTCGGCGCAGCCGGTCTGCGTCCGACGCTGGCTGCCGTGGAGGCGGGCAAGAAGGTATTGCTGGCCAACAAGGAAGCGCTGGTGATGTCCGGCGCACTGTTCATGCAGGCCGTTCGCGAAAGTGGCGCGGTGCTGTTGCCTATCGACAGCGAGCACAACGCGATTTTTCAATGTCTGCCGGGCGATTTTGCGCGTGGTCTGGGTGCCGTCGGGGTCAGGCGCATCATGCTGACCGCCTCGGGCGGGCCGTTTCGTCAGACGCCTCTGGACCAGTTGCAAGCGGTCACGCCCGATCAGGCATGCGCCCATCCGGTCTGGTCCATGGGGCGCAAGATTTCCGTAGACTCCGCCACGATGATGAATAAGGGGCTTGAACTGATCGAAGCCTGCTGGCTGTTCGATGCGCGTCCATCTCAGGTGGAAGTCGTGATTCATCCGCAGAGTGTGATTCACTCGCTGGTGGACTATGTCGACGGATCGGTTCTGGCCCAGCTTGGCAATCCCGATATGCGTACCCCGATCGCCAATGCACTGGCCTGGCCTGCGCGTGTAGAATCGGGCGTGGCACCGCTGGACCTGTTTCGCATCGGTCAACTGGATTTCCAGCAACCGGATGAAGAGCGTTTCCCGTGTCTGCGGTTGGCCCGCCAGGCGGCGGAGGCGGGTGGCAGTGCTCCTGCGATGCTCAACGCGGCGAATGAAGTCGCAGTGGCAGCCTTTCTGGAGGGGCGCATCGGGTACCTTGAGATCGCCGCGATCATTGAGGATGTGCTGAATCTTGAGCCTGCTGTCCAGGTCGAAGACCTCGAGGCGGTATTTGCTGCCGATAGTCGGGCCCGGGCATTCGCCACTCAGTGGCTTGAGCGAAACGGGCGCTAAGCGGCAGGGCGGCAAAGAAGGGATTGATGGGGTGCGTCACATGCAGGGCCCAGAGTCTGCGATGATAAACACACTTGCCGACAAGTCGGTACCCGGAGAAAGTCGATGAGCGCGTTATACATGATTGTCGGCACCCTGATTGCGCTGGGCGTGCTGGTCACCTTCCACGAATTCGGTCACTTCTGGGTGGCCAGACGTTGTGGCGTCAAGGTTCTGCGGTTTTCCGTGGGCTTCGGCACACCGCTGGTGCGCTGGCACGACCGTCAGGGCACAGAGTATGTCATCGCCGCCATTCCTCTGGGCGGGTACGTGAAGATGCTCGACGAGCGCGAAGGCAATGTGCCGCCGGAGCTTGCTGACCAGTCCTTCAATCGCAAGACCGTTTATCAGCGTTTTGCCATCGTTGTTGCCGGGCCGGTCGCCAACTTTCTCCTGGCTATCGCATTTTTCTGGGTTCTGGCCATGCTCGGTACCGAGCAGGTGCGTCCGGTGATCGGTGCTGTGGAGGCCGGAAGTATTGCCCAGCGCGCTGGACTGGCGCCGGGTCAGGAAATCATGTCCATTGATGGCGAGGCTGTTTCGGGCTGGTCGGCTGTCAATCTGCAACTGGTTCGTCGCCTGGGCGAAAGCGGCACGGTTGCACTCAAGCTGAGAGAGCAGGGATCGACGGTCGATACGTCACGCGAGCTGGTGCTGGATAACTGGCTCAAAGGTGCTGAAGAACCGGACCCTATCAAGTCGCTCGGTATTCGCCCGTGGCGACCGGCCCTGCCACCCGTGTTGGCAGAACTTGATCCGAAAGGCCCCGCTCAGGCGGCAGGCCTGAAGATGGGCGATCGGCTGATTGCTGTCGACGGGCAACCGCTCAACGAATGGCAGCAGGTGGTCGACTGGGTGCGCGAGCGCCCGGGTGCAAAGGTTTCGCTGCGCATCGAGCGCGACGGGGCACAATTGGATATGCCAGTCACCCTCGCTGCCAAAGGTGAGGGCAAGGCAGCCGCGGGTTACCTGGGCGCGGGTGTCAAAGGTGTAGACTGGCCGGCCGAAATGGTCCGTGAGGTCAGCTACGGCCCGTTTGCCGCCATGGCCGAGGGCGTGAAGCGCACCTGGACCATGAGTGTGCTGACGCTCGATTCGCTGAAGAAAATGTTGTTCGGTGAGCTCTCGGTAAAAAACTTGAGTGGACCGATAACCATTGCTAAAGTGGCGGGCGCTTCGGCCCAGTCGGGCATCGGAGATTTTCTGAACTTCCTCGCTTATCTGAGCATAAGCCTGGGAGTTCTGAATTTGCTGCCCATTCCCGTCCTGGACGGGGGGCATTTGCTGTTTTATCTGATCGAGTGGGCGCGTGGTCGTCCCCTTTCGGAAAAGGTTCAAGGTTGGGGGGCACAGATCGGTATCAGTCTGGTAGTGGGCGTCATGTTGCTCGCGCTGGTCAACGATCTGGGCCGACTGTAAAGCGTTGCCGAGTTGCGAATCTGCCGCATTTTGCGGCAGTTTGTTTATTGCCAGTTGGAATAAGAAAGGACTTCATGAAACGTCTGCTGCTAACTGCGGTTCTTGCCGCACTGATGATCGCTGAAGTTCACGCCGAGTCCTTCACCATCTCCGATATCCGTGTCAATGGCCTGCAGCGGGTTTCCGCCGGCAGTGTCTTTGGCGCATTGCCGCTCAACGTGGGCGAGCAGGCGGATGACGGTCGTCTGGTCGATGCTACCCGTGCGTTGTTCAAAACCGGCTTCTTTCAAGATATCCAGCTGGGTCGCGATGGCAACGTACTCGTCATCTCCGTCGTCGAGCGTCCTTCGGTTGCGAGCATCGAGATCGAAGGTAACAAGGCGATCTCCACCGAAGACCTGATGAAGGGCCTGAAACAGTCCGGCCTGGCCGAAGGTGAAATTTTCCAGCGCGCGACCCTCGAAGGCGTGCGTAACGAGCTGCAGCGTCAGTACGTGGCTCAGGGCCGCTACTCCGCCGAGGTTTCCGCTGAGGTCGTGCCGCAGCCACGCAACCGCGTCGGCCTCAAGATCAATATCAATGAAGGCACCGTTGCCGCCATTCAGCACATCAACGTCGTGGGCAACACCGTGTTCCCGGACGAGGATCTGATCGACCTGTTCGAGCTCAAGACCTCCAACTGGCTTTCCTTCTTCAAGAACGACGACAAGTACGCCCGTGAGAAACTCTCCGGCGACCTGGAACGTCTGCGTTCGTACTACCTCGATCGCGGCTATATCAATATGGATATCGCCTCGACTCAGGTCTCCATCACGCCTGACAAGAAAAACGTCTACATCACCGTGAACATCAACGAAGGCGAGAAGTACAGCGTCAAGTCGGTGAAACTCAGCGGTGACCTCAAGGTGCCTGAAGATCAGGTCAAGTCCCTGATGCTGGTTCAGCCGGGCCAGGTGTTCTCGCGCAAGGTCATGACCACGACCTCCGAGCTGATCACCCGTCGCCTGGGTAACGAAGGTTATACCTTCGCTAACGTGAACGGCGTGCCGACACCGAACAACGAAGACCACACTGTCGATATCACCTTCGTCGTCGATCCCGGCAAGCGCGCCTATGTGAACCGCATCAACTTCCGTGGCAATACCAAGTCTGCGGACGAAGTGTTGCGCCGTGAGATGCGTCAGATGGAAGGTGGCTGGGCTTCGACCTATCTGATCGATCAGTCCAAGACCCGTCTGGACCGTTTGGGCTTCTTCAAGGAAGTCAACGTAGAGACGCCACCAGTGCCTGGCACCGATGATCAGGTTGACGTGAACTACGCGGTTGAAGAGCAGGCTTCCGGTTCGATCACCGCCAGCGTCGGTTTCGCGCAAAGCGCGGGTCTGATCCTGGGTGGTTCGATCAGCCAGAACAACTTCCTGGGTACAGGTAACAAGGTCAGCATCGGTTTGACCCGTTCCGAATACCAGAGCCGTTACAACTTCAGCTACGTCAACCCGTACTACACGCCGGACGGCGTCAGCCTGGGCTACAACGCGTTTTATCGCACCACTGACTACGATGACCTCGACGTCGACGTGGCCAGCTACGCCGTAGACAGCCTGGGTGCCGGCATAAGCCTGGGTTACCCGATCAGCGAGACATCGCGTCTGACCTACGGCCTGACCGTGCAGCAGGACGAGATCAAGACCGGCACCTATACCGTTGACGAGATCTTCGACTTTACCGAACGTGAAGGCGACAAGTTCCTGAACTTCAAGGCGTCTGCCGGCTGGTCCGAGTCGACCCTGAACAAAGGCGTATTGCCGACCCGTGGTCACTCTCAGAGCCTGGTGTTCGAAACCACACTGCCGGGCAGCGACCTGTCGTTCTTCAAACTCGATTATCGCGGTCAGTATTTCCACCCGATCACCGACAACTACACCCTGCGTCTGCACACCGAACTAGGGTATGGCGACGGTTACGGCTCGACCTCGGGTCTGCCGTTCTATGAAAACTACTATGCCGGTGGCTTCAACTCGGTTCGCGGTTTCAAGGACAGCACGCTGGGTCCGCGTAGTACACCCAGTCGTGGTGCTGCTGTAACAGGCAACCAGGGTACGGCAGCAGACCCTGATCAAGACCCACTGCCATTCGGTGGCAACGTATTGGTCCAGGGTGGTGTTGAGGTGATGTTCCCGCTGCCGTTCATCAAGGATCAGCGTTCGCTGCGCACTTCCGTGTTCTGGGACGTGGGTAACGTCTTTGACAGTAATTGTGATTCCAACCGAAGGACTGCATCGGGCGAGCGCGTTGAATGCAACAACGTCGACTTCTCCGGCATGGCCAGTTCCGTCGGTGTCGGCGTGACCTGGATCACCGCGCTCGGTCCATTGAGCTTCGCCCTTGCGATGCCAATCAAGAAGCCGGACGACGATTCCGAAACTCAGGTCTTCCAATTCTCCCTGGGTCAGACTTTCTAAGCGCCTGACCTTTGATAACGCAACGAATTCTGTAGGAGTTGTATTGTGCGTAAGTTGACTCAATTGGTACTGCTGGCCACCGTTCTGGTCGCAAGCCCTGCTTTTGCTGACATGAAAATTGCCGTTCTGAACTATCAGATGGCCCTGCTGGAATCGGACGCCGCCAAGAAATACGCGGTGGATGCCGAGAAGAAATTCGGCCCGCAACTGACCAAACTCAAGAGCCTGGAAAGCAGCGCCAAGGGTATTCAGGATCGTCTGGTCAGCGGTGGCGACAAGATGGCTCAGCCTGAGCGCGAGCGTCTGGAGCTTGAATTCAAGCAGAAAGCCCGTGATTTCCAGTTCCAGTCCAAGGAACTGAACGAGGCCAAGGCCGTTGCTGACCGCGAAATGCTCAAGCAGCTCAAGCCAAAGCTGGATCAGGCTGTTGAAGAAGTCATCAAGAAAGGTGGTTTCGACCTGGTATTCGAGCGCGGTGCCGTGATTGACGTCAAACCTCAGTATGACGTTACTCGCCAGGTCATCGAGCGCATGAATCAGCTGAAGTAACCATGAGCGCGACTATAAAACTCGGCCAATTGGCCGAGTTCCTGGATGCCACGGTGCGTGGCAACAAGGACAAGGACATTACAGGGCTGGCCACTTTACAAGAGGCCGGCCCTGATCAGATCAGTTTTCTGGCCAACCCCCAATACCGCAAATTCCTCGTCGATACCAAAGCCGCTGCCGTGCTGCTCAAGCCGGCAGACGCCGACGGTTTCGAAGGAGATGCGTTGTTGGTGCCCGATCCCTACCTGGCCTATGCCCGAATCTCCCATCTGTTCGACCCCAAACCCAAGGCGTCGGCGGGCATTCACCCGACGGCGATTATTGCCGACGATGCGGTGATCGACCCGTCTGCAAGCGTGGGAGCCTTCGTGGTTGTCGAAAGCGGTGCCCGTATCGCTGCGCAGGTCACCCTCGGCGCGCATTGTTTCATCGGTGCGCGTTGCGAGATCGGAGAAGGGGGCTGGCTTGCGCCGCGTGTGACGCTGTATCACGACGTTCGCATCGGCAAGCGCGTGGTCATTCAGTCTGGTGCTGTGCTGGGCGGCGAGGGCTTCGGCTTTGCCAACGAGAAAGGTGTCTGGCAGAAGATCGCCCAGATTGGTGGTGTTTCCATTGGCGATGACGTGGAGATCGGCGTGAATACCGCCATCGACCGTGGCGCGCTGGCGGATACGCGAATCGGTAACGGGGTCAAGCTGGACAACCAGATCCAGATTGCCCACAACGTTCAGATCGGGGACCACACGGCGATGGCAGCCTGTGTTGGTATCTCCGGAAGCACGAAAATCGGCAAGCATTGCATGCTGGCCGGTGGTGTAGGACTGGTGGGGCATATCGAAATATGTGATGGCGTTTTCATCACCGGTATGACGATGGTGACGCATTCCATCACCGAGCCGGGTTCCTATTCTTCGGGTACTGCCATGCAGCCAGCCGCTGAGTGGCGCAAGAGCGCGGCTCGCCTGCGCAAGATCGATGACATGGCCCGGCGTCTGCAAAAGCTGGAAAAGATGGTCGAGACCGTGACCAACGCCGGTAATCCTCCATCTGATGGCTGATACCTTTTTAATATCAAGCGTGCACAGTCGATAAACTGCCTCCTTGATGTAGAGGGGTGCTGCGCCATCGCGAAGCACCCCTAATCTTTACTACAGGCTTCCCCTCGAAATGATGGACATCAAAGAAATTCGCGAATACCTGCCTCATCGTTATCCGTTCCTGCTGGTGGATCGCGTCACGGAACTGGATATCGAGAACAAAACCATTCGCGCTTACAAGAATGTCAGCGTCAACGAGCCTTTCTTCAATGGCCACTTTCCTCAGCACCCGATCATGCCGGGCGTGCTGATCATTGAGGCCATGGCGCAGGCGGCTGGGATTCTGGCGTTCAAGATGCTGGATGCCAAACCTTCCGATGGCACCCTCTATTATTTCGTGGGTTCGGACAAGCTGCGTTTCCGTCAGCCGGTGCTTCCGGGTGACAAGCTGGTGCTCGAGGCCAACTTCCTGAGTTGCAAGCGCCAGATCTGGAAGTTCGAATGCAAGGCCACGGTTGACGGTAAGGCGGTATGCTCCGCTGAAATCATCTGTGCGGAACGCAAGCTATGAGTTTGATTGACCCTCGCGCAATCATCGATCCGACGGCCGTGCTGGCCGACAATGTGGAGGTCGGCCCATGGTCGATCATCGGACCTGGTGTGGAAATTGGCGAGGGTACAGTGGTCGGTCCTCATGTCGTTCTTAAAGGACCGACACGGATCGGCAAACACAATCGTATCTACCAGTTCTCTTCGGTAGGCGAAGACACCCCCGATCTGAAGTACAAGGGCGAAGAGACTCGCCTGGTGATCGGTGATCACAACGTGATTCGCGAAGGTGTGACGATTCACCGTGGAACCGTTCAGGACCGCGCTGAAACCACGCTGGGCGATCACAATCTGATCATGGCGTACGCGCACATCGGTCACGACAGCGTGATCGGCAATCACGTGATTCTGGTCAACAACACGGCGTTGGCCGGGCATGTTCATGTGGATGACTGGGCGATTCTTTCCGGTTTCACCCTCGTTCATCAGTTCTGCCACATTGGCGCGCACAGTTTTTCCGGAATGGGGACCGCCATCGGCAAGGACGTTCCGGCTTTCGTGACCGTCTTCGGCAACCCCGCCGAGGCACGCAGTATGAATTTCGAAGGCATGCGTCGTCGCGGTTTTTCCGAAGAGGCCATTCATGCCCTGCGCCGGGCTTACAAGACGGTTTATCGCCAAGGGCTGACCATCGATCAGGCCGTTGCCGAACTGGCCGAGCCTGCCGCGCTGTTTCCCGAGGTGGCGGTGTTCGTTGAGTCGATCCAGGCGTCGACCCGCGGCATCACCCGCTGACTATGACGAAGCCATTGCGTATCGCGCTGGTGGCCGGCGAGGCCTCCGGCGACATTCTCGGGTCCGGTCTGATGCGGGCCATCAAGGCGCGTCACCCCAATGTCGAGTTCATCGGCGTGGGCGGCCCGCTGATGGAAGCGCAAGGTATGCAGTCGTACTTCCCCATGGAGCGTTTGTCGGTCATGGGGCTGGTCGAAGTGCTGGGGAGGCTGCGTGAGCTGCTCGGCCGACGCAAGTTGCTGGTGCAGACTCTGATCGATGAAAAGCCCGATGTGTTCATCGGTATCGACGCGCCGGACTTCACCCTCAATATCGAACTGCAATTGCGTCGCGTCGGGATCAAGACCGTTCATTACGTCAGTCCCTCGGTATGGGCGTGGCGTCAGAAGCGCGTCCTCAAGATCCGCGAGGGCTGCGACCTGATGCTGACGCTGCTGCCGTTCGAAGCCCGATTCTACGAAGAGAAGGGCGTACCTGTCCGATTTGTCGGGCATCCGCTGGCCGACACGATCCCGTTGGAGTCCGACCGTGCCGGTGCTCGTGCCGAACTCGGGCTTGCCGATGATGGCCCGGTGGTTGCTCTCATGCCTGGCAGTCGCGGTGGTGAAGTGGGCCGCCTGGGCGCACTGTTCTTCGATGCCGCCGAACGTCTGTTGGCTCAGCGACCTGCGATGCGTTTCGTGCTGCCATGTGCCAGTCCTCAACGACGTACCCAGATCGAGGCCTTGCTTGAAGGCCGGGATCTGCCCGTCACGTTGCTGGACGGACGGTCGCATGTGGCGCTGGCTGCCTGCGATGCGGTATTGATTGCGTCCGGCACCGCTACGCTCGAGGCATTGCTCTACAAACGACCGATGGTGGTTGCCTACCGCCTCGCGCCGGTTACTTTCTGGATATTGAAACGACTGGTCAAAAGTCCTTACGTGTCGCTGCCCAATCTGCTGGCCCAGCGTCTGCTGGTGCCCGAGTTGTTGCAGAATGACGCCACGCCCGATGCGTTGGCGCAGACACTGCTGCCATTGATCGACGCCGGTCAGGCGCAGACCGAGGGCTTTGACGAGATTCATCGGACGTTGCGACGCGACGCCTCCAATCAGGCTGCCGACGCGGTTTTGAGTCTGCTTGGCCATTCACCTTCACTGTGAGTACGCCGACGATGCAAATGGGTCTGGATTTCAATCTGGTCGAGGATCTGGTTGCCGGTGTGGACGAGGTCGGTCGGGGCCCTTTTTGCGGTGCCGTTGTGACCGCCGCAGTGATTCTCGATCCTGCACGCCCCATCCTCGGCCTCAATGATTCCAAGAAACTCACCGAGGCCCGCCGCGAGAAGCTGTTCGACGAGATCCGGGAAAAAGCCCTGTGCTGGTTCATTGCAAGGGCTGAAGTCGAGGAAATCGATAAGTTGAACATCCTCCACGCCACAATGCTGGCCATGAAGCGGGCAGTGGAAGGCTTGAGCATCACGCCCAGGCTTGCCCTGATTGACGGTAACCGCTGCCCGCAACTGTCCGTGCCTTCCGCGCCCGTGGTGCAAGGTGACGCCAAGGTACCGGCCATTGCCGCCGCGTCCATTCTGGCCAAAGTCAGTCGTGACCGGGAAATGGCGGCCTTCGAACTCGTCTATCCGGGCTACGGCATTGGTGGCCACAAAGGCTATCCGACTCCGGTGCATCTGGAAGCCTTGGCGCGCCTGGGCCCGACCCCGATTCACAGACGTTCCTTCGCGCCGGTCCGTGCGGCCCACGAGGCGCGCGCAGTCATGATGATGGCGCAGGCGCCCATGTCGATCGGTCTGCTGCAGGACTGACGTTTCCCTCAGGGCCCGCTACAATCGCGCCCTCGTTTTCAGTTTTTCGCGCTATAGGATCACCATGCCGGCTTCTTTCGTTCATCTACGCCTGCACACCGAATACTCGCTGGTCGACGGTCTGGTCCGGGTCAAGCCGCTGATCAAGGCGCTGACCGGCATGAATATGCCGGCCGTGGCGGTCACCGATCAGAACAACATGTGTTCGCTGGTCAAGTTCTACAAGGCAGCCCAAGGCGCGGGCATCAAGCCGATCTGCGGTGCCGACCTGTGGCTTGCGGGCCGGGATGAAGACGCCGCGCTCAGTCGCATCAGCCTGCTGGTCATGAACGCGCAGGGTTATCGCAACCTGACCGAATTGATTTCCCGTGGGTTCATTGAAGGCCAGCGCAACGGCCAGATCGTGATTCAGCGTGAGTGGGTCGCTCAGGCCAGTGAAGGTCTGATCGCGCTATCGGCGGCCAAAGAGGGCGAGATCGGCATGGCGCTGCTCGGCGGCAATCCGGGTGAGGCCGACCAGCTGTTGAGCGAGTGGATGTCGGTCTTTCCTGACCGCTTCTACATCGAGGTGCAGCGCACCAACCGCGCCAATGACGAAGAACACCTGCATGCCGCGGTTGCCCTGGCCGATCGCCATGGCGCGCCACTGGTCGCGACCAACGATGTACGCTTCATCAAGCAGACCGATTTCGAAGCTCATGAAACACGCGTCTGTATCGGTGAAGGTCGTGCCCTGGATGACCCTCGGCGCTCGCACAATTACAGTGATCAGCAATACCTGAAAAGCCCGGAAGAAATGGCCGAGCTGTTCAGCGACCTGCCGGAAGCGCTGGCCAACAGCGTCGAAATCGCTAAACGCTGCAACATCGACGTCAAGCTGGGTACCCACTTTCTGCCCAACTTCCCGATTCCCGATGGCATGACCATTGATGAGTATTTCCGCAAGGTGTCGTTCGACGGTCTGGAGGAGCGCCTTGCAGTTCTGCTGCCCAAGGACACTACCGAAGATTACGAGGCCAGGCGTCAGGTCTATGTCGACCGGTTGAATTTCGAGCTGGATATCATCATCCAGATGGGGTTCCCGGGTTACTTCCTGATCGTGATGGACTTCATCCAGTGGGCCAAGAGCAATGGCGTGCCGGTAGGTCCCGGCCGAGGGTCGGGCGCCGGTTCGCTGGTCGCCTACGTGCAGAAGATTACCGATCTGGATCCGCTGGAATACGACCTGCTGTTCGAACGCTTCCTGAACCCGGAGCGGGTCTCGATGCCCGACTTCGACGTCGACTTCTGCATGGACGGTCGCGACCGGGTCATCGATTATGTGGCCGAGAAATACGGCCGCAATGCGGTGAGCCAGATCATCACCTTCGGTTCCATGGCGGCGAAGGCGGTTGTGCGGGACGTGGCGCGGGTGCAGGGCAAGTCCTACGGACTGGCGGATCGTCTGTCAAAAATGATCCCGTTCGAAGTCGGCATGACCCTGGAAAAAGCTTACGAGCAGGAAGAGATTCTGCGCGACTTCCTCAAGGTCGATGAAGAGGCTGCTGAAATCTGGGAGATGGCCCTCAAGCTCGAGGGCGTCGTGCGTAACGTCGGCAAGCACGCGGGCGGTGTGGTTATCGCCCCGACCAAACTGACGGATTTCTCGCCGATCTATTGCGACGAGGCCGGTGACGGTCTGGTGACCCAGTTCGACAAGGATGACGTCGAGGCCGCAGGCCTTGTGAAGTTCGACTTCCTCGGCCTGCGCACCCTGACCATCATTGACTGGGCGCTGAAGACCATCAACCGCGACCGCGCCAAGGTCAATGAAGAGCCGCTGGACATCGCGTTCATTCCGCTCGATGACATGCCGACTTACCAGCTGTTGCAGCGCGCCGAAACCACGGCGGTGTTCCAGCTCGAGTCGCGAGGCATGAAAGAGCTGATCAAGAAGCTCAAGCCCGACTGTCTGGAAGACCTCATCGCACTGGTTGCCCTGTTCCGTCCGGGACCGTTGCAATCGGGCATGGTGGACGACTTCATCAACCGTAAGCACGGCCGTGCGGAGCTGTCCTATCCGCACGTGGATTACCAGTACGAAGGCCTGAAACCCGTATTGGCACCGACCTACGGCATCATCCTGTATCAGGAACAGGTGATGCAGATCGCGCAGGTCATGGCGGGCTATACACTCGGCGGCGCAGACATGCTGCGTCGTGCGATGGGTAAGAAAAAGCCCGAGGAAATGGCCAAGCAGCGCGGCGGATTCATTGAAGGTTGCAAGACCAACAATATCGACCCCGACCTTGCCGGTAACATTTTCGACCTGGTGGAGAAGTTCGCCGGCTACGGTTTCAACAAGTCTCACTCCGCCGCTTATGGCCTGGTGTCGTACCAGACCGCCTGGCTCAAGACTCACTACCCGGCGCCTTTCATGGCCGCGGTATTGTCGGCGGACATGCACAACACCGACAAGGTCGTGACCCTGATCGAAGAAGTGCGCACGATGAAGCTGCGTCTCGACGCGCCCGACGTGAACACTTCCGAGTTCAAGTTCACAGTCAGTGACGACGGTCGGATTCTGTATGGTCTGGGCGCGATCAAGGGTGTAGGCGAGGGCCCGGTCGAGGCGATTACCGAAGCGCGCCTGAACGGGCCGTTCAAGGACCTGTTCGATTTTTGCGCCCGTGTCGACCTCAAGCGCGTCAACAAGCGGACCCTCGATGGACTGATCCGCAGCGGCGCACTGGACCGTCTCGGCCCTTACTTCGAACTCGAGCCCAAGGCTTATCAGGCCAATATCGACCGTAACCGCTCGGTGTTGCTCGCCGCGCTGGAAGAGGCCATTCAAGCGGCCGAGCAGACGGCACGCAGTCGTGACAGCGGTCACTGCGACCTGTTTGGTGGACTGTTCGTCGAAGAAGACGCCGATGTCTATGCCAACCATCGCAAGACTCGCGAACTGAGCCTCAAGGACCGGTTGCGTGGTGAAAAGGAGACCCTCGGGCTTTACCTGACCGGTCACCCGATCGACGAATACGAAGGCGAGATTCGTCGTTTCGCCCGCCAGCGCATCATCGACCTCAAGCCGGCCCGGGACACCCAGACGGTGGCGGGGCTGATCATTGCCCTGCGGGTGATGAAGAACAAGAAGGGCGACAAGATGGGGTTCATTACCCTGGACGACCGCTCGGCGCGCATCGAAGCGTCACTGTTCGCCGAAGCCTTCCACTCGGCTCAGTCACTGCTGCAGACCGATGCTATGGTGGTGGTTGAGGGCGAAGTGAGTAATGATGACTTCTCCGGCGGCTTGAGGTTGCGTGCCAAGCGCGTCATGAGTATCGAAGATGCCCGAACCAATCTGGCCGAAAGCCTGCGTGTGACGGTCCATGCCGACGCACTCAAGGGCGACCGGCTGCGCTGGCTCGGCGATCTGTGCAAGCGCCATCGCGGTGCCTGTCCGATCACGGTGGACTACACCGGTAAGGATGCCAAAGCGTTGCTGCAATTCGGAGAAGCGTGGCGAATTGATCCCGCGGACAGCTTGATTCAAGCTCTGCGTGACCAGTTCGGACGTGAGAACGTCTTTCTCCAGTATCGCTGAACGCCGCAGGCTCGACCTGCGCTCAGCCCTGAATTTTAATTCGACCTGACCGCGCCTGTTTCCAGAGGAAAAGGCGCAGACGGATCAACCGGCCGGCCTCTTGGCCGTCGACCCAAGACGGATGCCTATGAACCCGAATTTTCTCGATTTCGAACAGCCTATCGCTGACTTGCAAGCCAAGATCGAAGAACTGCGCCTGGTGGGTAACGATAACTCGCTGAACATCGGCGACGAGATCTCCCGACTGCAAGACAAGAGCCGCACGCTCACCGAAAGCATCTTCGGCAACCTGACCAGTTGGCAGATCGCGCGCATGGCGCGTCATCCCCGTCGTCCATACACCCTGGACTACATCGAAAACATCTTCACCGAGTTCGATGAGTTGCATGGCGACCGCCACTTCTCCGACGACGCGGCCATCGTGGGCGGCGTCGCACGTCTGGAAGGTCAGCCGGTCATGGTCATCGGTCATCAGAAAGGTCGCGAAGTCCGCGAGAAGGTGCGCCGCAATTTCGGTATGCCGCGTCCTGAAGGCTACCGCAAGGCCTGCCGTCTGATGGAGATGGCAGAGCGTTTCAAGATGCCGATCCTGACCTTCATCGATACGCCGGGTGCCTACCCTGGGATCGACGCCGAAGAGCGCAACCAGAGTGAAGCAATCGCCTGGAACCTGCGCGTCATGGCGCGTCTGAAAACCCCGATCATCGCCACTGTCATCGGCGAAGGCGGTTCGGGTGGTGCATTGGCGATCGGCGTCTGTGACCAGTTGAACATGCTGCAGTACTCCACTTACGCGGTCATCTCGCCGGAAGGCTGTGCGTCGATTTTGTGGAAAACAGCCGAGAAGGCGCCGGACGCTGCCGAAGCCATGGGCATTACCGCCGAGCGCCTGAAAGGCCTGGGCATCGTGGACAAGGTTATCAATGAGCCGCTGGGCGGAGCGCACCGTGACCCTGTTGCCGCGTCCGCGCTGATCCGTGAAGAGTTGAGCAGCCAGTTGGCGATGCTCAAGAAGTTCGACAACGAAGCGCTACTGGCGCGTCGTTACGATCGCCTGATGAGCTACGGCCTGTGATGTAAGGTGGGGGCGGACGCTGTTCCGCTCCCGCCTACTGCCGCAAAACCTGACGAACACCTCTCGATGACCACATCCCGATATTCCGGTCACGATCTCTGTACCAGGCTTCTCCAAGCCTTGAACCCCTGGCGCAATGCGCCTGTCTGGCATGTCGGTTTCTCCGGCGGTCTCGATTCCACTGTTCTTCTCCACCTGCTGGTACGGCTCGCCCGCTCCGAGCGCCTGCCCGTGATCAGGGCCATCCATATCCATCACGGCCTGCAGGCCGTTGCCGATGCCTGGCCGGATCATTGTCGAAGCGTGTGCCGCACACTTGATGTACCTTTTCAGAGCATTGCCGTGCAGGTCGAGGCAGGTCCCAGTCTCGAGCAGTCTGCACGCAAGGCGCGCTATGCCGCGTTCGCTGCCCATCTCGGTGCTG
>NZ_MUIO01000048.1 GCF_002087235.1 Pseudomonas floridensis | reverse complement strand
CAGGCGCTGGCGCAGATCCGGTTCGAAGAACAGCCACATCTTGTGGTTTTCGGTCAAAAAGGGGCGGTCCATGTCAGCGTTGCTCACCACCAGGCTGGCGGTCGCGCTGTGAGTGACGGCAGTGCCAAAAAACTGCTCATATGCAACCGCGTCCCGCTCGAAGGTTGGCGGCAATGGCCAACTGACCTGCATCGGCCGCACCGGCGTGCGCGTGGCCAGTCGCGCCAGTTGCACGAAAAACACCAGCTTGAACGCCAGAAACACGGGTGGAGGCGACAGCGCAGGGTCAATGAAATCCAGGGTAATGGTGCTGTGCGTATCGGTACGCGCGATGCGGATGACCATCGGCGCAATCAGGCGCACGTAGGTCGCGATACGCTCCAGGGCACCTTTCAGGTTGGCGCTGCACAGTGCGGCAAAAAGCTCCGGGTCGAACCAGTCCGAAGACATGACCCTGGCGATCTGCAACGCGGTGGGCAGTTCGGGTTGCAACGACAGCGCTTCTGCGTCGATGGCTTCCCACAGGCGGAAGAAATCTGCGGGGTTCAGGCGCACATTCCGGCGTGCGAACAAATCGCCCGGCAAGTGCGCCCGTCGCAGCACAGGTGGTGCGGTAATGCCTGCGTCCTGCATCAGTAGTCGCCATCCTGGCCAGACTGAGTAATCGAGCGCCGAGCTGCGTTTGCCGTTCATGAGATGCCTTTTCGCCTGTGGTGCTTAGGCTCTGTACGAAAAGTCGGCGAGCGACGGTCAGGCAAGGAAGCGGCGTTTACGTGTTGTAAATGAGCATTCCGCACCTGCTTTTAGCGCCGCATCACCGAGCACAGCTACTTTTCGTAAAGAGCTTGGGATTGCCCGGAGTCTAGGTAGCCAACCGCGCCACCACAATAGCCAATGACGCCAGAATGCAGGGCCAAAGATTGGCGCGTTGTGTCGTCATTCTGGCGCGTTAGGCGAGTGTCAAAGCGTCGTGGCGCGAGCACGCTGTGTTGACGCGGTAAACGGCACGGCGACTGATTGCACCGCAATCGCCACGGCGCCCGACATCGTGATGCAGCATTACGACAGCCACCTATTCGACCCATGGTAATCAGATGAAAAAGACAGTTTTGATCACCGGCGCATCCTCAGGCTTCGGCTTGCTGCTCGCGACCCGGCTTTATGCGCAGGGCTTTGAAGTGGTCGGCACCAGCCGTCATCCCGAAAAGCATGCCGGTCGCTTCCCCTTCAAGCTGATACGTCTGGATGTGAATGACGACGCGTCCATCCAGGTGTTTGTCGCGGAGCTGTTCAAGCACATCCCGCGTGTGGATGTGCTGGTCAACAATGCCGGTTACATGCTCACCGGCCTTGCCGAGGAAACGCCGCTGGAGGCTGGGCGGGAACAGTTCGAAACCAATTTCTGGGGCACGGTCAAGGTCACCCAGGCGCTGCTGCCTTTCATGCGCAGCAAGAAGGGCGGCCAGATCATCACGGTCAGCTCGATCGTCGGGCTGATAGGGCCGCCCAATCTGTCCTACTATTCGGCGTCCAAGCACGCCGTCGAGGGCTACTTCAAATCGCTGCGGTTCGAGCTTGATCCGTTCAATATCCGCGTCAGCATGGTCGAGCCGGTCTGGTTCAAGACCCACCTGGGGCTCAATGCAGTGGCTGCCAAAGGCAAGCTGATCACAGACTACGATCTCTACAGAAAAAAGGTGGATGCTGCCACGCGTAAAGGCATCGACGAGGCCGAGGCGCCGGATGCGGTGGTCGAGAAAATCACCAGTCTCATAGGCACACGAAAGCCGCCGTTTCGCAACCCGGTCGGCAAGATGTCAGGGATGATTGTGTTTCTACAGCATCACGCACCCAAGATGTTCGAAGGCTCGATTCTGAAAAGTGTGGCATCGGCCCGATAGTCTGGCTCGCATATGGTTCTTCCCTGTCCGCTACTCATCGCTTCGAGGGCTTCACCATGAAATATTTTCTGTGCAAATACATCCCGCCACGCACTGACTTTATCAACACCCTGACCGACATCGAGCGTGGTCTGATGGCGCAGCACGGTATGTACCTCAACGAGCTGCTGGAAAAAGGTCTGGTCGTGGCACACGGTCCGGTGATGGACGATAAAGGCGGCTATGGCGTGTCACTGTTTCAGATTGCCGATAATCAGGACATCGCCGAAATCACCGCGCAGGACCCCATTGTCAGGCACGGAGCAGGTCATTACGAATACTACCCCATGCTCCACCTGAAATCGCGGGTGTGATCCTGCGCTTTACGCGTGGGTGCTGATCAGCTCCTTGATCCTTGCCGCCAGCACCTCCAGGCCGAACGGTTTGGTCAGTATCTGGGTCATCGGCTGTAGGTGGCAGCCGTCCAGAGCTGACGTTTCGGCGTAGCCGGTGATAAACAGCGTGGGCAGGGCGGGGCGACGCTTGCGAGCCACATCGGCCATTTCCCGACCGTTCATACCGCCTGGCAGGCCGACATCACTGATCAACAGGTCGATGTGCATGTCGGACTGCAGAATCTCCAGACCCGCCTGGGCATCGGCCGCTTCGAGGGCATGGTAGCCCTCGTTGGCCAGCACCTCCACGACGAGCATGCGCACGGACGGTTCGTCGTCCACCACCAGCACCGTTTCTCCGCGCCGGGCCGGCACCACTTCTTCGGTACTCTGATCGCTGGGCTGTTCGCCGACTTCAGCCATATAGCGCGGCAAGTGCATCACGATGGTGGTGCCTTGACCCTCGACTGACTCGACCTTGATCTGACCGCCCGACTGCCTGACGAACCCGTACACCATCGACAGACCCAGGCCGGTGCCCGCACCGATCGGTTTGGTGGTGAAGAATGGCTCGAACGCTTTGGTCACGGTATCTGGACTCATGCCGATGCCGGTATCCGTCACGCGGATGCTCAAGTGGTCGCCTGCGGCGATGCCGTGGTCCGGATCGATGCATTCGTCGAGCGATGCGTTGGCCGTTTCGATGGTGATTCGACCGCCGCCGGGCATTGCATCGCGAGCGTTCAGGCACAGGTTCAACAGGGAGTTTTCCAGCTGTGCGTGATCGATCAGCGCAGGCCACACGTTTTTGCCGGCCACCACTTGCAGTTCGATGGATGGCCCCACGGTGCGGCCGATCAACTCTTCCATCCCTTGAATCAGGGTGTTCACGTCGGTGACTTCAGGCGACAGCGTCTGGCGTCGGGAAAACGCCAACAGACGGTGGGTCAGCGATGCGGCGCGTCGAACGGCGCCCTGTGCGACGGAAACGTATTTGTCCACATCGCCCAGACGACCCTGAGCCATACGGGTCTGAATCATTTCCAGGCTTCCGGAAATGCCGGCCAGCAGGTTGTTGAAATCGTGGGCGATGCCGCCAGTCAGTTGCCCGACGGCGTCCATTTTCTGCGCGTGACGCAGGGCATCTTCGACTTGCTCGCGTTCATGGATGGCCTGCTCGATGCGCTGCTCGAGGGTCTGGTTGAGTTCTTTGACGGCCACCTCGGCCTGCTTTCGGGCGGTCACGTCGATGGACGAACCGATCAGGCCGATCACTTCACCGTCGTCATTGAGCAGCGGTGCCTTGGTGGACAGGAACGTGGCCGCAGAGCCGTCGGCCAGGTTGACCTGCTCCTCGATCTGCTCACTGGTGTTGCTGTCCATGATCCGGCGGTCGGTCTCCATGATGATCCGCGCCTGATCCTTGTCGTCGAGGAAATCCAGATCGGTCTTGCCAATGAAGAACTCTGGCGGCTTACCGATCAGTGCTGCCGTACCACGGTTGGCGACCAGCATCCGGCCTTCCAGGTCCTTGGCGTACACCACGCCGGGAACGGCTGCAGTGAAGATTTTCAGCAGTGATGTCAGCCGGTCCCGCTCTTGCTCGGCAGTGCGTCGCGCTTCGATATCGAGCAGCATGCCAGGGCAGCGTACCGGATGCCCTTCGACGTCGCGCTCGATACGGCTGGTGGCCTCCACCCAACGGTAGTCGCCGTCTTTGTGCATGACCCGGTACTCGCACCGGAAAATGTCGCCGTTGCGCAGCACGTCGCGAATCGCATCCGCGACCCTGGGTGTGTCATCCGGGTGAATCGATGCCATCACGCAATCGAGAGGCAAGCCTTCGCGGCATTTTTGCTTCGGCAGCCCGAAGGTGCGAGCGAAGCGCTCGTCGGCCACCAGCACATCGGCAGGAACATCCCACACCCAAGTGCCCACGACAGCGCCCGAGTCGAGCGCCAGCTGCATCTGCTCGTACGTTTCTTCGGTCGATGAAACCGATTGTCCTGAATGTATTGGCCTTTGATCAGGCGCATCGTTATTCATACGGTCGACTCGTTTGTGCGCTTGGTTTGCAAGGCCTCAGGCATCAGGCAATTTTGTGAGCCAGAAGTTGTGCAAACTAAAATCTTTTGCGGTCACATGGCGCACCATCGGTATCACTTACAGATGATCATTTCATAAAAGAGTGTTCCTGTGATGTTAAAAGAGCATCATTGTGCGCTGACGACCTGTTCCGGCAATAGCTGTGCCGGGCACTTGCCGACGTCTGGTATCTCATCCGTATTCGAAGACAGGAATGACCCCATGCCAGGCCAACGCCTCGCGGATCCAGCCGACAGCCCCGAGCGCCTCGCTGCGTTGCGCAGCTATGGCATTCTCGATACGCCCCGTGAGGCCGATTTCGATGACCTGGTCGAACTGGCGGCCAGGCTGTGCGGCGCACCCATTTCGGTGGTCAACCTGATCGAGGATCACCGGCAGTGGTTCAAGGCCGAGGTCGGGCTGGGCATCAGCGAGACGCCACTGGATGTGTCGATTTGTCGGCATGTGCTGCTGCAGCCGGGGATCACGATCATTTCCGACCTGCGCGAAGATCCGCGCATGTGCCTCAATCCGCTGGTCACGGCCGACGCCGGGCTGCGGTTCTACGCGGGTTGCCTGCTGCAGACCTCCGAAGGCCATGGGCTGGGCACACTGTGTATTCTCGATCATCAGCCGCGAATGCTGACGGACGAGCAGCAGTCGGCGCTGAAGATCCTCGCCAGGCAGGTCATGACCCAGCTGGAATTGAGGCGTTCGTTGCTGGAAAAAAACGTCTTGCTCCAGCAGAAAGAGATGCTGCTCAAAGAGATCAACCATCGCACCAAAAACCACCTGCAACTGATCATCGGCCTGATCCAGCTACAGATCCGGCAGTTGAGCGATCCTCAGGCGCAGGCGGCGCTGGTCGACACGTGCAGACGCATCACCAGCATTGCGGCGGTCCACGAGAAGCTTTACCAGGCCGATCAGGTCGAGGCCGTGAACGCGGGTGCCTATCTGGCTGAAGTCATTGCTGGCATTCAAGGCTCGGCGTCCAGCCACACGCTGTTCTCGGTGGACATGGACAGTGTCGTGCTGTCGCTGGACAAGGCGATTCCGCTGGCTTTGATCCTCAACGAATTGATCACCAATGCCTTGAAGTACGCCTATGACGAGACTTCGCCGGGCAGCGTCAGCATCAGCCTGAAGGTGATCGAAGGCCAGATCCGCCTGACCGTCGCGGATCAGGGCAAGGGCCTGCCGCCCGGTTTCGAAGTCAGGAAGAATGCCTCCGTGGGCATGCGCATCATCCGCTCACTGGCCCAGCAGCTCAAAGGCGACCTCGCCTTCGTCAACAGTGCGCCGGGTCTGGAATGCCGGTTGCTGTTTGCGCACTGACGGTTTTGATCGCCGTCATTATTGCGGCCATTGTTCCAGCAGCATCGCGACAAATTTTTCGGCGGCGGGGGAGAGTGACGCGCCGCGTCGAGACACCAGCCCCAGCGTTCTGATCACCACCGGGTCGGTCAGCGGGATGCTGACCAGCGTCGGGTGATCTTCGGCAGGCATCGCCAGGCTTGGCATGGCCGAGATGCCCAGTCCGGCTTCGACCATGCCCAATGACGTCGACAGATGCTGCACCTCGTAGAACCACTTCGGACGCCAGCCCAACCCGGCCAGCGCATGGTCGAGGATCATCCGGTTGCCGCTCAGGCGTCCCACGCCGATCAGTCGGTAATCGCTCAGTTCGATCCAGGCCACCGAGTCGCGCCTGGCCAGTTCGTGATCGCGTCGGCAGGCGAGCACGAACGGTTCTTTCACCAGCGGCACGAACTCGATGTCGGGGTGCTGGCCGCTCATCATATTGATGCCGAAATCCGCCTCACCACGTAGCACCGCTTCCAGGCCTTCGTTGGCGCTCAGGTCAAGCAGGCGGATACGAATCTGCGGATAACGTTCGTTGTACAGCCGGATCACGCTGGGCAGGAAGTAGAACGCTGCTGTCGGGATGCAGGCGAGGGTGACCTGGCCGATCTGACGTTCGGCCAGTTCGCGAATGTTGAGGATCGAATCCTCGAAATCATCCAGCAGGCGGCGCGCCTTGGGGAAAAAGTCCCGTCCGACACTGGTCAGGCTCACGCGTCGGGTGGTGCGATCCAGCAATGCTGTGCCCAGGCCTTGCTCGAGTTTCTTGATCCGGCGAGTCAACGCTGGCTGAGAAATGTGCAGCACGTCGGCTGCTTCGTGAAAGCTCCCCAGTTCGGCGATTTTCACGAAAGATCGGATGTCTTGCAGTTCATATTCCACTACACAGTCCTCGTGGCCGACATCGAAAGGGCTCTTTGATGACACGCTATTATTCTGTTAAGTGGAATAATAGCTACGATCTTTGCATTGGATAAGCAAAATTATCCGTGTGACTCTTGCTTCTAACACATCAATGCCTTCAATTGATCACCAAGAGTCAGACATTATGCAACCGATTCCCTGCGTCCTCATGCGCGGCGGCACCTCCAAGGGGCCGGTATTCCTCGCCAGTGATCTACCGGCTTCAACGGCTGAACGTGACGAGTTGCTGCTCACGGTCATGGGCTCGGGCCACGAGCTGGAGATCGACGGCATTGGTGGCGGCAGCCCGCAGACCAGCAAGGTTGCTATCGTCAGCCCGTCCCCGCACCCCGATGCAGACGTCGACTACCTGTTCGTGCAGGTCATGGTCTCCCAACGCCGGGTCGACACGGCACCCAACTGCGGCAACATGCTGTGCGCGGTCGGCCCATTCGCGGTCGAGCATGGTCTGGTGGCGGCGACCGGAGACGTCACTCAGGTGCGCATCCGCAACCTCAACACCGGCACCTTTGTCTGTGCGGATGTGCACACGCCGGGCGGTGAGGTCAGCTATGAGGGTGACACGCGTATCGACGGCGTCCCGGGCACCGCAGCGCCAGTGCAACTGACCTTTCTCGACGCGGCGGGCAGCAAGACCGGCAAGTTGTTTCCGACCGGCCGCCAGACCGATGTATTCGACGGCATTCCGGTGACCTGCATCGACATGGCAATGCCAATGGTCGTCATCGAAGCGTCGCTGTTGGGCAAGCGCGGCGACGAGAGCCCGGCCGAACTGGATGCCGATGTGGATTTTCTGCGCAGGCTCGAAGCCTTGCGAGTGCAGGCCGGCGCGGCGATGGGGCTGGGCGATGTGCGCGACAAAGTGATTCCCAAGCCAGTACTGGTCAGTCTGCCCAGCGCCGGTGGCACGCTCAAGGTCCGTTACTTCATGCCGCATAACTGTCACAAAGCCCTGGCAATCACCGGCTCGATCGGATTGGCGACGGCCTGTGTCAGCGACGGGACGGTTGTGGCCCGGTTGCTCGGACCGGTCGGCAGCGACCGGTTGCCGACGGTACGAATCGAGCACCCGAGCGGCGGCATCGAGGTGGCCATGAGCTACGTCGGGCCTGACCGGCAGACCATCCGGGCCTCTGTGGTGCGCACGGCACGCCGCCTGTTTTCCGGCCATGTGTACGCGCCCCTCGCGCAGCGTCTGGCCAGCTAGGCCTGACATCTGGTTTGATTGTTAAACCCGCATCAGAACAACTCCAATAATGGGTGATGCCTCATGAAAATCGCAAAATCACTGTACTTCCAGATTATCTGCGCCGTGATCCTCGGCGTGCTGGTCGGTCATTTCTGGGCTCAGCAGGCCGTCGCCCTCAAGCCTCTGGGCGACGCCTTCATCAAGCTGATCAAGATGATGATCGCGCCGGTAGTGTTCTGCACCATCGTCACCGGCATTGCCGGCATGAGCGACAAGCAGTCGCTCGGCCGTTTGATGAGCAAGACGCTGCTGCTTTTTCTGGGGCTGACCGTGGTCAGCCTGATCATCGGTCTGGTCGCGGTCTATGTGTTCCAGCCTGGCACCGGCATGAACATCGATCCTGCGAAGCTCAGCACCGCCGGGCTGTCGCAGTACACCGAGTCGGCGGCGAAGCTGGGTGTCGTGGACTTCTTCATGCACATCATTCCCGAGACCTTCGTCGGTGCGTTCAACAAGGGTGAAGTGCTGCCAGTGCTGTTCATCGCGGTATTGTCGGGCTTTGCGCTGTCTTCTCTGGGCGAGCGCGGCAAGCCGGTGTTGAACGTACTGGAGTCGGCGTCGCACATGGTCTTCAAGATCTTCTCCTACTTGATGCGCTTCGCTCCGATTGGCGCGTTTGGCGCCCTGGCGTTCACGGTCGGCCAGTACGGCATCACCTCGCTGGGCTCGCTCGCCAAACTGATCATGACGCTGTACATCGCCTGCGGTTTCTTTGTCTTCGTGGTGCTTGGGGGCATCTGCCGCGCCAACGGATTCAGTCTGTGGAAGCTGCTGCGCTATTTTCGCGAAGAGTTCCTGGTGGTGCTGGGTACTTCGTCCACCGAGCCGGTCATGCCACGCATGCTGGAAAAACTGCAAGCGCTGGGTTGCAAGAAAGGTGTGGTGGGGCTGGTGCTGCCGACGGGGTACTCCTTCAACCTGGATGGCACGGCGATTTACCTGTCGCTGGCGGCAGTATTCATCGCTCAAGCCTGCAACATCGAGCTGAGCATGACCCAGACACTGACCATGCTGGCGATCATGCTGCTGTCCTCCAAAGGAGCGGCGGGTGTGACCGGTAGCGGCTTCGTTGCGCTGGCCTCGACCCTGACCGTGATCCACGACATTCCGCTGGCAGGCCTGGCCTTGCTGATCGGCATCGATCGGTTCATGTCCGAAGCCCGTGCCTTGACCAGCCTGGCCAGTAACGCAGTGGCCACTGTGGTGATCTCGCTCTCGGAAAACGCCTGCGACCGCGAGGTGCTGATGCAGCAACTCGATCACCGCTCGACTGGCGCACACCCTTCGGTCAAATGGGAAAAACCTCAAGCCGTCGAGCGCACCTGATCCGCACGTCTCTGTAACACCGAACCGACAGCTTTCCCGCGACATCGGGCCTCGCCTACACGAGGTCCGGCGGGGTTTGCTGCGCTCGCTTATCCATAACAACAAGAGAATATGCCGATGCTTGCCTTCCTTGGCTTAGCCATGGTGGTGGTTTTCACCTACCTGATCATGTCCAAACGCTTGTCGCCCATCGTCGCGCTGACGCTGGTGCCGGTTGTCTTTGCCGTGCTGGGTGGATTTGGCGGCACCACAGGCAAGATGATGCTCGATGGCCTGAAAATGGTCGCACCGTCCGCCGCGCTGCTGCTGTTCGCGATTCTGTTTTTCGGGCTGATGATCGATGCCGGCCTGTTCGACCCGCTGATTCGCAAGATCCTCAAACGCGTCAACGGCGATCCGCTGAAGATCGCCGTCGGCACCGCGCTGCTGTCGCTGACCGTGGCGCTGGATGGCGACGGTACGACCACGTACATGATCACCTGTGCGGCGATGCTGCCCCTGTATAAACGCATCGGCATGAACCCGATGATCCTGGGCATCATCTCGATGTTGTCGCTGAGCATCATGAGCGGCATGACGCCATGGGGAGGGCCCGCGACGCGCGCCATTGCGGCGCTCGGGCTGGATGCGGGGGAGTATTTCGTGCCCCTGCTGCCGACCATGATCGGTGGCGCGGCCTGGGTGGTGTTCACCGCCTTTATGTTGGGCCGCAGCGAGCGCAAGCGCATTGGTAACGTGCAGTTGCAGAGCGGCGGCGGTAGTTGTTATATCGATGCCATCCTGGGCGATACACCCCACAAGCGACCGAAACTGGCCTACGTCAACCTGGCGTTGGTGATCGTGGTGATGGTGGCGCTGGTCATGGGCCTGATGCATTCGGCGATTCTGTTTCTGATCGGCTTCGTCGTGGCGCTGATGATCAACTACCCGCAACTGGATATTCAGAAAGAGCGGATTCTCGCCCACTCCGGCAATGCCATGACTGTCGTGCTGCTGGTCTTCGCGGCGGGGATCTTTGCCGGGATATTTTCCGGCACCAGGATGGTCGACGCGCTGGCGCAAACCCTGGTGAGCTGGATTCCGGCCGAGTGGGGTCACCTGTTCCCGTTGGTCGTTGCGATCACCAGCATGCCGTTGACCTTCGTGCTGTCCAACGATGCCTACTACTTTGGCGTGGTGCCGATTCTCGCCAACGCGGCCGCCGCCTACGGTATCAGCCCGCTGGAAATCGCCCGCGCCTCGATTCTGGGGCAGCCGGTGCACTTGATGAGTCCGCTGGTGGCCTCGACCCTGCTGCTGGTGGGCATGATCGATCGCGACATTGGCGACTTCCAGAAAGCCACCCTGAAATGGGCCGTGCTGACGTCGCTGGTGGTCACCGCGCTGGCGCTGCTCACCGGCGCGATTACCCTGTTCGTCTGACCCCGACACTTCGTCCTCGGCACTCCAGGCAGGCTCCGGTGTGTGGTGGAGACAATATAGAGCCTCGTACGTCAGCCGTGGCTGGTCGTCGAGGCCAGGTTCGCGGCCTGCACCGGCGAGCCTTTGGTCAGCGCGTAATACACCACGCCGCCCAGAATGCAGCCGGTGAACCAGGCGAAGTTGGCGATGGGCTTGAACCACGGAATGAAGGTGAAGCACAGGCCGACCAGCGCGGTCAGCACCAGCGCTTTCACCGCGACCCAGTTCACGCCGTTGGTGTACCAGTAGCGACCGCTCGGGGTGTCGTTGAACAGCGCATCGACGTCGATCTGCTGGTTCTTGATCAGGTAGTAGTCGACCAGCAGTATGCCAAACAGCGGTCCGATGCAGGCGGCCAGTACGTCCAGGGTGTAGTGGATCACTTCCGGGTTGTTGAACAGGTTCCAGGGCGTGATGAAGATGGAGGCCACGGCGGCGATCATGCCGCCTGCGCGCCAACTGATGCGGCTCGGTGCCACGTTGGCGAAGTCGAAGGCCGGGGACACGAAGTTGGCGACGATGTTGATGCCGACGGTCGCGGTGACGAAGGTGAAGGCACCCAGCAGGACGGCGGTGGTGTTGTCGATGCGGGCCACGGTGGCGATCGGGTCATGGATCATCTCGCCGAAGATCGGCAACGTGCCGGACACGATGACGACGGTCACCAGCGAGAACGCCAGAAAATTCACCGGCAGGCCCCAGAAGTTGCCACGGCGCACATCCGCCATGCTGCGGCAGTAGCGGCTGAAATCACCGAAGTTCAGCGTCGGGCCGGAGAAATACGACACCACCAGCGCGATGGCCATGACGACCTGACCGAACGCCGCCCAGCCTGACAGTTCTTTTTCGGCCAGGGTGAAACTGATGTTGTCCCAGCCCGCGCGCCAGACGATCCAGCCGGCGAGGGCGAACATCACGGCGTACACGGCAGGACCGGCCCAGTCGATGAAGCGTCGGATCGATTCCATGCCGGTCCAGAACACGGCGGCCTGCACCACCCAGAGGGTCAGGAAGCCGAACCAGCCCAGCCATGACAGGCCGAGAAAGGTCACGGTCTGATACGCCGCCAGATCCGGGAAGAAGCGCAGCACCACGATGACCAGCGCGCTGGACGCCAGGTAGGTCTGGATGCCGTACCACGCTACGGCAATCAGTCCGCGAATGATCGCGGGAATGTTGGCCCCGAACACGCCGAAAGCCAGGCGACAGATGACCGGGTAGGGGACTGCGGCTTTCTGGCTCGGCTGGGCCACGAGATTGGCAATCACCTGAATGATGCAGATGCCGACCAGCAATGCAATCAGCACCTGCCAACTGGCCAGGCCCAGCGCAAACAGGCTGGCGGCAAAGACGTAACCGCCGACGCTGTGCACGTCGCTCATCCAGAACGCCAGAATGTTGTACCAGGTCCACTTCTGCGGAACCGGTCCCAAATCATCGTTGTGCAGGCGCGAACTGTAGCCGGCCGGGCGTTGGTCTGTCATTGCGTTACTCCCTCGCTGAGTCGTGTCGGGATCGGGGTACGATCATTGATTTTTTTGTATACGATCGTGTACGCAAGACATGTGCCATTCGTTGTTCAGCGTAGCCCGGAGAACGCGAAGGCCCTGTCACAGGAAGGATTTTCTCTATAAAGCCGACACCTTGGTCAATCTGTTGCTTTTCGACGAAGTGCACGCAAACAGGGCGCTATTGCTCAGTTAAGGTGCGGGAGTGCGATGCAACGCGTAGCGCCGCTCCAGTATTCCACTTAGATAGCGCTATTCAGATCCGGATTCATCGGGCACTATTCTTGTATACGATCCGCACAATAAAGCGATGTGATGCCATGACCCGATCTTCCAGTGCTCCCCTGTTTGTCGCCCCCGCCGCCGATGAGAAAGGCCGCGATGAGCAGATCTATCAGCAGGTTCTGGAAGCTATCGTCGAGCATCGACTCGCGCCCGGCACACGATTGCCGGAAGACGCCCTGGCTGAAGTGTTCGACGTCAGCCGCACCGGAATCCGCAAGGTCTTGCAGCGTCTGGCGCTGGAACGTCTGGTGACCTTGCGGCCCAAGCGTGGAGCTGAAGTTGCCCAGCCGTCTGCGCAGGAAGCGCAGGATGTGTTGGGCGCCCGGCAATTGATCGAGCCTGCCTTGATGGACACCATCGCTTCACGCGTTAACGGTCAGCGTCTGGACGCGCTGCGTACGCTCTGTGATCAGGAGCACGCTGCGCAGCACGCCGGGCGTCACAGCGAAGCCATTCAACTGTCCGCACGCTTTCATGTGCAGTTGTGCGCACTGGCGGGCAATCAGGTGCTGACCGAACAGGTCGCGCAGTTGACCACTCGCTCGTCATTGATCCTCGCGGTGTACGGCTCGCGGCGCAGTGTCGGTTGCGACTGTGGCGAGCACGCTGATTTGCTGACCTTGCTGGAAGCCGGGCAGGGCGAAGAAGCCAGGGTGTGGATGGCCGAGCATCTGCAGCGCATCCGCGCCAGCCTGAACGTGGATGACCCGGTCAGCGAGACAGTGGATTTCCACAGTATTTTCAAACGGCGCTGAAGGAGGCCCGGTGCGTATTCAACTCATCAATCCCAACACCAGCGACGCCATGACCCGCAAGATGGGGCTGGCCGCAGAAGCCGTTGCGCGTCACGACACGCAGATCATCGCCTGTACGCCGGCCGACGGTCCGGTTTCCATCGAAGGCCATTTCGACGAAGCCATCGCGACGCTGGGTGTGCTGGAAGAGGTGCGCAAGGGCCGCGAGCAGCAGGTCGATGCGCACATCATCGCCTGTTTTGGCGACCCTGGCTTACTGGCTGCCCGTGAAGCCGCGCGCGCACCGGTGATCGGCATCGCCGAAGCGGCGTTTCACATCGCCAGCCTGATCTCGACCCGGTTTGCGGTGGTCACTACGCTGACCCGTACCCGAATCATCGCCGAGCATCTGTTACAGCGTTATGGGTTCAGTGAGTTGTGCACCTCGGTGCGCTGTATCGATCTGCCGGTGCTGGCGCTGGAAGAAAGCGGCCCGGAACTGGTCCAACTCATGGCCGAGCAGGCACGAAAAGCACGTGATGAAGAGGGCGCGGGGGCCATAGTTCTCGGCTGCGGTGGTATGGCCGATCTGGGCCGACAGTTGAGCGAAGCAGTCGGCCTGCCAGTGATCGATGGCGTTGGTGCAGCGGTAAAACTGGCTGAATCATTGGTGGACCTCGGATTGACCACCAGCAAACAGGGCGACCTGGCTGATCCGATCAATAAGCCCTTCAAGGGACGTTTTGCGTATCTGAGTCGTTAGGTAAAACGTCAGGTAAAACGTCGCCAACGGCTGCGCCGGAATGGTGGACCACTTCTTGGGGAATGGACGTATTCTCAAAGAAGAGATCCATCGTGGGAATGGGCGTGCCCACGAAGAAGAGGTCTATCGTGGGAATGGGCGTGCCCACGAAGAAGAGGTCTATCGTGGGAATGGGCGTGCCCACGAAGAAGAGGTCTATCGTGGGAATGGGCGTGCCCACGAAGAAGAGGTCTATCGTGGGAATGGGCGTGCCCACGAAGAAGAGGTCTATCGTGGGAATGGGCGTGCCCACGAAGAAGAGGTCCATCGTGGGAGTGGACTTGCCCACGAAGAAGAGATCCATCGTGGGAGTGGACTTGCCCACGAAGACGGGCCTTATTCAACCGCTGCATTCGGCATGAATGCCCCCGCTTCTTCGTGATCAGGTCCGCGCCACCGGCCTGCCGCTCATCCCTTGCTGTGCTCATCGGACGTCGGCGCCTCAACCACACCGCGGGGGCCGCTGATGCCCCAGATGCCTGCGCCCACGATAGGCAGCACCAGCACCAGGACAGTCCACCCGGCCTTGGTGCCTTGGGGCTTGGTCGAGCGCCACACGCTGTAGATAACCCACGCATCCAGTGCCAGAACGATGATCACGGCAGCGATCCAGAACACATTGAACGCTTCCATCCTGTACCTCCTTCTTGTCATACCGCCGGGACGCTCGTCAGCGAATCAGGCTCAGGCAACGTGATGTCACTGCGGCCCGGTGTCAGAATCACCTTGCGGCAGTCCTCTTCTTTCTTGTCGAAAATCTTGTAACCGGTGGCAGCGTCTTCCAGTGACATGCGGTGGGTGATGATCGCCTCGGGTTCCAGGCGGCCTGTTTCGATGTAGCCAAGCAGTTCCGGCATAAAACGCTGCACATGGGTCTGGCCCATCTTGAAGGTCAGGCCTTTGTCGAACGCATCGCCGAACATGAAACCGTGGATGAAGCCCGCGTAAACCCCCGGCACGCTGACCACACCGCCGCGTCTGACCGTCGCGATGCACTGACGCAACGCCTTGCCGCTGCTGCCTTCCAGTTTGAGGGTGGCGAGCACCGTTTCGGTGGTGCTGCCCTTGGCCTCGAAACCGACTGCATCCACCACCCCATCGACGCCGCGCATGCCGGGTGTCTGGCGGATGATGGTGTCGGCCGCGTCGTCGTCCTCATCGAAATTGATCGGGATCACGCCGTAAGTCTGCTGCGCATATGCCAGGCGATAGGGGTGGTGATCGACCATGAAAATCCGCTCGGCACCGAGCATTTTCGCGCATGCTGCGCTCATCAGGCCTACCGGGCCGGCACCGTAGATGGCGATGCTCGATCCCTTGCCAATCCCGGTATTGGTAACGGCCTGCCAGGCCGTGGGCAGGATGTCGGACAGAAACAGGACTTTCTCGTCCGCGAGCGTGCCGGGCACCTTGAATGGACCAACGTTGGCCTTGGGCACCCGCACGTATTCGGCCTGCCCACCGGGAATGCCACCGTACAAATGACTGAAGCCGAACAGCGCCGCACCCGGCGGAATGGATTTTTTATTGAGGATCGCACCGCGCCCGGTGTTGGTGGTTTCACAGGCTGCGAACAGGTCCTGATGACAGAAAAAGCACTCGCCGCACGCAATCACGAACGGGATGACCACCCGGTCGCCGCGTTGCAGCGAGGTCACGCCGGAGCCGGTTTCTTCGACGATCCCCATGAACTCGTGACCAAAGATGTCGCCGTGCTCCACGGTCGGGATCTTGCCGCGATACAGGTGCAGGTCCGAGCCGCAGATGGCTGTGGCCGTCACCCGCAGGATGATGTCGTCGGCCTGCTGAATCTCCGGATCCGGCACGGTGTCGACTTTTACGTTGTGTGCGCCGTGGTAGGTCAATGCTCTCATGGGAAGCCCTCGGTCTGATCAGAAAGTCCGTTCTGTTACTTCTGATGAGCCGAAGCAGGGTTTTTTGGTTCAGCGGATTTGCGCGATGCGGGACTAACGGTACCCCGCAAGCGACGATCAGAGACCGGCCTTGCTGTTCGTCGGCTGGCCGGAGATTGCCTTGAACAGCCGATCTGGGCCCCAGTCGACAGACTGACGGGCGAGAAATGAAGCCGTTCGCCTGCGTCAATCCGAATCTGGATTCAGAGAAACGAGGTTTCCGATGAGCACCATCACTAAGAAAAAAACGATAGAAGACCTGTTCATTCATGAGCTTTCCGACATCTACAGCGCCGAAAAGCAGATCACCAAGGCGCTGCCCAGACTGGCAAGGGCTGCAACCAATCCGAAACTGGTTGAGGCGTTCAATTCGCACCTTGAAGAAACGCAAGGGCAGATCGAGCGTATTGACCAGTTGGTCGAACAGTCTGAACTCAAGCTAAAAAGACGTATGAAATGTGTTGCCATGGAAGGTCTGGTCGAGGAGAGCAAGGAACTGATCGATGAAATCGAAAAAGGCCCTGTTCTTGACGCCGGTCTGATCGCCGCGTGTCAGAAGGTCGAGCACTACGAGATCGCCGGTTATGGCACTTTAATCGCGATGGCCAAGCATCTTGATATGCAAGATGCCGCCGACCTGCTAGCCGAAACACTGGCCGAGGAGAAAGCCGCAGACGAAAAACTGACCGCCATCGCACAGGAGGGCGGCAATCAGGCCGCCAGGATGGACAGCGACGAGCAATAGCTGGCTGGCAGGCAGGCCCACCTTTCGGCTCAGTTCCTGAATGCCGTCATGTCCTGCAACAGCATGCCCATCAGCCGACTGGCACCAACGCTGAGCTGGCGGCCCAGTCGGCTGATCAGGTGGGTTTGCGGACTGCTGAACACCTCGTTCTGCAGCGGCAAAGCGCGCAATTTTCCGCTTTTGATGTCTTCTTCCACGACAAAGGTCGGCAACAGCGTGACGCCACCCTGCATGGCAAAATGCTTGAGCATGGCAAAGGTATTGCAGGTCAGCGTGGGTTGTACGGTCACGCCCGACTGATGTTCTGCCTGCAGCAGAATCTGACGAATGCCGTAAGACACCGCTGGCAACGCCAGTCGATAAGCGTCAAGCGCCTTGAGATCGATCGGCCCTTGCTGTTCTGTCAGCGGATGGTCCGGGCCAGTGATCACACAGACCGGTTGGCGCTGGTGGGCGTGCGAGCGGATCTTGGGATCGGCGGCAGGATTGAACACCAGGCCGATGTGCGCCTCGTCCTCGACCACCTGGCGGATTACTTCGTTGCTGCCGCAGACGTTAACGATCAGCTCGATTCGTGGGTACAACGCCGAGAACTTCGCCAGCGGCTGCGCCAGGCTTTCCAGAAAACCTTCCCCTGATACCAGAGTCACTGAGCCGCTGTGCAGGCCGCGCAGAGCCTGAATCGAGTCCAGCAAGACTTCCTGCTGCGTCAGTCGCTGGCGGTAGTAAGCCAGCACCTTGTCACCTGCTTCGGTCGGCTTGACCCCACGCCGATGCCGCTCCAGCAACGGTGACCCCAGCTCATGTTCCAGCTGCGCAATCTGCCGACTCACCGCAGACGGCGCTACGTTCAGAAAATCCGCTGCCGCTCGCACACTGCCCAGTCGCACCGCCTCGAAGAAATAAAGGATCCGACGATCTTGTACCAGACTCATGGCTGTCCTGTGTTGCGCTAAAGGCAACATGAATTCGATTTCGGGATTATTGCTGAGAGGGTAGAGCGCTGTCCATACTCGCTCATCAGCACAGGGGAGGCCGTATGAAGGCTCTTTGGCAACGTCTGCAGGATCAGGCAACACAGTGGGTCGAGCGCAATCCGGTACTGAGCCGTTATGGACATGACCGACTGTTGTCCCACGCGTCCTTCGAGTCGGCGCTCGCTGCCAACCTGGCCAGCCAGTTGCAGAACCATGTGCCAGGGGCTGACCTCGCCAACTGGTTCGACAGCGTCCTGCAGGCGCACCCTGACATTGCCGAATCAGCGGCGGCAGACATTGATCATCTGGTGATCGTCAATCCTGCCTGCCCCGATCACCTCACGGCGTTTTTGACGTTTCGCGGCATTCAGGCCGTGCAGACGTACCGCATCGCCCATGCACTGTGGAACGACGGCGACCTACAGAGCGCGGTTTTGCTGCAGAACTGGGCTGCCAATGCCTGGTCGGTCGACATTCATCCCGCAGCGCGGCTGGGCAAGCGGCTGTTCGTCGATCACGGTATCGGCCTGGTGATCGGCGAAACCGCAGTGGTCGAGGATGAGGTCAGCCTGTGGCATGGCGTCACCTTGGGCAGCACGCTCAGCGAAGCGGGTGATCGTCATCCGACAATCCGTCGCGGCGCGCTGATCTGCGCAGGTGCCACGGTGCTCGGCAATATCGAAGTCGGCGAGCGCGCCATTGTGGCGGCAGGCGCCGTGGTGCTCAAACCGGTGCAGGCCGGGGTCGTGGTCGCGGGTACGCCGGCCAGGGTGATAGGGCAGGCACCGGATTCACTGGCGACCTTCACCAGCAAGTCTCAGAACTGATTCAGGGAGAAACCGCACATGGCCGCTGTCGCCCAGTTTCCACAAGGCATCGATCACCCGTTAGTGACGGTTCGCGATCATGCCGCTGCCCTCGAGTTGTATCGCCGGATGGGCTTCGCGCCGTCGCCGGTCAGCTATCACCCGTGGGGCAGCGTGACCTCGCTGATGATGTTCAAAAGCAACTTCATCGAGTTGATCGGCATTCATGACGCCTCGCTGTTCGGCACCGGTTCGGTGGACGGTTTCTGCTTCGGAAGGCAACTGGGCGAGTTTCTGGATCGCGGCGAAGAGGGTGTGTCGCTGGTTGCCTTGCACAGCAAGGACGCCGATGCCGACCATGCTCGGTTGACGCACGCCGGACTGGCCAGCCAGGGGCGGATCGATTTTCGCCGAGCGATGACCTTGCCGGATGGCACGCCCGACGACGCGGTGGTTTCGCTGGGCTTGTTCATCGATCCACAGTTGCCGGACGCATCGAATTTCATTTGTCATCAGCACCGCCCCGAACTGATCTGGGTGCCGGGTTGGCAATACCACCCCAATGCGGTGGATGGCATTGTCAGCGTCACGTATCTGGCCGATCCCGTGCAGCTCGAATCCCGCTGGCGGGCGATTTATGGGGACTCGGTCAGTTGGCAGGGCAATGTGCTGCTGGCTGACACCCGCTGCGGTGTATTGCGTGCCATGGACGCGACAAGCGCCGCCAGTCGTTACCCCGACATGCCGCTGCCGCGCGTCCATCGCGAACGGCCACACGCCATTGCCATCGGCCTGCACACCACCAGCCTCGACACGCTGCGCGCCATTCTGGCCGAGAACCAGGTGCCGCACCGGCAGACGCCCGGACGGGTGATGGTAGAGCCGCAGGCGGCGGGCAACGTCATTCTTGAATTCGTACAAAACCTCTAATCGAGATGCAGAACATGACTTTGAAAGCAGGTGTGATCGGACTGGGCAACATGGGCGGCGGCATGGCTGCGACCCTGGCTGGCAAAGGCTTTGACGTCAGTGGCTTCGACTTGTCCCAGGCCGCATTGGCAACGGCCGACAGTAAAGGCGTCAAGCCGGTCGCCGACTGCAAACAGCTGATCCAGAGCGTGGACGTACTGATTCTGTCGTTGCCCAAGGCCGAGCATGTCGAAGCTGTGTGCCTGGGCGCTGATGGGATTCGCGAAGTGGGTCGTGAAGGGTTGATCGTGGTTGACACCACCACCTCGACACCCGAAATGAGCCGCAAGGTCGCCGCCGAGCTGGCCAAAGCCGGCATCGCCTTTATCGATGCCCCCGTGTCTGGCGGCCCTAAAGGCGCTGCCACCGGCACCATGTCGATGGTGATCGGGGCAGAAGACGCTGACCTGGCGCGCGCCATGCCGGTGCTTGAGGGCATGAGCGGCACGCGGGTTCATGTCGGTCAATGCGGCGCGGGCAACGTGGCCAAGATCGCCAACAACATGCTCGCTGCCTGCCACCTGATCAGCACCGCCGAAGCCGTCGCCATGGCCGCTCGCGCCGGAGTCGATCCGGAAAAACTGTTGCAAGGCTTGAACGCCGGTTCCGGCCGCAGCGGCGCAACGCAGGTCATGTTTCCTGCCTGGGTGCTGAATAAAGCCTACGACTCCGGTTTCACCATGGGCCTGATGCGCAAGGACGTCGGGTTGGCCAGCGATCTTGCGGACAGCCTGGACATGGACTTGCCGCTGTCACGCGTCGTCGCCCAATTGTGGAAGGCCAGCAGCGAGACGCTGGCCGATAACGAAGATTTCTGCGCCATCGTGCAACGCACCGATGCCAAACTTTACGGTCATGGAGAATAAGTGATGAGCACTGCAAAAATCCTCGAACTGATGCGTCCTTACTGGGGCGATCGCAGTGTCATCGCCAGCTACGTGGGCGGTGAGTTCATCGAAGGCCACGGTGCGCCCGTCGAAGTGCGCAATGCCCATGACGACAGCCTGCTGCTGAGCTTTCCCGACGCCGATGAATCGCTGGTGGAAAAAGCCGACAGCGCCGCCAGGTTCGCGCAGACCCAGTGGTGGGCGCTGACCGCCCAGGCTCGCGGGCGTGCCATGTATCAGATCGGTACGCTGATTCGTGACGAGCTGGAAAACCTTGCACAGATCGAATCCCTGACCGCCAACAAGCCGATCCGCGATGCCCGCGTTGAGGTGCTCAAGGTTGCCGAGATGTTCGAGTATTACGCCGGTTGGGCAGACAAACTGCACGGCGAGATCATTCCGGTGCCGACCACGCACCTGAATTACGTGACGTACGAACCGCTGGGCACCGTGCTGCAAATCACCCCGTGGAACGCGCCGATCTTCACCTGCGGCTGGCAGATCGCACCGGCCATTGCGGCAGGCAATGCCGTGATTCTCAAGCCTTCGGAACTCACGCCGTTGAGCTCGCTGATGGTCGGCGTACTGATCGAGCGCGCCGGTGTGCCCAAAGGGCTGGTCAACGTGATTGCCGGTTTCGGGCATTCTATCGGTCAGGCGTTCATTGCCAGGGCCGACATTCGCAAAGTCGTATTCGTCGGCTCGCCCGCGACCGGCCGACATATTGCCGTCGCTGCCGCGCAGCGCTGCATTCCCGCCGTGCTGGAACTGGGTGGCAAGTCGGCCAACATCGTGTTCGACGACGCCGACCTGGATGTGGCACTGCGCGGTGCTCAGGCGGCCATTTTCTCCGGGGCAGGGCAGAGCTGTGTGTCCGGCTCGCGCCTGCTGGTACAGGAATCGATCTTCGAGAAATTCACTAACGCTCTGGCGACGGCGGCGACCCGATTCAAGGTCGGTGACCCAAGCGATCCGGAAACCCAGATCGGCCCGATCAACAACGCCAAGCAGTACAACCATGTGAAAACCATGGTTGAGGGTGCCTTGAAAGACGGCGCCAGGCTGGTTGGTGAGCAGGCCGATCCGATCCCCGTCAGACCGGGTTACTACATCAACCCGACCGTGCTGGCGGGCACCAACGACCTGTATTGCGCTCAGGAAGAAATCTTCGGCCCGGTAGTCGTGGCGATTCCGTTCAAGGATGAGGACGATGCGATCCGTATCGCCAACGACAGCCGTTTCGGCCTGGCGGGTGGCGTCTGGACCCGTGACGTCGGGCGTGCACATCGGGTGGCGAAGCAAGTACGTGCCGGAACATTCTGGGTCAACGGCTACAAGACCATCCACGTCAGCTCGCCGTTTGGCGGCTATGGTGAGAGCGGCTATGGTCGTTCTTCCGGTCTGGATGCGTTGCGCGAATACAGCGAAGTGAAAAGCGTCTGGGTCGAGACCGCCGCCCAACCCGCCGCCAGCTTTGGTTACGGCGCGAGCCTGGAGTGATCGACATGACGATTTCCAAGACATTGATCGAAGAAGCCACGGTCTGGCGCCGCAGGATTCATGCGGCCCCGGAGCTGGGGTTTCAGGAACTGAAAACCTCCGACGCAGTGGCTGAGTTGCTGACCGGCTTTGGCCTTGAGGTCCATCGCGGTCTGGGCGGAACCGGCGTGGTCGGCACCCTGCGCACCGGTGACGGACCCACCATCGGCATTCGTGCCGACATGGACGCCTTGCCGATTCAGGAACTGGGCGACAGCGTGCACAAATCCGCGCACAAGGGCTGCATGCATGCCTGCGGGCATGACGGTCATACCGCGATACTGCTCGCCACCGCCCGGCATCTGGCCGAAACCCGACGCTTTCGCGGCACCGTGCATTTTGTCTTCCAGCCCGCTGAAGAGAATCTTGGCGGCGCACAGCGGATGATCGAGGACGGGCTGTTCGAACGCTTTCCGATGCAGGCCATCTACGGCCTGCATAACTGGCCGGGCGTACCGGCCGGCAAGGTGGTGATCAATCCGGGGCCGATGATGGCGTCGCTGGATACGTTCGAAATCACCCTGACCGGCAAAGGCAGCCACGCTGCCATGCCGGACAAGGGCAACGATCCGATTATCGCTGCCGCTGAACTGGTCCTGGGTCTGCAGACCATCGTGTCGCGGCGTCTGTCACCGCTGGATTCGGCGGTGGTCAGCGTGACCCAGTTCAACGCGGGCGAAGCGATCAACGTGCTGCCGGAAACCGCCGTGCTGCGTGGCACGGTCCGTTGCCTGCAAACCCCGGTGCGCGAGAAAGTCCAGCAGTGGATCGGCGAATTCGTCGAGCGTCTGCCGATGGCCTTCGGCGTGCGCGGCGAACTGGTCTACAACGTCGGCTATCCGGTCACCGAGAACAACGTCAATGCCGCCGCGACGATTCGTCGTGCGGCCGTTGCAGCGGTCGGTGACGCCAATGTGCAGTGGGGTTGCAATCCGTCCATGGCCTCCGAAGACTTCGCCTTCATGCTGCACGCCTGTCCGGGCGCATACATCTGGATGGGTGTTGACGGCGAGAAACCTTCGGCAGCCCTGCACAACCCGTACTACGACTTCAACGACCAGGTCATCGAGCCGGGCGTGAAGGTATGGACGTCGCTGGTGGAGCAGTGCCTGCCGTTGGCGTGAGCGCTCAAGACGATGCGAGCAGGTTTACGTCGATACCGGAGATGTCCGGGAGGCAACTCAGCAGGTGCTCGCGCAATTCCAGTACCCGCTGACGCTTGAAGCTGTCCTGCAACCAGACCAGGTAGTAGGCGTCTCCCGTGCCGACGGCGGAGTCGAACGGCAGGACAACCTGACCGTCGTGCACTTCATTGGCGATCAGAAAGAGGTCGCCGATGGACACGCCGTGGCCCCTCACTGCCGCAGTGATGCCCTGATCGAGGGTGTCGAATACTTTGCCGGTGTCCAGGCTCACGAGTTCCGACAGATTCATTCGCTTCAGCCAGCGCCGCCAGTCCCGGCGATCGGTGGAAGGATGAATGAGATCGGCGTTGCGCAACCGTTCCGGCTCCCAAGGCCGATCACCCAGGGTTTCAGCCGAGCAGATCGGAATCAGCCACTCGTCAAACAGCTTGCAGGTTTCGACGTCTGCTCCGAAGTTGCCATTACCCAGCAGAATCGCGCAGTCGTACGGTTCTGAGTAAAGGTCGACGCTGTCGAAGTCCATCCAGACGCTGGACAACTGGACCGGTAGTGTCGGCGTCGGGTTCTGGTAAGCGTCCAGCGCATGCAGCAGCCAGCGCATGGTCAGTGTGGATGGCGCTTTGAGCCGCAGGTGCGTGCCTTTACCTCTGAAAGGCTGGCAAGCGTCCTCGATGATACGAAAGCCGATCTTCAATTGGCTGGCCAGGCGTCGCCCCTCATCGCTGAGCGAAAGCCTCGGGCCGTTGCGCTCGAAGAGCCGGCATCCCAGGGTTTCTTCAAGCGTACGGATGTGGCGACTGATCGCGCTCTGGGTTAGCGAAAGCTCCTGCGCAGCCCGTGTGAACGAGCAGGAGCGGGCGGCGACTTCGAATGCTCTGAGGGCGTAAAGCGGTGGAATACGTTCAGTCATGCCCGGTTCTATCATGATTATTTATCATGATAGGTTACACCTTTTTCCCTTTTTCAACCCGTGCAGATCCCTTCAGACTCCCTGGCTCCTCACTGTCAGGACAGAACAACAAGGATCAGGCAGTGCTTTTTCAGGTCATGCACGAGAGGGAATATGCTGCCCACGTCTGGAATACTGGTATGCCAATCGGAACTGAAGCAATGCCTTGATCGTAATGCTGCCAACGTTACCCGATGGATGGTCAAGGCCTACCGACAATTTGAATACGTGCTGAATGACAAGGGCTTTCCGTGTCTTTTCGGGCGCCGTGCCAATAAGTCCGGAAGTTGCCTGATGCTGTTCGTCTCCCGGGAGCAGGAACAGGCCGACCTTCTTGGCGGCATGCGGGCGTATGTGGCGTTCGTTAGAGAAACGCCACTGGATAAACGCCTGTTCAGCCCACTGATCGTCATATTCGAGGAGAACGGATTCATCAATCTCGCGCAGGAACAGGCGCACGGCTGGGCTGCGCTTCAACGTCTGCACGACGACGATCACACCCCATGGCCGGGTACCGCCAGCGTCAATCCCGAGACGCCGGAGTGGACCTATCACTTCGCGGGCCTTTCGTTTTTCATCAACATGAGTTTCCCGCGTCACACGGCGATGAGGAGCCGCTCACTAGGCGAGCACATCGTGTTCGTGGTCAATCCTCGGGAAAATTTCGACGAAGTGGCCAGTGCGCAGGAAGAAAGCGGGCGTCGGGTCAGAGAGAAGATCCGCCAGCGAATCGCCGATTATAACGATGGCGTGGTTCCCGACACCCTGGGCTTTTTCGGAGACCGCAACAGTCTCGAGTGGAAGCAATACCAACTGTATGAAAAGGGTGGCCTGGCGTTGAGCCGTTGCCCTTTGCATATCAAGCCTCTGGACATCCAGGTCGACCCGACCTGACCCTTGAACGAGCATTACAGGTTATGGATATTTCGTTGCTACTGATCTACATGTTCAGCGTATTCATGTTGATCATCACCCCTGGGCCGGTGGTGGCCCTGATCGTCAATACCAGCATGGTGTCGGGGCCCAGACGTGCAATGTTGACGGCGCTGGGCACCAATTGGGCGTCATTGGTCCTGGTGCTGGTGGCGGCCCTGATCCTGACGGGCACGCTGTCGATCAGTGCCAGCATGCTCAATTGGATCAGCCTGGTGGGGTGCTTTTTCATCGCCTATCTGTCGCTGGCCGCCTTGAAGCACGCGTTGCGAGGCACTCCTGAGCCCGAAGGCGTGCCGTTACAGACCGGCAAGCGGCACAGCGGCCTGGTAACCGGGTTTCTGGTAGGTATTTCCAACCCCAAGGACATTATCTTTTTCGTCTCGTTCTTCCCGCAGTTCATCCATGTCACCGGGTCGTTCAAGGGCAGCATTGCCGTGCTGTCGGCGCTCTGGATCATCATTGATCTGTCGATTCTGTTCGCCTACATTTTCCTCATGCGCCAGAAGCTGGCCATGAGGTACAAACGCAAGATCGAACTGCTCTCCAGTATCACGCTGTTGCTGATCGCCACAGGCGGGATTGTTTACTCGGGGTCCACGTTACTGAATCAGTGACGTGGGCGACAAGGTGCACGAATGCGCCTGTTCGGCGGGGCAGATCAACACTCGATCAGGTTGACCGCCAGGCCGCCGCGTGAGGTTTCCTTGTATTTGTCGTGCATGTCCGCACCGGTGTCGCGCATGGTGCGGATGGCGTGGTCGAGCGAGATGAAGTGCTCGCCGTCGCCGCGCAGGGCCATTTGCGCTGCGTTGATGGCCTTGACGGCGGCAATCGCGTTGCGCTCGATACACGGCACCTGAACCAGGCCGCCGACCGGGTCGCAGGTCAGGCCCAGGTTGTGCTCCAGGCCAATTTCAGCCGCATTTTCCACCTGCTCGGGCGTCGCGCCGAGAATTTCTGCCAGGCCCGCAGCGGCCATCGCGCAGGCTGAACCTACCTCACCCTGACAGCCGACTTCGGCGCCGGAGATCGAGGCGTTTTTCTTGCATAGAATGCCGACGGCAGCCGCGCTCAGGAAGAAACGCACCACGTCGTCATCGTTGGCCGTGGGTTTGAATTTCATGAAATAGTGCAGCACAGCCGGCACGATACCGGCTGCGCCATTGGTCGGCGCCGTCACCATTCGCCCGCCTGCGGCATTCTCTTCGTTGACGGCGAGGGCGAACAGGTTGACCCATTCCATAGCGCTGAGGGTCGAGCCGATCACGTTCGGGTTGTCGAGGTTCTGCAGGCTTTGATGCAGCCGATAGGCACGGCGACGAACGTTCAGGCCGCCGGGCAGAATCCCGGTTTCGGTCAGGCCCTTGTCGACGCAGGCGCGCATGGCGGCCCAGATAACCATGATCCGCGAGCGGATTTCTTCTTCGCTGCGCCAGACCTTTTCGTTGGCCATCATCAATTCGGAGATGCTCAGGCCGTGGGTCTTGCACAGCTTGAGCAATTGCGCGCCGCTGGAAAAATCGTAGGGCAGCACGGTGTCGTCTGCATCCAGCACGCCGCTGGCCGCCTGCGCGGCGTCAATCACGAAACCACCGCCCACCGAATAATAGGTCTGCTCATACAGTTCGCCGGACTTGCCATACGCACACAGCGTCATGCCGTTAGGGTGATACGGCAGGCTTTCGTCCAGCAGGCACATGTCGCGCTCCCAGACGAAGTTGATCGACTGTTCGCCTGCCAGCAACAGATTGCCGTCGGCGCGCAGGGCATCGATGCGTTGGTTGACCTGGCTGGGGTCGATCTGGTCCGGCCATTCGCCCATCAATCCCATTACCGTGGCGCGGTCGCTGCCATGACCGATGCCGGTCGCGGACAGAGAGCCGTACAATCGCACCTCGATACGTTCTACGCTATGCAGGCGGTCCTGATTGCGCAGGTCGGTCACGAACAGCGCCCCGGCGCGCATCGGCCCGACGGTATGCGAACTGGACGGCCCAATGCCGATTTTGAACATGTCGAAGACGCTGATGGCCATCACGGAGGTCCTTCAAGTGAGATGATGCAGAGGAGTTGAGGACTCCTTCTTTCTGGTCTTCATCTTTGGCTTGAGCCGTCGAAACGACAAACGATTGTTCCTATGCAACGCTTTAGCGGAACTCTTCAATGAGCAGAATTTTCAACGCACAGATGCATGCCTGGTTGCAGGTCTTCGCCTGTGCGGCCCGACATCTTTCCTTCACCCGTTGTGCTGAAGAGCTACACGTCACGCCTGGCGCGATCAGTCAGCAGATGCGCCAGCTCGAAGAGCGTCTGGGGTTTGCGCTGTTTCATCGGGTCGGGCGCGGCCTGGAACTGACTGCCGAAGGGCAGCGCCTGGCCATCGTGGCCAACGAGGTGCAAAGCCGCATCAGTGAAGAGCTGCGCCTGCTGTATTCAGGACGAATCGGCGGGGTGTTCAAGCTGCGCTGCATTCCTTCGTTCTTGAGCAAGTGGCTGATGCCGCGCCTGCCGCGCCTGCAGGCGGCGTTTCCAGACATTCAATTGCGTATCATCGCCGAAGACAGCAGCGGCTCGTTGCGTGACGACGATTTCGACCTGGCCATCGACCTGAACGACGGCAGCTATCCCGGCCTGTCGACGACGCCCTTGTTGGAAGAGGAGTTGTTTCCGGTCTGCTCGCCCAAGCTGCTTGAAGGCAGACCGCCGCTGGATACACCCAGCCAGCTGGTGCACTTTCCGCTGTTGCACGACATCACCGCCTGGCGCGACAGCTATGAATACGCCGAGTGGGAGTTCTATCTGACGGCGATTGGTGCCGATGGCATCGATGTGCGCCGGGGCCACACCTTCAACCGCAACCACCTGACCATCGATGCCGCCCGGATGGGCATGGGCGTGGCCATCGCGCGCAAGGCGCTGATCACTGATGAACTGGAGCAGGGCTCGCTGATCGTGCCGTTCGGCCACCCGATCAAGGCTCGCAAGAAATATGTACTTGCCTATCGCGAAGGCGCCCTCAACACCCCGGCCCGGCGCGCCGTGCATGACTGGCTGGTGAATGAGGCGTAAAAGCTGATTTCGGGTGCAGGGTGTTTGGCGGATGTGCCGGGGTATTCGCGGACAAGTCCCACGGGCTGGATAGCGGTAGGAGTGGACTCCCACGAGCTGGATAGCAGTGGGAGTGGACTTGTCCACGAAGGCCTTTCAACGAGTCGTTACAGGTCTTGCATTCAGATCAATGGAACAGTTCGGCAATCAGCACCGCGCCGATGAAGGTGCCGAAGTTGGCCAGAAACGACACCAGCACGATTCGCCAGCCCAGGCGACGAAACGCCGGCAGGTCCTTGGCAATCGACAGACCCGCGAAGGTCAGCATCGGTGTGATAACCGCCAGCATGTTGATCGAGCTGGTCAGGCGAGCGATCTCGGCTGCCCACGGGCAGGCGGGGGACGTCAGGAACATGGCGACCAGCGACACGGTGCATACGGCCGGAATCTTGCGACGAATCAGGCTGCACAGCGCTTCGCCGAGGAAGGCACAGAAGATCATGATGCCCATGCCGGTAAAGGCATCGGCGGACAACGTCTTGTAGCCGACGTAGTTGGCAATCAATGCCAGCGCACCGGCGGCCAGCCACGCGCTGATCTTGCCCGACCAGCCAAGCTCCGGCACGTCGAGTGATACGTCGCTGTGGCGCAATCCGTCTTCGCCGATTGACGCCTTGGTGGTGCGGCCGATCAGCGGTTCGAGTACCCGGTAGCCCCAGACCGCCAATGGCAGCGAGATGAACAGTGTGAAGTAGGTGCCGATGGTGGTGGTGATCAGGTTGGAGGCGGCTGCCAGGGTCATCACTTCTTTGGCGACTTCCGGTGTCTGTTGCGCGGCGATGGCCCCTGCGGCGGCGGCCATCATGCTGCCCGAACCGATGCCTGAACCCATCGCCAATGAGTTGGGATGGAAGATCCCGAGGCTGGCGATGAAACCGGCGACGATGGCAATGAACAGTGCGCCGAACAGGGTGCCGGTCAGGTACTCGGCCAGCACGCCGCGACCTTCCGGCGAGTCCATGCCGTAACGTTCACCGATGATTGCCAGGCTTGGCTCACGGCCGACCGAGAAGGTCGCGCCAATCGCTTCACGCTTGATGCCCAGCATCAATGCCACCGGCAGGCCCAGCATGACCGTGCCGACAAAGTGGCCGAACTCTTGAAAGACCAGCGCCCAGCCCGAGGCGAACACCACCGGCAGCGATCCACCCACCACCAGGCCGAGTTTGGCAATGAAGATCAGCAGCGCAGGTTGCAGGATCGAGGCTGAGCGCAGTTGGGTGCCGTGATCGATACCGATGCTGCCCGGCATACGGCGACTGGCAATGCCGATCATTGCGCCCAGCAGCAGCGCCCAGACCATCGGCAGCAACACCACCTTGCCCGGACCCAGAGGAATGCTGAAGGCGCCGATCGATTCGGCAACGACAAGGATGACGGCGGCCCAGACATACAGTTTCACTGTCGATGAAACGGCCTGCTTGTCGCCCGCCACGGCGGCGTGTGAGTTTTGCATGATGATCCCCTTGCCTGCTGAATGACCTTTTTCAGGTCTTATCAATCGTTATTTTGTTTTTCAGGTAGGCGCAGTGAAGCGCCAGGGCAGCGTTGGAAGTCCATGGAGTCATGGAGGCCGTTATCGGGCCGAGTATTTTTATGAGACCGGGGAGAGCCCCGTTCCAGGCCGCTTCGGGCCTTGCGAGAGGTATTGCGCGGGGGGTGTCGAAGGCTCCAGCACCCCAAGCAAAATGCCCTTGTGCCATCGCAGTATGCATAGCAGGAGGTTGCACACCAATATTGCCGATTTTATTTATCGTTGCGTTAAAGAGAACACTGAAAGGGGTACTCCGGACCGCTTTTCATCTTCTCGATAAAGGTGCGGATTGCATGCCGACGCGAGCGGTGACGGGATGACGTCAATCCCGCCTGCGCGGCATCGGGCGGTGGTGCGCTAAAGCCCCAGCGCCTTTGCACAGGCATCGAGCGACCTGCGCTCGGTCTCGGCATACAGCGTCAACTCATCCAGCGTCACGCGGCCCAGTGCCTGCTGGAAATCGGCCTGGTTGGAGTGCGTCGCATAGTGCGCTTGCGCGTTGTCGCCCAGATTGGACTGGAAGATGCCCGCCGCACTGACTGGCAGGAAGTCTTCGTACACCAGCGGTTCGAACCGTACATGACCGGCCTGAATCAATTGCTCAAGGTCTGCGCCAGCCTCAAGACGCGCAGCCAGGCCCGCCTCGGTCGGGAAGTATCTAAAGTAGGCCAGGCCTTGAGTCCGCATCTCACCGTAGTTGTCCGGAAACGCCTGAAAAGTTTTCTCCATCAGTGCCGCATAGCGCAGTGCATTGGCCTCGTTGGGGAATTCGCCCAACTCGTCGCGTGCCGCGTTCAGCAGCCGGTCGTAGAGTTCGCGGCCCTTGGGCGTCAATGCGGCACCTCGTTGTTCGATCTCGCCGAAACGCGCCGAGTGACTGCCGGACGCCTGGGTGCTTTGAGCGACGAAAGTGATCGGCTCTTCCAGCGCCTTGAAGCTGGTCTGGCGCAGCAGAATCGGGCAGCGCCGACGCGGCGGACCCTCGACCACCGCTTTGGGCGTGATGCCTTTGCCGGGCATGCCGGTCTGGACCGCGTCGATGTCCAGCGTACGCGGCGTCAAGTGATTGATGTGCGGCCCCCGGAACGCCACCACATCGGCAATCAGGCGATGCTGGGCGTTGAGCTTTCTGTACTCGTCCAGCGACACGGTGGCGGTGCTGTGCCAACGGAAAGTTTCCAGCGCCTGCCGGATGAACTCAGCGGCATCGGACTCGCTCAGGCCGCCGTCAGCCTCGTGCCGTTCGATCAGTTCAATGGCTTTCGGGGTGAAGATCTGTCGCTTGGCCAGCACCTGACTGGCGAACGCGCGCAGGCTGTCGCTCTCGATCAGTTCGAGGCGCAGCAGTGAGGTAAACACCCGAAACGGGCTGATTTGCAGGGCGCTTTCATGCACAGCGCGAAAGGCCGTCGAATGCACCGGCACACCCGCAGGCGTCAGGTCGTAGTAACCGACGGGCTCCATGCCCATGACCGCGAACAGGCGGGCGAGGGTGGCCAGTTCCAGTGCAGTGCCGACCCGGATTGCGCCGTGGCGCTCCATGTCCAGACGCTGGATTTCGCCGGTCTGGGTCAGGCTGTCCTGCAGGTTGCTGTCGCGTTGCATGACCCGCTCGTTGACCTCGCTCACCAGTTCCATCAGCGTGCCGTACAGCGGAACTTCTTCCTGGTACATGTGCGACATGGCGCGGGAAAAACCGGCGCGGATGTCATCGGGATTGGCGAAGCGTGCAGTGCTCATCTTGGGTGGTTCTCCGTACTGTTCACGGTCGGTATCCGGTTGATTGGCATCAGGCCAGCGCCGCCAGGCAACGCTCGAAAATATCCAGCCCTTCTTCCAGTACCGCAGGCTCGATGGTCAGCGGGATCAGCAGCCGGATGATGTGCCGCGACTTGCCGCTGGGCATTAACAGTAGCCCGGCGTCTCTGGCCGAGGTCAGCAGTTGGGCAAGTTGTTTCGTGGCTGGCGTGCCGTCGGCGGTGGCCAGTTCGATCCCGCGCATGCAGCCCACACCGGTCAATCTGCCCAGATAAGGCGAAATCCGGCGGGTCTGCCAGGCGTTGTAGCGCGACACGATCGCCTGTTCCTGTCGCTCGCCCCACGTGGACAGGTTTTCATCGGTCATTTGCGCCAGCGATGCCAGTCCCGCCGCACAGCCAATCGGATTGCCGGAATAGGTGCCGCCCAGACCGCCCTTGGGCAGGTTGTCGAGCAGTGTCTTGCGACCGACCACGGCACCGAGCGGGATGCCTCCGGCGATGCTTTTGCCGAGCAGGATCAGGTCCGGTTCGATACCCAGCCGACTGAATGCAAAACGCTGTCCGGTGCGGCCGAAGCCGGACTGGATTTCATCGGCGATCAGGACGATGCCGTGCTCGGTGCAGAACGCACGCAGCGCCTGAGCGAAGTCCGGCTCCATGGCCAGAAAACCACCTTCGCCCTGCACCGGCTCGAACATGAAACAGGCCACATCGTTGACGTCGATTTCAACGCTGAACAGCCGCTCCAGTGCCTTGAGGGCCTGTTCGATGGTCACGCCGTGGTCCTTGCTGGGGAACGGGATGTGGAACACCGGGCCAGGCAAGACGCCGATTTTCTGTTTGTACGGCGCCACCTTGCCGTTGAGGTTCAAGGTCGCCAGGGTGCGGCCATGAAAACCGCCGTCGAAGGCCACCACGGCGGTGCGGCCTGTCGCGCCCCGTACGATTTTCAGCGCGTTTTCTGCCGCTTCCGCGCCACTGTTGGTGAGCATGCCGCTGAGCGGATACGTCACCGGAATGAACTGCGTCAGTTGTTGCATGAACTGAAGGTAGGGCGCGTGCGGCGTGGCGTTGAAGCAGTAATGGGTCAGCCTGCCGGCCTGTTCCTGAATCGCCTTGACCACTTGCGGGTTGCAATGCCCCAGATTGAGCACGCCGATGCCGCCGACGAAATCGATGTAGCGCTTGCCGGTGGTGTCCCAGACTTCAGCGTTGCGTCCGTGAGACAGCGTCATGTTGTGGACGAACGAAATGGACTCGCTGATGTGTTCGCTCATGGGCGCTGCTTGCCTCGAAAGTGTGTCGATGCGCCTTATCTAAGCGAATTCCCGGCCTGCCTCGCAAACGAAATAAAATCACCGGGTCATTCCAATAATTCCGGAAGTTCTGATATTTGGTGCCGTTCAAGGGCGGTACTTCATTCCTAAATGGAATCATGTTTTTCAAAATCATCGTTTGTGAGGGCTCTTGAGCGGGTCGATACTGGGTCATCAGTGATGTTCACCCTTCTCATGACAGGAGAATCAGCATGGTTGCCGAGTTGTTAGCGAATCTGGGCGTGGCGAAAAGTGCCTATACGGACGGAGGCTACCCCGTCCATACCCCCATCGATGGCAGCCAGATCGCTTCTGTCACGCTGGAAAACAGGACTCAGGTGCAGGCGCGGATCGAGAGCGCCCACAAGGCTTTCCTGGCCTGGAGAACCGTTCCGGCCCCGCGTCGTGGTGAACTGGTGCGGATTTTTGGCGAGGTGTTGCGCGAGCACAAAGCCCAATTGGGCGAACTGGTGTCGATCGAGGCGGGCAAGATCACTCAGGAAGGCCTGGGCGAGGTTCAGGAAATGATCGACATCTGCGACTTCGCCGTCGGCCTGTCGCGTCAGTTGTACGGCTTGACCATCGCGTCCGAGCGTCCTGGGCACCATATGCGTGAAACCTGGCACCCGCTGGGCGTGGTCGGCGTCATCAGTGCCTTCAATTTTCCGGTCGCCGTGTGGGCGTGGAACACCACACTGGCGCTGGTCTGTGGCAACCCGGTGATCTGGAAACCGTCGGAAAAGACCCCGCTGACCGCGCTGGCGTGTCAGGCGCTGTTCGATAAGGCGTTGAAGATATTTGGTGACGCGCCGCAAAGTCTGGCGCAACTGGTCATCGGCGACCGTGAGGCCGGTGAAGCGCTGGTGGACGATCCGCGCGTGCCGCTGATCAGCGCCACCGGCAGCACTCGCATGGGCCGTGAAGTCGGGCCGCGTGTGGCGGCACGTTTCGGACGCAGCATTCTGGAACTGGGCGGCAACAATGCAATGATTCTCGCCCCCAGCGCCGATCTGGATCTGGCGGTGCGCGGCATCCTGTTCAGTGCCGTGGGCACCGCGGGACAGCGCTGCACCACCTTGCGCCGCCTGATCGTGCACCGCTCGATCAAGGACGAAGTGGTTGCGCGGGTCAAGGCCGCTTACGCCAAAGTACGCGTCGGCGATCCCCGTGAAGGCAACCTGATCGGGCCGCTGATCGATCAGCAGGCGTTCTCGGCCATGCAGGACGCGCTGAGCAAGGCTCGCGGCGAAGGCGGCGAGGTGTTCGGTGGTGAGCGCCAGTTGCAGGACAAATACCCCAATGGCTACTACGTCACGCCGGCCATCGCCGAAATGCCCGGCCAGAGCGAGGTGGTGCGTCACGAAACCTTCGCGCCGATTCTGTACGTGCTGGCGTATGACGATTTCGAGGAAGCGCTGCGCCTGAACAACGAAGTGCCGCAAGGCCTGTCGTCGTGCATCTTCACCACCGACCTGCGTGAAGCCGAGGCGTTCCAGAGCGCGGCGGGCAGTGATTGCGGCATCGCCAACGTCAACATCGGCACCAGCGGTGCGGAAATCGGTGGCGCGTTCGGGGGCGAGAAGGAAACCGGTGGCGGTCGTGAGTCGGGTTCCGATTCGTGGCGCGCCTACATGCGTCGACAGACCAATACCGTCAACTACTCCCGCGAGCTGCCATTGGCTCAGGGCATTGTCTTTGATTGATTCGGGCAGGGCAGGAGTCGTTGGATGGCGCGCTTGCAGGAAGGGTGTCTTTGGGAACAGTTGACGCCACAGCGTCCGGTCAGCCCTGCGCTGTTCGGCGAATGCTGCGCTGATGTCTGCATCATTGGTGCGGGCTTTACCGGTTTGTCGGCGGCCCTTCAGTTGCTCGAGGGCGGCAAATCGGTGTGCGTGGTCGAGGCGCATCAGGTCGGCCACGGCGGTTCCGGGCGTAACGTGGGGCTGGTGAACGCCGGAACCTGGGTCGCGCCCGACGAACTGGACAAGGTGCTGGGCACGGTCGAGGCGACGCGGCTCAATACGGCATTGGGTGCAGCGCCTGCGCTGGTATTTTCGACTATCGACAAGTACCGCATCGACTGTCAGGACACTCGCACCGGTAACCTGCACATGGCGCACAACGCCAAGGGGCTGGCCGACCTGCGAAGCCGGGCCGAGCAATGGCAGCGGCGAGGCGCCCATGTCGAGTTGCTGACCGGCCAGACCTGCGAAGACGCCTGCGGCACCGGCCAGGTCGCCGGTGCGCTGCTGGATCATCGTGCCGGCACGGTCAACCCGATGGCCTACGTGTCGGGCATGGCGCTCAATGTGCAGGCGAAAGGCGGGCAGTTGTACGGCGAGTCACCGGTGACCGGATTGCACCGCACCAGCGATGGCTGGAAAGTCTCGACCGTTACCGGCAGCGTGCGGGCCGAGAAGGTGATCATCGCATCGAACGCCTATACCGAAGGTGAGTGGACGGACATCAAGGATCATATCTTCGCCGGCTACTACTACCAGGTCGCCTCGCAGCCGCTCAGCGGGGCAGAGCAGGCTGAAATCCTGCGCGGCGGACAGGGCTCGTGGGATACGCGCACGGTACTCAGCAGCATCCGCCGCGATGCGCATGGTCGTCTGCTGTTGGGCAGCCTTGGCAACGCGGGCAACTACCCGCTGTGGTTCATCCGACAGTGGGCCGACCGGATTCAGCAGCATTACTTTCCGCAACTGGGCAAGGTCGAGTGGCAAAGCACCTGGACCGGGCGTATCGGTTTCACACCGGATCACCTGCTGCGTCTGTTCGAACCCGCACCGGGGTTGCTGGCCGCGACCGGCTTCAACGGTCGGGGCGTCACCACCGGTACGCTGGTGGGCAAGTGCTTTGCCGACTACCTGTTGACCGATGATGCCAAGGCGTTGCCAGTGAGTTTTTCCAGTTGTCAGAAAGTGTCCGGCAGTTTGCTGCGCACGCTGGCCTACGATGCCGGATTCACGCTGTATCACGCCGGTCAGTGCCTTCGCGTGGTGCTCTGACGCTGCGCTTCAGGTGGTTCTGCTCTTGAGTCGCAATTCCACACACAGCCCGCCTTGCGCAGAGTTGCGCAAGTGCAGGCTGCTTTCCAGTTTGCGCACGATCATGTCGACGATCGCCAGCCCCAGTCCCGCACCGTTGCTGTTGCCCTGGCTGTAGAACCGCTCGAACAGCCGCGCCTTCTGTTGCTCGTCGATACCAGGCCCTGCGTCCTCGACCGACAGGTATGCGCCGCCGTCCTGCTGAGGGTGCAGCGTCACGCGGATCTCGCTCGCAGGCGGGGCGAAGTTCAGGGCGTTGGTCAGCAGGTTTTGCAGGGCAATGGTGATCGCTGCCGGGTCGCTGTGGATCACACAGTCGTCACCTGCTTCGAACACCAGTTCGACACGTTTCTCCAGTGCCAGTGGCGTGAGCTCGGCCATCTCTTCGCGCACCAGGGTGTTAAGTTCGAAACGGCTCAACTGATGAATGTCCAGCCGCGGTTCGAGCCGGGCCATGGTCAGCAACTGGCTGGCCAGCCGCGCGGCACGGTCGACGCCGTGAACCAGAAAATCCAGGGCTTCCAGACGTTGCTCGGGGGTTTCGGCCTGGCGGGCGTTCTGCGCATGGATACGCAGGATGGTCAGCGGCGTGCGCAGTTCGTGGGCCGCATCGGCGATGAAGCGTCGTTCGCGTTCCAGTACGCTGTCGATCTGGGTCAGCAGGCTGTTGAGCGCGTGCTGCATGGGCTCCAGCTCCTTGGCCAGCGGCGAGACGTCCAGCGGTTCCAGGCTTTCCGCATCTCGCTGGCGGATCGACCGGGCCATGCGCTGCAAGGGACGCAACCCCCAGCCAATCGCCAGCCAGATCGCCAGAATCAGCAACGGAACACCGATCAGCGCGGGCCACAAGGTGTGACTGACGATGCGCTGAATCAGGTCCTGACGCACGTCGTCACGCTCGCCGACCCAGATCAGGAAACCCTGCTGCGGGTCTGCCAACAGAAATCCGCACCACTCGTGACCGTTTTCGATCAGGTCATGGGAGCCCTCTTCGGCGGGCGGTGCGGCCAGCAAGGGTGCTTCGGCCGAGCGCACCAGCAGTTCGCCCGAGGTGCGCCACACCTGGAACGTCAGGCGCGTTTCATAGGGATGCGCCACGCCGCTGGTGCCGACCCGGCTCATGGCTTCATCGAAGGCCTGATAAAGCTTGTCCAGGTCCTGCTCGCCAGCCGCGCGCTGACGCAGCACGCCCTGCAACAGGCGGGCACTCTGGGCAAGCTGGGCGTCGTAGACTTCTTCGATTTCATGATGGCTGTCGCGCAGGGCGAGCAGGCTGATGGTCAGGTCGCCGAGCAGCAACAGCAGCAGGACCGGGACCAGAATGCGCGCACGGACCGAGGTCATGCCTTGAGCTCCAGCAGGTAACCGACGCCGCGAACGGTGCGGATCAGTTCGGTGGACAGTTTCTTGCGCAGGTTGTGGATCAGCACCTCAAGGGTGTTGCTCTCGACCTTGTCCTGCCAGCCGTACAGCGTATTGGACAAGCGCTCGCGGGTGACGACCTTGCCGGGGCGGATCATCAACTGGTGCAACAACTGGTATTCCATGGGCGTCATCGGCACTTCATTGCCCTGAAAGCTGACCTGCTGCGACGCCGGGTCAAGGCTGATGCCAGCGTGCTCGAGCAGCGGCTGAGCCCGGCCCTGGCTGCGCCGCAGCAAGGCTCGCACGCGGGCCTTGAGTTCGTCGACGTCGAACGGCTTGATCAAGTAGTCATCGGCCCCGGCATCCAGCCCGGCGATGCGGTCGGCGGTGCCATCCCGGGCGGTCATGATCAGCACTGGCAGGGTGAGGTTTTCTGCGCGCAACTGGCGCAGCAGGTCGAAGCCGTCCATGCGCGGCAGGCCGAGATCGAGCAGCAGCAGGTCGAACGGCTCGCTGCGCAGGGCATGCAGTGCGCTCAGCCCGTCTTCCAGCCAGTCGAGGGTGTAACCCTCTGTATTGAGCGCCACCCGGATACCCTGGCCGATGGCTCGATCATCCTCGACAAGAAGCAGGCGCATAAGGTTCGGACCCGTCAGTTGGGGGTTGGAAGGAGAGAGAGGGGCGCATCATGCCGTCTGGCGCGGAGCCTGACGCCGGGGAAGATGTTACCAGCTGTTGCATATTAAGCTTTTCCTAAGACTCGTTTCGCACAGTGAGCACTCCTTCACTGCCTGCGAGTATTTTTCATGCGTAAAGTCCTGCTGATTTCCCTGTTGCTGGCCAGCCCGTTGGCGCTGGCAGGTCCGCAATGCACCACCGCCGATAAGTCCCAGTGGCAGGATCAGGCCAAATTCCAGGAGCAGCTCAAGGCTCAGGGTTACGAGATCAGCAAGTTCAAGGTCACTGACGGCAACTGCTACGAGATCTACGGTTTTGACAAGGACAAGCGCAAGGTCGAGATTTATCACGATCCGGTGACCGGCAAAGCGGTGAAGACCGAGATCAAGGGCTGATGCGCGACGCGTCCCTGCGGCTCTGGGACCCGCTGGTCAGGCTGTTTCATGCCTCGATCGCGGGTGTCTTCATCGCCAACTACTTCTTCAACGAAGCCGGTGATGACTGGCACGTCTGGCTGGGCTACTACGCCGTCGCCTGGCTGGCCGTGCGGGTGGTGTGGGGATTCGTCGGTCCCGCCAGCGCCCGCTGGAGCGATTTCTGGCCGACCCCGACGCGACTGCGCAAGCACGTTTGCACACTGGTGAGTCGCCAGCCAGTGCACCGGCTCGGCCATTCGCCGCTCGGGGCACTGGTGATGGTGCTGATGATGCTGTTGATCTTCGGCATGGGCCTGACCGGCTGGATGATGCAGGAAGTCGATGCGCTATGGGGTGCCGACTGGCCGCTGCAGATTCACGAGACGCTGGCCAACACGCTGTGCGCGCTGGTGGTGCTGCACATCGCGGCGGCCATTTTCGAAAGCGTTCAGGTGCGCGACAACCTGCCGTTGTCGATGCTGACAGGGAAACGACGTCCGTTGCCTGAAGATCGCCTGCGCTGAACATTCATTCAGTGCCAGACCCCTCCACGGATTTCTTAAACCCTCACTATAGCGATGCCCCTTCATGCGTGTAATGTCCCCAAACCTGGTCGCATGGAGCGCAGGCCTGATCGTCATGGCGATCTTCATGAGCGCGTGGCTTAGCCATCCGCTGCACAGAATGTCAGGCTTTGCCGTGACCACGCCGACCGCAAGTGCACAAAGTGTCGCGCCCAAGGCCTCCTATAGTTCGCGCTTCGCCTCTTCGGACCTGGACGACTTCGTGCATTCCTCGGCGGTCACGGCGCTGCCCGGTGGCGACCTGATGTCGGTGTGGTTCGCAGGTTCCCGCGAAGGCGCCGGGGATGTCGAGATACGCACCTCGCGCTTCGACGCTGCTACAGAGGAATGGGGCGCCGAGCAGGTGCTGGCGACCCGTGAGTCCACTCAGACCGGGACCGGCAAGTACATCCGCAAGCTGGGTAACCCGGTGATCGCGCTCGCACCCGACAACCGTCTGTGGCTGTTTTATGTGTCGGTCTCGGTCGGCGGCTGGGCGGGCAGCACGGTCAATGCGATGGTGTCCGGCGACATGGGCACCAGTTGGTCGCCGCCGCGTCAACTGGTGACGTCGCCCTTTCTCAACATCAGTACGCTGGTGCGCGCCGCGCCGGTCTTTCATGCCGACGGTTCGATCGGGCTGCCGGTGTACCACGAGTTTCTCGGCAAGTTTGCCGAGTACCTGTACCTGAGTCCCGACGGCGACGTGATCGACAAGTTTCGTATCAGCCGGGGCAAGAACTCCCTGCAGCCCACGGTCGTGCCGCTGGATGGGCAGCGTGCGGTGGCATTGCTGCGCTATGCCGGTGAAACCCATCATCGGGTCCTGGCCAGCCGCACCGAAGATGGCGGGCAGACCTGGAGCGAGCCGCATCCACTGTCGCCCAGCAACCCCAATTCGTCGTTGGCAGCCGTCGGCGTGCCAGGCAAGGGGCTGCTGGTGGCGCTGAATGATCTGCGTGAAGGCCGCTTCAAGCTCAGCCTGTATGGCACCGACGAAGAGATGAATGTCTGGCGCCCGGTGATCGACCTGGACAAGTCCCCCGATCCGCTGGGCACGCCATTCTCTCTGGAAGCCTACAAGGAGGTCATCGGAGAAGGCTTCAGAAGCTCCAGCGGTGCCCGTCGTCAGCCGATGGAAGCCGAGTTTCTGAGCAACCTCGACCAGCGCGTCTGCTCGCCGCAAGGCTGCGATTTCGAATACGAATACCCTTACTTCATCCGCAGCCCCGAAGGCCTGTATCACCTGGTCTACTCGTGGAATAACACCTTCATCAAACATGTCAGCTTCAATGAGGCCTGGCTGGCGGAGCACCTTTTATGATTGCGCTGGGACTGGCCCATCTGGCCTTTGCGTGGACCCTGTTCGTCCTGCTCGCGCCGTTGACCGCTTCGTTGTGGTGGCGCTGTGGGCTGCTCGCGGCGACGTCTCTGCTGAGCGTGATCGAGGTCAATGACCTGACGATGGCGGCCTACGCCCGCAGCCTGACCGATGACCTTTCGATCAGCAGTCTGGTGGTGCTGGCCTGGCTGACCCTGCATCGACTGGGCGTCATCAGACCCATGGCCGCCACGCATCGGCTACTGGTGTTGCTGGTGTTTGCCGGCATGGCACTGACGTTGTATCCGGCCACGCTGGGGCTGACCTATTTCGACCCGTACCGCTGGGGCTATAACCCCAGGACGATGATCATCATCGTGGCGTTACTGGCACTGGTGCTGGTCTGCCTGCGCAATGTGCCGGGCGTGGTGATGCTCAGTGTCGCCACGCTGGCGTTCACGTTCCGCATCAAACCGTCGGAAAATTATTGGGACTACCTGATCGACCCGCTGCTGGCGCTGTACTGCTGTGCGGCACTGCTGTGGCTGGGCGTTGGTTATGTCTATCGCACGGCCGTGAGGCGCAATCGCCCGGCAGACCTGTCTGCCGGTGCTGCATGAGAGGAATGAGAATGAGTGGCTTGCAATCACGACGCCTGAGGTACTGGCTGGGCGCGGTCGTGTGGGTGTTTCTGCTGCTGGCGGCGCTGCGAATGGTGTTTTTCTACGGCTTTTCGGGTATCGAGCCCGGCACGCTGTTCACCAGCGGCGACGTGCTGCAGACGCTGGGCATCGGTTTGCGGTTCGACCTGCGTCTGGCGCTGCTGCTGATGCTGCCTGTGGCCGTGCTGCTCTGGTTGCCGCGTTTCAATCTGGTCCGCGTCCCTGCGCTGCGCTGGGTGGCGCGGGTCTGGCTGGTGCTGGCGCTGGCGGTTCTGACGCTGGTCTACATCATTGATTTCGGCCATTACGCGTACCTTGGCGTGCGACTCAACGCCAGCGTATTGCGTTATCTGGAAGACGCTCAGATTTCCCGCGACATGCTCTGGCAGACCTATCCGGTGCTGTGGATCACCTTTGCGTGGCTGCTGACCGTTGCGCTGATGGGCTGGACGCTGATCACCCTTGAGCGAATGACGCTGGCGCGCGCTCCTAAACCTATGAAGCGCTGGTCGATTGCTGCGGTTTCGGCCGTCGTGGTGTGCGCGACGTTTCTCGGTCTGCTGGGCCGGGTCGAGAACCTCAATCTGGAGAACCCGGTGCCGTTGCGCTGGAGCGATGCGTTCTTCTCCGGCAACAGTCAGGTGGCGGCGCTGGGGCTCAACCCGGCGCTGTTTCTGTACGACACCCTCAAGGTCGCCCAGTCGCGCTATGACGAAAAACAGGTGCGTGAGCACTACGACGTTGTCGCCCGTTATCTGGGTGTGGAAAAGCCTGACGTGAGCATCCCCAATTTCACGCGCCAGCAACCAGTACAACCTTACCGTTTGCCGGGTGACCGGCCACCGAACGTGATGTTCGTGATGCTGGAATCGTTGGGCACCAGTGCTGTGGGCGCATATGGTAACCCGCTCAATCCGACGCCGAACCTGGATCATCTGGCGACCCAGAGCTGGTTCTTCAAACATTTCTATGTACCGGTAACCGGCACGGCCAAAACCGTGTGGGCGAGCATCACCGGAGTGCCCGACGTCACGCGTCAGGAAACGGCCACGCGTCACCCGCTGCTGACGCGACAGCACACGATCATCAACGATTTCAAGGGTTACGAAAAGCTGTACATGATTGGCGGCAACTCCGGCTGGGCCAACATGAACGCGCTGATCCGGCGCAGCATCGACGACGTTCGCCTGTATGACGAGCGCGACTGGAAATCACCTCAGGTAGATGTCTGGGGCATTTCCGATCTGGACCTGTTCAAGGAGAGCGACCGCATCCTGCGCGCCTTGCCCGCCGACAAACCGTTTTTTGCCTACGTGCAGACGGCAGGCAATCACCGGCCGTTCACCATTCCGAAAGACAACGACGGTTTCCAGGTCAGTGACAAGACGCTGGAGCAAGTGCAGGCCGCAGGTTCACGCAGCGTGGAGCAGTACAACGCGGTACGCCTGCTGGACTTCAACATAGGCCGTCTGATGGACCTGGCCAAAGCAGGCGGCTATTACGAAAACACCATTTTCGTGCTGTTTGGCGATCACAACACGCGCATCAGCCAGATCCCGCACATGGCGCCTGCCTTCGAGCAATTGGGGCTGGAGAGCAACAACGTGCCGATGCTGATCCACGCGCCGGGGTTGTTGGGCACACGGGTGATCGACGACGCGGTCGGCCTTGCCGATCTGCTGCCCACGCTTGCCGGTATGGCAGGCATGCCGTTCAGCAACGGCGCGATGGGCCGCGATATTCAGCAGCCCGCCCCGGAAGGCGAGCGGGTGGTGCCACTGGTGCTGCGCGAGGGAACATTCCCGCTGATCGGCGGCGTTACCCAGCATTACCTGTTGCAGATGGAGCACGACGGCAGCTCTGCGACCCTGCACGACCTGGCGTCGCCCACGCCGCTGATCAATGTCGCCGAGCAGAACCCGGAAGAGTTCAAGCGCCTGCGCGACCTGACCCGTGGCCTGCACGAAACCTCGCGCATGATGCTGTATCAGAACGTGCGTTGATCCTTGTGGCGCCCGTCTGAAAACGGGTCCGTTGATGACGGAGCGTTTGCAGCGGGCGTTTGCCTGCCGCCCGCCAAACATCTAACATGACTTTCAGATAGGGTAGGGGGGTATGTTATGGCGCACATGATCGATAACAAGGCTGATCTGCTTAAACGTGTCCGGCGCATCGCCGGGCAGGTGCAGGCCATCGAACGTGGTCTGGAGGGCGACGCCGATTGCGCCACCACGCTGCATCTGGTCGCGGCCACTCGCGGCGCTCTCAATGGCCTGCTGGACCAGATCATCGAAGCCCATGCCCGCGAGCATGTGGCGCGTCCTGATTTGAGCGATGAAGCCCGGGCGCAGGGCCTGGAAGAGTTGCTTGAAGCCATCCGCCGCTATTCCAAATGACGTCTGTTGCTCAGGGAGTTTCTCGATGATCCACGAACAGCATGGCCGCTCTGCCGCGCAACCCCATCACCATGTGTTTCTCGGCGCAGCCCATGACCGCAACGCCCGGCGCACGTTGTGGGTCGTGGCGTTGACCTTCGTGATGATGGTGGTCGAGATCCTGGCGGGCTACATCACCGGCTCCATGGCCCTGCTTGCCGACGGGCTGCACATGGCAACCCATGCCGGTGCGCTGGGCATCGCGGCAGGTGCTTATGCTTTCGCGCGGCGCAACGCGCATAACCACCGGTTCAGTTTCGGTACCGGCAAGGTTGGCGATCTCGCCGGTTTTGCGTCGGCACTCATTCTGGCCATGGTGTCACTGGGCATCGGCATCGAGTCTCTGGTCCGGCTGTTTCAGCCCACCACCGTGGCGTTTGCCGAAGCCACGGTGATTGCGGTCATCGGTCTGGTGGTGAATGTGTTGAGCGCGGTGCTGCTGTCGGGCGGGCACGGGCATCACGATCACGGTCATGCACACGGTCATTCGCATGCTCACGATCACCACCACGGCGACAACAATTTTCGCTCGGCCTACCTTCATGTCATGGCCGATGCGTTGACTTCGGTGCTCGCCATTGCCGCCTTGCTGGCCGGGCGCTATCTGGGCTGGGTGTGGCTGGACCCGCTGATGGGTATCGTCGGCGCGTGTGTTATCGCCAAGTGGGCTTACGGTCTGATCAAAGACAGTTCCAGTGTTTTGCTGGACGTAACTGACGAGCAGGTGGCGGATGAAATCCGTGAAATCATCCAGACGACAGGAGGCGTGAAGATCATCGATCTGCACGTCTGGCAGGTGGGGCCTCAGGCTCACGCGGTGATCGTCAGTGTACTGGCTGATATTAAAGTGCCTGTCGAGCTGATCCGTGAGAGACTCGGTCAGGTACATGAGGTTTCGCATCTGACGATCGAGTATCAGACAAGCCAAGGCTGATGCGTCAAGAGACAGGGCAGGCAGTCGTTTGAAGCGATCGCGCTGGATTGCCTGCTGAGCGTCATTTCAAACTTCTGTATTTCATCGCGAATTCCGAAAAAGACTGTCGGCTTTGGCCGTCAGTCTGTATTTTGACCGTCAATTTTCGCTCGGACGCGTTTTTCTGCCTTATCGAACCATCGAGAGCCTTACTGGATGCCGGCAAAGTTTTCCTGTTTCAAACCGCCGAGGTTGCTCGATGCACTTCGTAATCAGACGAGTCAGCTACACAGTCAACTTGAAAAACGCATGCCGTTTTTCTCTTCCCGCCTGGATGCCGACCTTTACTTGCGCTTGATGCAAGCTTATTACGGGCTGTATGCACCGCTTGAGGCTGCATTGCGTTCCAGTGCGCTCGCACCGTCAGCGCTCGTTCTGCACGAGCGGATCAAGACGCCTGCTCTGGTGGAGGACCTGCACGCGCTGGGCATGGCGGATCAGGACATCGAGCGATTGCCGCTGTGTTGCCGATTGCCGGTGATCGATTCTCCGGGCGCCTGCCTGGGCGTGCTCTATGTACTTGAAGGTGCGACACTGGGAGGGCAGGTGCTGCGGCGCGAAGTCGAACGGCGGTTTGGCCTCGATGAGACCAGCGGCGCCGCGTTTCTGGATGTTTATGGCACCGACACCGGCCCGCGCTGGAAAGCATTTTTGAATTATCTGGATAATGTGCCGAGTGACATTGTCTTTAATGAAGCCGCGGCAAAGGCGGCGCACTCCACATTTGCATGTTTCGAGCATTGGCTCGACGGTCAAGAGGTACTGCTATGAGCCAACTCGACAAGGACGCTTTTGAAGCTCTCTTGGCCAATTGCGCTGATGAACCCATCCAGTTTCCGGGGGCCATCCAGCCGCACGGTCTGCTGTTCACGCTGACGGAGCCCGAACTGACCGTGCTGCAGGTCAGTGCCAACGTTCATGCCGTGCTCGGCCTCGAGCCACAGCAGGTCATCGGCCAGTCGCTCGAAAAGACGCTAGGTGCCGGCTGGACCCACGTCATCAGAAGTGCCAGTGCCCATGAGTCGTTCGTCGACGCACCGCGCCTGCTCATCAATGTCAACGGCATCGAATTCGAAGCGATGATGCACCGCAGCCAGGGCGCTCTGATTCTGGAACTTGAAATCCAGGACAAGGACGCCCAGGCTGTCAGCTACCTTGAGCGCACCGGTAACCTGGGCCGCATGCTGCGCCAGTTGCACGCGGCCAGGGATCTGCAGACGCTGTACGAAATCAGCGTCCGCGAAGTGCAGAAAATGACCGGTTACGACCGCGTCCTGATCTACCGCTTCGAGGAGGAAGGTCACGGCCAGGTGATCGCCGAAGCGTCATCGCCCTCCATGGAACTGTTCAATGGCCTGTTTTTTCCGGCGTCGGACATTCCTGAGCAGGCGCGTGAGCTGTATCGACGCAACTGGCTGCGCATCATTCCCGATGCCGATTACACCCCGGTGCCATTGGTGCCGCAACTGCGCCCGGATACCCATCAGCAGCTCGACCTGAGTTTCTCGACCCTGCGCAGCGTTTCACCGATTCACTGCCAGTACATGAAAAACATGGGCGTGCTGTCGTCGATGAGCGTATCGCTGATCCAGGGCGACAAGCTGTGGGGGCTTATCAGCTGCGGTCATCGCACGCCGCTGTACGTCTCTCACGAATTGCGCAGCGCCTGTCAGGCGCTCGGCCAGGTGCTGTCCTTGCAAATCAGCGCAATGGAAGCCCTCGAAGTCAGCCGTCAGCGAGAAGCCAAACTGCTGACGCTTGGCCGTTTGCATCAATCCATGATCGCCTCCGAAGAGAACGTGTTCGACGGTCTGTCGCAACAGCCGCAACTGCTGATGGATCTGGTGGGCGCGACCGGTGTGGCGATCATCGAGGATCGGCAGATGCACTGCTACGGTGTGTGCCCCGAGCCTGTCGACATCCGGGCTTTGCACAAGTGGATGATGATCAGTGGCGAGCCGGTGTTCTCCAGCCATAAGCTGTCCAGCCTCTACCCGCCCGCCGAGGCCTACCAGGCAATCGCCAGCGGCGTGCTCGCCATGAGCCTGCCCAAGCCGGTGGATAACGGCGTGATCTGGTTTCGTCCCGAGGTCAAGGAAAGCATTCAGTGGAGCGGTGATCCGGCCAAGCCGCTGAACCTTGAAAGCTCCGATGTCGGCATGCACCTCAGACCGCGCACTTCATTCGAGATCTGGAAAGTCGAAATGACCGGCATCGCGACCAAGTGGAGTCATGGCGATCTGTTCGCGGCCAACGACCTGCGTCGCTCGGCGCTGGAAGATGACCTGGCTCGCCAGGTGACCCGTGAGCAGCAGGCCGTGCGTGCGCGCGATGAACTGGTGGCCGTGGTGTCCCACGACCTGCGCAACCCGATGACCGTCATCTCGATGCTCTGCGGCATGATGCAGAAGTCCTTCAGCTCTGACGGTCCGCACACCTCAAGGCGTATTTCCTCGGCCATCGACACCATGCAACAGGCCGCCAGCCGCATGAACGTATTGCTCGAGGATTTGCTCGACACATCGAAGATCGAAGCCGGCCGCTACACCATCACGCCGCAATCGCTTGAAGTCAGCCAGATCTTCGAAGAAGCGTATTCGTTGCTGGCGCCGCTGGCCATGGACAAGTCCATTGAAATTTCCTTCAACGCCGAGCCCGACCTCAAGGTCAAGGCCGACCCGGAGCGCCTGTTCCAGGTGTTGTCGAACCTGATCGGCAACGCCATCAAGTTCACGCCCAAGCTGGGCAAGATCGGCGTGGCGGCAATGTCCAACGGTAACGAAATCGTCTTTACCGTTCGCGATTCCGGCGAAGGCATTCCAGCCGACCAGTTGCCGCACATTTTCGAGCGTTACTGGACTGTCAAGGAAGGCAACCCCAGCGGTACAGGACTGGGTCTGTACATTTCCCAAGGCATCATCAAGGCCCACGGCGGGGTACTGGCGGCAGAGAGTGAAGTGGGGCACGGCAGTGAATTCCGGTTTACCGTGCCACGCGCTGAATGATTCTGGCGGGAGCGAGGAACACTCGCTCCCGACCGCTGTTTTGCTGGCGTCTTTCAGTCGTTGTAACTGACATAGCGCTCCATCAGATTGGGCCGTGTAAACGTGTCGATGGCACGCGCGCGCTGCCACATTGCATCCACTCGCTGTTTGAATGTGTCGTCGTCCATGTCGATCCAATAGCGTGGATTGCGTCCGTTGTCCTTGTCGTATTTTGCTGTTACAGGGTCCAGAGGCCGGTAGGCTTCGAACAGCGGGATATCCGGGATGGGTCGGCTGACATCCATGTAATTCTGCAGAAAATCCCAGAGCGCACAGGGTCGATGCTTGAAGTCGTCGGGACCAAGCAATGAATGGAAGTTGATCTGCCTGTCTTCATAACGATGGCGAAGCAGCAATCCGTAGTTGGAGCCGAAACGATCCCGAGTGGTGAGCATGTAGGCATCGAACTCGTAGAACGGTGCGATGAACTCATCTATCACGCCTTCCTTTCGGTGGCGTTTGTAGTCGAAGATTGTTACCAGTCCTGTTCGGCGGTTCAGCTCCCAGAGTGGGCCTTTGGGGGGGCGGAACCAGATTTTGGGGAAATGGTTGATGACGATGTGGCCGATGAGCCAGCATACTAACCAAGGTGACATAATTATGGGAAATGTATCAAATACATTCATGAGGTAATTTATAATTGCGGAGTCAGTAGTGTTTTCGATGCCGAGCAGCGAGGTCAGAAGAAAAATAGGCAGGAGTATTATAAATGACCACTTTCCTCCTGCATGCATGAATAGCCAGAAGTGTGAGCGGAAAGGCAGTTGTGCAAAACGTATACGCTCTTGGTCATAGACCTGATGAAGTTCGATGTCACGAAATGGAATGGGTGCGTTATGGGTGGGGGTATTATTTTGCTTTTCCCACATCCGCATTTCATTTGGGGTAGGCTCGGCCACGAATCCATCGGGAATGATGTTCGAGGTCGTTCCCCACGGTAACCGTACGCCATTAACGTTTCGCCGAGAAGGAGAAGCCTGTCTGGGTATCTTGTTTTTTTTGTATGTAAAGCTACCGTAGTAGGACGTAGATTTCGACTTATTCATGAGAACGTGCCTTGAATGTTTCTTCATCTGCCCAGAACGGCTGATTAACCTTACTGAAGTCTGGTTTGGCGTAGGTAAGTTTGTATTGAATTGGGTCGCTGGGGGAAGGTGCTGGAAAAATGCGTTTTTCATCGCCACGACTCATTACAAATTGGGCTCTGACTACCCAAGTTAAATGAGAGGTTTTAGTGTCGCCAATTGATATTGTCGGGTTTGTTGGGGTTCTGAAAAATAACTCCAACCCGTCAGGATGCAGGTGTTGTGCCTTTGGGAGTTCTTTTTTTTCGGCTGCTTGAATTTCGGTTTGGTAAGGTATTCCTTCTCGGCTGGAACGTGTGATAACACTGCCTAACCTGCATTCAGTATTTATATCGAGACTTTCAAGGTGGCTGATTAATCCTGGTAAATAACTTTGAATACGAATGATCGTGTCGGCACTTCTGATTGCGTGGGGGGTTTCAGTGAAAAAATTGTACTTTGCACATGGTTCGTAGGCTGGATTTTTTTCTATTTTTATCGTTATGCCAGCGAGTAGGCTGGTGAGTCGATAAAATGCCTCCTGTGGGTCTTTCAAAAAATAATCACTGACATCTCCTTTTCCGAATGGACCACTTTTTAGCCATGTTTCCAGTGGTGTTGAGCTAAAGAGTAATATTACTCCGACTCCTGTGCCGATCAACAGTAAAGCGATCCAGCCCAAGGGACTCAGTCCGAGGAAAGTATTTGCTCCTGCGAATGCTGTGCCCAACGTGCCAGCTATTCCACCCATGGCAATAAGGATATGTCCGTATGCCGCATCATCGTTTCGCCGCCAGGCGTACCAAGCGTCCCAGAGGTTCAATACTGTCAGCGCTATCCCTGAAATGAGCTGGGCAAGCATCCGAGCAGTTACTTCCTTGGCAAGTGCACGGCTTAAAAAAGGACCAAGCCAGCGCTTGGAACCGGCATCATTAATCCTCAATAGTGTCTGTCTAGTGGGTTGTAGTGAAGCTTTTGTTCCGGACATTTTTACGATTAAGGCTTCTAAAGCAATAGCTAGGTCTAGTCCCGCAGCCATGCTCCCTAATGACGCCCGGTATTTATTCTTCTCTCTGGTTGTTTGATTGAATGCATCACTCTCCGAACCCACATTCCAAACCTCCAACATCAACACCGCCGCACAAAACCGTGTCGATGCCAAAAACCGGTAAACGGCGCCGCTCTTCGTTGCATCGAGGTTTTCGATGGCCTGACTCAGCCCGCTTCTCGCCCGAACATAGGCACTTTCCGCTTTGCCAGTCGCATGCCCCGCTTCTTGGGCGGCTTTCAGTTTGCGGTTGATGTCGCCGACCAGTTGCGCGGTTTTGTGGCTGCGCGGGATGACCAGCACGTGGTGATCGCCGGACGTCAGGGGGCCGTGTGGGTTGAACGGAGGATCGATGTCGCGGAACGGGTTGCCGTTCGGGTCCAGGTATTCACCGTAGCGGGCGTTGGGCATGGTGCTTCGGGTCGGCAGGTCTTCCAGGCCAAATACGTAGTGCTGCGCAGTAACCCGGTTTCGTTTCAACAGGAACGCGGCGCCGAAGTGCTCCGGCATCATGCTGCGCAGTTGCTGAACGCCCCGGCCCTGGCGGTTGATGTTGATCCTGCGTGCGTTGGAACCGGGCTGTTCGCGGGCTTTGGCCAGTTGATCGATGGCCGACTGGCTTTTGATGTCCGCGGCAGCGACGTTGGCTTTACTGGAGGACAGCGTCTGCTCGGCCCGTCCGACAGCATTTTCGGCGGCATCGACTGCGCCTTGCAGGTTCTCGAAGATACCGACCAGTGCAGCGGTTGTGGCTTTGCCGTTGTTGATGAGGAAGAAGTTCTGCAGGCTGTCGCCTGCCAGGAGGTTGGCCAGCAGCGTCGCGTCCAGCGTGACCTGAGTCGCGGGGTCGGGTGCAGGAAAATGTTCGAAACGTGCCAGTTGCGTCGCGCGAAAGCGACCGTCGCCCAGGTTCTTGTCTTCGTTGAGTGGCACCTCATAAGGTTGGCAGACCGTTTCCAGATCGCTTTCGGGCCAGAGCATGAGGTGCAGTGGATGCGCGCTGTCGTTGGTTATCTGCGACAGCAGTGTCTGGCCCTGACTGACCCTGGCTTCCACGAAGCCGACTTGCGTGACCGCGTCCACGATAGTGCCACCAGGCGCCAGCGGATCCACGTTTGAGGGTGAGAGTGCGAGTGTCGTCAGTGTGCGGCTCAGGTCATACAGTGCCGCTACGTACTCGAAGCCATCCTGGCTAAGGTGGTCGGCGACGGTCTGGAGTGTGATGCGGTGTTGAAGGCTTTCAACCAACAGGCCCTGAACGGCGATCATGTTGCGCCACGCCAGCGCTCGCTGGACGGTGGCGGTGCACTGGTTGACGGCTTGTCGGCCCGTGTCCGAGAGCGAGGCGATCACTTCATTGAGCGGGTTTTTCGCGCCAGCTATCGTTGGCGGAACGATCAACTGGTGCACCAGCAAGGCGCTGGCGTGATGAGGGTGCTGGATGGCGTACCTGGCGCACACACCGAGCAGTTGCTGATGGGTATCGAGGCGCTGTCGTAAATGGCGTATTCGGTGATATGAGTCCTCAAGCAACACACCCCAGACCTGACGCTGGCGAGCTTTGCTCAGTACGTCAGACACATTCGGATGAGCTTCCCAGAGGACCAGGTTATCTGTGGAATCTTTTTCACCGGCAGGTAAGCTGGCCTGCATGGCATCGGCAAGCGCCGACAGCTCCAGATAATGTGTGTCCTTGACTGCTCTGCCTTTGTCAGCCTCGGCAAGAAAGGCGTTTGCCTGTTCGAGCGCCTTGGCTGGAAACTGGCCTGACAGATCACACAGATAAAGGGCAGGGTGTTCCAGCAGCCGTTCGTAACCGGGCTGGCGAGCACGTTGTGGTGCGGCAAGACTCACGGGGAAAATCGACAGGCTCAGATTCAGGCATGCGGCCGTGATCGGCGCCAGGGTGAGTTGCTGAACCTTGTCGAGCGTGTTGAAACCTGAAAACGCCTTGAGCATGGCTTCGCCATCAGGCTTGCCCTTGTAAAGACGGGTGAAACGCTCTTTCGAGTAACTGAGGTCAGGCCTTCTGCAACGCTGGGTTCTCAACGCTGCATCGCGCTCCAGACGCTGCAGCCGGGGGGCACTGAGCTGTATCTCGGAAAAGCACAACTCCACATCCAGCACACGCTGGTTGTTCCACATTCCGGGCAGCCAGATGTCGTCAAGCGCCACGCCGATGGCGGTGCGTTCGCTTGGCGTAAAGCCCTCATCCTGACGAAACCGGGCGACATCAACGTCATGGTAGGTCGTGCCGGTATCGCTGATCCGCACTTCAAGTTCACGCCAGAGCTTTTGCCGGTAGAACACATACACATAGCCCGCACGGGCCAATACCGGCGTGCCCAGGTCATAGAGGCTTTTTGAACCCGGCAGGGTGACGAAGGGCAGCACCGGAACGATCTGGTTGAATTGTGCGTCAGCCTGCCGTGGAGTGACGTGTGTGTCATCGAGCAGTGGCAAACGTATCGGTCCGCCTTCGGTGGTCGCAATTTCGAGCGCCAGTTGCGTCTCGGCTACGTGATCCCATACCTCCAGCATGCAGCTGTACTGCGCTCTTTCCAGCGTCTCGGGACGGGAAGGGTAGGTACAACCGCCATTCCTGCTGTTCAGCACCAATTTTTGACTGGGCGCGTGATCCTTGCCCATGACCTGAACGATCAGTTTGCCGGTTTCACAGCACGGACCGGTACTCAGACTGCCGATGGGCATTAGACAGATTCCTTGTGTTGCGCAGACTGCTGCAGCAGGTCTCGCAGTGTGTCCAAGCGTGCTTCGTCAGTGCCGCCATACTGGCGCGGCGGCGCTTTTTGGTCAGGGTGTTGTGCGCGCAACGAGAGATAGCGGTTCATGAGCGTCGGGTCTGTTGCGAAGCCATGGGCCATGCCTTCGTCCAGATAGTCGAGTGCCTTTGCAAAGGCGACGCCGGATTGTTTCTTCCACCAGTCATAGGCAAAACGCTCGCGCTCCTGGTGACGAAAAGCGTGCTCATGGGCGTCGCTCAGTCTCGGCGTGGCTGGCTGGGTCGCAGGTGCCCATCGAGAGGCATGAGGATTGTCGAGGCTCATCCAGCGCTGGTTGCCTTGCGCAAGGTCTGGCCAGGTTCCGCCGTACCAGGACAATCGGAAAATGGGCCCAAGCCATGGCGCGTTCTCTTCGGCGGTCCCGGTTGTGAAGAAGTAGTTGGCCGTTACAGGATTCGAATAGCGCAGGACGCCCCGGCGGATTCCCTCGAAGTTGACGATTGAAAGGTGCCTGAGATGCGCGAGCAGGATGTCGTTGTGAAACGGACTTTCGATAATCAGCCCCGGCCATTTTTCAGGATCGTCGTGGACCGCCCGTAAAACGTTATCGTCGTCGGTCGCAGCCAGCCACAGAGGGCTTTTATCCCGACAGACTGCCAGTTCTGTCTTGTCGAACAGCGGGTGTGGCTTGGGATCAGGCAGCAGGTGGTAAAGCTCTTCCAGCAAGTGGTCGGTACGCTCCAGCAGCATGGAGATCCTCATGATCTGACTTCCTTTTGCAACGCCTTGCGACAGCCGCAATCGGGTAACGGACAGTCCATCGGGGTTCCGCCTTCAGGCTTTTGGCAGAGCTGGGCAAGTGGAACCGGATCTGCCAGCTTCTGAGTCAACAGCTCGCCTGCTTTTTCTGTCAGAACCTCTTTGACAAGGCCCGGCAGGTTCGGCAGAGCGCCGTTGCCGCTGGCGGGCGCACCTCCCGAGTTCAGCTTCACCAATGGCCCACTGACCGTTACCCCACCCGGATCAATCTCGATAAATGGACGAAACGGGACTGAACCGGATATGGCCCTGAACGTGTTGCGATAGCCTTCGCGCAACTCGCCAACACCCGAATGTTCGTTCGATGCGGCTTCTTCCAGCGCCTCGCACAGACGCTGACTGATGGCTTCCCGGCCGTTGAAGGCGAGCACCTGAAAGTCGTGATCGACGCCATCAAGGTTGAGCTTGAAACAAGTCTGGTGGGCAGGCATCCCGAATCCCTCTGTATCAACAGGCAACTGCGCCCATCGAGTCAGGTACCTATATCAAGATGCATGCCTGATATTTTTTTATATTAAAAACAAAGAGATAGGTCGTTAAGGTTGCAGGTTTGATCGTTTTTTGATCAGTTTGGCCGTAAATACCGTGCAAGGTATTGCGCACGTGCGCAAATGTCTGCGAATTGAACCAGGACGTTGGCTTGCGAGGTCCGGAACAGATCTTGTGGGCCGCGCCTGTGCAATAAGTTGCGTATCACGATGATTCGAGCGCCACGATATTTTCAGGTGTAAGCCAGCAGCCGTCCGCAGGTCACGACGCCGATCCAGAGTGCGATTGAAAGCACGGCCTGGCACTTGGCGAGGCACGGTGTGGCCAGCCGGGTGTTCCAGTGCGCCACCGAGCGGTAGACACCCATGTGAAACAGCATGGCATTCACGCCTGCCGCCGCGATCAGGCACAGCTTGAGGATAAAGACGCCGTTGCTGGCGAAATCATTCGGGTGGGCGGCGAACATCATCAACCCGGCAGGCACGATCAACAGCAGCGCCGTCAGCGCCCAGCTCAGCAAGTGACGCGCCAGCGCGGTGATCGGGATGTCTTTCGACCAGCCCAGCAGGCGCAGGTCGAACAGGACCACCGAGCCGACCAGTACGGCAAAGCCGAGTATGTGCACCACTTCGATGGCCGGATACAACCACACCTGGTCACGCATCGCCTGACCCAGCGGCGAGCCCTCAATTGAAACCAGCCATGAACCCTCGCTGGCCGCTGCCATCAACGCAGCTCGACGGTCTTGCCGTTGATAGTGATGCGTTCGGCCCTTAACTCTTCGGGCTTGCTGCGATTGGGATAGCCGACGACCTTTGCCGGTGTTCCGGTCGCCAGCATGGCTTGGGTCAGCCCGCGGTTTTCCATGCGTGAAGGGGGAGCCAGGACCACTGTCCAAGTCTTGTCGCTGGTCTTGAGGTCGATGAATCCATGCGGATTGGCGTAACCGCTCTGCTCGATGGTTCCGTTCAGGGTGAGCGGCTGACTGGCGTCATATTCGCTCCAGCCGTGATGTGCCCAAGCGGCGGTCGCGGCCAGCACTAAGGACATGCCCAGGCTTGCGGTCAGGGTCTTCATGGCACCGATGCTCCTGTGAGAAAGTGTTGGAACGGCGTTCGTTCGACGCAGGTAAGTGAATCACCTGAATCGGAAATAGGAACGCGAGCGGAAATCTCTCCGACGGACGGGGCTGACGGGTTTGAATCTGCAAAGTAAGGGAAATCATGGGCGTGAAAACCGAAGAACTGATCGATGTGCTGGATGAACTGGCTGCGCTGCTTGAGAGCGACGGCGATACTCATTGGAGCGCCTGGATGCGTAAGGCGCGCGCTCGATTGCTGGATTCCGATCTTTCGGGAGCCGATTATCTGCTCTCGGCCTATGGGGGCATGGGCTCGTTCAATGACGTCGTCCTTGGGCAGACGTACACAAATGGAGTGCTTGCGTATAAATCCGGCTATGGGGAGCTCAATCAACGATTCAGTGTGCTGAGCGGCAAGGCTTGGGAGCTGGCTAAAGCGATACTGCACTCGCAAGGGTGAGCGATGCGGTGAGACACATCTTCACACCATAAAAAAACCAGACACAAGGTCTGGCTTTCGAGGTACAGCGGGAAGGCGGGATCAGGCCGTCGCAGTGACCTTTACTGTCGATTGCCGGCTGATGCGCAAGGCAACCAGGCTGCCAACGATGGTCAGGGCGGCCAGCGAATACAGCGCCAGCGTGGTCGAACCGGTCTGGTCCTTGATCCAGCCCACCAGATAAGGGCTGAGGAAACCTGCCATCTGGCCGATCGAGTTGATCAGGGCCAGGCCGCCCGCCGCAACGCTGGCGCTGAGAAGGGCGGTAGGCAGCGGCCAGAACATGGGCAGACTGGTCAATGCGCCCATGGTGGCAATGGTCAGGCCGAGGATGGCCACGAGCGGTACGGTGGCGAAGTTGGCGGCGATGATCAGTCCGGTTGCGCCCATCAGCATCGGCACCGCCAAGTGCCAGCGGCGTTCATTGCGCAAGTCGGCGGAGCGCCCCGTCAGCAGCATGAACACGCCTGCCATCAGGTACGGCACGGCGCTGATCCAGCCAATCACCAGTGCGTCGCTGAAGCCCAGGTTCTTGATGATCGACGGCAGCCAGAAGTTGATTGCGTATACGCCGCTCTGAATACAGAAGTAGATGAAACCCAGAATCCAGATGAAAGGCATGGTCAGCACCGAGGCCACCGAGCTCTTGCCCTGCAAGGGGCGGCTGAGTTCATCGTGGGTGATATCGGTCTTGACCCGCTGACGCTGTTCGGGCGTCAGCCAGCGAGCGTCTTCGACTTTGTCGCACAGCAACACGAACGCCAGCATGCCCAGCGCGACGGTTGGCAGTCCCTGAATCAAAAACATCCATTGCCAGCCCGCCATGCCGCCCTGGCCGGCGGCGAAATGGTTGAGGATCCAGCCGGAGAACGGGCCGCCGAGCAAGCCGGAAACCGGGATTGCCGACATGAACAGCGCCATGATCCGGCCGCGGCGCTGGTTCGGGTACCAACGCGAAAGGTACAGCACGATGCCAGGAAAGAAACCGGCTTCGGCCA
>NZ_MUIO01000047.1 GCF_002087235.1 Pseudomonas floridensis | reverse complement strand
GTTTATGGATCGCATACAAAGTATCGACAGCGAAACATCATTGAGCGGATGTTTGGCTGGCTAAAAGAGAACCGCAGAATAGGGACTCGCTACGACAAGCTGGCCAGGAGCTTTGCAGCCATGGTCACGCTGGCCTGCAGCCTACGCTGTATGAGGCAATACTTTTCGTACAAAACCTAAGTGGTGGGCCAACAGGGAAGGACCCGGAGGAGTTGTACTAGGTACGCCCACGGGAGCACCGAAACCTGGAGACTCTTGGCACTGGGAATTCTCTCCTGACGCTTGGGGAGAATCAGAAATATTACTTAAAGGAGTACGCTCCAAACTAGAGGTTTTCAACCCAAATGAACTCTAAAAAAACAAAGAAAGAATTTTTCAGCGAAACTAATGATATTGCCGATATCGATAACGTGACAAAATCTAGAATCAAGAACCTCTTGAAGTGCGAAGACATGTCTGCCGAAATAGATCTCAGCATTTACAATATTCAAACTTGCTCAAGCCTAAAACCAATTATAGAGTATCGAAAAAAAACACTAAACAGAAACAACAGAGATTTATTAGGCGCAGCAGACGCAATTTCCAAACTAGAAAAATTTCCACCAGAACATCCGGCAAGCTGGATAGCAATGCAGACAAATAACGCAATTATAGTTATACTAGTAGATCGCAACACAAAAAAAATAATACACGCAATGTCAACCGAAGCACCTAAAGAGGCTACAATTTAAACTTATATAACTGATATCAGTTATATAACTGGCAAAACAGTGGCAAAACAACGCATTCAATGATGAAAACCCTTATATAGCGACGAGTGAAAATACTTTCGCAAAAAAGTATCATTTGCAACACTTTATACATCTGCAAATTAATGGCTCTTGACTATAGGTCGACGGATGTCTGGCAGGCAACTTAAAAAGCTTTATAGCCTTGTATGCATTCGCGATGAACAACATCGAGCAGCACTAGCGGTTACAAAAGTGGCACTTCGACATGAAGACGGGCGTTCAGTACTATGTGTGTCGACATCATGATCCGAAGGTGAGACGGTTTATAATTCAGGATTAGATTAGATCGGATTGGTAGGAGGGTTAAATCTTTATAGGTATATGCCTAAACCAATTCGCTGAGGTGATGTTCTTGGATGGGCATGTGAGCTTTATAGAGGGGTGAGTGCAAAACATTCAGAAATCGAAGATACTAAGAGAGGAAAGGTTCAACCAAGTAATGTCGATAGCAATATTTTTCCTGAGCTGCATAATAAAGGAGGCATGTCTCAAGACACCCCCTATACATCTTGGACAAGAGACGTAAAAATCGCTAAATGGTGGACAGAGAAGTACGGCTCTAGATGAACTGTATTGGGAAGACCGACCGGAGCCCCAAACCTGGCGATGGATGGTCATGGCACCTGGCTCCAGACAGACACGGGGAGTCCGAGATACTTTTAAAAGGAAATCGAGAAAATCTAAAGGTATTTTATCCAAATGAAATCTAAAGACGCGGTTGAAAAAATTGATTTTGAAGATTTTATTAAATCGAAAAAGTATGATTCGGTGACAGGCGCCGTCTTGAAAAAAATAAAAATGACTAACAAGGCATTTCCGGTCCCCAACGAAATTAGCGCCTATGACGATCAACCCAAGGAATCACTAAGCTCAATAGTAGAATTCAGGTACAACAACCTGAAGTCTCAAGGCCGAATACTTCACGGTGCCGACATTTGTTTGAAAGCCCTAAAAGCCTCTTCTAGCGAGGCTCATAGGAGTTGGATACCTTTAGACACAGGAGAATACCTACTAATCTTCATAGTCAATTGTGAAAGCTACGAAATAGATGGCTGCATGTCATTGAAAGCCGACAAACCAACATCTTATAAATAACGAAAACCACATCGCTCAGCCTTCGATAAAGCTAACATATCACCCTGGCCAAAATCATCGAGAGCACATCTTCTATGCCTTTGAGAGTTAATTCTGCTGTCGAACATTTCCTCAGATGATACGAATTTAAATTATTAACAGTAAACTATTTTGGTAACCGGCCGGTCGATCCAATCGCCCCCTCCCACAGTCTCAACCCAGGTAACCCTGGAGGACAAAACGGATGATTTTTAACTCGTGGGTGTTTCTGGCCACGCTGATCGGCATGGAGGGCTTAGGGCTCCTGGCGCTGCACAACGCCCAGCCCTGCCGGTACGTCTGAAGTGCGAAAGGTGAAGACACCTTGCGCAAGATCCAGAGTGCCCGAGACGCGATGGCAGGGACTTTGAAAGAGAACGTTTTATCTGAGACGTCACACTAGCGGAGCGGATCAGAAGAAAATCGACATACCTACAAACCTCAAGCGCTGAAATCAATCCACATACTTAATTCCTTAATCAATATCTTGCGACAGTTGCGGATAGAGCAGAAAATACGGCCGCCAATATGTAATCTCAACACCACTTAACCGCCACTGATGCGGTTAGATCAATCTAAAACTGCACCGTAAGTACGGGAACGATGCCCAACAGCCAGATTCACAGCACCCGCACCTATAAGTACGACGGCCTTGGAAGGCGCGTTGCCAAACAGTCCGAACTAAACGGTCAGATTCAGCAAAAGCGTTTCCTCTGGCAAGGCTTCGGATACTGCGTGAGGAAAGCCCCGGCCAAAGCGGTCTGTAGGTCTACGAGACTGGCTGATATGCGCCACTGGCCCGAGCGGATCAGCGTGGAGGTGAGGCAGAGAGTATCGTCTACTACTTCCACACCCACCAGATCGGCACGCCGATTGAGATGACCTACATCGACGGCCGTATCGTCTTATAGGCGACATAAAAGCGTAGGGTGCGCTCTAAACGCTCACCTTGAAATAAGGTCGAGTAACACTCTGAGATTTCAAGGGTGGCACTTCAAGCAGGGGACGAGCGTCACAATCAATTTCGCGTCAGACGTCCATGCTACTTTTGAATAACTCCGCTTTTGAAAGTGAGCACAACGTACGAGTCGACCAGGAAAGCGTCCTGTCAGACGCTTTCCTGCCCTCAGCTAAAACGCTAGGGACGTCTAGAAGGCGTCACAACACACTCAACGGATATTCCACAATCACCCTCACCTCATCCAGATCAGACTCGAATGCAGTCGCTCGGGTCGTGGCCTGACGCACACGTACGGACAGATCCTTCATGGTGCCGGTCTGAACGATGTACTTGGCTTCGATGTTGCGCTCCCAGCGTTTCTGGTCGGTCAACGGGTTGCCCTGCGCGTCGCGGCGCATGTAAGTGCTGTTGGCATTGGAGTAATCGGCATCGGTGCCTTTGCCATAGCGGGTCATGAAGGTCAGGCCGGGGACGCCGTAGGTGGTCATGTCCAGGTTGTAGGTGAGCATCCAGGAGCGCTCTTTCGGCGAGTTGAAGTCGCTGTACTGAATGGAGTTGGCCAGGTAGATCGAGTCGGACAATCGCAGGTAGTCGAAGTCGTCATCGCCCTGGTTGCGCTGATGGGACAGTGCCAGGCTGTGTGCGCCATATTTCACACCGACGCTGGCGCTCCAGATGTCGTTGTCGAACTCGCCGAGCAGGCGTTTGCCTTCGTCGGTGGCGTTGTAGTAGTTCAGGCTGCTGGTCAGCGACATGTCCTGGGTGATCGGCAACACGTAGGAGGCCGAGCCGTATTTCTGGTCCCAGGCGTCTTTCAGTCGGCTGGTGTAAAGAGACAGGTTCAGCCGGTCGGTGGCCTCGTAGTCGCCACCAAAATAGGCGAGCCAGGGCGAATCGACCGGGCCTGCGTAGAACGTGGAAAAGCCTTCCTTCATGTCGCTGGAGGCAGGCTGACTCATGCCGTTGAGGCGACCACCCTGCAGCGTCAGTCCCTTGATGCTGGTGTTGCTTGCTGTAACACCGCGAAAGCTTTCCGGCAGCAGTCGGGCATCGCCGAAGGCGACGACGGGGGTCACGGGGAACACATCACCCACATGGACTTCGGTGTCGAAGGCTCTGGCTTTCAGCGCGCCGCCGACTTTGGTGTATTCATCGCGCGCGTTGCCATCCGAGTCGACAGGCATCACCGAGAAGGGAGTCTGCAGGCCGTTTCGGCCGTCGCCCGTGTCGAGTTTGATACCGATCATGGCGAACGCATCCAGGCCGACGCCAACCGTGCCTTGAGTGAAGCCCGATTCGAAGCGGCCCATGATGCCGTGCGCCCAGCCTTCGGAATAACCGCTGCCCGTCGGGCTCGATTCGCCGTTGCGGTGGTCGCGGTTCATGTAGAAATTTCGGTTGAGGATGGTCAGCGAGCTGCCTTCGACGAACCCTTCTTTCTGCTCTTCTGCGAAGGAGGCAAGGGGCGTGATACCGGCGAGGGTCGAACACAAGGCGAGGGAAAGTCTTTTACGTTGAGTCATGTGCACTCCGTTCAATGGGCAGATCGTTAAACGTCTTGACCTGGCATGTTGTTATTCATAGACGGCTGCCAGTGAAACCCAATCTTGAAGAGACGGAGATAACGCCAAGATGACGACAGGATTACAAATCTGAAAGAAATAAATCGCCCGCAAACAACGCCTACAACTTTCAGAAAACCGAAGCAACTTCAATATGCCAACTGGCATATTGCATTTTAAAAATATAAAAAAAAGCGCCCCGAAGGACGCTTAAATATTCGCCTCAACCAAAGGAGCCGGAAAGCTTCCAAAGGCGAACAGGGTTGCTGCTCGTTGCAGACCAAAGGGTTTAGCCTTCGGACTTGGTGGACGTGTCAGACTTGGACTTTTCGTCCGAATTTACGTACTGCTCGTTCTGCGCGGCACGCTGTTTCTCCTGGAAACGCTGCTCCTGCGCCATGCGCATCTTGTCGGCGGCCGTGCTTGCGAACTCGTTACCGTCGTCGGCAAAGGCGCTTGTAAAGGACAAGGCAGCCACTGCAAAGACCATCGATTTAACCAGTTTCATCGTCATTTCCTCTTCGCTCATTAATATTTGGATCCTGTTTTGCGCTGGGCGCTTTTCAGGAATGAGCCAAGCTTACGAGCGGGTACCTAACAGGAAGGTGAGCGGAAAATGACAAATTTGTCATAAATAAAAAAAGTTAAAAAAAAACGGGTAATCTCCAAACTTTCAAAAACGTAATAATTCAGCAACCTTGCTGTTAGCCGTGGCTCGTTACAGTTAACTCACTTTCAACAACGGAGACAAAAAACATGCGTACTGCTAAATCCTTACTGCTGGCCCTGGCCATTCTTTCCCCCCTGAGCGCTTTTGCTTACACCTCAGATGAAGTCAAGGCAGAAACCTTGATCAAAGACCACCAGGCCGCTGTGCAAAAGTATGCAACCCGCGTTAACAAGCCGATGCCGGAAATCAAGGAATATCATTACGGGATGCACCTGGATGTCGCGAAGGTCATCCGCAAGTCGCCAGACGTGAAGACCTGCACCGTCATGCCCAAGCTGATGACCTACCAGGACTCCAAAGGTGATCTGAACACCGTGCAGTATCAGGTGCTCAGCGGGTGCCGAAACGCGCAATGATTTCAGACCTGCCAGGAGGCCACCCCGGGAAGCTGAACCCTGAGTTCCATCCCCCGTCAGCCCGGACAGTCGTCCGGGCTGACTTTTTTGCGTCTGTTTTTTAGCACGCAGTCCTGTCTGTACCCTCTCCTGTCCGTGATCTCGACGCGTTTTTGCAACGTGTGCGTGTTTGCGTGGTCAACGCAGACCCTTCTGCGTGTTTGGCGCAATGTGCCTGCACGGCGCTCCGGGCCATCTCAGTCTGCCCGGACATGGCTCGGCCACGGTGATCGCCGCCGACCGTGCAGGAATTGAAACTGGATTCACGGATTTTGGAATGACGGATGCTTGAACTTGCTGCTGGATTTATCTGCCTCACTTCGCTGCTGACCTATGTGAACTTTCGTTTTATCGGTCTGCCCCCAACCATTGGCGTGATGGTCACCGCGCTGATGTTCTCGCTGATCCTCCAGGGCCTGAGCCTGATGGGCTTTCCCGGCCTGGAAAACCGCGTGCAGGACCTGATCGGCCAGATCGACTTCGGCGATCTGCTGATGAACTGGATGCTGTCCTTTCTGCTGTTTGCAGGCGCGCTGCACGTCAACCTCGCGGACCTGCGCAGTTACCGCTGGCCCATCGGTCTGCTGGCGACTTTTGGCGTGTTGATCGCAACGACGGTGATCGGCGCCTTGGCGTACTGGATCTTTGCCTTGTTCGGCTGGCATGTCAGCCCGCTTTACTGCCTGCTGTTCGGCGCGCTGATTTCGCCGAC
>NZ_MUIO01000046.1 GCF_002087235.1 Pseudomonas floridensis | reverse complement strand
TTTCGTACAAAACCTAGTGCTGGCCCATCTACTCCCTTCATAGTGGCTCTGGGGAGGTAACTGGCTGGACTGGGTGTACAGAAAGTTATGGCGAGCAAAGGGTATGGCAAAGAAGCTGAAGGTTGGCTAAATACGAAAATTGACGAGTCTATAAATTAAATGGCTAATATGTATAATCCCGACCCTGTCGCTATAAAAAAAGGGCCGCTGGCAGTTGTCGCTTTTGCCCTTTTTTCGGGGCTTTTAGGCCCTATAAACTTTTCGGGTGTGTGGTGGGTTTATGGTGTTTTTTCAATAGTTTTGCTAATGCTTATGGTGTACTTGGTGTACCGGTGTGAGCGCTTCACGGTATATACCTTGAGTATGTCGATTGTCGGTATGTTTTCACTCGCATTTGCAGCTGCTGGACTTGCTTATATAGTTGCTTTTGACGATTTAAAAAGGTCTAGGGGTGAGGCCGCAGCACTTGGATTTTTTATGTTGTTGGCAGTCGCAGGATTTTATGCATTGGTTTATTTTACAAAATCCAAGGCATTTCCATTTTTGATTTCTGGCAACAAAGTTTCCCCAGTAAAAGTGAGGTCCACAAATATAAGCGCTGGTCTTATTTCAGGCGTCGGGACCCTGGTGTCGGCGGCATTTATCAACGCCACAACGCCCCTGACCAGCGGGATTGTCGCTACAGTGGGGCTTTTTTTTGCTTGCATTGCATTGCTGATATATGACCGCGATTCAATTAGAGGGCTACGTATTTTGCGCGTCAAGGAGCGTAAAATGAGCGAGCCCTTTACATTCAGTGGCATTGACGAAATTCGCGAAGCTCGGACCCGGTGGTTATTGGGTAGATTATTTAAATGACCAGCTTTGCAGCAGACCTTTGGCAGTTGTGCGGTAGGCCGCATAACTCACGACTCGTTCACCGGTTCAAGGAGTAGTTGAGGCGGATCTTTCATCTCGATTAACCCCTCAGAATAGACGCCTATTCAAGCTCATGATGGCCCTTTCAGGAGGCCAGGAATTATTACTGGAGGATTTTGTGGGGCAGGAAGACCTATCATCGGATTTTGGCTTTCCGCTTGAGCTTATATCCGAAGATCCAAGCGTTAGGCTGAAATCTGCCTTAGGCTAGTCTGCAACCATCGAAATCGAACTTGCCACCGGGGGGAACCGGTACGTTAATGGCCACGCCTTCAGTTTTGGGGGAAATAGCAGTAATAGAGGGAAGTCAGTGAGGCTATGTAATTAGGTTTTCAGGACTTTCGCTTGATAGTCTCCCACTATTGGCAGAGTTGCACTTGGCGTCACTATTGGCCTCGGTTCATTATGCTTGAGTTTATAGCCTAATAATGCTTCTAGTTCTTTTTATAGATATACCATGGTAAATATTTGGGCAAAATAGCAATAAAGGTTTTTATCTTGGTCATTTGGAGTTATGGTCAGACGCGTGGATTTTTATTGTGAGCTACGCAGTCATTTTCAGGAGATATGCATTATTTACCGTCTGCTTTTAGACACAGTTCTTGATTTTCAACTATTTTACATGGCCAGTTATCATTTATGTAGCGGTCAGGTTTGAAACAGGCTTTCTCGTCATTGACCCAAAATAATTGCCAGGCTGATCCAGAGATTAGGAGTTTTGGGCAGGGGGTATAATCTCTAGCAAGTAAGGTGATTGTGGTGGTGAGAATTATTGCAGGCACTATGTATATTATTGTTTTAACGGAAAGATAGATCATGAGGCTTTGAAAGCGATCTAGCGCTGAGTTGTTTGGTGGGTCAAATTTTTTTCCCGTCCATATAGCTATCACACCTCCTATTATTATGAGTAGCACGGCTGGTGGAGCCATGAGTAGGCAGAATGCCAAGTAAGGAGTTTCTACTACAGGAGCGTTTCTGTAGATGCGGCCGTACAGAGGTAGTACGTGTTCCCAAATCCAATAAACTGAGAATGTACCAACCATTGCCATGAATAAAACGAATATGGTCGCGCTTAGTCTGAATACTATGGGTGACATTGAGTTTACCGAGTTGTAGTTCATTATGTCTAAAATTTAGGGAGCATGAAGCCTGAAAAGTTAGGTAGTTCAGGGGCTTTTGGCCAGTTAGGGATGCTCCGATCAACTTG
>NZ_MUIO01000045.1 GCF_002087235.1 Pseudomonas floridensis | reverse complement strand
CGCAGCGGGATTACCGGCTGCATCCGGTAACGGTCGCAGTACTGACGCAGGTGTTCTGCGTCATAGCCTTTGTCAGCCAGTAACCAGCGACTACGCTTGCGCGGTCGCCCGGGCTTACCGGGAATTCGCACTTGATTCAGCAGTGGCTGGGCATGGGCAATATCGCTGGCTTGCCCCGGCGAAAGGATGAAGCGCAAGGGAACGCCATTGGCGTCGCAGACCATGTGGATCTTGGTTGTAAGGCCACCTCGACTTCGTCCCAATGCATGATCTAGCGGTTCTTCAGGCCCCCCTTTTTCCCGGCGCCTGAAGAGGCTCGGGTTGCACGTACCGCTGTAGAGTCGATCATCCAGGTGTCCAGATCGATCAGTCCTTCCCGGTTCAGGCGAATGTGCAAGCGCTCCAGTATTCGATCAAACGTACCGTCGTCGCGCCAGTCACGAAAACGTTGATACACCGTCGACCAAGGCCCAAAGCGCTCTGGCAGGTCACGCCAAGCAGCGCCTGAGCATAGGATCCACAAGATCCCATGCAGTACTTGGCGATCATCACTGCGTGGGCGACCTATTTTCTGCTCAGGAGAAACCAGATCCTTGATCAATTCCCACGATACGTCGGAGAGTTCGTAACGCTTTGCCATGCGGGCCTCCAGCCAATCATGGCCGGAATTCTACTCGCACCGACTTTTCGTACAAAACCTA
>NZ_MUIO01000044.1 GCF_002087235.1 Pseudomonas floridensis | reverse complement strand
GTCAACCGTTATTTTCAAATAAGAAGAAATCCGCGTCGTCACTCGCAGCTATATAGAAGAACACAAGAGATTGCGCAATATATTGCCCAAGTGGTCAATATTCATCATCATAGCCAGGCCTTATCCCGCTCAGCTCAGGACGCGTTACTTAAATGTCTGCCAAACCCAGCAACATCGCATCACTCTTGTTCCCCTTGGGATTGCTCATAATCGCAATGATCTCGATCCAGAGCGGCGCATCCCTGGCCAAGAGTCTATTCCCCGTAGTAGGTGCGCCAGGTACGACCGCTTTGCGCCTCATCTTTGCCAGCCTGATTCTTCTGGCAGTCCTGCGCCCGTGGCGTGCCAGACTGACCGCCAGATCCTTGCGCACTGTAATGCTGTACGGCATTTCGCTGGGAAGCATGAACATGCTCTTCTATATGTCATTGCAAACCGTTCCGCTAGGCGTCGCTGTTGCACTGGAATTCACCGGCCCGCTGGCTGTAGCGCTGTGGTCGTCGCGCAAGTTCATCGACTTTCTCTGGGTGATATTGGCGGTAATCGGCCTGCTTCTGCTCATCCCGCTCGGACAAACAAGTGCAAGCATTGATCTGGTGGGTGCCGGCTATGCACTGGGGGCTGGTGTCTGCTGGGCCGCTTACATTTTGTTCGGGCAGAAGGCAGGAGCGGACAATGGCGTTCAAACCGCAGCCTTGGGCGTCACCATCGCCGCGCTCTTTATCGCGCCAATCGGCGTAATACACGCCGGCTCGGCATTGCTGGACATATCATTGATACCCGCGGCACTGGGTGTCGCGATTCTCTCGACCGCCCTGCCCTACAGTCTGGAGATGGTCGCGCTGACGCGTATGTCGGCGCGAACCTTTGGCACACTGGCCAGCCTGGAACCTGTATTCGCAGCCCTCTCGGGCCTGATTTTCCTCCATGAAGACTTGTCGCTCACTCAATGGCTGGCCATCGGCGCAATCATCGTGGCTTCCATTGGCGCTACGCTGGGCTCGGCACCCGCAAAAACCCAGCTCGTTCCGGCCGACTGAGACCGCTCGCAGGGAAGATTCGACAAGGCACTAGCAATTGTCACGCGCTTGAGCCATGTTTAGCCCCATAACCGATCTCGTTTTCGAGATACAGGTCACGTTTGCACCTGTAACGGGTCACAAGAAGCTCAGGCAGGAAAAGTGCTCAAGTAATGGCTTGCTCAAGGACAGTAATGAAATACTTTTTTATCGCATTAGCCGTACTGGCAGTCGCAGGTTGTGCGGCAACCTCCAAACCGGTAAAGCAAACCAAGCGCGGGATTCACATCAACTGCTCAGGGCTCACCTCTTCTTGGGCTAAATGCTACGAGCTGGCGACCAATGCCTGTACCTCAAGGACATTCAAGGTCATCGCCAAATCAGGTGATGCACAGGAAGAGCCGGAAGATTATCCGTTTGGCCTCAACCCGGCCGGCTATACCAGCCGCAGCATGATCATCGTCTGCAAGAAAGGCACACCGTTGAACGACCCGCTGCCGCAATCCTGAGAAAGCAACAACGGGCGTCAATTATCAGATCGCGACCGTGCGGTCCTGCAACCATTGCAGCGCAGCACCGTCGAGCAGCGGACTCAAGCGTTCGTTGACCTGCGCGTGGTAGTCATTCAACCACTGCCGCTCTTCCTGACTCAGCATCGACAACTCGATGCAGCGTGTGTCGATCGGGCACAGGGTCAGCGTTTCAAACTTCAGGAATTCGCCAAACTCGGTTTTGCCTGCCTCCTGATTGATCACCAGATTCTCGATACGCACACCCCAACGCCCTGGCCGGTAAGTGCCAGGCTCGATGGAAGTGATCATCCCCGGTTGCATTGCAGTCTGCGCAGTGGCGGGCGCCTGGTAGGCAATCACCTGTGGTCCTTCGTGCACATTCAGAAAGTAACCCACACCGTGACCGGTGCCATGCCCATAATTGACGCCTTCGGTCCAGAGCGGCGCACGAGCGATGGCATCCAGCAAAGGTGAAAGAATGCCTTTGGGGAAATGCGTGCGTGACAGCGCGATGACACCTTTAAGCACGCGAGCACAATCCTGTTTCTGTTCGACCGAGGGTGTACCGATCCCCACCATTCGCGTGATGTCGGTCGTGCCTCCCAGGTACTGTCCACCGGAATCGATCAACAACAGGCCATTGCCCTGGATCTGCGCATGTTCGGCTTCGGTCGCGCGGTAATGCGGCATCGCACCGTTGGCGTTGAATCCGGCAATGGTTGCGAAACTGGCCGACACGTACCCCGGACGACGCTCACGCGCCTGGGTCAGTTTTTCATCAATGGTCAGCTCGCTGACAGGCTGCTGCCCCAGCGCACCATCAAGCCAGGCGAAGAACTCACAGAGTGCCGCACCATCCTGTTCCATCGCCTGGCGAATATGCCCGGTATCGGCCTCGGTTTTGCGGGATTTCAACAGGGTGCTTGGATTAAGGTTTTCCACCAGCGTGACTTCGCTGTCCAGATAGTCGAGCAACCCACAGGTAACCCGCGCCGGGTCGATCAGCAGGCGAGCGGACTTGGGCAGTTCACGCAGCGCCGCACCGATCTGGGTGTACTCCATCAGAGCGATACCATCCTGCTCCAGACTGCGACGCACGTCATCACCTACTTTTTTCGCATCCACGAACAGGGTCACGCTTTGTGGCCCGATCAAGGCGAACGAGATGAACACTGGATTGTAGGAAACGTCAGACCCGCGCAGATTGAACAGCCAGGCAATGTCATCCAGCGTGGGAAGGAAATGCCAGTCCGCGCCTTTCTCGCTCATCGCACTACGAACGAGGTCCAGTTTGTCGCGGCGAGATACGGAGGCCTGCGGCGGCAGGTGCTCGTAGACCGGGTTGACGGGCAAGGCCGGACGGTCCTGCCAGAGTTCGATGAGCAGATCGATATCGGTGCGCAGTCTTGCGCCACGTGCGTAGAGCTTGCTGGCCAGTGTTCGGGAGGACGCCACGGCCAGGACCGCACCATCGACCGCAACCACTGTGTCGGCAGATGCCTGATCGGCGAGCCATTCCAGCGGACCTTGCTGACCCGGAATCAGCTTCACCAGTTCGATGCCACTACCTGCCAGCTCTTTGGTCGCCTGCTCCCAATAACGGCTGTCGGCCCACACCCCGGCAAAATTCTGAGTGATGATCAGGGTGCCCACCGAACCGTGGAAACCCGACAACCACTGACGCCCTTGCCAATAACCGGGCAGGTACTCGGAGAGATGAGGATCCGCCGACGGCACCAGATAGGCATCGATGCGCTCCCTGCTCATCAAGGCGCGTGTCTGCGCCAATCGTTCTGCCACGTCTGTGCTGGCTTTGGGTTGCGTACTCATTGGTTCTCCTGCTGACCGGAAATAGGCTGCTGTCACCGGTCAGATAATGGAGCACTCATCAAGACTGAGCAACCGCCCAGAAGGCAGGCTGGATGACACTGGCACGAATCGCCTCCGCAGCGCGGCGGATATCCTGATCGCGGGTAAAGCGTCCGATACTCAAACGGATCGTCTGGCTGGCAGCCTGCGGGCTGTGGCCCAAGGCGAGCAGCACATGAGAGGGGGTGTTTTTGGCCGAGTTGCAGGCCGAGGTCGATGAAAAGGCCAGATGCCGTGCAAGTGCCGCCACGTTCAAATCATCATTGCCGAAGGTAAGGCTCAACGTGTGGGCAATCCTGTGTACCGGACTACCATTGATACACAGGCCCGGGATATCCCGCAGCTCTTCGCGCAGCAGGCGGTTCAGGCGCTCGATTTCGAGAAGCTCGTGATCAAACGCTTCGTCTGCCAGGGCAAAGGCAGCGCCCATGCCGGCGATCTGATGGGTGGCCAGGGTTCCGGAACGCAGCCCCGACTCATGCCCGCCACCATGTATCTGCGCCAGCAATCGCTGTTCAGCACGAGGACCGACGTAAAGTGCACCAATACCTTTGGGGCCGTAGATCTTGTGTGCGGAAAAAGACATCAGGTCCACCGCAAGCGCGCTCAGCTCGATCTTCACCTTGCCCGCTGCCTGGGCCGCGTCGACATGCAACAACGCGCCATGACCGCGCACACGGCGGCCGATTTCAGCGACATCGTTGAGAGTGCCCAACTCGTTATTGACCAGCATCAGCGACACCAGAAAGGTGTCATCGCGCAGCGCGGCACTCACCGCATCGGCGCTGATCAGCCCGTCGGCATCCGGTGCCAGATAAGTGACCGTGAAGCCGCTCGCCTGCAGCTGTTGCGCCGTATCGAGAACCGCCTTGTGCTCGATCTGACTGGTGATGATATGGCCGCCCGTTTTGCCGAGCCTGCGGGATCGCGCCTCGGCCACGCCCTTCAAGGCCAGGTTGTTCGATTCCGTTGCGCCCGAGGTCCAGATGATCTGCGAGGCGCGCGCTCCCACAAGGCCCGCTACCTGCCGGCGCGCATTCTCGACCGCCAGACGTGCATTTTTTCCGAAGCCATGGGAGCTGGACGCAGGATTTCCAAAATTGCCCGACACACCGAGGCACTCGACCATCACCTTGATCACTCGCTCGTCCACGGGTGTGGTAGCGGCGTAATCGAAATACAGTGCTGAATCTTTCATGGCTATTCCTCTGACTGGCATGACCTGCACGAGCGAGCCCGCTGCTGCACTCGATACGAGCCGCGGACGGCAGGCTTCAGAGGTCATCATGCATCAAACGATATAGAACCAAAAATTATTAATTGATATTTAAATAGTACTTTTATGCATATATCATTTGTGCGGTATGTGACGGACAATCCCTTCGGCCCTCCACACGGATTGCCTGACGCGCTACGAACGCTCACGCCACCGCAGGGCATGGCATTTCATATGGCCTTGAATGCATCCGACAAAGCGTCATGCAGGGGCGCAACGTCCAACTCCGCAAAATGTCCCACTTGGCTGTGCAGACGGCCAGGCCACACGGCGGTTAATAATCGAAATCGATCCGCTGACATTGAACACGGTGTTGCCCCAATCAGTGAAGTGCGAAAGAAACAGTGTTTAACCTGAGCCAGTCGGTGTTCGGTTCATTGACAAAGGACGCTCGCTGTAAAGACGCCTGAAAACTGTCAGTTTGCAGGATCATCGCAATGTTGTTTTTTTGACTCATTGTGAAATCAACGACTTAATAAACCAGTGAAACCATTTATCAAAAATTTAACAGAAAGCTGACGAAATAATTTGACAGAATCGTGGGCCCTACCAATATATAGCACTGTCAGACGCGTTCTGGTTTGTACGCTAATGCCACAGTGCACTGCGCAGGATGTTATCACGCTGTCGCTATTTGTTGTTCTGCCCGCGAAGTTAGTTGTTTCCGCAGTGCCTTATCGGCGCTGGTGGATGTCTGTTGACTCATAAAACCCTTGTATTTTGCTGAACGCGTTCGGTGTGGCGGTAGCATTGTCCGAAGCAATCCGCCATGCGAAACCCGCTCGAGAAAATACTGCGTGGGCATTCGTCGGATAGATGTAGAGCGCATGGATCGCATGATTCGGGCGGTAGCGTGCCCGATAGAACGTTTTTCCACTTGTCAGCCAGTTGTTTGCCTTTGGTTGTTCGCCTCCCCTGAACCCGAGGTGCCACTGAATGCCCTGTCTACCCGATTTGAACGAGCAACATGTGCAAGGCCTGGCTCATGAAATGGACGCCCACGGCTTCGCCCGATTGAAGAACGTACTCAATGAAACCGATCTCGAACAATTAAGAGCGTTCACCGACCGCCAGGCGTCACAGCATCCGGGCGAGTACTTCGCCTATCACGGTGAAGCGGCATTGAGCGAAAGCCTGCTGGCCAGCCTCTGGTCAGCGCCCGAGTTCAAACAGTTGCTGGGCAAGCTCTATGCGCATGGCGCACACCGGCAAAGCATCAGCGATCAGATATTTCCGGTGCTGCGCTGCGTTCAGGGTGAACAAGGCCTGCGCGAGTCCAACTGTTTCCACTTCGACGCCAGTCTGGTTACTGCGCTGATCCCGATCTACATCCCGGTCGAGGGTGAAGAATGCGGCGACCTGATGCTGTTTCCCAACCTGCGCAACGTGCGTAATCACATCGCCCTAAATGTCATCGAGAAGTCGCTGCTGCAAAACCGCTTGACCCGCTGGGTCATGCGCACGGCCATCAAGCATCAGTGGCTTTCCCCCAAGATTCTCAAACTGCAACCGGGTGACATTTACCTGTTCTGGGGTTATCGCACGCTGCATGCCAATCAGGCTTGCAGTCCCGGCCTGAAACGTGCCACCGCCATCTTCCATTTCGGCGATCCGCACAGTGGCAGCCGGGTCACACGCCTGATTCTCGACAAGAACCAACGCCGTGCTGCGCGAGTCAGCGCGCAGACCAGTATTTCGCCTCCTGAAACCGACACGCATCAATCGCCAACGCACTGAATCCACCCGGCAACACACTGATCCACAGAAACATGGAGGCTTCGATGATTAACGTGACCAAGACCTACCTTGGTGATATCGACAAGTTCAAGCGGTATGTCGAGGGGATCTACGCGCGCGGCTGGCTGACCAACCACGGTCCGCTGGCCGGCGAACTCGAAAACCGGCTCAAGGAGTACCTGGGGGTCCGGCACATCATCCTGACTAATAACGGCACCCTCGCCCTGCAGGTCGCGTATCGCGCGCTGGGTCTGAGCGGCAGCGCCGTCACCACGCCATTCAGCTTCGTCGCGACCAGCAGTTCGCTGCAGTGGGAAGGCATTCGGCCGATCTTTGCCGATATCGATCCGGGCACCTGGAACATCTCGCCCGAACTCATTGAACGCAGCATCGAAGCAGACACCACGGCCATTGTCGGCACCCATGTATTCGGCAATCCATGCGCCGTGGACGCCATCGATCAGATCGCCCGCAAACACAAACTCAAGGTGGTGTACGACGGTGCCCACGCCTTTGCGGTACGTCACGCGGGCCAGTCGGTGCTCAACCGCGGAGACATCAGCACCCTGAGTTTTCACGCCACCAAGCTGTTTCACACCATCGAGGGCGGCGCGATCATCACCAACGACGACGAACTCGCCCACCGTGCCTACCTACTGTGCAACTTCGGCATCGCCGACGTCGACAAGATCGACGGCATCGGCATCAACGCCAAGCTCAACGAGTTCTCGGCGGCCATGGGCCTGTGCATTCTGGACAATATCGAGAACATCCTCGAAGAGCGGGCCGAAATCGCTCATCGCTACACTTCGAGGCTGGAGAACTACCTCGACCTGCAAGAGCCGCAGGCCGACAGCGAACTGAATCACAGTTACTACCCGATAGGCCTGCGCGACGAACAGGCCCTGCTTGAAGTGCGTGCGGCGCTCAACCTGCGCGAGATCAATCCGCGGCGTTATTTCTACCCATCGCTGGATACCCTCGAATACCTGCAACCGCAGCCTGGCCAGCCCGTTTCGCGAGCATTGAGCGAGCGCGTGTTGTGCCTGCCGATTTATCCGGGGCTGCCAAAGGACGATCAGGAGCGCGTCATCCAGACGCTGATCGAGTCCTGCAGCCTGGACCGTGTGAGTTACCCGGACCCCGCCATCGCTCAGGTCATTTGATAGCCATGTCGAACCAACGGTCTGTGATTCGCAATACGGTCCTGAACTACGTAGGCCAGGCCTATGTGCTGCTGGTCGGGATTCTGATTCTGCCTTTTTACCTGGGGCATCTGGGCGCGGAGGTCTATGGGCTGATCGGGTTCTTCACCGTCCTGCAGGCGTGGCTGCAACTGCTCGATGCCGGGTTGTCGCCCAGCCTGGTGCGGGCCGTAGCGCACGGGCGAGGCACTGCGGGCAACGAACAGAGCGCGGGCCGTCTGCTGCGCTCGTTCGAACTGATGTTCCTGCCGATGGCGATCATCAGTTGCACGACGATTTACCTCGCCAGTCCGTGGATCGCCACACACTGGCTCAACGCCAACGCCTTGCAACCGCAGACGCTGATCAATTGCCTGGGGCTGATGGGGATTGTCATCGCGCTGCGTCTGTATTCAACGCTGTATAAAAGCGGGATTCAGGGGCTTGAACAGCATGGCTGGCTGAACGCGGTCAACGTGCTGATTGCCACTCTGCGTTATTTCGGTGGCCTGGCGCTGGTCAGTCAGTTTTCGCAACAGCCGCAGGACTTCTTCGAGTTTCAGGTCGCCGTCGGGTTGATCGAAGCCCTGATCTTCGCAACGCGCGCCTGGCAACAGATGCCCGTTGCGCGCTGGTCAACCGGCTTCGACTGGCAGTTAGTCAGGCCGATCCTGCCGTTCGCCGCGAGCATGTCGGTCAGCGCCGTGCTGTGGATTGTGCTGACTCAAATGGACAAGGCACTGCTGTCGAGCCTGCTGCCGCTGGATCAATACGGTTACTTTTCGCTGGTCGCCCTGATCACCACCGGCATCATGATGCTGACCAATCCGCTGGTTCAGACCCTGCTGCCACGCCTGACCGTGCTGATGGCCGAAAACCGGCGCGATGACATGCACGGCCTGTTTCTGGCAGCTCACCGGTTCGTCTGCACGTTTCTGTTTCCGCTGGCGGCGGTCATCGCACTGTATGCCGAGCCGTTGATTCTTGCCTGGACCGGCGATGCCGAAGCGGCGCGCTGGAGTCGTCCGATTCTGAGCTGGTATGCGCTGGGCAGCGCGATCATGGCGGCCAGTGCCTTCCAGTTCTATCTGCAATACGCCTACGGCCAGATGCACTTGCACCTCTGGTACAGCGTGATATCGGCGCTGATCACCGTACCGACGCTGTTTCTGGCCATTCATTACCAGGGCGTGTACGGCGCCGCACTGGCCTGGTTCTTTCTGCGCGCCGTGTCGTTCGCCCTCTGGCCGATGATCGTCCATCAACGTCTGGCGCCGGGCATCCACGGGCAATGGCTGCGCGACATTCTGCGCATCAGTGTGATGACCGCTGTTGGCCTGTACATCAGCCAGCCGGTGTTCGGCCTGATTGCCGGCGAGAGTCGCACCAGCCTGTTCCTCGCCCTGGCCGCCTGCGGGCTGATCACCCTGATGCTGGTGGCCGCCAGCTACAAGCCCCTGGCGTTGAAGATCTATATCTTGTTCAGCAAACCGAGTACATGAGCCATGGATGTCACTGCAAAAACCACCGGCACGACCCGCCCGGAGCCCCCGCTGCTGAGCATTGTCTGCCCGGCCTACAACCAGGAAGCCTTCATCGCTCAGACGCTGGACGGGTTTCTGTCGCAGCAGACCTCGTTCGCCTACGAGATTCTGGTGCATGACGATGCCTCAACCGACGGCACGGCACGCATCATTGCGCAATACACCGAACGCCATCCGACGATCATTCGGCCCTTCTATCAACAGGTCAATCAGTACAGCCAGGGCATTCCCTGCGTACCGAACCTGTTCGCCAAGGCCCGCGGGCGTTACATCGCCTACTGCGAAGCCGACGACTACTGGACGGATCCGCGCAAGCTGCAATTGCAGGTGGATTTCCTCGAAAGCCATCCCGACTACGTCATCACCTATCACGACGCCTTCGCCTTCGACGAAAACGGTGAGTACGGCATTCAGTTGCAGGGTGATCTGCGCGCCGATGCTACCAGCCTGGAGTTGCAGAAGGCGCGGCGCATCTCGACCCTGACCACCTGCTTTCGCAACGTGTTCAGCGTCATGCCACCGGAGCTGCACATCCGCATCGCACCGCTGAACGACCTCTGCTGGTGGTCGCTGCTCGGCGCGTACGGCAAAGGCAAATTCATCGCCGAGATCAAGCCTGCGGCGTACCGGCTGCACCCCGGCGGGGTGTTTTCGATGCGCAGCGACAAGCGCAAGTTGCACATGAGCCTGCAGACCTGTTCCAGCCTGGCCAACTACTACAACCGTCTTGGCAATCAGCCGCTGTACGAATACTTCCTGATGCAGACGGTCTGCCTGTCGCTGGCGGCGCTCGAACCTCGCCACAAACTGCAGACGCTGTTGATGGTAGCGCGCAATTTTACCGTCAACCTGAGCAAACGACTCTGGTCCGCCACCGGCAAAGCCCATGTTCAGTAATGTTCTTGTGGTGTGCGTCGGCAACATCTGCCGCAGTCCCATGGCCGTGGCGCTGTTGCGCCATCGCCTGGCAGAACCCGAGGTGCGTGTTCAGTCGGCCGGGATCGCCGCGCTGTCCGGCTCGCCGATGGATCCGCTGGCCAAGGCGGTCCTGCAATCGCATCACGTGCCGACACGCCGCCACGAAGCGCGTCAGGTCAACCGGCACCTGCTGCATCAGGCGGACCTGATCCTGCTGATGGAGCAGGCGCATATCCCAAGGATTCTCAAGCTGGCGCCGGAAGTACGGGGCAGAACGTTCCTGATCGGCAAGTGGCAACACACGCTCGAAATAGCCGACCCGTATCAGCGACCCAAGTCAGCCTTTGAACAGACCTATCAGCATCTCTCGCGGTGCGTCGATGACTGGCTTCCTCATCTTCAGTCAGGAGAAACAAGATAAATGACCGTCATGAACCGTCCTTCCCTGGACTACTACCAGGACACCCGGATCGATTTGGCAACTATCTTGCGTATGTTGTTCGATCACAAGAAGTTGATCATCTGGACCGTGAGCCTGTTTTTCCTCGTCGGTCTGGCGTATGCCATCCTGGCCACGCCGGTGTACCAGGCCAGCGCGATGATCCAGATCGAACCGAAGAAAGTCGGGATCGAAGGCACCCCCGAGATCAACAACAAGCCATCGTCGGTGTCTCAGGCGACCACTGAAATAGAGCTGATCAAATCACGCGCCCTGCTCGGCAAAGTCGTGGACGACCTGAAACTGAATCTGGTGCAGACGCCGGATTTCTTCCCGGTGATCGGCCCATACCTCTATCGCACGTTCAAACCCGAATACGACGGTGCGCTGGCCGAGCCGTTGTTCGGCCTTACGCAGTACGCGTGGGGCGGCGAGAAAATCGACGTCTTCCAGTTGGAGGTGCCCGAGGCACTGCTGGGTGAAAAACTGACGTTGGTGGCGGGCAAACCCGAGCAGTTTTCGCTCTACGACAGCGACCACAACCTGCTGCTCAGCGGCGCCACCAATCGCATCGTCGAAGGCAATGGCGTGAAGATCCAGGTCGCCGCCCTGCGTGCACATCCCGGCACCGAATTCACCCTCTCGCGCCAGCGCACGCTGACCTCGGCGCTGATCTATCAGAACCGTCTGAAGATCACCGAAGCAGGCAAAGACTCGGGCATCATTTACCTGTCCATCGAAGACCAGGACCCCGACCGGGCCAACAAGATTCTCGATGAAGTCAGCCATCTGTACGTGCGGCAGAACGTCGAACGCAGTTCGGCCGAAGCGGCCCAGCGCCTGCAATTTCTGCGCTCGCAACTGCCCATGGTGCGCAAGCAGCTGGAAGAGTCGGAAGTGGCTCTGAACAACTTCCAGACCAGCGCCAAATCGGTGGACCTGAGCATCGAAACCAAAGGGGTGCTGGACCAGGTGGTCAAACTCGATTCGATGCTCTCGGAACTGAAGCTCAAGCGTGTCGAAATCGAGCGGCTTTACACCCAGGAACATCCGACCTATCGCAGTCTGATGAGTCAGATGAGCCAGCTGGAGCAGCAAAAACAGGGCCTGCTGAAAAAGATCGAAGCCTTGCCGATGACGCAACAGGAACTGCTGCGCCTGACCCGCGACATGCAGGTCACCAGCCAGACCTACACGCTGATGCTGAACAAGAGTCAGGAGCAGGACATCCTGCGAGCCGGCAGCATCGGCAACGTGCGGGTCATCGACAACGCCGACACCAACGTCGAAAGACCGGTCAAGCCGATGAAAACCCTGGTGGTGCTGCTGGCCACTCTGGTCGGCGCGCTGGTGGCCGTGACCATCATATTCGTTCGCCAGGCGTTCTACCGCGGCGTGGAAAGCGCCGAAGTCATCGAAAACAGCGGCATGCCGGTCTATGCCTCGTTGCCCTACTCGCGTCAGCAGGACCGCCTGGAGAAAAACATCAAGACCGGCGCTTCGCCCAACGAATCGAAACTGCTGAGCATCGCTGCGCCCAACGAACTGGCCATCGAATCATTGCGCAGCCTGCGCACCAGTCTGCACTTCGCCATGCTCGAAGCACGCAACAACGTGCTGATGATTTCCAGCCCGTCGCCGGGCGCGGGCAAATCGTTCGTGTCCAGCAACCTGGCGGCCATCATCGCGCAGACCGGCAAGCGCGTGCTGCTGATCGATGCCGACATGCGCAAGGGTTACCTGCACCGCATCTTCGGTTTGCAGCCCAAGCACGGTCTGTCCGACACGCTCGCCGCACGCCTGAAATGCACTGATGTGATCAATCACACCCCGATTCGCCACCTGGATTTCATTTCCTGTGGTTTCGCAGCGCCCAACCCTTCGGAACTGCTGATGCATGACAATTTCAACAAGATGCTCACCGAGCTGTCTCCGCTGTACGACCTGATCCTGGTCGATACGCCGCCCATTCTGGCGGTGACCGACGCCACGCTGGTCGGCCGCCAGGCGGGCACCTGCCTGCTGGTTGCGCGCTTTGGCGTGACCACCCTCAAGGAAGTCGAGGCCTGCAAACGCAGACTCGGGCAGAACGGCATTCTGATCAAAGGGGCCATTTTCAACGCCGTCGTGCGCAAGGCGACCACCTCCGATTACGACTGCGCGGCATATGGCTACAACTACCACCCCGTCAACAAGTGAACGCAACGACGACGTTCACCTCCACGTCTTGAAAGGACTTGAGCATGGCCAGAACCGTAGCAATGATGCAGCCCTATCTGTTTCCCTATCTGGGCTACTTCCAGCTGATCGCAGCCGCGGATGTATTCGTCCTGGGCGACGACTTGCAGTACATCCGCGCAGGCTGGGTGAACCGCAACCGGATCCTGAGCAACGGCCAGGCCAGACTGATCACATTTCCGCTGAAAAAAGCCCACTTCGAACTGCCGATCATGCAGCGCAGCCTGATCGAGCCGTTTGCCGAAGAAGCCACCCGCCTGATCAATGCCATTGCCCAGAACTACCGCAAGGCGCCGTATTTTGCGCAGGTCATGCCCTTGCTGGAGCGGCTGATCCGTCACCCACAACAGAACCTGGCGCTGTACGTGGAAAACAGCCTGCGCGAGCTGTGCGCGTACCTGCAGATCAATACGCCGATCGTGCGTGGTTCCGACCTGAACATCTCCGGCTGCATTGACAAGCAGGACCGGGTGATTCGGGTCGCCCACGCCCTGTCCGCCACCTCGGTACTCAATCCGCTGGGCGGTCTGCAGCTGTATGACCGTGATCACTTCGCGCGCAACGGCCTGCTGTTGCGTTTCTTTGCGATGCAGCCGATCAGCTATCCGCAGTTTGGCCAGCCGTTCGTGAGCGACCTGTCGATCATCGACGTGCTGATGTTCAACAGCGTCGAGCACGTACAGGCGCTGCTGGCGCATTGCAGTACCGACGAGTTGCAACCGGCAAACGATGCATTCACGCGGATGGGTCCCGAGTTGCAACCGGCCTCCCCTTCACAGCTGGCAGTGGAGTGATCCCCATGTCCTCATTCGAACAACCACCTCGCTGGTATCTGATCCAGACCAAGCCTCGCCAGGAAGCACGTGCCGAAGAGCACCTGCAGCGCCAGCACTTCGAATGCTATCGCCCGCTCAAGGCCGCAGAGAAAAAACGCGTTGCCAGGGCACCGGCCGACGAAGAATTGTTTCCGGGCTACCTGTTCATCCGCATGGACCAGATGCATGACAACTGGTATCCGATTCGCTCGACCCGTGGTGTGGCGCGTATCGTCACCTTTGGCGGGCAGCCGATACCGGTGCAGGACGACTTGATCGAACAGATTCGTCAACGCTTGTCGGCACCGCCTCCGAGTACCCGTTTCACTCACGGCGAGCATGTGCGGGTTATGGCCGCCGGATTCTGCGACGTCGAAGCCATTTTCGTCGCCACGGACGGCACCGAGCGCGCCGTGATCCTGCTCAACCTGCTGCAACGCCAGCAAAAAGTCGTGCTGCCGATCAGCAGCCTGGCGCGAATGGAAGCACGGGCCTAGCCAGATCCACTCGTGGCAGAGCGTCATGCGGCATGAAGTACGCAGGCGTAAACAGTCTTGCTCACCCTTCACGAAAACCTGTTCACCGGCAGTTACTTCAACATCGACACCGGAACCTGATCATGACCCACCGGACCACTCTGGTGACGCTCACCTATGGTGACCGTTTCAACTACCTGCATACGCTGGTCAGCCGTTCGCTGGAAAGCCCGCTGATCGAGCGTGTCATCATTGTCAGCAATGCGTCGGTCGCGCCACTGCAGAACCTGAGCAGCAAGTGGCCCGGTCGGGTCGAAGTGATCTGGCTGGAGCACAATACCGGGTCGGCGCATGGTTATTCGGTCGGCATCAAGGCCGCCCTGGAAGCCGGCGCCGAATACATCTGGCTGATGGACGATGACAACGCGCCGACCATCAATGCGATCGAAGTCCTGCACCGTTACCTGCACCAGCGAGAAAAGATTGATGGCCAGGACAAGACCGCCGTGCTCGGGTTTCGTCCGACCCATCAGGCCGATATCGCGGCGGGTGTACCTCGCCGCTTCGCCATCCAGCTCAGGTCGAGCTTTTTTGGCTTTCACATCGCCCAGTTGCCTTACAAACTCTGGCGTCGCCTGCCCTGGGGCAAACCGCTGGCGACCCAAGGCGTACCACAGATGGTGCAACTGCCCTTCGCCACGTACGGCGGGCTGCTGGCCCATCGCAGCCTGTTCATCCGCATCGGTCTGCCGCTGGAAGCCCTGAAGCTCTATGCCGATGACAGTGAATACACCTGGCGAATCACCGCCGGTGGCGGGCGAATCTTTCTGGTGCCCGAGGCGCTGCTCGACGATCTGGAAGATTCCTGGAACATTAAGGCCCGTACCCGCAACGTCTACGAAAACTACCTGCTGGCCGGTTCGGATCTACGCGCCTATTACGGCGCACGCAACCAGGCCTGGTTCGATAAAAATATCTGGGCGTCTTCCCCGTTGCTTTACCGGCTCAACCGTTGGGTGTTCTTCTGCCTGCTGCGCGTGATCGCCAGGCGTTGTGATGCCGGGCAGCGGTTGAGCCTGATCGAGCAGGCCATCAACGATGGCGAGGCTGGCGTACTGGGCTTGAACAGGTCATATCCTCTATGAAAATCCTCTTTATCAGCAGCCTGTATGCGCCTGATGTCGGCGGTGGCGCGGAAATCATCCTGCAGCGTACGGTCGAAGGTCTGCAACACCGCGGCCACAAGGTCGCCGTGCTTGCCACCACCGAGCAGCAAGGCCTGCACATGACGGCCGTCAACCAGATCAAGGTCTACCGTGCCGGTCTGCATAACCTCTACTGGCACTTTACCGCGCAGCGACCCGGCCGACTGGTCCGGCTCGGCTGGCACCTGCGTGACCGCTACAACGTCAGCATGCGTGAGTACGTCAGCCGGGTCATGGAGCTGGAGCAGCCGGACCTGGTGGTGTGCCATAACCTGACGGGCTGGTCGGTCTCGGCGTGGGACGAAATCACCGCGTCCGGCCGGCCGATCGTGCAGGTGCTGCATGACCTCTACCTGCTCTGTCCGAGCAGCACCATGTTCAAGAAAGGTCACAGCTGCCAGCGGCAGTGCGTGATGTGCAAGCAGTTTCGCAAAGGCCACGACGAGCGCTCGGCGCAGGTCAGCACAGTGGTCGGTGTCAGCCGGTATATGCTCGACACCCTTCAGTCCCAAGGCTATTTCAAGGGCGCCAAAGGCTACGTGGTACACAACGCGAGCCCCCTCCCGATTGCCCCGCCGCAAACCGTCAAAGCCAGTCAGACCGAGGCAAGACCGGACAACGCGCCGCTACGCTTCGGCTACCTGGGTACCTTGTCCGACCCCAAAGGCGTGGGCTGGCTGATCGACCAGTTTCAGCACCTGCCGTTCGACGCCACGCTGCACATTGCCGGGCGCGGCCAGTTGAACGACGAGAAGCGCTTCAAGGCCATGGTGACGTCACCCAACATCCGCTTTGTCGGGTACCAGAAGCCGGAAGAGTTCTACAACCAGATCGACGTGGCGGTGGTGCCCTCGGTCTGGAACGAGCCGTTCGGCATGGTCGCGGTGGAAGCCTGCGCCTATTCACGCCCGGTCATCGCCAGCCGCATGGGGGGGTTGACGGAGATCATTCAGGATCAGCTCAACGGTTTGTTGTGCAGCCCGGATGATCCGGACTCGCTGGGGCTGGCGATGCTCAAGTTGCATCAGCAGCCACGCTTGCTGGCGCGCCTCAGAGCTCAGGCACGCAATAGCGTTGCATCGCTGCTGAGCCTCGAACTGATGCTCGACCAATACGAAAGCATTTTCACCCAGACCGTGCTGGACAGCATCACGACGCCAGAGCAGCGCCAGTACAACCCGGTCTGACGACCAGCCTCTCCGACGCAGTGACCGTCAGCGGCCCGTGCCCTGCCGGGACGCACGGCCGACCGTGGTTCCTGATTGAGACGAAACATGCCCAAGCCATCCGCATCCCGTCGACGACGATCGCTGACGGCCTTTCTGCTGGGCCTGCTCTCCAGCCTCGTCGCCAGCGGCGAGGATCAATTCATCATTGGCGTGGACACCTCTTTGATGCACAGCAACCGTACACCGACCACCGCGCTCGAGTTGTTGGAACGTGCAGGCGTGAACTCGGTACGCGACCGGGCCTACTGGACCGGCGTCGAACCTCGACGGGGTTTCCTGCGCATCGATCCGGTCTGGCAGTCCTACCTCAACGAGGTGCGCACGCATCGGCTACGCCCCCTGTTGGTACTGGGCTATGGCAGCCCGTATTACGAGAACAACGCGAAGCCGCGTCACCCTGCCGTACGACAGGCGTTTGGCAATTACGTCAGTTTCGTTACCCGGGAGCTTGCCGACCAGGTCGATCTTTACGAGATCTGGAACGAGTGGGATCGGGACAATCCCGCCGATGCATGGGCAGCCAAGGACTACAGCAATCTGGTGGAAGAAACCGCCGCCCGCATCAGACAACACAAACAACCGGTGACGGTTCTCGCCGGTGCCGTGACCAGTCTGGGCATGGACGTCGGTTTCGCCGACCGACTGATACAGAATGGCCTGCTCAATCAGGTCGATGGCCTGTCACTGCATCCCTACGTGCACTGCAGACAGGAGCAGCGTCACACCCCCGAGCGCTGGATCGCCTGGCTGCGCTGGATCGACGCCGAGCTGCGGGCGCTGGCGACCCGTCCGGTGCCGTTATACCTCACCGAAATGGGCTGGCCGACGGGCACCGGCACATGCAGTGTCAGCGAACGGAACCAGGCGGCGTTTCTCGCCCGAAGTTTTTTTCTGGCTCGCACCCTGACGGACATCAAGGGCCTGTGGTGGTACGGGCTGATCGACAGCGGCACTGACGCCGATGATCCGCAACAGAATTTCGGCCTGCTCCGACACGACCTGAGTGTCAAACCCGCCTACGCGACGCTCAAGGCCATCAGCAAGATTCTGCTCGATTACCAGTACGACGCCGGGCGCAGCCACGAAATGGCTTCAACCTACCTGCTGAGGTTTGCCCGCGGACCGGAACAGATTCTGGTGGCCTGGACCACCGGCGTGCCGCACCTGACCCACGTTGAAGCCAGCAGCATGCAGCGCGGCAACGTCGAAATGATCGACAGCGGCCAGCCTGAAAAAGGCCGGTTCGAAACTGAGACACCCTGGACCTGCCACGAAGCGCGCTGCTCGGCCCAGGTGCAGATTGATGAATTTCCGAAAGTCATCAGCCTGGGCACCAGACCCGCGCTGTTTGCCCAATAAGAACGGGATCGGAGGTCCGAAGACCTCCTGAAAGCACCCCGCATTCAACCTATCACCATGACCTTGCAGGATGCTTGAGATGATCTTTATCAATTCACGGTTTCTCACCCAGGACGTCAGCGGCGTGCAGCGCTATGCAGAGCAGATCTGCATGGCACTGAAACAGCTGCGCAACGATCTGGTGTTCGTCGCGCCGCACGGCATACGACTGCATGAGAGTGCCAAGGCGCTGGACGTTCAGTGCATCGGTCACAACAAAGGTCATCTCTGGGAGCAGATCGATCTGCCGCTCTACCTGCGGCGTCGAAACAACCCGTTGCTGATCTCCATCAGCAGCACTGGACCTATGTTTTACCGCAACCAGATTGCAACCCATCACGACATTAATTACGTGCGCTTTCCGCAGAGTTACACACGATTGTTCCGCCTGGCTTACCGGACCATTACCCCGATCCTGCTGTCGCGCATCAAGACCCTGGTGACCAGCAGCAGTTTTTCCAGAGGTGAGATCTCGCGCTTCTACGGGTTTCCCGAAAGCAAAGTGCTGATCGTGCCTGCCGCCGTGAACGACAGCTTTCGGCCACGCAACGTGCACGCCGATGCACCGAAATACCTGTTGGCCGTCTCCTCGCCGGCGGCGCACAAAAACTTCAATCGCATGATCCAGGCCTTCCTCAGCCTGCGTGACCACAACGATCTGCAACTGCACATCGTCGGCGCGGCAACGGGCATCTTTGCCGACCCGAACCTGCAACGGCTGGCCTGTCGCGATCCGCGCATCCGCTTTTTGGGCCGGCTCAGCGATGCCGAACTGATCGAGCAGTACCAGAGAGCCACCGCGTTCGTGTTCCCGTCACTGTATGAAGGGTTCGGCATTCCGCCGCTGGAAGCCCAGGCCTGTGGCTGCCCGGTGCTGGCGGCCAACGCCGCCTCGATCCCTGAAGTACTGCAGGCCAGCGCGCTGTATTTCGATCCGCTGGACGTCAGCCACATGGCGGCGGCGATGCACCGGGTTCTGGTGGACGCGCCCCTGCGCGATGCCTTGCGGCTGCATGGCCTCAACAACGTCAAACGCTTTTCCTGGCAACTGTCCGCGCAACGCCTTTCGCAGCGCATCGACGCATTGCTGGAACCTGAACCCGCCCTGCCCGGCAAACAACGCATCAGCCCCGAATCCTCTTCAAGCAAACCCTGAATCAACAACAGCAACGTCAAGACGCGCCCTGTCGCGCCTGCAGTAGAGCGAGCGAACACAGCAAGGAAACTCCATGAGAATTGCTATCGTCCACGACTGGCTGGTGACCTACGCCGGTGCCGAGCGTGTGCTGGCTTCACTGATCAATGTCTGGCCCGAGGCAGACCTGTTTGCCGTGATCGACTTTATGAGCGATGAGGACCGCGCTCACCTGCACGGCAAGGTTGCCACTACCACGTTCATTCAGAACCTGCCCAACGCCAGAAAACGCTATCAGCGCTATCTGCCCTTGATGCCGCTGGCCATCGAACAACTGGACCTGTCCGGTTACGACCTGATCATCAGCAGCAGCCACGCAGTGGCCAAAGGTGTGCTGAGCGGTCCGGATCAGCTGCACATCAGCTACATCCATTCGCCGATCCGTTACGCCTGGGATCTGCAACATCAGTACCTGCGCGAAGCGGGTCTGAACCGCGGTGTCAAAGGCAAGCTGGCGCGGCTGATCCTGCATTACATTCGCCTGTGGGATCAGCGCACTGCGGCAGGCGTGGACGCCTTCATCGCCAATTCAGGGTTCATCGGTGCCCGCATCTGCAAGGCTTACCGGCGTGATTCAACAGTGATTTATCCGCCGGTCGACACCCTCGGATTCACGGCACACGGTGCCCGTCAGGACTTCTATTTCACCGCCTCGCGCATGGTGCCCTACAAGCGCATGCCAATGATTGTCGAGGCGTTCGCTGCGATGCCGGACAAGCGCCTGATCATGATCGGCGACGGTCCCGATCTGGCCAAGGCTCAAGCCATCGCCAGCCGGGCACCGAACATCACGCTGATGGGCTTCCAGGCGGCAGAAATCCTGATCGAACACATGCGCACCGCGAAGGCATTCGTGTTCGCCGCCGAAGAGGATTTCGGCATCAGTCCGGTAGAGGCCCAGGCCTGCGGCACACCGGTGATCGCCTTCGGCAAGGGCGGCGTGCTGGAGACCGTGCGCGGCCTGGATCACCCGCAGCCGACCGGGGTGTTCTATCCGCAGCAGACCGTGGAATCGCTGATCGCGGCGGTCAATGAATTCGAAAGCGCCCAGGCGCGGATCACGGCGCAGGCCTGTCGAGCCAACGCCGAACGCTTCTCGGTCGCGCGCTTCGAGGAGGAAATCAGGACGTTCGTGGAAAACCGTCTGGCCGCCGTCCAGCTTTCACGCCTGCCCGCGCAGCCCTGGGTTCCCCAGCCCTCGCCCGGCATCACAAGCGAGCTGCCGTCCCGCGTCGTTCCCATCAAATCCGTTTGAGCGAGCACTGTCATGCGCACCTCCGTTCGCGGCATTCTTCATGCCCATCAGTCAGCGCTGTCGGTGGCCCATCGCTTGCTGGACCTGGCGGTCATCGTCCTGATCGGCTATTGGCAGAGCCGACTGGCGATGCTGGACAGCACCGACGCCTGGCTGCACATCATTCTGGCAGTGCTGGTGTTTCACTGGGTCGGCGAGTACCACCAGCTTTACGGCTCATGGCGCGGCGAGCGCATCCTGCGCGAGCTGACCAAAGTCTTCAATTACTGGGCACTGACCTTCGTCATTCTGTTGTCGGTGGACTACCTGTTGCTCGACCGCAACCAGATTGCCGACAATGCGCAGATGACCTGGTTCGCGCTGGTGCTGGCGGTGCTGTGCGGCTACCGCCTGCTGATCCGTCTGCTGCTGCACAGTCTGCGCCGTCATGGCTTCAATACCCGGCGCGTGGCGATCGTGGGCACAGGCCAGGTCGGCGAGCGGCTCGCGCAATCGATCTCCAGCGCGCCCTGGATGGGGCTGAATCTGCTCGGGTTCTACGACTCCAACCCGCAACAGATGGACCTGGCTGCCATAGCGCGACGCCCTCCGGTACTGGGCGATCTCGAGCAGTTGATCGAAGACGCACGCCAGGGCCGGATCGACAAGGTGTACATCACCCTGGCGTTCAGCGCCGAGCCGCACTTGCGCGAGTTGATTACCGGCCTCAGCGACACCACCGCATCGGTGTACCTGATTCCCGACGTGTTCATGTTCGAGTTGCTGCATGCGCGCAGCGAGAGCATCAACGGACTGGCGAGCATCAGCATTTTCGACTCGCCCATGGACGGTGCCTGGAGCGTGGTCAAGCGTGCCGAGGACATTCTGCTGTCCAGCCTGATTCTGCTGTTGATCGCCGTACCGCTGTTGCTCATCGCGCTGGCCATCAAGCTGACCTCGCCAGGCCCGGTGCTGTTTCGTCAGCGACGTTACGGACTGGACGGCAGGCCGATCATGGTCTGGAAGTTTCGCAGCATGAATGTCCAGGAGAACGGTGACGTGGTGCGCCAGGCCACCCGTAACGATACGCGGGTCACGCCGCTGGGCGCGTTCCTGCGCCGCACCTCACTGGATGAACTGCCACAGTTCTTCAACGTGCTGCGTGGCGACATGTCCATCGTCGGCCCGCGCCCCCATGCGGTGGCGCACAACGAGCAATACCGCAAGCAGGTCAGCGGCTACATGCTGCGGCACAAGGTCAAGCCGGGTATCACCGGCTGGGCACAGATCAACGGCTGGCGTGGCGAAACCGACACGCTGGACAAGATGCGCAAACGGGTCGAGTTCGACCTGGAATACATCGAGCACTGGTCGATCTGGCTGGATCTCAAAATCATTCTGCTGACGCTGTTCAAGGGCTTCTTCAACAAGAACGCCTTCTGAGCCTTTCATTGACTAGACGATGGCTCCGGCAGCCTTTGCCCGGAGGGAGGTATGTGCGCGCGCTGAAAACTGTCACGACGTGGACCGGTGTCGCTGCCGGTGGTGGAAATGGACGTAACGAAATCATTCAGGTGCAAGGCGCACCGTCACGAAGGAATACTCATATGAAGCGAAGCCTGGTTGTCCTGCTGCTATCCAGCCTGATTCTGCAGGGATGCGTATTTGCTCCCGGCCAACACATGACGCCCGGTGATGTCACGGCCAGTGATCCCGACGAACCCAAGGCGCAATTGGTCGACATCACCCCCAAAAGCCTGCAGCAACAGCAGCAGAACATCGCCGCGGATGCCCGAGCGCTGCCGCCCGAGCTGCTGAACTACAAGACCCCGGAATATGTGGTCGGACCGGGTGACACGCTGCTGGTGACGGTGTTCGAACACCCCGAACTGACCGCGCCCGGCTCGCAGGACCAACTGGATGCCAACACGCGCGAGGTGCTGAGCGATGGCACGCTGTTCTTCCCCTACGTCGGCAGGATCCGCGCGGGTGGCAAAACTGTCAGCCAGATTCGCGAACAACTGCGCATGGGCCTCGCGCCGCAATACACCGAGGTCAAGGTCGATGTGAAAGTGCTGCGCTACAACAGCCAGCGCATCCTGTTGTCAGGCTCGTTCAAAAGCCCTGGCCCGCAGTCGATCACCAATATTCCGCTGAGTCTGGTGCAGGCAATCAGTGTGGCCGGCATCGACCTGACCGACGCCAACCTGGCAGGGCTGACTCTGAGGCGCGACGGCCGTGACTACCTGATCGACATCGATTCGCTCAACCGCAAGGGCTCGCAGTTGAGCAAGATCTTTCTTAAGGATGGCGATTACCTGCACCTCAACAGCAACTCCAAGAACAAGATCTATGTACTGGGCGAGGTGCGTAACCCACAGGTGATTTCTTTCGCCACCACCAGCGTGACCCTGCTCGAAGCCTTGGGCAATTCCGGCGGGCTGAGTCCGGACAGCGCCGATGGCGATGCGGTCTACGTGATTCGTGGCGCGGAAAACTTCGCCAATGCGACCTCGACCGTGTACCACCTGAACGCCAAGAAACCCACCGCCTATCTGCTGGCCGGACAGTTCGAACTCAAGGCTCAGGACGTCGTGTTCGTCGGTCCTGCCAACATCACTCGATGGAGCCGCTTCATCAGTCAGTTGCTCGGCTCGGCCAGCGTGGTTCAGACCGGCGCCGCCTTCCGCAACTGACCTTCCCGTTTCCTGCCGCTGCAACCCCTTTTCCCTGCAACCGCCGTTGCGGGGATTTTTTTGTCCGCCATTCGACTGTCTGTCAGATGTTGCCACAGCAACAGCGATTCAACAGTTGAGGCGGTTTTCAGCAGTCGTCGCAGTTCCGGTCTTTCCGATGAACAGCCGCAAGTGCCGTCTTTACGGGCGCCTTACAGAACGACGCGGTCTGGCACACATGCTGCTTTACAGGCTTACGCTTATCGCAAGGAATTCCAGAATGCTCGTTGTGTCACTGTCAGGCAGTCCCTCTCCCAAATCCCGTTCCGGCGTTGTGCTGGCCCACGCCAGTCGCTGGCTGCAGAACCACGGTGTCGAAGTCACCACCCTGCGCATCCGGGATTTCAATGCTGAAGACCTGTTGTTCGCGAAGTTCGACAGCCCGCAAGTGCTGGACTTCGTCGAAGCCGTCCGGCAGGCCGACGGGCTGTTGATCGGTACGCCGGTGTACAAGGCGTCTTTTTCCGGTGCCCTGAAAACCCTGCTCGACCTGCTGCCCGAACGCGCCCTGCACGGCAAGGTCGTGTTGCCACTGGCGACCGGCGGCAGCATCGCCCACATGCTGGCGGTCGATTACGCGCTGAAACCCGTGCTGTCCGCGCTCAAATCCCAGGAAGTGCTGCACGGCATTTTCGCCATCGATACGCAGATCAGTTATGGCGACAACGAAGAAGGCGGCACGCTGGACGAAATCCTCACCGAACGCCTGCATGAGGGTCTGGAACATTTCTATCTAGGCCTGCAGCGCAGGTTGCAGGCACGGCACAAGGACGCTGGCGGGCATTTGCAGTTGGCGTTGTAGGCTGGTGACCTGATCGCAGGCACAAACCGCCGCAGTCCGATCAGTGTTCGATGATCAGCGGATACAGCGAAGCAACCAGCAATGCCGCCATCACGCCATTGAAGATCCGCAGCCCGAGCGGATCACGCAGCACGTTGCGCAGCAGGCTGCCGAATCCGGCCCAGATGCCCACGCTTGGAAGGTTGATCAGGGCAAACACCGCAGAAATGATCACCACGTTGGTGAAGTAACCCTGCATCGGCGTGTAAGTACTGATCGCGCCGATCGCCATGATCCATGCCTTGGGATTGACCCACTGAAACAGGGCGGCGCTCATAAAGCTCAGTGGTTCGCCGCGACGTTCAGTCGAATCGGACGCAGGGCCGGACGTGGCGATTTTCCAGGCCAGATACAGCAAGTAGGCGGCACCCAGGTAGCGCAACAGCGTATAGAGAAGCGGCCAGGCCTTGAAGACGCTGCCCAGACCAAACCCCACCGCCAACACCAGAACGAAAAAACCGATGCTGATGCCCATCATGTGCGGCAGCGTGCGGCCGAAGCCGAAATTGACGCCGGAAGCCAGCAACATCATGTTGTTCGGGCCAGGGGTCACCGAGGTGACGAACGCAAAGAGCGAAAAGGCCAGCAGTAGATCCAGGGAAAACGACATGCAGCGATCCAGGTGTCTGTGAGTCGGGCACCCACCCTATCGAAGGACCGACAGGAAACACATGGACAGTTGACGGAAAATATCGACAGTACAGTTTTCTGAAAACGCGACTTTGTAACGACTGTTAACCTTGTGGGCTCTGACTCAACGCACCACGATCAACACTGATTTCGCCCTGGCTGTCGAATTCACGAGCCTGCTGGATCTGCGGGTCTGCCAGCAGTTGTGCCTTGCGAGCCTGGTATTCATCGAAGGACAGACCGCGACGGTTCAGATCTTCCAGCGCCAGTTGATGACTCTCTTCGACCGTGTAGGGACGCAGCTCGACAGCGTGATGAGTGGAGCAACCGGAGACCAGCGCTACGGTGAATGACAGGACGAGAGCAAGGGCGAGCATTTGGTTCATGATGGGCCTCCAGACTGGCTTCATTTCGGGAATGAAGCAAGGTTACGCCCCGCCCTGCCATGGCAAAAATCAACCGAGGTGATAGTGGCTATCGACTTTCACGACGCCTGCGCGCGGGCATGCTCGATCAACACTTCACGCAACGCCTGCGCCGCCGCCGACAGCTTGTGATCGGCCAGCATCATCAGCCCGATACGCCGCTCGATGCACGGTTCCACCAGCGGCACACAACGTGCGCCAAGCTCCTGCATCTGTTCGATACACAACGAAGGCACCGCACTCACCCCCAGACCATTGGCGACCATGCGCCCGACAGTGGACAGTTGGTGACTTTCGAAGGCCACTGACAGTTTGCCGTGCCCCGACGCGATGGCCTGTTCCAACAGCAGACGCACGGCCGACGGCCGCTGCAGGGCAATGAAATCCTCACGCAGCAACTCGGCCCAGGACACTTGGACGCGCCCGGCCAGTGGCGAATCGGCGGCCACCACGGCAACGAAGCGATCCTGGTAGAACGGCGTAAAGGACAGCGCGTTGCTCGACTCGGGCTCGAAACCGATTCCCAGTTCGACGCGACGATGGCGCACCATTTCCAGGACCTGCTCGTTGATCACGTCATGCACGGCAACGTTGACCCGTGGGTAGCGACCCCGAAAAATCTTCAGTGCAGTGGGTAACAGGTTGCCGGCGAACGAGGGCATGGCGGCGATGGAGACCCGACCCATCTGCAACGTGAAGCGCTGACGCAGCAATTCCTCGGTGTTGTCCCAGTCAGCCAGTAACTGTCGCGCCAACGGCAGCAGCGTCTCGCCTTCCGGCGTCAGGCTGACATTGCGTGTGGTGCGCGTCAGCAGTTGACCACCGAGGTCTTCCTCCAGGCTTTTGATCGCCAGACTCAAGGCCGGTTGCGACAGGTGCAAGCGTTCCCCCGCCTGAGCAAAACTCAGATACTGCGCCACGGCCAGAAAAGCGCGTAGTTGCTTGACGTTCATATATTTATCTTTCTTATCAATCGATCAGAAAAACAAAATTAACAAATCACTGACATCGAGAGAAGATGCAGGCAACACGATCCTTCGGCAGCACCTGCCGGTCACAACTATAAAAGGCGGATCATCATGGCTGGACTCGACAAGCGAGTGGCGACTTACGAAGAGGCCCTCGCCGGGCTGACCGACAACATGACCGTGCTATGCGGGGGCTTTGGCCTGTGCGGCATCCCGGAAAATCTGATCGCACAGATCAAGCGCATGGGGATCAGGGGCCTGACGGTGGTCTCCAACAACTGCGGCGTCGATGGCTTTGGCCTGGGCATCCTGCTCGAAGACCGCCAGATCCGAAAAATGATTTCTTCCTATGTGGGTGAAAACGCGCTGTTCGAACGCCAGTTGCTGAGCGGCGAACTGGAAGTCGAACTCACCCCGCAAGGCACCCTGGCTGAAAAACTACGCGCGGGCGGTGCCGGCATTCCGGCGTTCTACACCGCCACCGGTTACGGTACGCCGGTCGCCGAAGGCAAGGAAACCCGGCAGTTCAATGGCCGCAATGTGATTCTCGAAGAGGCCATCACCGGTGATTTCGCGTTGATCAAAGGCTGGAAAGCCGACCACTTCGGTAACGTGATCTATCGTCATACCGCACAGAATTTCAATCCGGTCGTCGCCACCGCGGGCAGGATCACCGTGGTCGAGGTCGAAGAAATCGTCGAGCCCGGCGTGCTGTTGCCCACCCAGATTCATACGCCAGGCATCTATGTGGACCGGGTGATTCAAGGCACCTTCGAAAAACGCATCGAGCAGCGCACCCTCAGAAAATCCTGAGGGCCAGGCGCTTCCCTCCGCAGGAACCGGCACACAACAAAAAGAGATTTCAGACCATGGCACTTTCCCGCGAACAAATGGCTCAGCGCGTCGCCCGCGAACTCAAGGACGGCTATTACGTGAATCTGGGCATCGGCATTCCGACACTGGTCGCCAATTACGTACCGGATGACATTGACGTCATGCTGCAATCGGAAAACGGCCTGTTGGGCATGGGCGAATTTCCCACTGAAGAAACCATCGATGCCGACATGATCAATGCTGGCAAACAGACCGTCACCGCGCGCATCGGCGCCTCGATTTTCTCGTCCGCCGAATCCTTCGCCATGATTCGTGGCGGCCACGTCGATCTCACGGTACTCGGTGCTTTCGAAGTGGATGTCGAAGGCAACATTGCGTCGTGGATGATTCCCGGAAAGCTGGTCAAAGGCATGGGCGGCGCGATGGACCTGGTGGCAGGTGCCGACAACATCATCGTGACCATGACTCATGCCTCCAAGGACGGCGAATCCAAACTGCTGCCACGCTGCAGCCTGCCTCTGACCGGCGCGGGCTGCATTCGCAAGGTACTGACCGATCTGGCCTACCTGGAAATCGACAACGGCGCATTCATCCTGCGCGAGCGGGCTCCGGGCGTCAGTGTCGAAGAAATCGTCGCCAAGACAGCCGGCAGGCTGATCGTGCCGGATGACGTGATCGAAATGACGTTCTGATCCGGCATCCAGACAAAGAGACCTTTGCCCCCCGCGCAGAGGCCTCTTTGTCTTTGCCAGAGCCGTTTCGTGGCAATGATTGCCCAGACGCCAGGCAAACGCGCCTCTGCACCGCGATAGCGTTTATTCAGTAAATTGCAGCGGGTTTGAACAGCGCGAGCAAACTCGCTCCTCCAACGATGTGCCCATAATAATGACAACAGGACGCCCCCACGATGGCCGCCAAACTCGAAGAAAGCCGCTCAGCCAGATTTGCCCTGCGGTGCGCCGCATGGGCCGAACGCTGGTTTCCAGACTCCTGGGTGTTCGCCGCACTGGCGGTGGTGATCGTCACCCTGGCAACACTTGCGATCGGCGCAAAACCGGCAGAAGCCGCCAAAGCGTTCGGTGACGGTTTCTGGAGCCTGATCCCGTTTACCATGCAGATGGCCTTCGTCGTGATCGGCGGCTACGTGGTTGCCAGTTCGCCGCCCGCCGTCAAGTTGATCGACCGGCTGGCGCGCATTCCGCGCAACGGCCGCTCGGCGGTGGCCTGGGTAGCGCTGATTTCCATGCTCGCTTCGCTGCTCAACTGGGGACTGTCGCTGGTATTCGGCGGCCTGCTGGTGCGGGCCCTCGCCCGCCGCACGGACCTGCGCATGGACTATCGCGCAGCCGGTGCCGCAGCCTATCTGGGGCTGGGTGCGGTCTGGGCGCTGGGGCTGTCCTCGTCGGCAGCGCAGTTGCAGGCCAACCCGGCGAGCCTCCCGCCTTCGATCCTGGCGATCACCGGAGTCATCCCCTTCACCGAAACCATTTTCCTCTGGCAGTCCGGCGTGATGCTCGCGGCGCTGGTCGTCATTTCGCTGATCGTCGCCTACGCCACCGCGCCCGGCCCCAACAGCGCGCGGGATGCCAAAGCCTGTGGCGTGGACCCGGCGTTCAACCTGCCGCCCCTGCCTGAACGCTCGCGGCCCGGTGAATGGCTGGAGTACAGCCCGCTGCTGATCATTCTGATGGTGTTGCTGGGTGCAGGCTGGCTGTTCAACGAGTTTTCGACCAAGCCGGCGATTACCGCGATTTCCGGACTGAACACTTACAACTTCCTGTTCATCATGCTTGGAGCGCTGCTGCACTGGCGGCCACGCAGCTTTCTCGACGCCGTGGCACGTGCCGTGCCCACCACCACCGGTGTGCTGATTCAGTTTCCGCTGTACGGCTCGATCGCGGCATTGCTGACCACCGTCAAGGGCGGTGATGCGCAGACGCTGGCGCATTACATCTCGACGTTCTTCACCAGCATCGCCTCGCACGACACCTATGCGGTGTTGATGGGCGTGTACTCGGCGGTACTCGGGTTCTTCATCCCGTCGGGCGGAGGCAAGTGGATCATCGAGGCACCCTACGTCATGCAGGTTGCCAATGAACTGCAATATCATCTGGGCTGGGCGGTGCAGATCTATAACGCAGCCGAGGCTTTGCCCAACCTGATCAATCCGTTCTACATGTTGCCGCTTTTGGGCGTATTGGGCCTGAAGGCGCGTGACCTGATCGGCTTCTCGTTCGTGCAATTGCTGGTGCACACGCCGTTAGTGCTGTTCCTGCTCTGGGCACTGGGCACCACGCTCACCTACACACCGCCGATGATGCCGGGATAACGTGCCGCTCGCGGCTCAGGCGGGCTCATCGCCGTAGTCCGCCGCCGCGACCTGGGCCAGCAACGTGCGTAATTCCAGCGCCAGCTCAGCGCCAAGCGCCGTTTCGTAACACTGTTGGGCCTGCTCCCAGAGCGCCTGGGATTCAAGCAGTTTTTCAATACCGGCCTGCGTCAGGCGCACCAGACGGCTGCGCTTGTCGTTGGGATCGACATCTACCGACACCAACCCTTCGCGCTCCAGCGGCTTGAGATTCTGTGCCAGCGCCGAGCGGTCGATGACCAGTATCGTGGCCAGCTCGGTCATGGTCGGTGCCTGATGGCGCGCGATCTGCATCAGGATCGAGCGCTGCGTGGAACGCAAGCCACACGGCGCCATGACCGCGTCGTACAGCTGGCAGATGCGGCGGCTTGCCCTGCGCAGGCTGGTGGCATGACAGATCACCTGCGCAGGAACGTTCAGGCCTTCAGGAATGCGCAGCGTGCCGTTCGGGGTCAGGTCGTGATTCATAAGGGCTCCCGGGTTGAGAGCCCAATGCTGGCATATCCCCGCAAATTGAAACAGCACCTTGGGTCGCATTCTCTGTTTCAGGGTCTTTACCCCCCGTTGCCCAGCTCCTGAATACCTTGTGCCTGGAACGAATAGTCCCGTTCGACCTTGCAGACCCGAGTGCTGAATGCCTGATACCAGCAGGCGCGTCCCTGTTCGCGCACTTCGGCGTGTTCGGCGTGCTGCCTCCAGGCCCGGATGGCGAGCTCATCAGTCCAGTAGGACACGGTAATACCCAGCCCGCTTTCATCACGCGCCGATTCGACGCCAAGAAATCCCGATTGCTGCCGGGCCAGCTCGATCATTCGTTGTGCAGCGGCACCATAGTCGTGCCCGTCATCGGCAGTGCGCAGCGAGGTGAACACCACGGCGTAATACGGCGTGGGAAATCGCGAGGCCATCATTGGGCTTCACCGCTGCGGCAGGCCTGAACCAACGCCTTGACCAGCGGCGGCATGACACCCTGCAGAACGGCACGCTCGGGTTGAAACAGGGTGGCGACAAAGAACGGATGTCCGTGCAACTCCATGCTGCGCACTTCACCTCCGGGATCCCGACCAGTGACGGTCAGCCCCTCGCTGAACAACGCCGGTTCCAGCTCACGGCGCAGGCCGTAGCGGCAATGATAACGCTCTTCGATGTCGAGCCTGTCGTAGGCGCGGGCGATCAGCGTGTCCGGCACAAGCCGAATCGAAGACTGCGCATCCACCAGTGAGCAACTCAACGGGGCGATGATGACGTGCGGCGAATCCGGAGCGGATTCGCCATGCTCCGCGTCGGACCAGCCCAACACGTTGCGTGCAAATTCCAGAAGCGCATGTTGAAAGCCGCCGCAGGTGCCGAGAAACGGCATCCGTCGCTCGCGAGCGAATCGGATCGCCCTCAGCGCGCCCTGCATGTTCCGGTACGGGCTGCCCGGTACGCACCACAGGCCGTCAAACGCCGACAGTCGATCTGTATCGAGAGTTTCCGTCGTCGGCAACCACTCTGCGCTGACCCTGATCTGCAAAGCGTCGCCCACCGTCTGCAACGCCAGCGCGATGGCCCGATGCGCTGTGACCTGCACGTCGAAATCACCCACCAGACCGATTCGCACGTCCTCGCCCGTTCCCGTTACTACGTCCATGCCTTGCTCCCTCGTCAATGTCATGCGTCGATGGGCGCGACTATAGACAGGCACAGACGCAGACAGAATAGGCGACTGGACAAGGATTGCGTGCAGCCATGCAATGTCCGTCAGCGGTTGACCGGCGTGAGCACCGGGCGGCCCGCGAAGAACGCCAGCAGGTTGTCGTTGACCATCTGTACGCTGTCTTTCGAGGCTTCAGGGGATAGACCGGCCACGTGTGGCGTGAGCACCACATTGTTCAGGGTTTTGAAGACATCCGGCACGCTGGGCTCATCATCGAACACATCCAGCGCGGCACCGGCAATGCGCTGATCTTGCAGCGCCGCGACCAAGGCATCGGTGTCGACAACGCTGGCACGCGCGATATTGACCAGGAAACCCTCAGGCCCCAGCGCCTGGAGCGCGGAGACATCGACCAGATGATGGGTACTGCTGCCGCCCGGTGTGGCGATCACCAGAAAATCCGACGCCTCGGCCAGCGACTGCACCGTGGCATGCCAGGTGTAAGTGCAGTCAGGGCGAGCAGTGCGATTATGGTAGCCAATGCTCATATCAAACCCCTCGGCCCGTCTGGCAATCGCCAGTCCGACGGCGCCCAGCCCGACAATTCCCAGGCGCTTGCCCGCCATCGAAGGGCGTACCGCTTTGCGCCATTCACTGCGGCGCACTGAAGCATCGGCCTGTGGGATATCCCGCACCAGCGACAACAGTAAGGCCAGCGCATGATCTGCCACGGTTGCGGCATTGACGCCCGCACCATTGGTGACCGTGATGCCCCGCAACTGAGCGGCCTGCAGATCAACCTTTTCATAACCTGCGCCGCTCACGCAGATGATGCGCAGGTTTGGCAATGCGTCCATTTCGTCGGCGAAAAAGCCCAACGGACCGCGGGTCACCACTGCGCTGATGGACTGCCCATGAGCGGCAATGGCTTCGGCACGCTGCGCGGGCGTGGGTGCCCGAATCAGCTCGAAGCCGCTGTTTTCCAGAATCGGCAAATAGGTATTCAGATTTTCCACCAGCACCAATACCGTCGTCATGCCCACTCCTGCCCGATGATCAAAAGCCTGACAGTAACCCGAGTCGGCGGGCTTGGGCAGAGGCAATTGCCAAATGGAAAGCCCGGGGTCATATGGCCGTCGCATTCAGCGGTCAGACTTCATCGCTCAGCCCGGCGTCGAGGTTGCCTGCGTGACATCGCCTTCGAGCACGACATTCTCGGACGAGGAACGACATGCCACTTGCCGTACCGAAGGCGATGCTGTTAATGCTTCAGGGTGCGCCCTCGTCGCCGTGCGCGAGGCGATCAATCGTTTTCTCAATTCAAGGAACCATCAGCCCATGCAAGGATTTTCCACCACCCGGTTCAAAAAGACTCCGTTGGCCCGATTGCTGGTCGCGACCGCGCTGGCGGGTGTGATGCTGTCGCCGGGCGCGGCGTCGGCAGCGCAGGCGCCGGGCAAAGTGTTGAGCGAGAAACTCGGTCTGCCGTGGCCTGCGATTGTGGCCCACCGTGGCGCATCGTTCGACGCGCCCGAGGAAACCATCCCGGCCTACACACTGGCGCGGGATCTGGGCGCGGACTATCTGGAAATGGACATCCAGCGCACCAGGGACGGCGTATTGATTGCGCTGCATGACGATGTACTGGAACGCACCACCAACATTGCCGAAGTCTTCCCGAAGCGGGCCAAGGATCCGGTGAGCACCTTTACCCTGGACGAGCTCAAACAACTGGACGCCGGTTCCTGGTTCAACAAGGCTTACCCGGACCGCGCCCGTGACAGCTACGCCGGGTTGCAGATCCTGACGCTGGATGAGGTGATCGACATCGCCGAAGGCGGCGCGAACAAGCCGGGGCTGTATATCGAAACCAAGGTGCCTTCGCAGTTTCCCGGTGTCGAAGCCGACCTGAAAAAAGTGCTGGCCAAGCGTGGCTGGCTGACTGAACGCCCTGCCGCCGCGCCAGGTCATGTGAACGTAGCGCACATGCCGGGCCGCGTGGTGTTGCAGACCTTTGAAAAACAGAGCCTGGAACTGCTGCAGAAAGAAATGCCGAAGGTGCCCAAGGTCATGCTGCTGTGGATCGGCAAAGGCTCGATCGAACCCAAGTCCGACGTGGCGTTCGCCGATTCAGGCTTCAAGGACAAGGCCAGTTATTACGCGGCGCAGGAGGTCAAGTCGCCAGAGGCGTTCGAAAGCTGGATCAACTGGGCCAAGGCGCATGGCGCCATCGGCACCGGCCCGGCATCGCAACTGGCCAAGGGTGGCGACCAGAGCTACATGGACCTGGTCAAACCGTGGATGAACACCTCACCCACGAGAAAGGCATGATCGTTCACCCATACACCGTGGATGACCCGGCGGACTTCAAGCGCATCAGCCAGGACGGCGCAGACGGCTTCTTCACCAACCGGACCGCCGAACTGCTGAAGTTCTATGGCCGCCCGGCCAGTGAAAGCATCGAGACCATCCTCAAGCGCAACGGCTACTGATGCCTGGCATCGGGCGGGCCGCATTGAGCGCGGCCCGCCTGGTGACGGTCAGAAGTCGAGGGTGGCTGACACCTTCAGCGTGCGCGGCTCGCCCTGAGTCAGAAAACCGCCGTAGCTTGACGCCCAGTAGTCCTTGTTCATCAGGTTTTCGACGTTGGCACGCAGCGTCACGTCCTTCTGCGCCACGTTGAAGGTGTAGCGTGCGCCCAGATCGAAACGGTTCCAGGTCGGAATGCTCAGGTTGTTGGCTGCATCGAGGTATTGGCCACCGGTGCGCAGCATCCGCGCGTTGATTGCCGCGCCTTCGATACCGGGAATGTCCCAGTCAGCCCCGGCATTGAACTGGAAGGTCGGAACGCCTACCGCGTCGTTGCCATCGTTGCTGCCGCCAGCGGTGCCGCTCAACTCGGTGTCCATCAGGGTCAGACCGGCCAGCAGACGCAAGCCGCTGACAGGCTCACCGAACACATTCATTTCCACGCCGCGATTACGCTGTTCGCCATCACGTACATAGCGCGTGGCCGTGCCTTCCTGAACGCGATAACCGTCAGCCGGTTGCTCGATACGGTACACACCCAGACTTGCGCCAAAGGTGCCCATGTCCAGTTTCACACCCGCCTCGACCTGCCTGGAGCGTGCAGGGGGGAAAATTTCGCCGGGATTGATCGTCACGTTGTTCGGAGCAGTTGGCCCTTGCGCCAGGCCTTCGATGCGGTTGGCGTAGAACGACACGTTGCGCCACGGTTTGAATACCACGCCATAGATCGGCGTGGTGATCGCCTCGTCGTACAGTGAGGTGCGCGGGCCGCTGCCATAGGCATAACCCTGGACGCGAAGTTGCTGGCGGCGCAGACCTGCTGTGACCAGCAGACGATCGTCGAAGAAACCCAGGGTGTCGGAGAACGCCGCGCTGCGCATGCGGCTCTTGCCGGTGATGCCTGGATCGTTCAGATCACCTGCGGTGATGCCGTTCAATGCCGGGCGAGCAGTGGAAACCGGGTCATACAGGTTGCTGCCGGCGCTGCTGCCGCCGAACAGGTAGGCGTTGCGTTGCTCGGTCCAGATTCCCGACAGGCCGAAATTGACCTTATGGCTAACCGGCCCGGTCTGCAGGTTGCCGTTGATGCCTGCCATGACGGTCTTGTTATCCTCGTCATGGGGGATGAAGGACGGTGTCGCGGTGATGTTTCCGGCGGCATCGTTGATCGTCGGGGATCCATAGATACCGGTTTCACGGGTGTGTTTCGCACCGGCGGCGGCGTACAGCATCCAGTCATCGTTGAGGTCGTATTCGAGCCGGCTCATGCCGAAGGTGTCTTCGGTTTCGGTCCAGGTCCAGTTGGGCGCGTAATTGGTATCAGCGTCCGGTGCGTGTGGCACGCTGGTCAGACCGCTGCCGACGAACACCATGTTGCGGCTCTGATTGATGCGCTGCTTCTGGTACGCGAAATCGCCGGACAGGCGGAAGTTGTCGCCTCGATAATCCAGCCCCAAGGCAAACAGTTTGCTGCGATGTTCCTCGTCATCGATGCCCGTTTCGCCTTCTCGCTGTGCCAGATTCAGGCGCGCACCGAAACGATTGTCTTCGCCAAACCGCTGGCCCAGATCGAGGTGCTCGCCAACCCGGCCATCGCTGCTGATGTCAGTGGTGAAACGTCGCGTCGGCGTGTCACCCGCGCGCTTGGGTTGCAGGTTCACGCCACCGCCGATGCCAGAGCCGGTAGGCGTTACGCCGTTGATGAACGCGTTGGGGCCTTTGAAGACTTCGACACGCTCCAGCGCATCGGTGGATATGATCTGTCGGGGCAGCACGCCATAAAGGCCGTTATAGGAAATGTCGTCGGTATTCAATGCAAAACCGCGAATCACGAAGACCTGCGAAGCATTGCCGTAACCGGACGACTGGCGCACTGATGCGTCATTGAGCAGCACCTCGCCGATGTCCTCGGCCTGCTGGTCCTCGATCAGTTGCTCGGTGTAGCTGGTCATGCTGAACGGCACGTCCATGATGTCCGAATTGCCCAGCACGCCGAGCTGTCCGCCGCGCGCGACCTGGCCACCGGCGTAGACCGGCGGCGGCGCTTGCGGATCGACCTTGTCGGCACTGATTGCCGTTTCGCCCAGTACCAGAGCACCGCCTGGCGAGACAGCCGTCTCGCCAGCGGCCCAGACGGGCAAACCAAAGGAACAGCAAAACGCTACCAGCGTGAGACGGAAAGGAAACGGCGAGGTGTTCATGAAGAGGTCCTGCTAAACGATAGTGTGGGCCGGGCAGTGTCCTTCCATGACTGCGCCCTTATATGTGAATGCGAAATGCTATCAGGTGTGACTGGGAACGGTTATCGTTTATTTGTATGCAAACGGCTACATGGCGGTTTTCACGACGAAAGGCGAGGAGATAGCTGACCGGTGTCGCCAGGAAATGCCTTGAAACGCATGCTCACACCTGGAAACAGGACAGTGGCGGCGACCTGATGCTGACTCTGGTGTAAGCTCATGCGCTGTTGGTTATCCCATCGAGAGGCCTATGCAGTCCAACTTCCGACGCTCGACCCTCGCGGCGCTCCGCGGTTTTGCCCTGCCGAGCGATGCAATCTCCATCCTCCCCTCTGCTGCCGACTATCGGCGCTGCCTGCTGGAAAGGATCGCCTCGGCGACCCGCCGCATCTACATCATCGCGTTGTATCTGCAGCAGGATGAAGCGGGCCAGGAAATCCTCGACGCGTTATACACGGCCAAGACGGCACGCCCCGAACTGGAGGTGGTCGTGCTGGTCGACTGGTTTCGCGCCCAGCGCGGCCTGATCGGTGCCGGACGGCAGCCGGGCAACTCGACCTGGTATCAGGCGCAGAATCTGGAATACGACCAGGAAGTGCCAATCTACGGCGTGCCGGTCCAGACTCGCGAGCTGTTTGGCGTGTTGCACCTGAAGGGCAGCATCATCGATGACTGCGTGATCTACAGCGGTGCCAGCATCAACAACGTGTATCTGCACAAGCTCGACAAGTACCGACTGGACCGCTATCACCTGATCGAAAGCGCGCCGCTGGCGGACAGCTTCGTGGGCATGGTGCAGGGCGAAATTCTGTCGTCACCGGCCGTGCATCGACTGGACCTGCAATCGCCACCGAGTTCGCGCAGCCTGCGCGGCGAGATTCGTGCGTTTCGCAGCCATCTCAAGCGCGTGGCCTATGACACATCGGCGGGCGAAAAGGAAAACGGTGAATTGCGCGTCGTGCCCCTGCTCGGTGTTGGGCCGCGCAACAGCCTTAATCGCACCATCTGCGACCTGATCGCGTCGAGCAAGATCCAGCTGACGATCTGCACGCCCTACTTTAACCTGCCGGTAGCGGTGACCCGTGAGATCAATCGCGCGCTCAAGCGGGGTGTGAACGTTGACATCATCATTGGTGACAAGACCGCCAACGACTTCTTCATCCACCCGGACGAGCCGTTCAAAGTGATCTCGGCTCTGCCCTATCTGTACGAGATAAGCCTGCGCCGCTTCACCCAGAAGCACCGCAAGGCCATCGCCCAGCATCGCCTGAACGTGCACCTGTGGAAGCATGGCGACAACACGTTTCACCTAAAAGGTATCTGGGTCGATAACCGCTATACGCTATTGACCGGCAACAACCTCAATCCGCGGGCGTTCAACCTCGATCTGGAGAACGGTCTGCTGATCGACGATCCGCAAGGTCAGTGGGCCGCGCCGCGAGAGGCGGAGATTGCGCACCTGATGCGCAACACGCAACGCGTCAGCCAGTACGATGAGCTGGACACTCTGGCCAACTACCCCGAAGGCGTGCGCAAGTTTCTACGGCGCGTCAGCCGGGTCAGGGTCGAACGGCTGCTGTACCGGATTCTGTAAGCGCTCCTGAGGTCATGACGCTCGCGGCCAGTGTTGCGAGCGCCTACCGCTGGCCCTTTGACTCAGCCTGCCAGTGAGATCAACTGCTGACGCTGAGCATCGGTCAGCGTCGGTCCAAAACCTGCGCCCACGTTTTCAGCCATGTAGCGCGGGTTGCCGGTGCCGGGGATCACACAGGTGACGGCCGGATGGGCCAGCAGGAACTTCAAGGCCAGTTGCGGCCAACTGTTGACCTCCACCTGTGCCGCCCAGCCTGGCAACGGCTTGTCCTTGAGCCGTGACAACAGCCCGCCGCCGCCAAACGGCCGATTACAGATCACCGCCACGCCACGCTCGCGACACAAGGGCAGCAAGCGTTTTTCGGCCTCGCGGTCGTCCAGCGCGTAGTTGATTTGCAGAAAGTCCAGGGGCTCCTGCCTGAGCACCGCCTCCACATCCGCATAAGCTGAAGACGTGTAGTGGCTGATGCCGATATACCGGATACGCCCTTGATCCTTCCACTGGCGCAAAGTCGGCAAATGCGTCTTCCAGTCCAGCAGATTATGAATTTGCATCAGGTCGATCCGGTCGGTCTGCAATAGCCTGAACGATTCCTCCATCTGCTCGATGCCCTCCCGGCGCCCCCGGGTCCAGACCTTGGTCGCCAGAAAGGCGGGCGAACGCGGCTCGTGAATCGACAGCAACTCACCAGTGGTCTGCTCCGCCCTTCCATACATCGGAGAACTGTCGACGACGCTGCCACCAGCCGCGAACAGCGCGTCGAGCACCGGGCGCAGCTGTTTGTAGGCCGCGCTGGACGTGGCCACGTCAAAACCGCGATAGGTGCCGAGGCCGACGACAGGCAGCGGCTCGTTACTGGAGGGAATCGCTCGGGTCAGCATGGGTTTGCCTCCGGGTCTCAGTTTGGGGGGAAGTGATGAGGGAGAAACAGGTGATGACAGTGTCGGCGGCTTGTCGCCACCGGCGGCGCTGTCGAACACCAACGCCGCGCCCACGCCTGCCGCGAGGGTAAGCAGTCTTCTGCGGGTCAGGTGATGGGGTGGCGTCATGACGTTCTCCTTATCTATCTGTCCTGCTCTGGTTGCCGGGCTCGCGAGAAAACCTGGCTACGGCCGTTTCGCGCCCAGTTGCTTCCACATTTTCTGGGTGATTCTCTGTCGGTTGGCGTAGCCCTTCCACGGATCGCCTCTCAGCTTGCGCAAGCGCTGCTCAAGGTTAGTGATGTCCCACTGCGCGGACGATGTCAGCCCTGCCAGCTCATCAAGGGCAATGGGCACCGAGACCGGCAGTCCGGGACGAGCGCGTACCGAATAGGCCGTGACCGTACTGCCACCCCGGCCGTTGCGCAGGTAATCGACGAAAATCCGGCCGACCCGGTTCTTCGGTCCCATGGTCGCCGTAAAGCGTTCGGGCAGTTGCCGGGCGACGAACTCGGCGATGGCCTTGGCAAAGCCTTTTACCGTATCCCAGTCAGCATGCCGGGCGAGTGGCACGATGATGTGCATGCCCTTGCCGCCGCTGGTTTTCAGGAAGGCGTCAAGTCCCAGTTCTTCCAGTACCGCAAGAACCATCTGTGTCGCCTCGATCATGCTGCGCCAAGGCAGCGCCGGATCCGGGTCAAGGTCCAGAACCAGATGATCCGGCGTTTCGATCCGATCGCTGGTGGCGCCCCACGTGTGAAATTCGATTGTGCCCATCTGCGCGGCACCAACCAGGGCCTGCACCGTGTCGATCTCCATCAGTGCTGCATGGTCCGGATCGAGCTTACGGTCCAGTTGCCTGATGTGCGGAATCGCAAGGCGTTCGGAATGCTTCTGGAAGAACTGTTCGCCATCGATGCCTTCCGGGCACCTCAGCAGTGCCACCGGACGATTGTTGAGGTAAGGCAGAATCCATTCGGCAATCGACTCGTAAAACTGCGCAAGCTCGATCTTTTGCGTAGCAATTTTGGTGTCGATGACTCGCTCCGGATGACTGATCCCGACGCCCGCCACATTGACCTTCCCCTTCGCGGCCTTGTGCGGCGCAGGAACGTCTGCCACCTTGGCGGGCTTTTTCGTTGCTTTGGGCCGGCTGGCGGGCTCGACCGGCCGCGGGTACTCGCGAATCACTTCACTGGCGGGCTTGTCGCTGCGCAGTCCAATGAACGCCGCCTGACGCAGAATGCCTTCACGGGTCCATTCGGCGAACTCCACTTCACAGATCAGCTGCGGCTCCAGCCAGTGCACGCCTCGCCCCTGCATGGCGGTAAGTTGCTTGTCCAGTGGCGAGGTATCGCGTTGCAGTGGCTGCAGTTGCTCGTGCAGTTGCTTGAGTGTCACGCTACTGAATCCAGTGCCCACCCGCCCGGCATAAACCAGCCCCTGATCATCGTGGACCGCCAGCAGCAAGGCACCAAATGAAGAACGGCTGCCTTGCGGTGCGGTGTAGCCGACAATCACGAACTCCTGACGCAACCGGCATTTGAGCTTGATCCAGTCTGCATTGCGCTTGCTGACATACGGGCTGCCTGCCCGCTTGCCGATCACGCCTTCCAGGCCCATGGCGCTGGCGCTCTCAATAATATCCCTGTGCCCGGAGCGAAACGCGTCCGAGAACCGCAACAGACGACTGCGCTGCTTGCCGAGCACCTGCCTGAGGGCATCGCGGCGTTGCTCGATGGCAATCTCGCGCAGGTCCTCGCCACTCAGATAAGGCATGTCGAACAGGTAGTAGACGATGTCCTTGCTGCCACCCGTCTCGAATGCGTTCTGCAACGCCTGGAAATCCGGCAGGCCTTCATCGTTGAGCACCACGACTTCGCCGTCGAACCAGGTGTCCTCCAGTTTCAGGCCTTTGAGCGCCTTGACCAGCTCGGGCAGACGATCGCTCCAGTCATGGCCGTTGCGGGTAAACAGGCGCACCTCATCACCCTGAATGCGGGTCAGAATCCGGTAGCCGTCGAATTTGATCTCGTACAGCCACTCACCGGCAGGTGGAGCATCGACCAGGGTGGCGAGTTGCGGGGTCAACAGTTCGGGAAGCGCCGTTTTGGGTTTCGCTGCAGCGCGAGACGATTTTGCCGGCACAGCGCGGGTCTTGCGGGTGGCCGGGCGTGTCTTTTTGGCGGCTGGAACCCGACCGACGCCGACGTGCGCGCCGCTGACGACACTCTGCGGCTGCTGTTCGGTAATGTCGTACTCAGCGGCAGGCCTGGCCACGGAATCCTTTTCCTTGATCAGCAGCCACTGTTCCTTGCTGCCACTGCCCTTGAGCCGGGTGCGCACCAATGCCCAGTCCCCGGTCAGCTTCTCGCCGACCAGGGTAAATTTGAGTTTGCCCTCGGCATAGGTCTCGTGCGGGTCACCGTGCGGCTCCCAAACCCCACGGTCCCAGACGATGACATCGCCGCCGCCATACTGCCCTTTGGGAATACTGCCTTCGAAACTCGCATAACCCAGCGGGTGATCTTCGACATGCACCGCCAGACGCTTTTGCGTGGGATCCAGGCTCGGCCCCTTGGGCACCGCCCAGCTTTTGAGCGTGCCATCCAGTTCCAGACGAAAATCGTAATGCAGGTTACGCGCATCGTGCTTTTGAATGACAAAGCTCAATGCATGGGCCTTGGCCTTGCGCCGGGTGCTGCCCGCCTCCGCAGGTTCGGAAGTGATGTCGAAATTGCGTTTGCGCGTGTATTCACTGACAGGCTTGGCCATCGTCGGCAGCTCCGTACGGCTCAGGAAGCCTTGCTGGTTTTCTTGCGAGCGGGCGCCCGGCGCTTGGCAGGCGGTTTGGTCTTGGCACCTTCGCTGTCATCCGCCTTGGCGGCCGCCTTGGGTTTGGCGGCCGGTTTGCCCGCCTTGCTCTTGCTGGCGCCCCCCTTGCCCGCCAGACTGCGGCGCAGCAGATCAGTCAGGTCGATGACATCGGCACTCTTGCGCTCTTCCTCGCCGGGATCGGTTTCGACCTCCTCGATCTTGCCCTCGCGCGCCTTGGTTTCGACAAGTTGCATGATCTTTTCCTGAAAGGTGTCGCGGTAATCCTCAGGCTGCCAGTCGGCGCTCATGTCCTTGACCAGACGCTTGGCCATGTCACGCTCACTCTTGTTCAACTGCACGTCGGTCACCGCATCGCTCAGGTCCAGGTCATCAAGCTCGCGCACATCGGCGGGCCAGCGCAGAATAACCATGACCAGCGCCGACGCCAGCGGCATGACCGCAGCCAGGTGTTCCTTGGTGTGCAGCACCACATTGGCCAGCGCGACCTTCTTGGTGTCGTGCAGGGTTTCGCGCAGCAGGGCATAGACCTTTTCACCGCGCTTGTCGGGCGTTAGAAAATAAGGCGTATCGATGTTCTGCAAAGGGATCTGCTGGCTGTCGACGAAACCGAAGATATCGATGGTCTGGGTCGACTTAGGGTGCGCGGCGCGGATTTCCTGCTCGCTGAGCACCACGTAACGGTCCTTCTCATATTCCACGCCCTTGACGATGTTCTCGCTGGACACTTCCTTGCCGGTGACTTTGTTGATGCGCTTGTACCCCACCGGGTCCATGCTGCGTTTGTCGAGCCAGTCAAAATCGACGCCTTTGGACGACGTCGCCGAGATCAGTGCCACTGGTATATGTACCAGTCCGAAGCTGATCGCGCCCTTCCAGATTGCCCTTGCCATTGCCTGACTCCCTTTGAACTTAGAAAGGTGACCGGCCCGCAAGAACAAAGTTTCGGCTGGCAGACGAGCGCGGACCCGCATCCATCGCTGAAAGAAGGGTGCTCGCTCCCTTGAGCAACCCTGGCCGACCAGCCATATAGCTTATAAGTCTAAAAATATGGATTAAGGTTCTTTTACGGAATAAATCTGAGTGTCTATAAATGGCGTCACTTCCAAACGCTGTTGGCCCGCTGTCCGTAATCCAACAGTTGCCCGCAGCGACTCTGACCCGGCTGACCACTCAAGGATTTTTCATGAACGTTTTCTGGTTTCTTCCCACTCACGGCGACGGCCATTATCTGGGCACCACCAAAGGCGCGCGCCCGGTCACGCTCAACTACCTCAAGCAGGTGGCGCAGGCGGCGGACGATCTGGGGTACTACGGGGTGCTGATTCCGACCGGACGCTCCTGCGAAGACTCTTGGGTCATCGCCTCGGCGCTGGTGCCGCTTACCGAGAAGTTGAAATACCTGGTGGCGATTCGTCCAGGGATCATTTCCCCTACTGTATCGGCGCGCATGGCCGCCACACTGGATCGACTGTCGGGCGGTCGGCTGCTGATCAACGTGGTGACCGGCGGCGACCCTGACGAGAACCGTGGCGACGGCAGCTTCCTCGACCACAGTGAACGTTACGAAGTCACCGACGAGTTCCTCAAAATCTGGCGTCGCGTCCTGCAGGGCGAAGCGGTGGACTTCGAAGGCAAGCACCTGCGCGTACAGAATGCCAAGGCCTTGTACCCGCCGATCCAGAAACCCTACCCGCCGTTGTACTTCGGCGGCTCTTCGGACGCGGCCCACGACCTGGCCGCCGATCAGGTCGATGTGTACCTGACCTGGGGCGAGCCACCCGCCGCTGTTGCGCAGAAGCTGGCCGATGTGCGTGAGCGAGCGGCGCGCAAGGGTCGGACCGTGAAGTTCGGTATTCGCCTGCACGTCATCGTTCGCGAAACCAGCGAAGAGGCGTGGAAAGCCGCCAGCACTCTGATCGAACACATCAGCGACGACACCATCGCGGCTGCACAGAAATCCTTTTCGCGCTTTGACTCCGAAGGCCAGCGCCGAATGGCCGCGCTGCATGACGGACGCCGTGACAATCTGGAAATCGCGCCCAACCTGTGGGCCGGTGTCGGGCTGGTACGTGGCGGTGCCGGCACCGCACTGGTCGGTAATCCGCAGGAAGTGGCCGCACGCATCAAGGAATACGCAGACCTGGGCATCGAAAGCTTCATCTTCTCGGGCTACCCGCATCTGGAAGAAGCCTATCGTTTCGCCGAACTGGTGTTCCCGCTGTTGCCAGAACCGTACGCCAGCCTGGCCGGACGCGGCATCACCAACCTGACCGGCCCGTTTGGCGAAATGATCGCCAACGACCTGCCGCCGCAGGCCAAGTGATGTCAGTGCAACTGCTGACCCTGCCCCACTCGCCTGCGCTGGCCACCTCGATCAGGGCCACCGCGCAGGTGTTCGAAGACCCCAAATCCAGAGCATTGCTGGAACACGTTCGACAGGTCGCACCCAGCGATGCCAGCGTACTGATCATTGGTGAAACCGGCACCGGCAAGGAGCTGGTCGCCCGGCATGTGCATGCACTCAGCGCACGCCGCGACAAACCCTTCGTGGCAGTCAACTGCGGAGCCTTTTCGGAAAACCTGATCGAGGCCGAACTGTTCGGCCACGAAAAAGGCGCGTTCACCGGAGCCGTTGGCGCCAAGGCTGGCTGGTTCGAAGAAGCCAACGGCGGCACGCTGTTTCTCGATGAGATCGGCGATCTGCCCATGAGCCTGCAGGTCAAGCTGCTGCGTGTGCTGCAGGAGCGTGAAGTGGTGCGCCTGGGCTCACGTAAAAGTATTCCGATCGATGTCCGGGTGCTGGCTGCCACCAACGTGCAACTGGAAAAGGCGATCAATGCCGGGCATTTCCGCGAGGACCTGTATTACCGGCTGGACGTCGTCAACCTGGAGTTGAGCCCGTTGCGTGAACGGCCCGGTGACATCCTGCCACTGGCGTTGCATTTCATTGATGTCTATAGCCAGCGCCTGAGACACGGCCCGGTCAGGGTGAGTGCCGAAGCGGAGCACAAGCTGCGCACCTATAGTTGGCCGGGCAATATTCGCGAGCTGGAAAACGTCATTCATCACACCCTGCTGGTCTGCCGTGACGGCGTGATTCAGCGTGATGACCTGCGCATGTCCAACCTGCGCATCGAGCGACAGGATGACGGCGCACCGGTAGATGAGTCGGCCGAACAACTGCTAGGGCGGGCTTTTCAGAAACTGTTCGAAGAGCAGGCCGGTGCGCTGCACGAGAAGGTCGAAGACGCACTGCTCAGAGCGGCCTACCGGTTCTGCCACCACAACCAAGTGCACACCGCCAGCCTGCTGGGCCTGACCCGCAATGTCACGCGCACGCGACTGATCCGCATCGGCGAACTGGCCGTCAACAAGCGCAGGCCCGGTGAAAATCTCCAGGGCGACCGCATGCTGCACTTGTCGGTCTGAGCCCTTGCATCGCTATCGCTCAAGGACGAGTCGATACCTGCGTCACTCCGTGAGACGAATCGCCAGCGCCTTGGCCTGACTCGCCACATCGTTCACCGCCGTGCTCTCCCACCACATGCCGCGCAGCGGCGGTCCCATGGCGAACAGTCGTGATGAACAATGTCCTTGCGCATCCATCACCGCACCGCCCGGATCGGCCGCAATGCCCAGCGCCAGAGGGCCGGGCTTTATCAGTCCCCGCGCCAGCAACTGTCGTGGCAATGAACGGTCCACGCGACGCCAGTCGTATTCAATGCCGGTGGAATTGATCAGCGCATCTCCCGTAATCCGCGACGGTTGTTCCTCGCCACGGTAACGCAGGCTGATCTGTACCTGCCCGGACGGCAGAGGTGCAACACCTTGCAGCGAGGCAGCGCGCAGGGTCAGTCGCCCCTCTTTGACCAGACGCGCCAGCAACGCGGCGCTCGGCGGCGGCGAGCGATGATGGTGGCTCTCCCACCAGGGCCGCACGTGACGAACGAACTGGCGACGCTGAAGGTCGGTGGCCTGGTTCCAGAGCCGTCCTATGTTGGCGCGCACGGTGTCCAGCGGCGCCTGCCAGTCGATCCCGCTTTCGATGGCCAGCTCACATTGTTCGCGCACCTTGCGAACCAGTTGCCGGGTGCTGCGAATACCGGGGTCCTGGCTGAGGAAATCCGGCCATTCCGGCGGCTGACGACGAACATGCGGCAGCAGCCCGTGACGGGAATAGACCTGAATCGGACCACGATGTCCGGACTGTTCGAGCGAGACGACCGCATCGACCATGGTCAGCCCCGAGCCGATGATCAACACTCGCGCCTGCGGATCGAGCTGGCGCATCGCGGCGACGTCCCACGGGTCGAGAGCCGCCGCATTGAGCCCGTTCGACTCGCGCTGCGGCGTGCGTGACGCGGCATACATGCCGGTGGCCAGGACCGCGACATGGCCGTGCAGGGTTCGCCCGTCGGCCAGCGTTACCTGCACGCCTTCAGCCTGGGTCTGGATATCCACGGCCTCTGCGCACACATGCTCGACAGTGGAGCCCTGCGCGGCACCGACGGACTGAGCCTCCCTCAATCGTTGCTGGACATAGAGCCCGAACACCCCGCGTGGCGGGAACAATTCGGCAACCGGAACACGCTGCCCGGCAGCCTCGGGCCAGCCGCCTGTAGCCAGGTATTGGGTCAGCCAGCGCGTCAGGTCGTCGGCGTCATCCGCGTCGGCGCTCATGCGCGCCGCGTTGCCATTGAGCGTGTGCCCAGGCTCGGTCGCGCTGTAGGCTTCGCCGCGGCCCAGCTCCTCACGGGTTTCGACAATCAGGATCCGCCGCGCCCCCGGTCTGCGTAACAGCTGCACCGCCAGCATGGTGCCACTCAGGCCTCCACCGATGATCAAAATGTCCGCTATGGGAAGGGTGTTATCGATCATCTGATCAGGGCCTCGCACTGGTGCCGCGTGAGTGGGACTGGAAGCTTACAGCACCACGTTGCGCACGAAGCGCAGCGTGACGGTGCCTTCGTTGCAATAGCGGTGCGGCTGGCTGCTGGGGAACATGTAGAACTCGCCGGGCCCGACATGCCGTGGCGCGACCGCGTCGCTAAAGCGAATAATCAGGTGCCCTTCCACGACATAGACCTGCTCGCTCCAGCCTTCGGGGTCGGCGTCGGCTGCATACAGGTCGTCCGGTGCCAGGCAGAACTCCCACAGCTCGACTTCCCGCCGGGCATTGGCCTTGGCCAGCAGCACAGCCTTGCTGCCCTGAATCGTACCCGCCCAGGCCAGTTCATTGATACGGCTGTGATCACGAACATCGGGCGCTTGAATCAGGTCGCTGAACGCTACTTCCAGCGCTTCGGCCACGCGGTCCAGCGTCGCCAGGCTCACGTTCTTTTCTCCGGCCTCAATGGCCACCAGCATCCGCCGGCTGACACCGGACTTTTCTGCCAACGCGGTCTGACTCAGATCGGCAGCGTTGCGCAGGCGGCGCACGTTCTGACTGACATGCTGCAATACCGGCGCGCGCTGGGAATTTTCTTTATCCATGGGAGTGCTCATCTGAACCAGTTGCGCATTATACTGCACACTTTTGCGACGCCATTGTGTGTCGACCCTCTTGTCACAAGCAAGGCCGTGGGATCTGGATCCGACATGAAGTCTATCAGCCGTACACCCCGTATCAGCAAGGCAGAAGCCGTGCTCATTTTCATCACCATGCTCTGGGGCGGAACGTTTCTGCTCGTGCAATACGCCATGACTGTGAGTGGGCCAATGTTCTTCGTCGGTCTGCGTTTCGCCGCCGCGGCCCTTATCGTTGCGTTGTGTTCCATGAAAGTGATGCGCGGGCTGACGCTGGTCGAACTCAAGGCCGGTGTACTGATCGGCACGGCGATCATGCTCGGCTACGGTTTGCAGACCATCGGCCTGCAAACCATTCCCAGCAGTCAGTCGGCGTTTATTACCGCGCTTTACGTGCCTTTCGTGCCGCTGCTGCAATGGCTGGTGCTGGGGCGACGTCCAGGGCTGATGCCAAGCCTGGGGATCGTGCTGGCCTTTACCGGACTGATCTTGCTCTCCGATCCGCAGGGCACCTCGCTGCACATGAGCTCCGGTGAGATCGCGACCCTGATCAGTGCCGTAGCCATTTCCGCTGAAATCATTCTGATCAGTGCCTACGCGGGCAAGGTCGATGTGCGCCGGGTCACGGTCGTGCAACTGGCGACCGCCTCGTTTCTGGCATTTCTGATGATCGTACCCACCCAGGAGCGCCTGCCGGATTTCTCCTGGACGCTGGTGTTCATCGCGATCGGCCTGGGCGTGATGAGCGCAGTGATTCAGGTGGCCATGAACTGGGCGCAGAAAAGTGTCTCGCCAACCCGCGCGACCGTGATCTACGCGGGTGAACCCGTGTGGGCAGGCATTGTCGGACGACTGGCTGGCGAGCGTTTGCCGGGTATCGCCCTGCTGGGCGCCGCGCTGATCGTCATGGGCGTGATCGTGAGCGAGATGAAGCGTCGCCCGGTACCGGTCGATCGGATGGACGTGGAACGGGAAGGCGTGGAAGAAGCGGACTGAGGCGCACCCTGACGCTGCAACTGACATCAATCCCTGTGAAGATGGCTGACACGGCGCTGCCAGACACTTTTTGTACAGAATTTGAAAAACTGTCCCTTTGGTATCGAAGTCTCTGGCACGTATGATGCTTGATATTTCCCTGCAGATTAGAAGCCTATGTCCCTGATAGTTCTACTGCTTCTGCCCTTCATCGGCAGCTGTCTGGCGGCCTTTTTGCCGCACAATGCGCGTAACGCGGAATCCCTTCTTGCCGGTCTTGTCGCCCTGATTGGCGCTGTGCAGATGGCCCTGTGGTTTCCGCAGATCGCAGACGGCGGGGTCATTCGTGAGGAATATGTCTGGCTGCCCAGCCTGGGACTGAATTTCGTGCTGCGGGTCGATGGCTTCGCGTGGCTGTTTTCGATGCTGGTGCTGGGAATTGGCGCACTGGTGTCACTGTATGCGCGCTATTACATGTCGCCGGATGATCCGGTGCCGCGCTTTTTCGCCTTCTTCCTGGCCTTTATGGGCGCCATGCTCGGGCTGGTCATGTCCGGCAACCTGATTCAGATCGTGTTCTTCTGGGAACTGACCAGCGTCTTCTCGTTCTTGTTGATCGGCTACTGGCACCATCGCGCCGACGCCCGACGCGGCGCCTATATGGCGCTGATGGTCACCGGCGCAGGCGGGCTGGCGCTGCTGGCGGGGATGATGATGCTGGGTCACATCGTCGGCAGTTACGACCTGGACCGCGTACTGGCTTCCGGCGACGCGGTTCGTGCCCATGCGTTGTACCCGGTGATGCTGACGCTGGTCCTGATCGGCGCCTTGAGCAAGAGCGCCCAGTTTCCATTCCATTTCTGGCTGCCTCACGCGATGGCCGCCCCCACTCCGGTGTCGGCGTATCTGCACTCGGCAACCATGGTCAAGGCCGGTGTGTTTCTCATGGCACGTCTCTGGCCGGCCTTGTCAGGCACCGAACAGTGGTTCTGGATCGTCAGCGGTGCTGGCGCCTGCACCCTGATTCTCGGTGCCTATGCTGCGATCTTCCAGAATGACCTTAAAGGTCTGCTGGCCTATTCCACCATCAGCCACCTGGGTCTCATCACCCTGCTGCTGGGCCTGAACAGCCCGCTGGCGGCAGTCGCTGCGGTCTTCCACATCCTTAACCATGCCACCTTCAAGGCCTCGCTGTTCATGGCTGCGGGCATCATCGACCATGAGAGCGGGACGCGAGACATCCAGCGCCTCAGCGGGCTGATAAAACTGCTGCCCTACACCGCCACGCTGGCGATGGTCGCCAGTGCGTCGATGGCGGGCGTACCACTGCTCAACGGTTTTCTGTCCAAGGAAATGTTCTTCGCAGAAACGGTGTTCATTTCCGCGACCGCCTGGGTCGAGATCGCCCTGCCAGTGGTGGCGACCATCGCGGGCGTGTTCAGCGTGGCGTACTCCCTGCGTTTCACCGTCGATGTGTTTTTCGGTCCGGCGGCCAAGGATCTACCGCACCTGCCGCATGAACCGCCACGCTGGATGCGCGCGCCGGTCGAGTTTCTGGTACTGGCCTGCCTGATCGTCGGGATCTTCCCTTCACAATCGGTCGCCCCGCTGCTGGCCGCTGCGGCGCAGCCAGTCGTCGGGGGCACGCTGCCCGAATACAGCCTGGCGATCTGGCACGGCTGGAACGCCCCGATGATCATGAGCCTGGTCGCGATGGCCGGTGGCATCCTCCTGTACCTGTTGCTGCGCAACTCACTGAAGAAGGACCGTTTCCCGGTGCCGCCACTGGTGGGACGTCTGAACGGCAAACGCTTCTTCGAGCGCAGTCTGGTGGTGGTGATGCACTGGGCGCGACGTTTCGAGCGCAAGGTCAGCACGCGCCGGTTGCAGCCGCAATTGTTTTTGCTGGTACTGGCGGCAGTGCTGGGCGGTTTCATTCCAATGTTTTTCAGCGGTCTGACCTGGGGCGATCGTCCGAAGATTCCGGGTTCCGGGGTATTCGTGACCCTTTGGCTGATCGCAATTGTCTGCGCCCTCGGCGCGGCATGGCAGGGCAAGTACCACCGTCTGGCGGCACTGGTAATGGTCAGCGTTTGCGGACTGATGACCTGCATCACATTCGTGTGGTTTTCGGCACCGGACCTGGCGCTCACCCAGCTGGTGGTGGAGGTCGTCACCACCGTACTGATCCTGCTGGGGCTGCGCTGGCTGCCGCGCCGCAGCGAAGAAGTCGCGGCAATCAGCACGCGCCTGCGGGCACGGACCCGCAGGATTCGCGACTTCATCCTCGCCGTCATGGTCGGCCTGGGCATGGCGACGCTGTCCTACGCCATGCTGACCCGCCAGACCCCCAACGCCATTTCGTCGTTCTACCTGAGCCGCGCCCTGCCGGAAGGCGGCGGGACCAATGTCGTCAACGTGATGCTGGTGGATTTCCGCGGGTTCGATACCTTCGGCGAGATCACCGTACTGGCGGCGGTGGCCCTGACAGTGTTCGCCCTGCTGCGCCGCTTCCGTCCGCCCAAGGAAAGTATCCCGCTGCCTGCGCAACAGCGCCTGCTGGCCCGCGATGTGGTCACCGACCTGATCAACCCGCGCAGCGCCAGCGACACGGCGCTCGGATTCATGATGGTGCCGGCCGCGTTGGTGCGCCTGCTGCTGCCGATCGCGTTCATCGTGTCGATGTATCTGTTCATGCGCGGTCATAACCAGCCGGGCGGCGGCTTCGTCGCCGGCCTGGTGATGTCCGTGGCGTTCATCCTGCAATACATGGTGGCGGGCACGCAGTGGGTCGAAGCCCAGATGAGCCTGCGCCCCTTGCGCTGGATGGGCACCGGCCTGCTGTGCGCGGTGCTGACCGGAGCAGGTTCCATGGCGCTGGGTTACCCGTTCATGACTACCCACACAGCCCACTTGCACCTGCCGGTCCTGGGTGACATTCACTTCGCCAGCGCGCTGTTCTTCGATGTCGGCGTCTACGCCGTCGTCGTTGGGGCGACGCTGCTGATCCTCACCGCACTGGCTCACCAGTCCGTGCGCAGCCATCGCCCGACCCCATTGCCCAAGCCTGTCGCCAACCCGCAAGGAGCCCTCTGATGGAAGAAGTCATCGCAATCGCCATCGGTGTGCTGGCCGCCTCGGGTGTCTGGCTGATGCTGCGGCCAAGGACCTTTCAGGTCGTGATGGGGCTGTGCCTGCTGTCCTACGGCGTGAATCTGTTCATTTTCAGCATGGGCAGCCTGTTCATCGGTCGCGAGCCGATCATCAAGGACGGCGTGCCTCAGGACTTGCTCAACTACACCGATCCCCTGCCCCAGGCACTGGTGCTGACGGCCATCGTGATCAGTTTCGCTATGACCGCGCTGTTTCTGGTGGTCCTGCTGGCGTCACGCGGCCTGACCGGCACCGACCACGTTGATGGCCGGGAGCCCAAGGCATGAGCTGGCTGAACCAACTGATCATCGCGCCGATTCTTTTGCCGCTGCTGACCGCCGGCCTGATGCTCTGGCTGGGCGAGAAACACCGTTCCCTCAAGGGACGCATCAACCTGTTGTCCAGCATGCTCGGGCTGGGCATTTCCATCGTGCTGTTTCTCTGGGTACAAAAAACCGGCAGTACCGGTTCCATCGGCGTCTACCTGCCAGGCAACTGGGGTGTACCGTTCGGCATCGTGCTGGTCGTGGATCACCTGTCGGCCCTGATGATGGTGCTGACCGGTATTGTCGGGGTCTGCGCGCTGCTGTTCGCCCTCGCTCGCTGGGACAAGGCAGGGGCGAGTTTCCATGCGCTGTTCCAGATTCAGTTGATGGGCCTGTATGGCGCATTCCTGACCGCCGACCTGTTCAACCTGTTCGTGTTCTTCGAAGTACTGCTGGCCGCATCCTACGGTCTGATGCTGCACGGCTCGGGGCGAGCGAGGGTCACGGCGGGTCTGCATTATATTTCCATCAACCTGCTGGCGTCCTCGCTGTTTCTGATTGGCGCTGCGCTGATCTACGGCGTCACCGGCACGCTGAATTTCGCCGACCTGGCGATAAAGATTCCGCAGGTGTCCGAGGCCGATCAGGGCTTGCTCCATGCTGGCGCGGCGATTCTGGCCACCGCCTTCCTCGCCAAGGCAGGCATGTGGCCGCTGAACTTCTGGCTGGTGCCCGCCTACTCCGCCGCCAGCGCGCCGGTGGCGGCGATGTTCGCCATCATGACCAAGGTCGGCGTCTATACCCTGCTGCGCCTGTGGACACTGTTGTTTTCGGGCCAGGCGGGCGCGTCGGCGTTCTTCGGTGGCGACTGGCTGATCTACGGCGGCATGGCAACCATCGTCACTGCGGCCATCGCGATCATTGCTGCGCAGCGCCTGGAGCGCATGGCCAGCCTGAGCATTCTGGTATCGGCCGGCATCCTGCTGTCGGCGATCGGCTTTGCGCAACCCAGCCTGACCTCCGGCGCGCTGTTCTATCTGGTCAGCTCGACACTGGCGCTGAGTGCGATGTTCCTGCTGGCCGAACTGATCGAGCGTTCGCGTTCGGCCAACGAGATTCCACTGGAGGAAGACGCCGACCAGTTGCCTCGTGCGCTTGAGTCGCTGCATCCGCCACCCGGCACCAACCTGGATGAACAGCAGAAAGTCGTGGTCGGTCAGGTCATTCCGGTCACCATGGCCTTTCTGGGGCTGAGTTTCGTGATCAGTGCGCTGCTGATCATCGGCATGCCGCCGCTGTCAGGCTTCATCGGCAAGCTGACGCTGCTCAGCGCACTGATGAATCCGCTCGGATTGGACGTCGCGCAGGACGAGGCGTTATCGACACCGTCGTGGATGTTGATCAGCCTGCTGATTTTTTCCGGGCTGGCATCGCTGATCGCGTTCTCCAGGCTGGGCACCCAGCGCTTCTGGACACCCTACGAGCGTCCATCGCCCATCCTGCGTCGCAACGAATGCCTGCCAATCATCATTCTGCTGGGCCTATGCGTGGCCCTGACGTTCAAGGCCGAACCGTTGCTGCGTTATACCCAGGACACCGCAGCGGCCTTGCATGAACCCAAACAGTACGTGCAGTCGGTGCTGGCTGCACGACCGGTGCCTGGCCCTGCCAGCAATGCCGGTGCGCCGGAGGTCCAACCATGAAACGCCTGCTCCCTGCACCGTTGTTTTCGCTGGCGCTGTGGGTGCTCTGGCTGGTGCTGAACCTGTCGGTAAGCCCGGGCCATCTGCTGCTCGGCGCGGTATTGGGATTTCTCGCCCCGCTGCTGATGGCACCGCTGCGGCCGCTGCCGGTACGTATCCGCAAACCGGGTACGATCTTCAAGTTTCTGCTGATGATCGGACGTGATGTGGTGGTCTCCAATGTTCAGGTCGGCCTGAGCGTGTGGACACTCAAGCGTCGTCCGCCGCGCTCGGCTTTCGTGCGTGTGCCGCTTGAGCTGCATGACGCCCACGGTCTCGCCGCACTGGCGATGGTGACCACGGTGGTGCCTGGAACGGTCTGGTCTGAGCTGGCGCTGGATCGCAGCGTACTGCTGATGCACGTCTTCGATCTGGAAGACGAGGCGCAATTCATCGAGCACTTCAAAACCACTTATGAGCGCCCCTTGATGGAGATCTTCCAATGAGTGCCCTGCTCGACAATGCCATTCTGATCAGTCTGCTGATCTTTGCGCTGGCCATGGTCATCACGCTGATCCGGCTGCTCAAGGGACCGTCTGCCCAGGATCGTGTGCTGGCGCTGGACTATTTGTACATCACAGCCATGCTGATGATGCTGGTACTCGGCATCCGCTACGCCAGCGACACCTATTTCGAAGCCGCCATGCTAATCGCCCTGTTCGGCTTCGTCGGCTCGTTCGCCCTGGCCAAATTCCTGCTGCGCGGAGAAGTCATCGAATGACAGCGTTACCGACTGACGTACCCTTCTGGGCTGAAGTGCTCACTGCTGTGCTACTGGTTGCCAGCAGCCTGTTCACCCTGACCGGCGCGCTGGGACTGCTGCGCCTGAAAGATTTTTTCCAGCGCATGCACCCGCCGGCCCTGGCCTCGACGCTCGGTGCCTGGTGCGTGGCACTGGCGTCGATCGTCTATTTTTCCGCGCTAAAGTCAGAGCCGGTGATACATGCCTGGCTGATTCCTGTCCTGCTGGCAATCACCGTCCCGGTCACCACCCTGCTATTGGCGCGAACCGCATTGTTCCGCAAACGCATGGCCGGGGATGATGTGCCGCCGGAAGTCAGCGGCGGGCGTACAGAGGGCGAGTCTGCCGGAGGCTGAACCGGCAAAAAATACCGGTGTTACTCGCTGGCCTTAAACGTCAGTTCGCCCTTGCGCCATTTGGCAGCCTTGCCGACTGCGGTTTTCAATGTCTTGCTCATGCCAGCCTGAAGCTGTTCGCTGGCGGCGAAGACCATGAAGACCGTGTGAGACTCTCTGAACACGATGCCATGACCTTCGGCCGTGTCGATGAATGCGTAGTCACCCAGACCATAGACGGTCAGCTTGATTTCACGAAACCTGATTTCCAGTTTGCCGCCTTCACGACTCGGCAACACGGAGGCGCGAAAATGATCGCCAACCTTGAGCTCAAGGCGCGGTTTGTCATCGACCACCAGTGCTGTTTCAGTGTCGATTTCTGCGATATAAATGCCTTCGGCCGATTGTTCGGTGACATAGACAAAACGTGACTGAAACTGCTTGACCAACTGTGCCCGCAAATCGCCGAGCACGAATAACGCATGGGTATCCAGGTTGCTTACAGCCAAAGTACAAACCCTCAAACGTGATAAATGATGCTGCCCGGTATGCGGGCAGTTGAAAGTCGTTCATCCGTGTTGCCGCATGGCGCGGCCAAGACCTGCTGACGCGCTGCACTGCGGGGTGCCGGACCGGCCACCACGAACCCTGTGCAGGCTGGCGACGGATTCTACCGGCTCACGGCGTCAACGGGATATATACCTTTTGTACAAACGATGTCGCACACGCGCCACCTTCGGAAGAAGGAAGACACAGCGTTCGCCGGAGGGTTGCGTGAGACGTGCCGTGGCCTTGAAAAATGGCTCGGTACCTGAACAAACATAGCACTTGCCTCGCGCATGAAAAAGGCTGAATGACCTCGCCGGCAAAATCCATCGAACTCTTGCCCGTGTCGGTGACTCCGATGAAGGACCACTGACAGCACGGGGCTTGCCCTCGTCGAGGAGATGACATGGAACTGCCCAACCCCGATTTGCCAGGTCTGTTTACCCAATTGGGTCTGGAGAACGATCAACCAAGTATCGATGCATTCGCTGCTGCCCACCGGCTGCCAGACGGCGTCAAGCTGATCGACGCTGATTTCTGGACCCCTCAGCAGGCGGCCTTTCTTCAGGAAGAACTGCGCAAAGATGCGGAATGGGCTCCCGTAGTCGACGAACTGAACGTGCTGCTGCACAACCCTGCCTGACCGGACAGAAGATGCAGGCATCATTGGCCTGCATCTTCTGAATAGGCCCGGCTACTGCGGATAGCCCGACTGACCGATATTAGGATGCAGCACTCTCCCGCCAACTTCCGGCGCGTGCACGAACACCGCATCGCTGATGCTGCCCAGCTTGCCAATCGCAGCATTCCAGTGCGCGGAGCGGTGAATGTACCGCCAGCGCAAGATCTGTTCTTCATGCTCGCTCAAGTCGTACGGCCCACCTCGAGCGTAGTCGGTCAGTTTGCGCGCAATCCCTTCAAGCTCTGGGGGCAAAGCAAATTCCTGATCAGTTGGCACAGCCCCGAACGGTACGCCCTCATCGCAGGACAGCGCGTGCATGACACGCAAATACACGCGTGACAGATGTCCGAACACTAAACGTCGCAGGGTGACGGCCACGATTGTTGAACGACCGCCCAACGCCGCCCTGCTTCGCGGCCGGTATTGATCCTCGCACGCGCGCACCTGCAGGGAAGCCTGCGTGTCCAGCGGATCGATCCAGCGTGACGAGTCCATGCTGTCCAGTTCGGCCTGTGCTTGCAGCCATGCCGATGTGGCAACTTCTGGATCATCGCCGTATACCGTGGTCATCCGTGGTCGCGTCAACAGCACGTTCTCTTCCATCTGCGGCAGGTAGCCTCCGCCAATGTCTGCGTGCGCTCCGGGCAGCACGATCTCGCGTGGCCACACCGGCCGGATGCTGTTAAGTGCAAAATTGCGCCGCAACTCATCTCGAGCGACAAGGTGCAAGACCTGTTGGGCACACCCCGGCGGCAGGTAGAGATTCACGCGTCGATTGACCGAATCACTGACATTGCCCAGGTCCTTGAAACTGCCAATGGCAGCGACCGTGTCGAACAGGCCGATCACCTTGATCAGAACGTTATCGGCCTTCCAGCTGAAGCCGTCGCTCACCGGGACCTTTCTGCTTGCCAGTACCGGCCCTAGCAGACCCCCGGACTGCTTGAGCACCTCGTTGACGAAATGCCGAGCGGACGCAGCGCCGCGACTGAAGCCGAATACATCCAGTTCAATCGCCTTGATGACGCAGCCGGGATTGTCCTGCGCAAACGTCCTGAAGCACGCGTCCAGCTTTCTGACAGCCCGCTCGACCTTGGCCACAACCCCCGTGAGACCACGACCAAAACTCTGGCCAGGCCAGAGTGAATCCCGGCCACCGGAGGTCGTCCCTGCGCCACTGACATACACGGGCCAGTAAACGCGCAACCCACAACCATCATTCACCGCAACCCGCTGATCGCGATAAAGTTCGACAAGCCTGGCAATATTGGTCAAATCATTGCTGTAGCTACTTCCGGGGTCCGCATGCCGCCCTGCGCACTCTCTGATGTGACGATCGCCATTGACCTCCATGAGCGCCTGACAATCAGCTCCGACTCGACTGTTGAGACGATTATTTCCCGTTCCGTCGAAGAATATTCCCGCACGTACTGTCACCTGCAATAAAGCCGCATCCGAAACGACGCTGGCGTTGCTCACATTCCCTGTATCTTTCATATTATTTCCGTCCTTAGATGCAACCCTGTGAAGGTCGCCTTTAAATCAACAAATTATTACGTTGATTCAAATAGCTTGCTCAGCAGTCGCAAACAGTCAAGGCACGGAAAGAATTTTCGGAACATTCCTACAATATAAAACCCAGCACAGTTAACTGCTGAAGTTCAAAAACCTCACACAGCACGTACTTGTCTACATCATTCAATCCATTCAGATTGAGTGCGCAGCATTTGAACTAACTTCAACCACTAACAGACCCTCTGTTATTTCAAGGCTCCGCCTTCTGGCTTGTAACCCAGTCGCAGACCGCCCCAATGTCGGCCCTTGATCATGATCGGCACGGAGAGATCGTGCATCAGCTCACCCGTGTCGCGGGTATAGGTTTGCAGCAACACCGGCTGCTGATGGCTGCCGCAGCGGATGCCGGTGCGATCGTCGAACTTGCGCTTGCTGCGATTGCGCGCGTTATCCACGGCGGGGTCGCCGGTCAAGGGCTGGTTGAATGCGTTGTTATGTGTCGGCACGTAGCCCTGTTGTGTACAGGCGATGGCGAACACCAGGCCTTCATGACGCGACAGCAGCGGCTCTTGCACTGCGGGCAGGACCTGATCGGTGTAGCGGTCGAAACGAGTGGTGAAACGGGTCGGCGAGGTATTGGGGATCGGTTTGTACTGGCGGTCGAACAGATCGTCGAGGCTGACGTGCCCGCGCTCGATATCGGCCTCGAATTTTGCCGCGATCTGCTGCGCACCCTCTCGGGCGAGGTCATAGATACGCTGGTGATAATCGTCCAGTCCGACCTGCGCCAGGCGCTGGCTGATGGTTTCGGCCTGCCCTTCCATCTGCACTGCGGACCTGGCCAGATGGCGGGTCTGCTCATCGCTGATTGCAAGATCGCTGCGCATGCGCTCGACGGCCGTGAACAGGCTCGCCAACTGGTCCTGATTGGTCTGGGCACCATGAGCAATTTCACCCACCTGACTCTCCACCTCAACCGCCAGCCGGGCGATATTTTCAAGGTGCTGGCCGGTCAGTTCCACTTGCTCCACGCCGCTGTTCAGGTCGGCAGACAGTTGGCGAATCTGTTCGACAACCTGCGAGGTGCGCTGCTGAATGTCGGCAACCATTTGCCCGACCTCTTGCGTTGCGCTCGCGGTACGCCCGGCCAGTCCGCGCACTTCATCGGCGACCACGGCGAACCCCCGGCCGTGCTCGCCCGCGCGGGCAGCTTCGATGGCAGCATTGAGCGCCAGCAGATTGGTCTGGCTGGCGATGGACTGAATCACCAGCGTGACCCGCTGGATTTCTTCGCTGCGCTGGTTCAACGCTTCGATCAACTCGCGACTGTCCACCGCACCCTGGCTGAGCCGGTGCATGCGCTGGATGGATTCATTCAACACCGCGCTGCCGGCATCACTGCGCTGTCTAGCCTGACTGGCGGCACTGAGTGCCTGGCGACTCAATTGGGCAGTCTGTTGCTCGGTAGCGATCATGACGTCGGCGCTGCTGACGACCTGCTCCGCCGCATCGAGTTGCGATTGCACCTTACCCGCCAACTGGCGGACGGAAAACGCTACTTGCGCGGCCGACAGCGCGTTATGGCTGGTGGTACGGGACAGATCCTGTGTCAGCCGCGCCAGGGCATTATCATCAGGCTCGGCAAGGCCTTGCGCGGTGTGAGCGGGCAGCAGACGCGGCAGCCAGATCAGCAAGAGGGCAATCGGTATAGCGAAATAGACAGACAGACTGGCGAAGGCGATTGCCGCCAGCATCAGACAAAGCGCGATGCTCTGCACGACAGGGACCCAGGAGCGGTTTGCCACGGATACGTGCTCGGTCATGCTGCGTCACCCCAGGTTGTTACCTATCGTTATTTGTCCTCATTAAACGACAGAAACCGGCCATGTGCCATGAGCCATTAGTGGTAATGGACGAGATTCACGTCAATAAATTGCAGGCACAACAAAACCGGGAGGCCATTAAGGCCTCCCGGTTCATTACGCACTGAGCTGATTCAGGCTTGCGCCTCGGAATCAGGCCTGACGCTGGTGCTTGTCGATCTGCTCGTGGCGCTCTTGCGCTTCGATGCAATACTTGGTCGTCGGGCTGATCAACAGGCGCTTCAGGCCGATAGGCTCGCCACTGTCGTCGCACCAGCCAAAGGTGTCTTCGGCGATACGCGTCAGCGCCATTTCCAGTTGAGGCAGCATGCGCTGATCACGATCGATCACGTTGACCAGCCAGTGACGCTCTTCTTCCACCGAAGCAGCGTCGGCAGGGTCTGCAGGTGTATCCAGGCTCTCGATGGCAATGCGGCTTTGCTCGATTCGCTCGTGGATTTCGACCTTCATGTTCTGCAACAGCTCGACGAAGAAAGCGTGCTGCTCGGCGTTCATGTAGTCATCGGCCGGCATGGCCAGCAACTTTTCCTTTGTCATTGATTTCTCTATAAAAAAACGTGCATTGAGGAGCGGCTCAACGTTGCCGTACAAGCGCCATGATCTCCAAGCGCCACCAGGCACTCAATTTACGAGGGGCGGCAGTCTAAGGCCGCCTCGCGCACTCGGCAACACAATTGAAGGCATTTTGAGCAACAATTGCGGGATCGCCCCTGAAAAACGGGCACCAAACCATTATTGCCATCGGTTCGATGAGGGTCTGACCGGCGCAACCCCCATCGGTTCCAGCTTCCTTATAACGCACAAAAGGGCCTGACAGGCCCTTATGTGCGCATCGCGTGTTTTAGCGTTTGGTCTTGCGCTTGTTCCGGTACTGATCGATCACCACCGCCACGACAATGATCAGCCCCTTGATGATGTCCTGAACGTAGGCGTCCACGCCGATGAACGTGAACCCGCTGGCCATGACGCCGAGAATCAGCGCACCGATCACGGTGCCGGTGATACGCCCTACGCCGCCGGCCAGGCTGGTGCCACCGATCACTGCCGCGGCGATGGCGTCCAGCTCATAGGACATGCCCATGCCGGCCTGACCGGTGGCGGCCCGCGCCGATGCGACCACGCCGGCCAGCCCGGCCAGCAGTCCGGCAATACTGTAGACAATGACCAGATGGCGCTTGACGTTGATCCCGGAAGTACGCGCTGCCTGCATGTTGCCGCCGATGGCATAGGTGTACTTGCCATACTTGGTGTAACGCAACGCGATGTGAAAGATCACCGCGACCACCAGGAAGATAATCACCGGCATGGCCCCCTGACCGATCGCGGTATAGGAGTCCGACAGCATGCTGACCGGCTGGCCTTCGGTGTAGAAACGCGCCAGACCGCGAGCGGACACCATCATGCCCAGCGTGGCGATGAAGGGTGGAATACCGGTAATGGCAATGATGCTGCCGTTGATCGCACCGGCCAGCAATCCGACCCCAAGGCCGACTACGACGGGTATCCAGACCGGCAGATCGGTCAGCGAAGGAAATACGGCGCGGGAGAAATCCGAGGTTTGCGCAAGGCTTGCGGCAATCATCGCCGACAGGGCCAGCACCGAGCCTGACGACAGGTCAATGCCGGTCGTGATGATCACCTGCGTCACACCGATCGCCAGCAGACCGATGATCGACACTTGCAGGATCATCAGCACCAGCCGCTGCGAATTGAGCAGGAAGCTCTGGTCGCGGACGATCCAGCCAAACAGTTCGAAGATCAGGCCGATGCCGATCAGCACCAGAAAAATACTCAGCTCGGTCGGCAGTCGTCGTTTGCTCTTGGTCGGCGACAGCGCCGGTTTGTTCTGCAGGATTGCGTTGCTCATGGTGTCTACCCTCTTGTTCTTGTTCTGGCGTTCGTCGAAAGGCCGGTCCTGCGTAGTCACTGGACCCGATGGCCGGACGCCAGATGCATGACGTTTTCCTGGGTCGCTTCACCGCGCGCCAGAATGCCCATCATTTCGCCCTCATGCATGACCATCACCCGGTCGCTCATGCCCAGCACCTCAGGCAACTCCGATGAAATCATGATGACTGCCATGCCTTCGCTGGCCAGCAGCGAGATCAGCCGATAGATCTCGGCCTTGGCCCCGACGTCGATGCCGCGTGTCGGTTCGTCGAGGATCAACACTCGGGGATTGGTCATCAGCCAGCGTGCCAACAAGGCTTTCTGCTGATTGCCGCCGGACAGGGTGTCGATGCACTGCTCCAGCGACGGCGTCTTGACCCGCAGTTTCTTGCACATGTCCTCGCAAAGTGCGCGCAAGGCCTTCTGTTTGACGAAACCGTTACCGGCGTAATTGGCCAGCACCGCCATTTCCATGTTTTCCATCACGGAAAGGCAGGGAAACAGCCCGGTCAGCTTGCGGTCCTCGGTCAGCAGCGCGAATCCCAGGCCGATGGCCTGATGAGGGTCTGCGATGCGCACCGCCGCGCCATCAAAATGGATTTCCCCGCCATCGCTGGGCGTGATGCCGAACAGGGTTTCGGCAATGTTGGTCCTGCCGGAGCCCATGAGCCCGGCAATCCCGAGAATCTCGCCAGCGTGCAGGTCGAACGAAACGTCCTGAAAAACGCCGTCCAGCCTTAGATCGCGCACGGAAAGCAGCAAATCACCCATCGGTTTTTCACGCTCGGGAAACAGCTGGGTCAGCTCGCGGCCCACCATCATGGAGATCAGGCTGTCGCCATCCATGCTCTCGGCACGTTGCAGGCCGATGTAGCAGCCGTCCCGAAACACCGCCACCTCATCGGCGATCTCGAACACCTCGCTCATCTTGTGCGTGATGTAAACGATGCCCTTGCCCTGCGCTCGCAAGTCGCCAATGATCGAAAACAGATGCGCGACTTCGGTTTCGGTGATCGCCGACGTCGGTTCATCCATGATCAGCACGTCGGAGTCGTAGGACACCGCCTTGGCAATCTCCACCATCTGCCGCTCGGCAATGCTCAGATTGCCCACCAGCTCTTCCGGATCAAGCTTGATGCGCAGGCGCTCGAGCAATTCGGCGGTGCAGCGAAACATTTCCCGGTGGTCGATCATGTGCAGGCCGTTGAGTTGTTCGCGGCCTATCCAGATGTTCTCGGCGATGCTCATGAACGGCATCAGGTTGAGTTCCTGGTGGATCATGGCGATGCCGGACTTCAGCGCCGCCAGCGGCGTGTCGAACGTGACCGGCTTGCCGCGCAGACGAATCTCACCGGCGTCGGGTTGATAGATGCCGGCGATGATTTTCATGAGGGTCGATTTACCGGCACCGTTCTCACCCATCAGCGCCAGCACGCTGCCGGGGCGGACTCGCAGTTGCACATCATTGAGCGCAATGACGCCGGGGAACCCCTTGCTGATGTTGCTGATTTCCAGCAGGTAAGGCGGCTGGGGCTGCGAGGCGTCGTGACCTGCACTACCGGAAGACGAGTCGCGCTTGACGGGCGTGGTGGCAGTAGCTGAACCGGACATGGTGACAAGCTCCTCGAGCGACAGGCGATGGCCCGAAGGCCACCGGACCCGTCGGCTGTTTTTATTTGAAAGAAACGACGTTTTCAGGCGTTATCAGTTGGTACGGAATGACAATGGCCTGGGACTCGAGCTTTTCCTTTTTGGCCATTTTCACTGCGGCGTCCACTGCGCCATTGGCCTGCCCTTTGGCGTCCTGATAAACCGAGACGGTCAGGTCGCCTCTGTTCACGGCGTTGAGCCCGTCGGGCGTGCCATCGACACCCGCCACGAACACGGTGCCTTTCTTGATGCCAGCCTGTTTCAGGGCCATCGCGGCACCGATCGCCATTTCGTCGTTATTGGCCAGTACGGCGTTGAATTCCTTGCCTTGAGTAATCCAGTCGTTGGTCAGGTCCATGCCTTTCTGACGCAGCCAGGTGCCAGTCTGCTCCTGGTCGATCTTGATGTTCGGGTATTTTTTCAGAACTTCCTTTACGCCATCGGTCCGGCCTTTCGTGGAATTGTTCGCCAGATCGCCCAGCAGAATCATTACACTGCCCTTGCCACCCATCTTGTCGGCGATGTACTGCATTTGCAGGCGGCCCGCTTCCATGTCATCGGACGTTACAGTTGCGACGCCCTCCGGCAGCTTCGGATCATCCGGACGGCGGTTGACGTACACCAGCGGAATACCGGCAGCGACCGCTATCTTGGTGATCCTGGCGGTGGCCGCCGTGTCGACCGGGTTGACGATCAATGCGTCGACTTTCTTGCCGATCAGTTCCTGCACCTGGTCGAGTTGCTTGTTCACATCGGCCCGGGCATCGACAAATTGCAGGGTCACGCCATCGGGCATGGTCTTGGCCTTGGCAGTCATGTCCTCACGCAGGTAAGTCAGCCAGGTGTCGTCAAACTGAGACATGGCTACACCAACCTTGACATCGGCCAGGGCGGCTCCGCTGCCCAGCATCAGCGCAAGGGCCAGAGAGGTGAAGCGAATCGGGGTCTTCATGAGGGTCTGTCTCCAAATTCTTGTTGTTGTTCGGACTTGGTAAAGACGTAGCAATGAAGCTGTAGAGCGCGTTATTCCGGCAAACGAACGCCGGTTGCACCGGGAATGCAGAACAGCAGCGCATCCTTGTGGCGCACGCACATGCCACGCGCGACGACGGTCAGGAATCGCTCCATGAGCCGGATCCAGAATGCAGAGGGAACAAAACGGTTGGCGCGAGCGTCAGGGCTGGGGGTTTTCATCGACAGTACCTATCTTGTTTTTGTTGGCGTGTCCCCGGTGATGTTCAGACGCGTCTGACAGCCCGGATGATTCGATAGTCGGTAACCTGAAAAAGACTCTATTGGAAAATATTTTCCAATTCAACTGGTTTTAGAATTTATTCTGTTTTTTCTTCTGCCGTTCCTTGAATGCAAGAAAGCCCGACGCCCTTGAGGGTGCCGGGCTAACCAAATGCGCACTGGTGGCTCGAATCGTTACAGAACCACGACACATCCCTGACGAGCGCTCAACCGCGCCGCGTCCATGACCACTGCAGAAGCCACCGCATCCTTCGCGTCCACCGGTAAAGCCCCCTGACCCTCAAAGGCGTCCTGCAATTGGCGATAGAACTCCAGCCAGCAGCCACGCTCGGACGGCACCCTCTCGCGATGATCGCCCTGTTCGAACCAGCCCCAGCGCCGGTGTTCCTCCACGCCCCAGCGCTCGCCTTCTGAACGGGGCGTCAGCCCGGCGAAGGCCGCTGCTTCCTGACCGTCCAGTCCTTCGACGCTGTAGCAGCCCTGGGACCCGCTGACCCGGAAGCGTGGCTTGGGGGTGTTCTGCAGGCAACTGCCGGACAGGTGGGAAACCACACCACTGGCATGGGTCAGTGAGACGAAGAACGTGTGATCCAGTTCATCGTCTGGAGCGGCGAACTGCAGTTCGGCATACACCCGATCCACCGGCCCGAACAGCACCAGCGCCTGATCCACCAGATGGCTGCCCAGATCACGCAGCACGCCACCGCCACTGGCCTTGCCGACCGAGCGTGGCGAATAGCGCTCGATGCCCGACTCGAAGCGGCTGATCGCGCCCAGTACCTGGTTGTCGATCAACTTGCGCACGGTAAGGAAATCCGAATCCCAGCGTCGATTCTGATAAACGCTGAGCAGAACGCCACGCCGCTCGGCGGCTTCGACCAGCATTCGTGCCTGCGCGGCATCGTTGGCAAACGGCTTGTCACTGACCACGCCGACGCCCAGTTCGATGGCCTCCAGTATCAAGGCCGGTCGCGCCGCCAGCGGCGTTGAAATCACCACCACATCAACTCCGGCAGCGACCAGATCAGCCAGCGTGTCGAACGTGGCCAGGCCAGGATGATCACCGGCCACTTCCTGCCTGCGCTCGGGCGAACGCGTCACCACGCCCACGAAGGTTGCGCCGGGTAGACTCGAAAGCAGCGTCGCATGAAAGTAACGCCCTCCCTTGCCGTAGCCCACCAGTCCTGCTCGCATGGCTTTCTCCTGTCCAGCAATAGTCAAAAAACGTAGGCCCTGGCCGACATGTGCGTCGCACAGACACTGGTCAGCGGTAGAACGCGGGTCGCTGTTCCAGATTGACCGGTACGATCGCTCCACTGCCCTGCGCCTCGATGCACGCATCGGCGGCGACCGCAGCGCAATAACCGTCCCACGCCGAAGGGCCGTTGATAGTGCCTGCACTGACCCCATCAATGAAAGCCTGCAGCTCGACGTCATAGGCGGCAATGAAGCGGTCCTTCCAGTCCATCAGAATCGCATTGGACAACTTGGCCTGGCTACGCAGCTGCACTTGCGAAGGCTCCGGCAGTTTCGCAATACCGGTCTCGCCGACCACTTCGCACTGAATGTCATAGCCGTACTGGCAATTGACGAAGACTTCGACATCGATGCGGGTGCCGCGCGCGGTTTCCAGCATCACAATCTGCGGATCACGCATGTGCGAAAGTGCCTTGCTGGTCTTGCGCGGGAACACCACCTGCACCGATACGTAGTCATCGTTGAGCAACCAGCGCAGCACATCGAGCTCATGAATCAGGGTGTCGGTAATCGCCATGTCGGTCTTGTAGTTCTCGCCAACCCTGGGGTTGCGATGCGCACAGTGCAGCATCAGCGGCTCGCCGATCTGACCGCTGTCGATTACCGCCTTCAGCGCACGATAACCCTGGTCGTACGGGCGCATGAAACCGACTTGTACCAGACGTCTGCCGCTGGCAATCTCAGCTTCGACGATGTGGCGGCAACCGGCCGCGGTCACGGCCAGCGGCTTTTCACAGAACACCGGTTTACCCGCAGCGATGGCGGCCAGCACATATTCTTCGTGGGTCGCGCCCCAGGAACAGACCAGCACCGCGTCCACATCCGGCGCGGCGATCAGCGCGTGGCCGTCACTGTACACCTCGGCGCTGATGCCCAGATCACTGACGACCCTGGCCGCCTGCACCAGATCGATGTCGGTGACCGCCACCACCTGACTGCCGAGCAGGGTTCGGCTGCAACGCCGGATATGATCCTGACCGATTGCGCCTGTACCGATCACACCTAGTTTCAAAGTCATTTCACTGTCCTGTATGAATGATTGTTCTTGTTCGAAGACGGTCTGCACAAAAGTGTGGAATCAATACTGGCGGGCCTTGGCCAGTTGCCGGGTGAGTTGCTGGTGAACCTGCTCGGCAGCACCGTTGATCGAGACCTCGGCCACACCGACCCGCCACCACGACAGGTAGTTGTGAATCATGGTCTTGGGCAGAACCTTGATGTCGATCAGCGTCGAGACGCTTTGGCGTTGCGCGTCGAGCAGCGCTTCGTGCAACTGCTCGGCGTTGCTGACCTTGTAGGTCTTGCAGCCGTAGGCCGCTGCGCTCATGGCGAAATCCACCGGCACGAAGTCGCCGTCCAGTTGGCCGGTCTGCGCGTTGCGAAACCGGAATTCGGTACCGAAACTGTTCATGCCATTGTTCATCTGCAGGTTGTTGATGCACCCGAAGGTCATGTTGTCCAGCAGCACAATGTTGATCTTGCGCCGCTCCTGGATGGAGGTGGCCAGCTCCGAATGCAGCATCATGTAGGAGCCGTCCCCTACCAGCGCGAACACTTCACGGTCCGGCTGGGCCAGCTTCACGCCCAATGCGGCGTTGACCTCGTAACCCATGCAGGAGTAACCGTATTCGACGTGGTAGGTGTCCACGCCGGTACTGCGCCAGGCGCGTTGCAGATCACCGGGCAGGCTGCCCGCGGCGGCAACGATCACCGCGTCTTCGGGCAGGTTGTGGTTGAGAATACCCAGCACCCGGCTTTGCGTGAGGCAAGACCCGGTTAGCTCGATGAATTCGCGCAACACCGCCGGGTCCATGTGGTCGTTGATTTCCGGGACGAAGTCCTGGTTCTGATATTCGACGGCGTAGAGCCGGTCGACCTCGGCATCCAGCTCGGCCTTGGCAGCGCGCGGTGCATCGCCCCAGGCCGCCCGGTAATCTGAAGCCTGCAGGCTTTCCGTCAGCGCCTGCAAGGCGAGCTGCGCATCCGCCAGCACTTGCACGCCGTCCAGCTTCTGCACGTCGAACGCGCCGACGTTGAGGTTGAGAAACTGCACGTCCGGGTTCTGGAACAGCCATTTTGACGCGGTGGTGAAATCGCTGTAGCGGGTGCCCACGCCAATGATCAGATCGGCTTCCCTTGCCAGACGGTTGGCCGCCACCGTGCCGGTCTCGCCAATGCCGCCCAGGTTCAATGGATGTGCCGAAACGATGGCACTTTTGCCCGCCTGGGTTTCCGCGAAGGGAATGGCGAAACGCTCGGCGAACGCCTGCAACGCCTGTGCGGCGCCGGAATAACGGACACCGCCACCGCAGATCAGCATCGGCTTGCGCTTGCCCTTGAGCAGCGTCAGCGCGTCGTCGAGCATGGCCTTGCTGGGCGGACGACGGTCGATGCGATGCACGCGCTTGCTCAGGAAGCTGTCGGGGTAGTCCCAGGCTTCGGCCTGAACGTCCTGCGGCAGCGCCAGCGTCACCGCACCGGTTTCGGCCGGATCGGTCAGCACGCGCATGGCATTGAGGGCTGCGCTCATCAACTGCTCCGGACGATTGATCCGGTCCCAGTATTTGCTGACAGCCTTGAACGCGTCGTTGGTACTGATACTCAGGTCGTGGAACTGTTCGATCTGCTGCAACACCGGATCCGGCTGGCGGCTGGCGTAGACATCGCCGGGCAACAGCAACAACGGAATGCGATTGGCCGACGCCGTGGCCGCAGCCGTTATCATGTTGGCCGCGCCAGGCCCGACGGACGACGTGCAGGCGTAGATTTTGCGCCGCAGGTTCTGCTTGGCAAAACCGATCGCCGCGTGGCACATGCCCTGCTCGTTGCGGCCCTGATGGACGACCAGATCGCCGCTGTCCTGCTCCAGTGCCTGGCCCAGACCCAGCACGTTGCCGTGACCAAAAATGGTGAACACGCCAGCGACAAACTTGCTCTGCACGCCATCGACTTCGACGTACTGGTTATCGAGAAACTTCACCAGAGCCTGTGCCATGGTCAGTCGGGTGGTACTCATGCTTGCACCTTGTTGTTGTTTGAGGTGGAAGGTGTCGTTGATTGCACCGCCATGTTGCGGGAGTTGCTCCTGGGATCGTCAGACCGGAGAAACGCTTTGGGACAGATGCGCCATGCTCGCCGATACCGCGTGCTCGATGTCGTCCAGCGCATGAACACTGTCGGCGAAAGGCTCGAAGGATAAATAGCCGCGATAGCCACCCCCCAGCAATCGCCCGATCTGCGCCGCGTTACCCAGAATATCCGCTTCGCCGACCAGTACCCGGTGGCCGTCGCGAATGCTGTTGAGCGGGGCCTCGGCATCCTCGACACCGGAAATGTGCACCAGGCCCGTCAGCTCCGGGAACAACTCGACTTCACCCGCCAGATGATGGTGAAAAGTGTCGTGAACCAGACGAAACACATCCAGCCCGCCAACGTTGCGGATCGCTTCGACAGCCTGGCGCTTGAGGCGTAGCGAGCACTCCTCGAACCCCAACGGCTCGATGAAACCCAACAGGCCATGCTCGCGCAGGATCGGTCCCAGCGCCGTCAACGCAGTACGCAGACCGGCGGCACGCCGGGCACTGTTGCGCGGGTCGGCACGGTCGTTGAGCGGGCAAAGCACCAACCCCTGTGCACCGCAATCGCGTGCGTATTGCGCAAGCTGCGTCGCCTGCACGCGACGCTCCTCGTTCCAGACATCGAACGGGTACAGCGCATTGATCGACAGCACTTGCACGCCCTTGGCCGCGCACTGTTCCCGCACCTGGTGTGCGGGCGAGCCGTCCTCGGTCTCGACGCCTTTGAGGTCGTTGCGAATCTCGATGGCATCACTGCCCAGCCTGACCGCCAGGTCGAGGAATCCGGTCAGCGGCAGGTGCGGTGCAACCATTCGGTTGAGGGCAAAACGCAAAGGTTGGCTCATTATTGTTGTTCTCCACAGTCTGCTGAGGAAACGCTATTTGGCAGTCGGCATGCTGAATTCAGGCCCCTTGGCGATGCTGTCCGGCCAGCGCTGCATGACGCTCTTGTAGCGGCTGTAGAAGCGCAGGCCTTCTTCACCATAGGCGTGGTGGTCACCGAACAGCGAGCGCTTCCAGCCGCCGAACGAATGCCACGCCATGGGCACTGGAATCGGTACATTGATGCCCACCATGCCAACCTTGATTGAGCGGGCGAACGCGCGCGCCACGCCACCGTCGCTGGTGAAGCACGACACACCGTTGCCGAACTCGTGAGCGTTGATCAGCTCGACCGCGCTGGCGAAGTCAGGCGCATGCACGATGCCCAGTACCGGTCCGAAGATTTCCTCCTTGTAGATCTGCATATCTGGCGTGACCTGATCGAACAGCGTCGCGCCGACGAAAAAGCCCTTCTCGGCACCTGGCACCTTGAAATTGCGCCCATCGACGATCAGCTTCGCGCCTTCCTTTACGCCCTGCTCGATGTAACCCTCGACCTTGGCTTTGTGCACGGCGGTGACCAGCGGGCCCATGTCCGAGTCGGCGTTCATGCCGTTGCCGACCTTGAGCTGGTCGATGCGCGGCAACAGTTTGTCGATCAGCGCCTGCCCGACATCGCCGATCACCACAGCGATGGAGATCGCCATGCAGCGCTCGCCGGCCGAGCCGAAGGCGGCACCGATCAGTGCGTCGGCGGCCTGGTCCAGGTCGGCGTCAGGCATGACGATCATGTGGTTCTTGGCACCGCCCAGCGCCTGCACACGTTTGCCGTGCGCGGTACCCTGGCGATGAATGTATTCGGCAATCGGTGTCGAACCGACAAAGGACACCGCTTCGATATCCGGGTGCTGCAACAACGCATCGACCGCCACCTTGTCGCCCTGCACCACATTGAATACGCCATCGGGCAGTCCGGCTTCCTTGAGCAGGCGGGCCATCAGCAGGCTGGCCGAAGGATCGCGCTCGGACGGCTTGAGAATGAAGCAGTTGCCAGTGACCAGCGCCATGGGGATCATCCACAACGGCACCATCACCGGAAAGTTGAACGGCGTGACTCCGGCACAGACGCCCAGCGGCTGGCGCAGGTTCCAGTTGTCGATGCCGCCGCCGATGTTGTCACTGAAATCGCTCTTGAGCAGGCTCGGTGCGCCGCAGGCAAACTCGACGATCTCGATGCCCCGCACCACTTCGCCACGTGCGTCGGACAACACCTTGCCGTGCTCACGACAGATGATTTGTGCCAGTTCGTCATGATGCCGGTCCAGCAATTCCTTGAACTTGAACATCACCCGCGCGCGGCGCAGCGAGGACTGATCGGCCCAGCCCGGAAAAGCCGCCTTGGCGCAAGCGACCGCCTCGTCGACGGTCTTGACACTGGCCAGGGCAACGCGGGCCTGCACGCTGCCCAGCGCCGGGTTGAAGACGTCGCTGTAGCGCTCGCTATCGCCGTTGTGCACGCGTCCGTTGATGTAGTGGCCGATCACCGGTGACTCGCTCATCTGACTGACTCCAAAAAAGGGAAATTAAAGTTCCAGCAGCCAACTGTGCTGCGGATCGTTATGGAACTGCCACGCACGGGTCGGACCGGCCATCACGTTGAGGTAATAGGATTCGTAGCCGTAAGGCACGGTCACCGGGTGATAGCCCTTGGGCACCACGACCAGATCGCTGTTTTCCACGGCCATGGCCTGATCGATGCTGCGGTCGTCGGTGTAGACGCGCTGAAACACGAACCCTTGGGGCGGGTTGACCTGGTGGTAATAGGTTTCCTCAAGAAAACTCTCATGAGGCAAGTTGTCCAGGTCATGCTTGTGCGGCGGGTAGCTGGACGAATGGCCCGAAGGCGTACGCACTTCCACCACCAGCAGCGAATGCGCGACTTCAGTGTCTGGCAAGATGTCGCACACGTAACGGGTGTTGGCCTGTTTGCCGCGCACGCTGCGCTTCATGCTGTCAGGCGTGATCAGCCGTGCCGGGACTCGCTTGGTGCTATCGCCAGGCGCGGCGCAAACCGCCAGATGAGCCGGCCCCAGCGCGGTGAAATGCGCCTGGCTGTTGGGTGGCAGGTAGACGGCGAACGGCGACTTCTCTTCGAAGACAGAATGACGATCGCCAATGTTTTCCCAATTGAACGCGCCCTGCCCCGGTGCCTCGCCGCTGACGCTGGCATGACCGGTAAGCAGCACCACGCACAGCTCTTTTTCGCCAGCGCTCAAGGGCAGACGTTCTCCCGCTTCGAGACGGTAGGCCGCAAACCCGACGTAGTCGAGCGCGCCTTGTGGCAATGCCACAACGTCACGACCCTGAGCGTTGCTTTTGATCAACAGATTCATTGTCCAGTCCTCCTTATCGAGCGTCGGCCAGCAGCTGGCGCAGTGTCTCGTAGCCTTTACTGGCGTAGATGTAACTGGGCGCGACCGCCGGGTCCTGTTCGGCCTCGACCACCAGCCAGCCGTTGTAATCAGCCTTCAACAGGACGTTCAGCAGCGCCGAAAAATCAATATCGCCATCACCCGGCACAGTGAAGGTGCCGTTGATAATGCAGTCCGGAAAGCTCCAGAGATTGTTACGCGCCAGTTGCACGACAGGCTTGCGCACGTCTTTGAAATGCACATGACAGACACGATCGATGTGCCGGCTCAGAACCTCGAGCGGCTCGCCGCCACCCATGTAGCAATGCCCCGAATCGAACAGCAGACCGACTTCGCTGCCCGTCAGCGCCATCAGACGATCGATGTCCTGCGGCGACTCGATGTACGCGCCCATGTGGTGGTGATAGGCCAGACGTACGCCCTGCGACAGCGTAAAGCGAGCAAGTTCGGTGAGCTTGTCGGCGTATTCGCGCCAGGCTTCGTCGGTATGGAAGCGCGGGCGTTCGACCAGAGGAATGCGCTGACCCTGAATCGAGTCGGCGACCTCGCCATACACCAGCACCGAAGCACCGTTTTGCGCCAGCAATTGGACATGGGAAGCGATGGCTTCAATTTCTTCGGCAACCGAGCGGCGCGCCAGCCGACTGGAGTACCAGCCGGAAACCAGCGCCAAGTCGTAAGGACGCAACACATCACCGACGCCTTTGGCGTCTTTGGGAAACTTGCCGTTGAGCTCGAACCCTTCGTAGCCGATGGCTTTGCCTTCACTCAGCGCGGTACTGAGCGGCGTTTCACCGCCCAGCGCTGGCAGGTCATCGTTGCTCCAGGAAATCGGGTTGATGCCGATGCGGATTTTAGGTACGGAAGCGGGCATGGCTGGACCTTTTTGTTGTTATCACAGCGTCAGTGACGATTGGCTTCAGGCGCGGCTTTCTCGCCAGGACTCGATCAACCAGTTGAACGTGCTCTGCACTCGGGCGACCAGGGTGGCGTCATCGATCTCACCGGCCATCCAGGCCCGGCTCGGTTCACGAAAAATCGTCCGGCCAACGGCAAACCCCTGACAGGTGACACTGTGACGTGCGGCGGAAAACCCGGCCGCCAGGTCTTCGACCGGCGCGTTCAGGCCCAACAGAACGACGCCACGGCAATACGGATCGCGCTCCTGAATCAGTGCATCCAGTTGCTGCCAGACCTCGGCAGTCTGCGCTTCGATCTTCCACCACGCAGGATAGATGCCCAGATTGTACAAACGCTTCAGCGCACGCAGCATTACGTCGGCATAGGTCGAGGGATGATCCTTGGGCGGGATGATTTCCAGCAGGAGTTCATGCCCGCTGACTCTGGACGCGTCATAGAGTGCCTTGATCTGCGCTTCCTGTTCGAGACGCAACATCGGCTCGTCATCGGGGTGGTATTGCACCAGGCACTTGATGATCTGCTCCTGCGGCCAATTGATCAGGTTGCTGCCGATCGACCGACCATGCTCGAACGCCAGGGGTCTGGAGCCCTGGATTTCCACCGGACGAGCCACCCACCAGCCTCGGCCGGTGGCGGCATTAAGGGCGTCCTGCCCGAAGCGTTGATCGGCAAGCAGCCCGACATCGGCTTCGATGCCACGCTTGCGCAAGTCATTTTCGACCTGCGCCACCGCCTGTACGAACAACTGCTTGATATGACTGATGCTGCTCAGGTCCCGACCCGCCTGCTGCGCCAGCTCGACCAACTGTCCGCGATGATCGAACGCAAATATGAACAATTGGCGCCATTGTCTGCGCGGCACGCTGACCTGATGCAAACGTTGCAGGCTCACGTCCCGATCCGGACGGGTCACCGGCTCCGGGCTGTTGAGCAGATAATCCAGTTCGGCAGGTGTCGGCATGGCAGGCGCGCAGGCATGGCGCGACACCACCAGACCGCCACAGGCATTGGCCAGTTGGCAGCAGCGCTCGTCACTGGCATCGTTCAGCCAACCGCTGAGAAACCCGGACATGAAAGCATCGCCCGCCCCCAGCACGTTGAGCACCTCGACGCGAACGCCCGGGTAAATCGCGCCATCTTCGAGACGCGCAGGAATCGCGCCGTGAATCACCGTGCAACCCTGCGGGCCGAGTTTGACCACCAAGGTTGCGGCAGTGAGTTCACGCACGGTTCGCAAGGCCGTGAGCAGATCGGGTGCGCCGCCTGCAATCAGGAACTCTTCTTCGGTGCCGACGATCAGGTCGAAACGCGGCAGAATCCGCTGAACATGCTGACTGACAGTGTGATCGGCGACGAAGCGGGTCTCGCCATCGGCTTTACCGGCAAGCCCCCAGAGCACCGGGCGGTAATCGATGTCCAGCACTCTGTGAACGTGATGCTTCTGCGCATAATCAAGCGCCTGAATACTGGCCTTGAACACCTGATCGGTAGAAAAATGCGTGCCGGTGATCAGCAGCGCCTTGCTGGATGCGATCTGCTGTTCATCGATGTCTTCGGCACGCAGGGCCATGTCGGCGCAGTTCTCGCGATAGAACACCAGCGGAAAGGTTTCACGGTCCTTCAAACCCAGCAACACCATGGCGGTCAGGCGCTCGGGGTCGCGCTTGATCGCGCTGACGTCACAGCCTTCGCGGGCCAGCGACTCGACCAGAAAACGCCCCATGTGATCGTCGCCAACGCGACTGAGCATGGCTGACTTCAAGCCCAGACGCGCCGTGCCGAACGCGATGTTGGCCGACGAACCGCCCAGGTACTTGGCGAAACTGGAAACGTCCTCCAGGCGGGCGCCCACCTGCTGTGCATAGAGATCGACGCCCAGACGTCCAAGACAGATAAGATCCAACTGACGCCCGGTAGCAAAGCGTGTCTGGCCCATGGTGGCTCCTGTTATTTTTATCAGCCTGCATTGCATGCATCAGGTGCGCACAATGCCTTTGTGAATAAAGCCTAAAACGTCCTGCGGCATCAATCAATATTTATTCTATAATTTTTTCTTGTGGAATATTTTTTCCATATGCTAACGCAAGTGCTGGCACACTGGGCGGGCAGGTGCGATATAGTTCCCAATCCTGCCGGAGGCAGCCTTTATTGTCGGGGGCCTCTCAATGCGTGAATGCCCCGGAAAAACGTAAGAAGGATTGACTATGAACAGCACCGATCAGCCGACTCTGCCTGACGCCAATGTCGACCTGCCGCCAGGCAGTGCCGAGGGTCTGTTGCGGCTGATCACCGACGAGTACGACGCCCTGCCCCGTCAGCTCAAGCGCATTGCCAGCTACATGAGCCAGCAGAGCGACCGGATTATGGTCGACCGGATCAGCGACATCGCACGTGAATGCGAGGTGCATCCGTCGGCCATCGTGCGTTTTTCGCAACGTTTCGGGTTCAGCGGCTTCAGCGAGATGCAGGCGTTGTTCCGCGAGGCCTATACGCACAAAACCACGCCCGTACAGAACTACCAGCAGCGCATCCGCAGCATGATCGCGAACAAATCGCACAAGGCCAGCGGCGGTGATCTGGCGCGTGAATGCGTGCACGCGACCCTGTCCGGGCTGGAGCGGCTGGGTGCGGACCTGGACGACGAAGAGTTCGACAAGGCCGTGGACCTGGTGATCAACGCCGACAATATCTATGTGGTCGGCGTGCGTCGCTCATTCGCCGTGGCTGACTACCTGGTCTACAACCTGCAGCACACCAACAAGCGCATCCACCTGATATCGGGGCTTGGCGGCAGTTATCGCGAGCAGATGCGCAGCGTGCGGGCCAATGATCTGGTGATTGCCATCAGCTTCACACCGTACGGCAAGGAAACCCAGCATTGCCTGCGCATCGCCCAGCATCATCAGGCCAAGACCCTGATCATCACTGACAGCAACCTGTCGCCACTGGCCAAGCGCGCCAACTCGGTGTTGCTGGTCAATGAGGGCAGCTCGTTCGCGTTCCGCTCCCTGAGTGCAACACTGTGCCTGTGTCAGGCGCTGTTCATCGCAGTGGCGTATCGCCTGGAACTCAAAGTCGACGAAATCCACGAGCAGGTGGGATTCGACGACTGATCACGGAGGTTCTTTTCGAGGTCGATCGCTGGAGAATTATCGAAGCCACCTATAGTGCCAGCATTGAGCACAAGGATGAGCATCGGTGAGCTTGCATCGGAGACCAAGGGAACTGGAGCCTTTCAGCCGCCTACTGTACAGGCCTGCTCCTGGCCATCGACCAATCTGCTGGCGCTCAACGCCGCCATTGAGGCCGCTCGGACAGGCGATCAGGGTCGAGGCTTCGCGGTGGTGGCCGACGAGGTCCGTCAACTGGCCGGCCGCACCAGTCGTTCGACGGCAGAGATATCAGAGATGATTAGCGTGATTCAGCACGAGACCCGCCAGGCGATCCAGAGCATGGACAACACACGCGCCAATGCCGCCAAAGGCGTGAACCTGGAGGATCAGGCCGGTGATGCCATCGTGCAGATCAGTGAAGGCACCGGCCACGCGGTGGAGGCAGTAAAAATGTTCGCCAGCCTGGCCAGTCATTGACGCCAGGCTGACCATGCGCGATCAGGATTTGGCCTGATCACCCATTCGCTGCTGATTCTTCTCGTTCATCTTCTTGGCACGCTTTTCCAGTACCAGGTAGACAATCACCGCCAGCAACAGCGGCAGCAGGAAGTAAATGGCTCGGTAGCCGATCAGCGCAGCCAGCAGACTGCCCTTGGAAAACTGATGCGACAGCAGCGTAATGAACACAGTTTCCAGTACACCCAGTCCTGCCGGAATATGAGTGATGACGCCGGCAATACTGCTGATCAGCAAGACACCTAGAATCGCCGGATAAAATGCCTTGTCCGGCAATAGCGTGTAGATCACCGCCGCCATCAGCGACCAGTTCAAGGCACCCAGGCTCGCCTGCATCAGCGCCTGCTTCAAAGAAGGCAGATTGAATTCCTGATCGCGAATTTTCCACGAGCGACGTTTGGAAAAACGGCACGCCATCAGGTAGGCAAAACACACCGCCAGCAGGCCAAAGCCAATCAACTGCAGGGTGTCAGTGCCGATCGACCATTCCTTGGGCAGCGACAGGAAACGCATCGAAAACACGAAGCCCGCCAGTAGCATGTAACCCAGCCAGTTGGTGATCAGGCTCAGACTCAAGATACGGGTGATGGTCGCCACATCCAGACCAAGCCTTGAATACAGGCGATAGCGCAACGCGATGCCGCCGACCCACGAGCTGAGATTCAGGTTGAAGGCGTAGCAGACGAATGTCACCGGCACGATCTGCTGGATCGATAGCTTGTGCCGGGTGTAATACCGCGCCAGAACATCGAACCCGCAATACGTCAGATAGCTGAGCAAAGCCACGAACGCAGCCATCAGCAAGGTACTGAGCTTATAGGACTGCAGCGCCTGCCTGACCTCTTGCCAGTCCAGGTTCTTGACCAGCAGGAACAGCAAAACCGGCACGGCAATGAAGAAAAACAGGTTGAACGCCCGTTTCGCCCATTTCCACTTGTCACTTTTCTTGTCGTCCTTTGCGCTCTGAGGGGACGCGCTCGCCGCCTGAGTCATGATGTTTTCTCCTGATCCAGCTCGTGGTGCGCCTGTTGCTGCTCGATGACTTTTGCCTCCGGCACCACATCCCCGGCGCGCAGAGGCTTCAAACGCATGCCATGTACCGGGAACAGGCCGGCAATCGCCGGGAATCTGCGCAGAAAAAAGAAGCTCAACACGATCATCGGCGCACGCCACCATTGACCGCGCGCCGCACCTTTCAAACTCATCTGGGTGCTGTGCGCTGCCGCAAGTTCCATCAGGTGCGTCTGCAACCGATCATTGAGCGACGGATCGCGGATGAACAGATTGGCTTCCAGATTCAGCGCCAGGCTAAGCGGATCCAGGTTGCTGGAGCCGACGGTGGACCAGTCCTGATCGATCAGCGCGACCTTGCCGTGCAGCGCGCGCTGTTTGTACTCATGAATGATCACGCCATCGCGCAGCAGGTAGGTGTAGGTCAGTCGCGAGCAGACCCGCACGAATGGCATGTCCGGCTTGCCCTGCAGAATCAGCGTGACCTTGACGCCACGTCGGGAGGCGTTGCGCAGTTCTCGCAGAAAACGATAGCTGGGGAAGAAATAGGCGTTCGCCAGGGTAATGCGTTGCTTCGCCCCGCGAATGGCCTCCAGATACTGCTCTTCGATATCGGTGGTGTGTTCAGCGTTATCGCGTTCGGCCAAAAGCATCCGGGCATTGCCGGCCGGCTCCAGCTTGAGAGTAATCGGCGTCAATTTGGCGCGCACTGCATCACTGAGCATGTGCACGGCGCTGCGATGAATGTCCTGTACAATGGGGCCTCGGACCAGCACCGCGTAATCCTGCTTGGCGGTCAGGCCAGTATCCGTCATGTGATCGACGCTGTAGTTGATGCCGCCGATAAAACCAAGCTCGCCATCGATCACCACCACCTTGCGGTGCAGGCGACGGAACAGGTTGGTACGCATACCCATGAACCGCGGACGCGGGTCGAACAGTTGAATCTGCACACCCGCATCGATCATAGCCCTTACAAACGTCGAGCTGAGGTCGGAGGTGCCGTAGTCGTCCACCGTGATCACGACTTTCGCGCCATTACGAGCAGCCTCGATCACCGCCTGCTGCAGGCCGACGCCGATCCGGTCCTCGAAAATGATGAACGTCTCGATCAATACTTCTGTTCGAGCGGCACGGATGCACTCGAAAACACGGGTGAAAAAGTCTTCACCATTGATCAGCAGCTCCACCGAGTTACCGTCGCGCCATGGTTGCCTGTTGCGTTCTGTGGTGTTGCTCATAAGGTCACCTCCACCGCCAGCGGTGCATGATCGGAAAGATGAGACCAGGGTCGGTTGGACAACACCTTGGGCCTGTGGGTCGTGGCGTTGCGCACATAAATCCGGTCCAGCCTGAGCAGTGGCCAACGGGCCGGGAAACTTTTTGCCGGGGCACCGAAGCGCTGAACGAACGCTTCGTGCAACCCCGTCCCTTGCAGCAAGGCGTCGGCACGCTGACGCCAGTCATTGAAGTCGCCGGCGACAATCACAGGCGCCCCTTCCGGCAGCCGGTCCATCAGTTCGGCGAGCAGCCCGAGCTGTTTGCGCCGATGGCTTTCAAACAACCCCAAGTGGACGCAGACAGCGTGAACCTGGCCATAATCCGGCACCTGCAGGATGCAATGCAGTAAACCGCGCTGCTCCGTACCGTCGATGGAAATGTCGAGATTCTCGTGACTGACGATCGGGTATTTGGACAGCAGTGCGTTGCCGTGGTCGCCATCCGGGTAAACCGCATTGCGTCCATAGGCGAAATCACTCCACATGCTGTCCGCGAGAAACTCGTACTGCGAAATGGTCGGCCAGTCCTTTACGGTCCGCGCATGACTCTGATGCTCGCCATGCACTTCCTGCAAAAACACCACATCAGCCGACACACTTCGAACCGCCTCACGCAACTCGGGGAGGATGAAGCGTCTGTTGAAGATGCCGAAGCCCATGTGCATGTTCATGGTCAGTACATTCAGAGAAATGCTGGCCGATACCGGCGTTGCCTGGCCGACGGGCGTATTGGCACTGGTCAAGACTGACTCCTGGGTGAAGATTCAACGTATATGAAGCCTGCGGTTGGCACAGGTTCCGTTACTGGCCCCGGATGATAGGTATTTGCCATGAACGGCCATTCATCGAAACCGCCGAACTTCGCCCGGCCAACTGATTCGGATTTTTTGACGGCAGTGAGCGTAACCGGCGAGGAAGACGATGATGACGCGCAGGTCATGGTGGAGAAACGGGGCGGGAATCGCTGCCTGCCTTTTTTACACGGGGTTTGTCTTGGGCGAGGCCTGCGAAGTCAGGACAATGCCCTCCAGCCCGCAAATGCCGGTCGTTCAGGGCCACACCTGCTATGAGTTCAGCGGCATGCCGCAGGGCAGCATCGATTGGTCGTGCAGTAATGAGGACAAGGGGGCGACGCCACGCGAGAAGCGCAAGGTCGATGCCTGCCCGCAAGGCGCGGCGGCCTCGTGTAGCGCCACCCTGACTCAAGAGGCGCTGGCCAACGAGCGGTCCACCAGCAAGGAGCCTGGGCAGGCGACGCTGGATATTCCCGCAGACGCAAAGGTAATCACCTGGTATTACGAGATGCCGGAGCAAGCGCAAACCCGAATCGATTGCGAGCAGACCGGCGGAACATTCAGCTATCCCTTGAAGTGACAGGACGGAGCCATGAAGCCGCGTTGAGGCACACGGTTTGCTTAAGGCCCTTAAGGAACGAAAATCGCGTCAGGAAAGCGGCACGCCTTGCGTGCATTTGTGCTGAAACGCGCAGGTTGCGAGTGAACCGCAGCACTGCTCAACGACTCTCACGCTGTGTGCTGAATCTCCGTGCACACAGCCTGAAAAAGCGACAAGGAATTCAACCGTGGATGCACCGACTTCGCAACGTTACACCGCTCGCGCACGCTGGTTTCACTGGATCATGGCCGCGCTGATCGTACTGGCGTACACCTTGATTCTCAGCCGCACTCAGTTTGGCAAAGGCTCTGAATACCGCTTGCTGGTGGTGCAAAGCCATTTCTGGGTCGGGATCCTGATCCTGACCCTGGCGTTCTTTCGTATTGCCGAACGACGCAGGCATCGTCCGCCGGGCATTCCCCCGCCACTGGAGGGCGTCCTGCGGATGGCCGCCAGCGCTTCGCATTACGCGCTCTACGCCTTTCTGTTCACCCAGCCGGTGTTGGGCCTGCTGACGGTCATGGTGGAAAAAGGCGCGCTGCCAATCCCTTTCACCGATGTGCAGATACCCTGGCCGTTCGCAACTTCGGACCGGACCGCCGAGTCTTTCGAAGACCTGCACAAGCTGTTGGGGTCGATCTTCTACTATGTGATCGGACTGCACGTGATCGCGGCGTTCTGGCACCACCTCGTGCGCAGAGACAACACTCTAAGGCGCATGGTCTGAACCGCGCCCAAGGGCTTTGGTTGAGGGCCCTTGGGTTTCGACGAATGCGATGGGCCGCTGCTACCGAGCCGACAATACCCGCGCCAGTGTGGATTTGACCTTGCCCATGCCGTCACGCAAAGCCTGTTCGATCTCGGCCATGGTGATGACCGTCGTCGACTTGCCTGCGGCCGGATTCACCACCAGCGCCAGACAGGCATAATCCAGTTCCAGCTCGCGCGCCAACGCGGCTTCTGGCATGCCGGTCATGCCGACAATGTCGCAGCCGTCGCGCTCCAGGCGAACGATCTCGGCCACCGTTTCCAGCCGTGGCCCCTGGGTGCAGGCATACACACCGCGATCACTGAACGCGCAACCCTCTGCCGTCAATGCCGCAATAAGGCGGGCGCGCAAGGCTTCGCTGTAGGGATAGCTGAAATCGATGTGCGTGACCTGCTCCAGGTCATCGGCAAAGAACGTGTGTTGGCGACCGCTGGTGTAATCGATCAGGTCATGCGGAACACAGAAATGCCCGGTGCCCATCGCCGGATGAATGCCGCCTACCGCATTCACCGCGAGGATGGCTTCAGCACCGGCCTGTTTGAGGGCCCAGATATTGGCCCGGTAGTTGACCTGATGCGGCGGCAGGCGATGCGGATGACCATGCCGCGCCAGGAACATCACCTCGCGGCCTGCATACTCACCCATCTGGATTTCACCGGACGGGGCGCCATACGGCGTGTTCATGGGCAGCGACTGACGAATCTTCAACCCTTCGAGCTGCGTCAGTCCGGTGCCACCAATAATCGCGTAAACAGTCATTGCCAATCCTCAGTCGATCAATCGAGCGCTGCGCAGAGCCGCAAGAGCAGCCAGCCAGCGAGGGTGCTGTCGATATTCAGTGCTGGCGACCGCGTTGCCGCGCATGCGGGCGATGCGCGGCGAAGGCTTGACCTTCAGGCGCTGTGCAGCGCCCAATGCCAGCTCTGCTGCTGCCCGGTCGTTGCAGACCAGCCCCATGTCACACCCGGCCGTCAGTGCCGCCTCGATGCGACTCGCCGCATCACCAACCACGTGCGCACCCGCCATCGACAAGTCATCGCTGAAGATAACCCCGTCAAATTTCAGTTCGTCGCGCAGAATGTCCTGCAACCAGCGTCGCGAGAAGCCGGCCGGTTGTGCATCGACCTTGGGATAAATGACGTGGGCAGGCATCACTGCGGCCAGTTGCTGACTCAGACGGGCAAACGGAACCAGATCATTGGCGCGGATATGCTCAAGGCTGCGCTCGTCCACCGGAATGGCCACATGAGAATCGGCTTCCGCCCAGCCGTGACCGGGGAAATGCTTGCCGGTAGCAGCCATTCCTGCAGCGTTCATGCCACGCATGAATGCGCCAGCCAGCAACGCAGCACGCTCGGGGTCACCTTCGAAGGAACGAGTGCCCACCACCGCACTGCGCTGGTAATCCAGGTCAAGCACAGGGGCAAAACTCAGATCGAGCCCCACCGCCAGAACCTCGGTCGCCATGACCCAGCCGCAGTGTTCGGCGAGCGACTCGGCATTCGGTCTTTCGGCGATCGCCCGCATCGCCGGCAGACGCACGAACCCCTGACGCAGGCGCTGCACGCGTCCGCCCTCCTGATCCACCGCGAGCAGCAGGTCAGGCCGAATGGCGCGAATGGACGCACTCAGTTCACGGACTTGACGGGGATGCTCGATGTTTCGAGCGAAGATGATGAGACCGCCCACTTCGGGCTGACGCAAAAACTGACGGTCTTCGCTGGTCAGCCATGTACCGGCGACATCGACCATCAGGGAGCCTTGCAGGCCAGAACTCATAAAAAACCCTTACACACCAGTGCCCGATTTCAATGCGGGCATGGTGCTTGATCCTGAGGCCCCGCGCAATCCGAAGGGGCCGGGACAGCTGTCAGACCTTGGCTGCCACGGGTGCAGGCGTACTGCTGCTCTTGCTGCGTGGCTTGAGCTGGGCGGCAATCATGGCCGGGTCGGTTACACCGGTGTCGGCACGCATGCCGGCGGCCAGAAACGGCACCATCAGGCGCATGACCTGTTCGATCGACGTGTTGACGCCGAAATCGGTCTCGGCGATGGCTCGCAGCGCCTTGATGCCGGACATGCTGAACGCGGCGGCACCCAGCATGAAGTGCACACGCCAGAACAGTTCGATGGGGGGAATTCGCGGGGCGGCTTCGTTGACCAGTGTCATGTAACGGCGAAACACCTTACCGTACATGTCTTCCAGATAGCGTCGCAGGTGACCCTGGCTCTGACTGAACGCCAGGCCCAGCAAACGCATGAAGATGGACAGATCGTTGCCACTGCGCGGCTGCACTACCAGCGCCTGCTCGACAAGGATCTCGAGCAGTTCTTCGAGGGTAGGTTTGTGCTCGGGCCGAGCCTGACGGCGCTCCAGCTCGCGATCCAGACTGATGCAGAAAGGCCCCAGAAAGCGGGAGAATACCGCTTGAATCAGCGCCTTCTTCGAACCGAAGTGGTAGTTCACCGCTGCCAGATTGACCGAAGCCTTGCTGGTGATGAGGCGCAGCGAGGTTTCAGCGAAACCTTTCTCTGCGAACAACTGCTCGGCAGCATCAAGAATGCGTTCAACGGTTTCCGACTGGGCCATGGCTCTCTGCCTAACAAACGAACGTTTGAAACATACGTATCATACGCCTCGATTGTCAAGCGAACCCGTTCATTTTGTGGCCGGACAGTCACGAAATCACGTCATAAACGACGAATCGCCCGTCAGTCGCGCAACCGGGGAATCACACACGGCCACTATTTCTGCTACCGCTCGGCGCTGAAAATGAAATAGACGATTGCCAATGCGCTTTCACTGTATATAATCCCAGTCACTGTATAAAAAGACAGAGCGCTCGACATGATTAAACTGACGCCACGCCAGGCCGAGATCCTGGGCTTCATCAAACGCTGTCTTGAAGACAACGGATTCCCACCGACGCGTGCTGAGATCGCTCAGGAACTGGGCTTCAAATCGCCGAATGCCGCCGAAGAGCATCTCAAGGCACTCGCCCGCAAGGGCGCCATCGAGATGACGCCCGGTGCATCACGCGGTATTCGTATTCCCGGCTTCGAAGCCAAACCCGACGAAAGCAGCCTGCCGATCATCGGCCGGGTCGCAGCCGGCGCACCCATTCTCGCGCAGCAGCACATCGAAGAATCCTGCAACATCAACCCGACTTTCTTCCATCCCAGTGCCGACTACCTGTTGCGCGTACACGGCATGAGCATGAAGGACATCGGTATTCTCGACGGCGATCTGCTGGCGGTTCACACCACGCGTGAGGCTCGCAACGGCCAGATCGTCGTTGCCCGGATTGGCGATGAGGTGACGGTCAAACGCTTCAAGCGCGAAGGCAGCAAAGTATGGCTGCTGGCTGAAAACCCGGAGTTCGCCCCTATCGAGGTCGACCTCAAGGATCAGGATCTGGTGATCGAAGGTTTGAGCGTCGGCGTCATACGCCGCTAAGCTAAGGAGACGTTATGCAGTTCCATCAAGCACCGCATTCGCAATTGCCACTGTTCGAGGCGTTCATGGCCCAGCCCATCGCCCCGATGCTCACGGATATCGTCGAAACGCCCTGGAGCAACGAGCCGGAGCCTTTCAGCGAACTGTCCTTGCGTGGTGCCGCCGGGAACTGCCTGAACCTCCTCGCCCCCATCCTCCGCGAACTGAGCCAGGATGCCGACGCGCGCTGGCTCACACTCATTGCGCCGCCATCGAGCCTGACCCAGGCCTGGCTGCGTGATGCGGGATTGAACAGGGAACGCATTCTTCTGCTTCAGCCACGCGGCACTCAAAGTGCGCTGGAGCTGACTCGCGAAGCGCTGCGACTGGGGCGCAGCCATACGGTGGTGAGCTGGATCAATCCGCTTGGCACATCGGCACGTCAGCAGTTGATCAATGCAGCGAAGGTCGGGGAAGCACAGAGCCTGAATATCAGACTGGGCTGAATGCCCGGTCGCTGTTCAACGCCATCGATCAGTGCAGAACGTGCGGCACTTCATCTTTTTCGACTTCGCCTTCAGCCAGACGCCCTGCCATTTGCACGCCTACGCTCAGCATGGCCTTGGCAACTTCGACGTGCTGTCCTTGCATGAATGCCTTGGCGTCTGCCGAGAAATCCAGCGTGACCAGCGAGCCTTCGTCATCGGCGCGACGCAGTTCAATGCGGCCGTCAGGCAGTTCGACAATTTCTAGAAAAGAGGTAGGCATCAGTACAGTTACTCCGCAATAGGCCGGCATTGTAACAGCCTGCCAGCCCATCCAGTATTGCTTTTCAGCACTCGCTCAAACCTTCACGGAAACGAACGGCCAGACTTTTCAGCTGCTGTCGCCAGCTTTCCAGCTCTTCGCGGGTCAGCTCCGGCTCAGGCTCGGCATCCAGATTAACAGCCACAATCATGGGTTGAGTCACGTCACCTTTGGGCTTTACCGGAGCACGAGGTGGCTGAAACAACGCGTTGTAGGCCGCCAAAAGTCTGGCCAGCCAGGTTTCCCGATGCTGCGCCAGTTCGACCAGCTCAGCCATTTCCGGAATCGCGATAGCGTCCAGCACATCCTGCGTCAGCAACTGTTCTGCACGGGGAGCATTCGCCTGAGGCAGGCGATAGAACCCGGCGATCTCGTGACACAGCCCCAACAATGCGCCGTACAGGTGAAACAGCACCGATTCACGCTCGGCCTGCTGCAGCGCCTGCGCGTTCATGGCCAGACCTTTTTCAGCCTTGCCCAAAGCCTCGAGCGCAAGTCCGGCGAAGTAAATTTTCTGGTTAGTGCGGGTATAGAGTTCATGAGCCATGACGAGCCCCTCCATCACTTCGAATAAACACCAGCATAGCCTGACAGCATTGCGCCAGTCAGGCATCCGACACCTGGGGTGCCGGATGCCGATCGATCAGCGCTTGTCCTCGACCTTCCAGGCACTGCCATCGTAGAACGCACGCCAGCCGGTAGGCTTGCCTTCGACTTCGGTCTGCACGTACTGCTCCTTGGTCTTGCGGCTGTAGCGGATCACCGCTGGACGACCATCCGGATCCTTCTTCGGCGCCTCGCAAAGGAAATGATACTTCGGATCGATCTCGTCCTTGTGCGGCGCGATCTCGATCACCAGCGGTGCGCGGGTTTCGCGGTTTTTCGGGAATTGGCTGGCAGCCAGAAACAGCCCGGAAGCGCCATCGCGCAGGATGTAGGTGTCATCGACCTTGTCGCATTTGAGCTCCGGCATCTTGACCGGGTCCATCTTGGGCGGTGCCGCATCGCCGCTTTTGAGCAGCTTGCGGGTGTTCTTGCAATCGGGGTTGGTGCAACCGAAGAACTTGCCGAAACGGCCGGTCTTGAGCTGCATCTCGCTACCACACTTGTCGCACTCCAGGCTCGGACCTTCATAGCCCTTGATGCGATAGGTACCCTTTTCGATCTCGTAACCGGTGCAATCCGGGTTGTTACCGCAGATGTGCAGCTTGTGATTCTCGTCCAGCAGATAGGCATCCATCGCTGTGCTGCAGATCGGGCAGCGATGCTTGCCGCGCAGAACCCGGGACTCGGACTCGCCCTCATCGTCGTCGGCAATCTCGTCGCCGGGCGTGAGGTTGACGGTGGCCTTACAGCGCTCCTTGGGCGGCAGGCTGTAGCCGGAGCAGCCGAGGAATACGCCTGTCGAGGCCGTCCGGATCTGCATCGGACGACCACACACCTTGCACGGAATATCGGTCATGACCGGCTGATTGGCGCGCATGCCGCTGTCAGGCGCTTCGGCCACGTCCAGCTTCTTGCGGAAATCGCCGTAGAACTCGTCCAGCACGTTTTTCCAGTCCCGCTGACCTTGTGCAACGTCGTCGAGATTTTCTTCCATGCCGGCGGTGAAGCCGTAGTCCATCAGGTTGGCAAAGCTCTCGGACAGACGTCCGGTGACGATATCGCCCATCTTTTCCGAATAGAAACGACGGTTGTGTAGCGCGACATAGCCACGGTCCTGAATGGTCGAAATGATCGCTGCGTAAGTCGAAGGACGTCCAATACCGCGCTTTTCCATCTCTTTGACCAGGCTCGCCTCGGAATAACGCGCAGGCGGCTTGGTGAAGTGCTGAGTCGGGTCGAGCTTGTTCAGTTTCAGGCTCTCACCCTGAGCCATGTCCGGCAGAACGTCGTCGTCACCCGGCTTGGTCATTTGCGGCAGCACGCGGGTATAACCGTCGAACTTGAGGATACGGCCCTTGGCGCGCAGTTCGAAATCGCTGGCCGCGACGCTGACTGTGGTGGACAGGTATTGCGCAGGCGGCATCTGGCAAGCGACGAATTGACGCCAGATCAGCTCGTAAAGGCGCTCGGCATCGCGCTCCATGCCCGACAGCCTGGAGGGGTGCATGTTGACGTCGGAGGGACGAATCGCTTCGTGCGCCTCTTGCGCGCCTTCCTTGCTGCTGTACACATTTGGCGATTCCGGCAGGTACTTCTTGCCGAACTCGGTTTCGATGTAGTCGCGCGCCATGCTGACTGCGTCGGCCGACAGGTTGGTCGAGTCGGTACGCATGTACGTGATGTAGCCCGCTTCATACAAGCGCTGAGCCATCATCATGGTCTTCTTCACGCCGAAGCCGAGACGATTGCTCGCCGCCTGCTGCAGGGTCGATGTGATGAACGGCGCCGACGGCTTGCTGCTGGTCGGCTTGTCTTCACGCTTGACGATGCTGTAACTGGACGCCTTGAGCTTTTCCAGCGCGGCCATCGCCTGCGCTTCGTTCAGCGGCTTGAACGCCTCGCCATTTTCACGGGCCACCTCAAAACGCACGTTCGCGCCTTTGGCAGTACCCAGATCGGCGTGGATTTCCCAGTACTCTTCAGGGTTGAACGCACGAATTTCACGCTCACGCTCCACGACCAGCTTCACGGCGACCGATTGCACGCGGCCAGCGGAAAGACCACGAGCCACTTTCTGCCACAACAGGGGTGAAACCATGTAGCCCACAACGCGGTCCAGGAAGCGACGCGCTTGCTGGGCGTTGACACGGGCAATATCCAGCTCGCCTGGCTTGGAGAAAGCTTCCTGAATGGCCTTCTTGGTGATTTCGTTGAACACCACGCGCTTGAAGCGGCTGTCATCCCCACCGATGGCTTCGCGCAGGTGCCAGGCAATGGCCTCCCCCTCGCGGTCCAAGTCCGTCGCGAGATAGATGGTGTCGGCATCCTTGGCGAGCTTGCGCAGCTCTTCAATGACCTTTTCCTTGCCAGGAAGGATTTCGTACTTGGCTTTCCAGCCATGTTCCGGATCGACCCCCATGCGCGAGACCAACTGGCGCTGCGCCTTTTCTTTCGGCGTCAGTACCGGGCCTTCACCTGCGGTGGCCTTGCCCCGCTTGGCGGCAGGCTCTTTGGCAGCACTGGCCGAACCGCTGGTGGGCAGGTCTCGGATATGGCCGATACTCGACTTCACCACGTACTGGTTGCCCAAATACTTGTTGATGGTCTTGGCCTTAGCCGGGGATTCCACGATGACCAGCGATTTGCCCATGGATCAGAAAATTCCTGAATACTAGATGAAAGACAATGAGGAGCGTGTAAAGGCCACGCTATATATAGTGGCTACAAGGTGAGGTCAAGCACAGCCTGTTGTGAATTTCCGCTTCACGAACCGGAAAACAGGCTGGGTTCGGCCTGGACCAAAGCAAAGCGCGGGACTTGCTCGCCGTCAACCTCGACGGACTCCAGGAACATCTCCAGAGGGCGAACCCACAGGCCGAAATCGCCGTACAGCGCCTGATAGAACACGACCTGCTCTTCGGTCTCGGAGTGTCTGGCCACGCTGAACACCCGGTATTCCGGGCCTTTGTAATGGCGATAGAGCCCTGGTTGCAGTTGCATGGTGCAGCCCTCGTGAAACACATTCAAAACATTTGGTAAAAACTGCTTTTTCAAAAATACAAAAGCCGGGGCATCAAGCCCCGGCTTGCATCACGCCAGGCAATCAGACGCGTTCGAAAACGGTCGCGATGCCCTGACCCAGCCCGATGCACATGGTGGAAACCCCAAGGTTGCCGCCATTCTGCTTCATGACATTGAGCAAGGTGCCGGAGATTCGCGCACCGGAGCATCCAAACGGATGGCCCAGAGCGATGGCGCCGCCATGCAGGTTAACCTTCTCATTCATCTTGTCGAGCACTTTCAAATCTTTCAACACCGGCAAGGCCTGTGCAGCGAACGCTTCGTTGAGCTCGAAGAAGTCGATATCCGAGATACTCAGACCGGCGCGCTTAAGCGCTTTCTGGGTCGCCGGCACCGGGCCGTAGCCCATGATTGCAGGGTCCACGCCGGCAACGGCCATGGATCGAATCACCGCCATCGGCTGGATGCCAAGGTCCTTGGCGCGCTGTGCCGACATCACGATCATGCAGGATGCACCGTCGGTGATCTGCGAAGACGTGCCGGCCGTCACAGTGCCGCCCTTTGGATTGAAGGCCGGCTTGAGCGCCGCCAGACTTTCAAGGGTGGTATCCGGACGAATGGTTTCATCGTAGTCGAAGACCTTGAGGAAGCCATTCTCGTCATAGCCCTGCATCGGGATGATCTCGTCCTTGAACTTGCCCTCCAGCGTCGCCTTGTGGGCGAGCTGGTGGGAGCGCAGGCCGAAAGCGTCCTGCTGTTCACGAGTGATGCCGTGCATCTTGCCCAGCATTTCGGCGGTCAGGCCCATCATGCCCGATGCCTTGGCGGCGTACAGAGACATGTGCGGGTTCGGATCGACGCCATGCATCATGCTGACGTGGCCCATGTGCTCCACACCGCCGATGACGAAGACATCGCCGTTGCCGGTCATGATCGCCTGCGCAGCAGTGTGCAGTGCGCTCATGGAAGAACCGCACAGGCGGCTCACGGTCTGCGCCGCAGATGTATGTGGAATCTGGGTCAGCAGCGAGGCCATGCGGGCAATGTTCCAGCCCTGCTCCAGAGTCTGATTGACGCAGCCCCAGATCACGTCCTCGACTTCCGCCGGGTCGATCTTGTCGTTGCGCTCCAGCAGCTTGCTGATCAGGTGCGCGGACATGTCTTCGGCGCGGGTGTTGCGGTGCATGCCGCCTTTGGAGCGGCCCATCGGGGTGCGACCGAAGTCGACAATCACGACGTCTCTTGGATTCAAGCTCATACGTTCATTCCTCAGAAAGGCGCTTAACCGAAGAAGCTCTGGCCGTTCTTGGCCATCTCACGCAGCTTCGCGGTCGGTTGATACAAGGCACCCAGCTCGGCATATTGGTCAGCGAGGGCAACGAATTCGGCAACACCGATCGAATCGATATAACGCAGCGCACCACCGCGGAACGGAGGGAAGCCGATGCCGTAGATCAGGCCCATGTCAGCCTCTGCTGCGGTTTCCACGATGCCGTCTTCCAGGCAGCGCACGGTTTCCATGCACAGCGGGATCATCATCCAGTTGATGATGTCTTCGTCGGTCACTTCACGCTGTTCGAACACAATCGGCTTGAGCACGTCGAGCACTGCCGGATCATTGACCTTTTTCGGCTTGCCCTTCTTGTCCATTTCGTAGGCATAGAAGCCCTTGCCGTTCTTCTGACCGAGGCGATTGGCCTCGTAAAGAACGTCAACAGCCGAACGACGGTCGTCCTTCATGCGGTCCGGGAAGCCTTCAGCCATCACGTCACGACCATGATGGCCAGTGTCGATACCAACCACGTCCATCAGGTAGGCAGGGCCCATCGGCCAGCCGAACTTCTCCATCACCTTATCGATGCGCACGAAGTCGACGCCCGCGCTGACCAGCTTGGCGAAACCGCCGAAGTACGGGAACAGCACGCGATTGACCAGAAAGCCCGGGCAGTCGTTGACCACGATCGGGTTCTTGCCCATCTTCTTGGCGTAGGCAACGGTGGTGGCCACCGCTTCTTCGCTGGACTTCTCGCCACGAATCACTTCCACCAGCGGCATCATGTGCACCGGATTGAAGAAGTGCATGCCGACAAAGTTTTCCGGACGCTTGAGGGCTTGAGCCAACAGGCTGATCGAAATGGTCGAGGTGTTGGACGCCAGGATGGTATTTTCGCCCACCTGCGCTTCGACTTCGGCCAGAACGGCCTGCTTGACCTTCGGATTCTCGACCACGGCTTCGACCACCAGATCGACATTGCCGAAATCGCCGTAGGAAAGCGTAGGACGAATCGCATTCAGCGCTTCGGCCATTTTCGCGGCCGTCAGACGGCCCTTCTCGACGCGGTTGCCTAGCAGTTTGGACGCCTCGTTCAGACCCAGCTGGATGGCCTCTTCACGAATATCCTTCATCAGAATCGGCGTACCCTTCACAGCCGACTGATAAGCGATACCGCCCCCCATGATGCCTGCGCCGAGCACGGCCGCCTGCTTCACGTCCTTGGCAATCTCGTCGTAGCCCTTGGCTTTCTTTTTCAGTTCCTGGTCGTTCAGGAACAGGCCGATCAGACTCTGCGCGGCAGAAGTCTTGGCCATTTTCACGAACCCGGCAGCCTCGATTTCCAGCGCCTTGTCACGACCGAAATTGGCGGCTTTCTGAATGGTCTTGATCGCCTCGACCGGTGCCGGGTAGTTAGGACCGGCCTGACCTGCGACAAAACCCTTGGCGGTTTCGAATGCCATCATCTGCTCGATGGCATTGAGCTTGAGCTTGTCGAGTTTGGGCTGGCGCCTGGCCTTGAAGTCGAACTCGCCGGAAATGGCGCGCTTGATCAGGTCCAGTGCCGCAGCCTGCAGCTTGTCAGGTGCAACGACCGCGTCGACCGCGCCCACTTTAAGAGCGTCTTCGGCAGCGTTTTCCTTGCCTGAGGCAATCCATTCGATGGCATTGTCAGCCCCGATGATGCGTGGCAAACGAACCGTACCGCCGAAGCCAGGATAAAGGCCCAGCTTGACTTCCGGCAGGCCGACCTTTGCGGTGCCGGCCATGATGCGGTAATCCGCCGCCAGACACATCTCCAGACCGCCGCCCAGCGCGATGCCATTGATGGCCACCACTGTCGGCACGCCCAGGTCTTCGAAATCGCTGAAGATGCGGTTGGCTTCCAGATTGCCGGCGACCAGCTCGGCTTCGGGCAACTTGAAGTTCTCGACAAACTCGGTGATGTCAGCGCCGACGATGAACACGTCCTTGCCGCTGGTGACGATCACACCCTTGACCGATGCGTCGCTCTTGATCGCATCCACGGCCCGACGCAGCTCGTTGAGGGTGAGACGGTTGAACTTGTTGACGGACTCACCCTTGAGGTCGAAATTCAATTCGACGATGCCACTTTCAAGAGCCTTAACCGTGATGGCTTTACCTTCGTAAATCATCAACTGATCTCCACAGTATGGAAGCTGAACAATACTCGCCGAGCATCAGCGCTCGGCGAGACTACGACGTCGCCGTCGATGAACACGCCAAATCACACGTACATCCGCTGCGACGTGGTAGCCAGGATTCTGTCAGAGCCGTCTGACGACCAAACGCTCATTTCATACGCCCGTTTGATTTGGGTACGCACACCATCAGGCAAAACCGGATAATTGTCAATTCGCCAAAACGTCAATAAAAACGGTCGATTGCAAAAGGCACAAGCGATTCCTGACCAGCTAACCGATGTTTGATTTGCCATGATTCACTGAAATGATAGTGCGCGATTTGGCCCAAAGTCCGCAGATTTTGCACCGTTGAGGCTCATTTGTAAGAAGCGGCGGGAAAAACGCGACAAAACGGAGCAGAAAGGCTAGAGTCAGCGCACTGCGCCACAAGAGGCCTGTGATGAAGCTGATCACAGGTGCGCAGCGGTGATAACCGGCATTCAGCAATCTGGGTGCCGGCACACAAGGATTACGGCCTGCCTGGCCAACCCCGGCCCGATGTTGTTATCGGGCTTTTTATTGCCTGCGATTTGACCGGCGTTCAGGCCAGCGCCTTGAGCACCGCATTAATACGCTGCAACACTTCTGCCTCACCGCGCTCAGCCCAATACACCGCGATCATCTGCGAGTCCGCCTCCACTTTGAAGACGTCGGCAGGCAGCGTGCTGAAATGATCAAGCAAAACACTGTCTTCACAAGGTTCTCGCCAGCGGTTGACCCAGGCACCCGGCTCACGCTGCCAGTAGACCCAGGCGTCAGGTTTGGCGCTTCTGCGCGGCCGATGGTACTGAGCGCACGGGCTGGGCGGCTCTTTGGCGAGCCAGTGCGGCCACTCCTGAGGCGCCAGCTGCATCGCCATGCCGATACGCCGCGCCTCCATGCGCAACGCCATCCGGCCACTCTGTCGACGCGACGGACGCAGCCAGACCAGTGGGCTCAACATGACACAAATGATTGACAGGACTATCCAGACCGTCATATTTCTTGCCCCCGCTTGATTCAGACTTAAAACAATACGTTGAAAACAATGGCATGCACGGGGTCTGCCCAGATGCGAACGAAAGCGCCATACTCACACATCGCAACCCTCTCGGAGGACACCTTCATGTCGTATCAACATATTCTGGTCGCCATTGACCTCACCGACGAATGCGACCCGGTCATTCGCCGCGCTCGAGAGCTGGCCGAAGCCAGCGGCGCGAAGCTGTCGACGGTACACATCGTGGAACCGATGGCGATGGCTTTCGGCGGCGATGTCCCGATGGACCTCTCCCAGCTGCAGCAGCAACAGTTCGACCAAGCCAAGGAAAAGCTGGAAAGACTCAAGCAAAAGCACCCTCAATTGATAAAGGGTGAAAGTCACCTGGTGTACGGCCAGCCTCGCCAGGAAATTCATCAATTGGCCAAGACCCAGCACTGCGACCTGATTGTCGTAGGCAGCCACGGCCGTCACGGCCTGGCCCTGCTGCTGGGTTCGACTGCCAACGACGTACTGCACGGCGCACCCTGCGATGTATTGGCGGTACGCCTCAAGAAGCAGGAGTGAACGCGACGCGATAATGAAAAGCCCGGACAGGATCCTAATGCTGTTCACTTAA